>DATAZC010000116.1:0-2176 GCA_036272255.1 Acidobacteriaceae bacterium | reverse complement strand
GCGCGCGGGTCGAGCGAGTTGCGGCGCGAGTCCAGCAGCAGGCTGCGGATGCGATCGCCGAGGTGCGTGCCGCCAGGCTGGCGAGTGGTGACGACGTCCTCGTTGCGGCGGACGAGCCATTCATGCAGCTTGCGCAACTGTGTGGACTTACCCGAGCCATCGAGCCCTTCGAATGTGAGGAAGAAGCCTCGCGGCATGGCAGGAGTGTAGCATCGCGCGCACGAGGCCCCGGAGCCATTACACTGGCGAGCACTGCCGTTCAGGAGATCTATGCGTCGTTGTGACTTTCGTTCTCTTCTTCCAGCTGCTTTTCTGGTTTTACTCGCCGCTGTCCACGCGCAATCCACTGCCCAACCCATCCAGCTCAATGTGGATGTGACGGATGCCCCGCGCAAGATCCTGCATGCGGTGGAGACGATGCCGATCACGCCGGGCGCGCACACGCTGGTCTATCCGAAATGGATCCCGGGCGAGCATGGGCCGACGGGGCCGATCGACGATCTGACTGGGATCGTTATTACGGCGAACGGGCAGCCGATTTCGTGGCGGCGCGATGACGTGGATATGTTTGCCTTCCACATCGACGTGCCGGCGGGTGCGACGGAGTTGAAGATCAAGCTGGATTTTCTGGCGACGGCTTCGCCCAACGGCTTCTCCGCCGGCGCTTCGACCAGCGCGAGCCTGGCGATGGTGAGCTGGAACACGGTTGTCCTTTATCCCGATGGCGCGAACGCCAGTGACGTGATGGTGACGCCGTCGGCGAAGATTCCGCAGGGCTGGCAGTACGGGACGGCGCTGACGAAGACGAGTGGTGATTCGTACGATCCCGCCTTCGAGACGGTGTCGCTGGAGCAACTGGTGGATTCGCCGCTGCTGACCGGGCGCTACTTTCGCGAATGGCCGCTGGCGCCGGAGGTGACGCCGAAGCACTATCTGGATGTGGCGGCGGATGGGCCGGAAGATCTGGAGATCAAGCCGGAGCTGTTGGGCGCCTTCAATAACCTGGTGCGCGAAACCGGAGCGCTCTATAAGTCACGTCACTATGGCAGCTACCGTTTCCTGATGACGCTGAGCGACCAGGTGGCGCATTTCGGGTTAGAGCATCATCAATCGAGCGACGATCGCGTCCCGGAGAAGACCTTCCTTGACCCGAACCTGGAGCTGGTGACCGGCGGGCTGCTGCCGCACGAGTTCACGCACTCGTGGAATGGCAAGTATCGCCGCCCGGCCGGGCTGGCAACACCGAACTATCAGGTGCCGATGAAGGGCGACCTGCTGTGGGTGTACGAGGGGCTGACGGAGTATCTGGGCGATGTGCTGACGGCGCGCAGTGGCATCTGGACTCCGGAACAGTATCGCGATGCGCTGGCGCTGAGCGCCGCAACGCTTGACGAGCGACCGGGCCGTACCTGGCGCGATCTGAGTGATACGGCGGTCGCCGCGCAGACCATGAATGACGCGGGCGACGGCTGGGATAACTGGCGACGCAACGTCGATTACTACCCGGAAGGCGAGTTGATCTGGCTGGAGGCGGACACGATCATTCGCAAGCAGAGCGGCGGGAAGAAGAGTTTGAATGATTTCTGCGCGCGATTCTATAACCCAAGCGGCGATCTCGCGCCGCACGGGCTGGGCGGCGACACAGCGCCGAAGGTGGTGCCGTACACCTTCGAGGACGTGGTCGAGAACCTGAATGCGGTTGTGCCGTATGACTGGGCGGCGTTCCTGCACGAGCGGCTCACGACGAAACAGGATCACGCGCCGCTGGGCGGGATTACGAATGGCGGTTGGCGGCTAGCTTACAGCGACAAGGAGACGCCGTACACGACGGCGGATGAGCGCGGCGGAGTGAATGCGTGGTGGTCGCTGGGGCTGAAGATTGGCGATGGCGGCAAGGTGAGCGATGTGCTGGTGGGCTCGCTCGGGGACAAGGCGGGGTTCGGGCCCGACATGCAGATCGTTGCGGTGAATGGGCGCGCTTACCAGGATGAGCTGTTGAAGAACGCGATTGACGATGCGAAGGAAGGCTCGGGCCAGCAGGGCGTCACTGCGGAAAAGACTGGGCCGATTGAGTTCATTGTGTCGAATACTTCTTACTTCAAGGTGCTGAAGATCGACTACCACGGTGGGCAGCGGTATCCGTATCTGGAGCGGGTGAAGGGTGAGAAGGATGTGC
>DATAZC010000115.1:0-1871 GCA_036272255.1 Acidobacteriaceae bacterium | reverse complement strand
GCTGAGCTTGCGTTTGCGCTGCTCCGCCGTTGCGGCATTCGCGGCCAGCACCGCGTCCTCAATCGCGCGATGCAGTTCGACTTCCAGGCAGACCAGTTCATCGGCGGAGGTGGATCGCAGATCGAAGCGCGCGCTGGCGCGCTCCGGGATTGCGTTGACGGAGCTGCCGCCCTCGATGGTGCCGACGTTGAGCGTGGTGCGCGTCTCGCGCGGGGGCTCGGCTGCGGTAAGCGCGGCGATGGCGTGGCTGAGGATGGCGATCGGATTGGGCGCGCCGGCATCCGTCCAGGAGTGGCCGCCCGGGCCGGTCACAGTAGCGAGAAAGCGCCGGCTGCCAAGCGCTTCGGTCACCGCGACCTCGTGGCCTGCGCCGTCCAGCACGATGTGAGCCGCAATGCGGTCACGCCAGGGCGAGCGTTGATAGAGGTAGCGCATGCCGCGCAGGTCGCCTTCGCCCTCTTCGCCTACGTTGCCCACGAAGAGCACCGGGCAGGGCAGCGTGATCGATGCATCCATAAGGGCCGCGGCAATGGCCAGCAGACCAGTGACGCCGGCGGCATTGTCACAGGCGCCGGGCGCGATCAGCCGCGTTCCGCTGGTCTCGGGAGTGACATCTGTTCCTTCCGGGAAGACAGTGTCGATGTGCGCGGAAAGCACGACCGCGCGTTGACCGTTTGTGAGATTCGGTGTGGTTGCGCTGGAAGCAGGAAGCAGCCCGAGGACATTCCCTTCTTCGTCGATGCCCGCTTCGTCGAGCCCGAGTGCACGGAACTGCTCCAGCAGCCATGCTGCGCGCGAAGCTTCTCCAAAGGGCGGAGCGGGAATACTGACCAGCGTCCGCTGCCAGTCCAGCAGCAATCCATCATGCAGGTGAAGCCAGCGAAAGGCCTGGTGGACTCGCCGTTGCGCGGCAAGCTGGGGCACCTGACCGAGAGGATTGAGGGAAAGAAACGACTGCATCGGAGTCTTTGGGAAAACAGCGCTAGCCAAGCGTAGCACCGCTCTCCGGGTAGCTGACCGAGTGCAGAAAGAGTCCGCGCGCCGGGGCTGTTGCTCCCGCAGCCATGCGATTGCGGGAGGCAAGAAGCTGCGGCAGATCGGTGGCGCTGCGTTGTCCGCGACCGATCTCGAGAAAGGTTCCTACCAGGTTGCGCACCATGTGATGGAGGAATCCGTCGCCGCGCACGGTGTAGACCAGCAGATCGTCATGCTCGCGCCAGGCGGAATGTGTCACTGTGCGTACATTGTCTATCTCTGCATTCACAGCCATGCGGGCGGTGCGGTCGGGGTCGGCGGCGGCGAAGGAAGAATAATCGTGCGTGCCCAGCACCAGCGGTGCGGCCTGCTGCATCGCGGCGATATCCAGCGGCCACGCCAGGGCATAGACATAGCGGGCCAGTTGCGGGGGACACATCTCGCCGCGAAAGATGCGGTACTCGTATTGCTTGCTGACGGCGGAGTGCCTGGCATGGAAGTCCGCGGGCGCGTGTATGGCTTCGATCACGCGGATCGAGGGCGGAAGCGTCCGGTTGAGGGCGCGCAGAAGGTTTGGCGCCGGGATCGGCGACGCGAGCACGACGGACGCGACCTGCGCCAGCGCATGCACCCCCGCGTCGGTCCGGCCCGAGCCCTGGGGAAGCGTGCGCTCGCCGCAGACACGCTCAATGGCCGCGGCAAGTTCACCCTGGATGGTTTGAAGGCCGGGCTGTATCTGCCAGCCGTGAAAGTCCGTGCCGTCGTATGCGAGCACGAGCTTCCACATCTGCATATAGGGCGAAGTTACGCTGGATGGAAGCAAGTCCATACGCAGCCTGAGGATAGCGCAGTGCGTGAAGGTTGCTGGGATATACTTTTTTTGCCGCTCGCAGACG
>DATAZC010000114.1:0-3172 GCA_036272255.1 Acidobacteriaceae bacterium | reverse complement strand
CCTGATCGCCGATGAGCAGGTCGCGGTCACGGTTTCGCACTCCGGCTACCTGAAGCGGACGCCGATCTCGACGTACCGGCAGCAGCGGCGCGGCGGCACAGGGCGTCTCGGCATGAAGACGCGTGAGGAGGACTTCGTCACACAGTTGATTGTCGACTCGACGCATGCTTACCTCCTTTGCTTTACCAACAAGGGCCGTGTGTACTGGCTCAAGGTCTACGAAATCCCCGACGTAGGCGCGGCGGGCAAAGGCAAATCCATGGCCAGCCTGCTGAGCCTGCAGCCGGGTGAAACCGTGCGCAACATTCTGCCGGTGCGCAACCTTGAAGAAGAGGGCAAACACATCTTCTTCGCCACGCGCAAAGGCACGGTGAAGAAGACCGAGCTGAAGGACTTCTCCAACGTGATGGCGCGCGGCATCATCGCGATCGGCATCGACGAAGACGATGAGCTGGTCGCGGTCCGCGTCACCGACGGACAACAGATCGTGTTCCTCGCCACGCACGATGGCATGGCCATCCGTTTCGGCGAAGAAGACGTCCGCTCGATGGGTCGTCCTGCTTACGGCGTACGCGGTATCGACCTCGGCAAAAACGACTACGTGGTCGGCATGGCGGTCACGCCGAAGTCAAAAGAAGGCGAAACGGCGCGCATTCTCTCGGTCACGGAAGCCGGCTTCGGCAAGCGGACCGATGTCGAGGAATACCGGCTGCAAACCCGCGGCGGCAAAGGCGTGATCAACGTCAAGACCACGGCGCGCAACGGCAAAGTGGTCGGCATCCAGCTGGTGGATGAAACCTCGGAGCTGATCGTGATCAGCCAGTACGGCAAGATCATCCGCATCGACACGACGACGGTTCGTGCAGCTGGGCGCTCGACGCAGGGTGTGAAGCTGCTGAACCTCGAAGAGGGCGACCGCGTTGCCGCGGCCGTCGTGATTCCGCCGGAAGAATTGAAGGCGGAGCCGGAAACCGGAACGCTGCTGCAGTAAGGCAGCGAGCAGAAAGGGATGATCCGCAAGGATCCCCTTTCTGTTCGGCCTCGCTTCTTACTGGAATCTCGTGAAGATCCAGTATCCAATTGCCGCCAACACAGCGATCCCCGCGCCGATCAGAAACGGCACCACCAGACTGCCCTGTGGTCGTGTTCGGCCTCGCGTCAGCCTCGGATTGATCAGCACAAGGAGATAATGATCCTCCGAGCTGAGTGCCTCGCTCGCTTGGTTCCAGGTTTCTTCATCATCCTCTCCTGCTGTCTCGTGGAAATTGTGCACAACCTCGGCAATCTTCGCCTCATACGCCTCCTGGTTGTGGTCCTGATCGAATTTCCCGCTCACCTCTGCCATGTCGGGCAACGTCCAGGCAGTCTCGGAGAAATACAGCATCTTCCGCTCAATTTCTGACAGCTCTACACCGTCCTGCTCTGCCTGCGCAACGATGCGCCCGATCAGGTATTCCTTTGCTTCGCGTGCAGCAGAGAATGAGCTGTCTGACGCATCCGTTTTCATGGCCAATTGCTTCCCCCGCGCGAGAGTTTACCAAGCGAAGCCCAACAAGACCCAGTAGACATTGAGGTGCGCAAGAATACCCCGTGACACGCCCATTTTCGGCAACGGCAGGGCGCGAGGGCGAACGCTACATCGCCCAGGACCTCGAAGTCGAGGTCGCGAGCCAAGGCGACACCGAAGAAGAAGGCTGGAACTGCACCTCGAACCACCGATGCGAGCCACCCGGCTGAGAATCGCACCACCAGCCATTAAGAATTAACAACTCGCAGTTCCCTTTAACCTGAAGCTGTGCGCCCCTCACCCCGCACTTTCGACCGCTTCGAACTCATCATCGGCTACGGCCTCATCCTTGCCACCCTCTGGACGCCGAATCCTGCGCAGCGCGTGCTGTACTGGGTCGCTTTTGCGTGGATCGCCGCCACCGCGATTCTGCGGCGCGAGGAACTCGAGACGCATGGGCTCGGGTTCCGCGGTTTGCTGCCTTCCCTCTGGATCGTTCTTACCTCCGTCGTAATTTTCTTTGCCGGCGTCGCAGTGGCGAAGCATCTCGGCACGCCGCACCGCCTCTACGGGCCACGGCCCGCGATCCCCCACGTCTGGGGCTATGCGCTGTGGGCGCTGATGCAGCAGTTCATGCTGCAGATTTACGTTCTGTCGCGGCTGCTGCGACTCGGGATGCGGCGCGGGCCGGCGATTGCTTTGTCGGCGGTGCTGTTCGCCTTGGCGCACGTTCCGAACCCGGTGCTGATGGTGCTGACGCTGGTTTGGGGCGCGGTTTCGTGCGCGCTGTTTTTGCGGTATCGGAACCTCTACACGCTGGCGCTGGCGCACGGAATTTTAGGCATGTGCCTGGCGATCACGGTGCCGAATCCTATCCTGCATCACATGCGGGTCGGGCTGGGCTACCTCCCCTACCGGGGGGACCGGTGAGTTGTTTTGTTTGACTTACGCGAGGAGTTACCCTGGTGACTGCGGCAAGTGAGGTGAGCAAAGCACCTGGGAGGAGGCGCCGAATGCTGCACTTGTGGCCGCCAGTGCCGCATTGCTGTCCGCGAAGGGCTCCGATGATTGAGTACGAGGCAGTTGCGGAACGGAACGGAAATGCGGCATTCGTGACTGGAATGCCGGGTTGGTGACCACGAATGCCGCATTCGTGGTCGCGAATGCGGCATATGTGGCAAGGGAGCGGGGGAGCAGGCAGCAGGCAGCAGGGAGCGGGGAGCAGGCAGAACACGGGCGTTGCTCGTAATGTTGGGCAGGACTGCTACCGACCATGGAACAAAACCCTCCGTGGCTCAAGCCACATGGATCTGAACTTCCTGATGGCACGACAAACGTGGTGGCATTGCGGCGACAATTTTTTCCGCAAGCCTTGCAGTTGTGCCGCGACCCAAAAAAAGGCCCACGCGATTCCAGTCCGTATGGCCCCCTTTGGGGAAAATGAAGATCAGCGGATGGCCGGCGGGCACAGAAAAAGCCCGCGCTGGGCGGGCTGCTGGAGGCTGACTTAGCGAGGCAAAAATCTTTTCTTTGCCGCTATTATCAGAATACCAGGTTAGCGGAGTAAACCTGCCAAATTTGTTGGCGGATTTTGGTTTGTAAGTCGTTGTAAGTCATGGGTTATTACTTTGGATTGTGGGTCCGCCTCTTGACAGATTTTCCACA
>DATAZC010000113.1:0-1789 GCA_036272255.1 Acidobacteriaceae bacterium | reverse complement strand
GCGACGCTGGCGGCGGTTCGCTCCGCTGGTGCAGACGCGACGGAGTTTCTTGGCGATATCTCCGACGAAGGCGTAGTGATTCGTGCTGCCCGGATGGTGGCGAAGCGCTGGGAGCGCGTGGATGCGCTGGTCAACAACGCCGGGATCAGTTTCATCACGTCGGCGGAGACGATGGAAGTCCAGGATTTCCGGCGCGTGATGGAAGTGAATCTGGTGGCGCCGTTTGTGCTGGCAAAGCAGTTTGGCGCGATGATGCTGAAGCAGCGCTCTGGAAGCATTGTCAACGTGTCGTCGATCGCGGGATTGATGGGTGTGAGCGACCGCTCGGCGTACAACGCCTCAAAGCATGGATTGATTGGGTTGACGCGCACGCTGGCTGCCGAGTGGGGCGGCCGCGGTGTCCGCTGCAATGCGGTGTGTCCGGGATGGGTGAAGACGGAGATGGACGCAGCGGATCAGGCGCGAGGAACCTACTCCGATGCCGACATCACCGGACGCAATCCGATGGGGCGATTCGCCTCGCCGAATGATGTCGCGCAGGCGATAGCGTTTCTCACCGATCCGGGGCTGAGCGGATTTATCAACGGGCAGGCGCTGCCGGTGGATGGCGGATGGACGATGGATGGCAGCTGGGAGAGCTTGCGGATGAGCAAGCGATGACTATGAGACCTGGCTCGCCGAAGGATTGCGGCAGTTGCTAGCTCCTTCGGCGAGGCAGGTTTGCCTGAAGGCGAGGATCGCCACTACTTCACCAGCCGGGCTTCGAATCCTACGGGCGAGGTTTCGATTTGCGGCGCGGGCCAGCCGGCTTCGATGGCCATGTGACGGATCGCTTCGATCGGATATGCGCGTTTGATCAACATGCCGCGGAAGACGAGCATCATGAACCAGCGGTTCAGCAGGTTCACGCCGAGGTGGTTGATGTATTGCCGAATGTCGCCAAAGGAGACGTCGCGGCGCAGGTCGATGAGCAATGCGGTCCCCCCTGGACGCAGCACACGGCGCATCTCTGCCAGCGACTTTACCGGTTCCGTGAAGTTCTTGAATGCAGCACGGCAGACGACGAAGTCCACGCTTGCGTCGTCCAGTGGCAACGCGGCGGCGTTCCCCAGTTGAAAACGCGCCTTCACCCCTTCGGCCGCGGCGTTGTGGCGGGCGATCTCCACGAAAGTCTTGCTGATGTCCACGGCGCGGACCTGCAAGCCGCGTTTTGCAAGCTCGATCGAGAGAAAACCCGGTCCCGGTGCGACCTCCAATACGGAACCTTCGGCTGGAACAATCGCCGCGATGCGCGCCGCCAAAGCCTTCATCTCCGGCATGTCCTTTCGCGTGGTGCGGTCGTACCAGCGAGCCACGCCGCCCTCCATTCCCAATCCCTTGTAAGCTTTTACTGCAGTAGCCATTTCGCTTATCCTCCATATATCTTATTAAATAAGATATATGGAGGATAAGACAAAAGGATCAAGCTGTCTATGGCTGTCAAAGCAAAATCGCGGGCTGTGAAAGCAGAATCGCGCCGGGCCGCCGGGGGAATGGATGGCATTCTCACGACGGTTCCCGCTCCGGTCACCGCGGCGGATCTTGTCGTGTTTGAAATACGTAAGTTCATCGCTAGCGTAATTTTTTTCAATACGCAGGCCGCCGAGAAGGTTGGACTGAGCCTGACCGATATGCAGATGATCTATATGCTGCAGCTCAACGGACCGGCCACGCCCGGCCGACTGGCGACATGGACGGGCCTAAGCAGCGGGGGTGTGACGGTGGCGCTGGATCGGCTGCAGAAGGCGGG
>DATAZC010000112.1:0-4419 GCA_036272255.1 Acidobacteriaceae bacterium | reverse complement strand
AGCCAGAACTGCCCGGTCTTCTTGTACACGTGATCGATCCGGGTTTTCCTGATCCAGAACGACGGATTCTTCGCAGGCTCCACTGCAATCTGCGTGACCGCGAAGTCCTCTGCGTCGACATACACCTTGCCGCGGTAGAGGAACTTGTTATCGCGCTTCGGATCCACATGGAACACGTAACAGTGCCGGCCTCTGACCTCATCCGTGCCGAGAAGGGTAAAGCTATAGTTGGCGCTGGTAAGAGCCGTACGGTCGGGGTTCTTTGCTGCATCTTCTTCACTCTCCAGCAGCCTCTTCAGCACCTGATTGATAATCAGCTTGGGTCCCGTCGAAGAAAGAATCTGGAACTTCTTGGTGGACGGTGCCTCATAGGTGGCCTCCACTACCATCGCGGCGGTGACGCTCCGCGGGATGCCGTGATAGGTCACGGTGTAATGGCGTTCGTCGGTATAGCCTCGAAGCTGTTTTGCCCGCTGCGCATTGCGCTCAACCATGCGTTCCACAATCTGGTCCGAGGTGAGACTCGGCGCAGTAAACGGGACGGATGGATGTAGAGCCTGTCCGTCGATAGTGAGCACCGTCGACCAGAGCATCGCAACCGTGAAGGCACAAGCAACCAGAAAAGAGGCGTTTCGTCTTTTATGCATCTCAACCGGATTACCTTGTGCCAAATTGACGCTCCTCTGCCGTTGCATCCGATCAGATTGACGCAGCACGTATGAAACCCGCGTTAAGGCTTCGCTGTTAAGCCTTTCCTATTGCCGGATCCGTCGCGCTGTCGCTTCCCGTCTCCACATGCCCCGCAATGTGCCGCTGAAACATGGCGTCCGCACGAACCCCCACCATTGCGTCATACCAACCTGCGCTCGCTTCCAGCGGCCAATGCCGGATAACGCTCCCGCCCGCGGGCACCGTCACCGTCTCCGTCCCTTGCGTGTAGCCGTTCAGAATGCTCACCTCGCATGCTGCGGCGCCCGTGTTGCGCAGTTTCAGATCGATGCCACTGGTAAGAACGCCGTCGCGCGAGCGGAGGATGTTGTACTCCGTAGTCACCTCGAGCTGGGCTGCGGGATTTCCCGCGGCACTCCCCTGGAACGCGCGCAAGAATCCATTCGGCCCATACACGGCAAGGTCGTAGCCAGATCCGCTGGCCACATCGAAGACGAACCTGTCGCTCAACTCACTGGCCGGCCCAACGGTGTAGCTCCACGGTCCTCCCGCGGACTCCGGATCGGCACGCACGTGGAAGACCGCCGCCGCCGCGCCCGCATTGCGGAAGGTCAGCGCCACGGCGCCTCCCACACGATCCACCTGCGCGTCCACCTGCAGGTTATACGGCAGCGCCCGCGCCGGCCGTCCGCCCGGCTCCTGCACCGGCATCGATTGCTCGGCCGGCGGCGCGGGTTTGTAGTCGGGGTGTCGCTCATTGTCCGGAGGCCGATACGCCACCGTACTCGGCAACCGCGTCACCACTGCATTCGGCGTCTTGAAATCGAACGCCGATGTCAGGTCGCCCGCCACCGCGCGCCGCCACGGTGTGATGTTCGACTCCTGCACGCCGAAGCGCTGCTCCACAAACCGGAGCAGCGACGTGTGATCGAAGACCTGCGAGTTCACCCAGCCGCCCTTGCTCCACGGCGAGATCACCAGCATCGGCACCCGCACGCCCAGCCCATACGGCCCACTCGGATACTCCTTATTCCCCGGATAGATCTCGTTCGTCGTCGCCACGGTCGAAAGTCCCTGCGCCCGTGTGGCCGGAGGCATGGGTGGCACCATGTGGTCGAAGAAGCCATCGTTCTCGTCGAACATCAGGAAGAACACGGTCCTGCTCCACACCTCGGGATTCGCGGTCAGCGCATCCAGAATCTGCGCCACGTACCACGCCCCATAATTCGCCGGCCAGTTGGGATGCTCCGAGTATGCCTCCGGCGCCACCACCCACGACACCTGCGGCAGCCGGTTCCGTTTCACATCCGCCGCAAATATCTCGAAGAGCGCTTCGGCCCTGGCGATTTGCGTCCCGCCCTTTGCGATGTGCGTTCCCGTCTTCGCCCGCTTCGACAGCGGCGAACGCTTCCCCGCATTCTCATACTGGTGGAAGTACAGCAGCGCATTGTCGCCATAGTTGCCGATGTATGGATCCTCTGCCTGCCCCCACTTCCCCGCCGCATCCAGCCCCAGCCCCGCGTCCTGGTAGACCTTCCAGCTCACTCCCGCTTTTTGTAACCGCTCCGGATACGTGGTCCAGCCGTATCCGCTCTCTTCATTGCCCACTACCGGGCCGCCCGCCTTGCCATCGTTGCCCACCCAGCCCGTCCACATGTGGTAGCGGTTCGGGTCCGTCGGCCCCAGCAGCGAGCAGTAGTACGCGTCGCACACCGTAAACGCATCGGCCAGCGCGTAGTGAAACGGAATATCGCTGCGCGTCAGGTGCGCCATCGTCACCGGGCCCTTGCTCGGAATCCAGTGGTCGTATCTGCCCCGGTTCCACGCCGCGTGTGTCGATGTCCAGTCATGCGCCAGGTCTTCGAGAAACGTCAGCCCCAATCCCGCGTCGCTCGATTTTGGAGCAGGTGGATGAAACGGAAGCACATATCCGTCCGCGTTCGTCTCATCCGGCTGCTGCCATACCGGATCGCCCGAAGGCAGCCGCACCGCCCGCGGATCGCTAAAGCCCCGCACCCCGCGCAGCGTTCCAAAGTAGTGATCGAACGACCGGTTCTCCTGCATCAGGAAGACAATGTGCTCCACATCGGCAATCGTCCCCGTCGCATGGTTCGCCGGAATCTCCAGCGCCCGCGCAATGCTCGCAGGAAACGCGGCCGACGCCGCTCCGGCACTCAGCAGTTGGAGAAACCCACGGCGATCCATCGCCATCCCATCAAGCCCCCACGCCATAGTAATGTCACGACCGCAGATCAGCCCGCGCCACCGCAATTTCAAAGCGGTTCTGAGAGGCCGCTCGGATATCTCTTCCGGAACAGCCCGTAACGGTGACCCTCTTCGGGAGAAAACCAAGATTTCTATTGACGATGTCTATATACATAATTATTTTATGCCTATGAGAATTAGGCCTAAAGACGGGATGCCTCCTGGAGCGCTTCCCATGCTGATCCTGCGCATCCTTCAATCCGGGTCCTTGCATGGTTATGCGGTCGCGCAGCGCATTCATCTCCTCTCCAGCGAAGTGCTGGCTGTGGAAGAGGGACTCCTCTATCCCACGCTTCAGAAGATGCTGGTGAAAGGCTGGGTCACGGCGGAGTGGGGTATTTCGGAAACCAACCGCAAGGTTCGTTTTTACCGCCTCACCCCGGCGGGCCGAGCGCAGCTGAAAGACGAGCTCGCCGGCTATGACCGAATCACGCACGCAATTCAGAACATTCTTCGCACTGCATAGGAGAACACCATGGGCGAGCTCTGGCGTCGCATTGTTTATCTCTTCAATCGCCGGCGCCTCGATGCTGAGCTCGAGGCCGACATGGAGTTCCACCGCGAGATGGCGGCACGCGCCGGGCACAATAACTTCGGCAATCTGCTTCGGATTCGCGAGCAGTCCAGGGAAGCCTGGGGATGGACCTGGCTCGATCGGCTGGGTCAGGACCTCGGTTATGGAACGCGCATTCTCGTCCGCGCCCCGGGATTCACCCTCATGATGGTGCTCGTACTCGCCATCGGTATCGGCGTCAATATCTCGGTCTTCAGCCTCTTCGATATGGTCGCCCTCAAGCCGCTGCCGGTACGCGATCCCGCATCGCTCGTGCGGCTGGAGCGGCGCTCGCCAAACGCCTACACCAGCGAGATGGCCTACCCGTCTTTCGTCTTTTACCGCAATCACGCCAGAACTCTGTCGGCGGCCATTGCCGTGCTCGGTGTACCGCCCATGCAGATGGATGACGACCTGCAGAC
This sequence comes from Acidobacteriaceae bacterium, assembly GCA_036272255.1. GTDB lineage: Bacteria > Acidobacteriota > Terriglobia > Terriglobales > Acidobacteriaceae > Palsa-343. The sequence continues at coordinate 510 of DATAZC010000112.1, read as the reverse complement.
CACAAGCGCTTCCTTCGTCACACCCAACTACTTCCGCGAACTCGGCACGCGCGCCGCATACGGGCGTCTTCTGGATCCGGCGGTCGACAACTCCGTCGCCGCGCAGCCCGTCGTCGTTCTCAGCTACGGGCTTTGGCAGCGGCGTTTCAACGGCGATCCCTCCGTCATCGGTCGCGTGATCCGCATCAACCGCAAGCCCGTCACCATCGTCGGAGTCACGCCGTACGATTTTGCCTCCCTCGGCGGCCAGCATCCCGACCTCTGGATCCCCATCGCGCAGCAGCCCTATCTCATCGAAGGCAGCCATGTGCTCACCGACTGGACAGCTTCCAGCATCCGCATGTGGGGTCGGCTTGCGCCCGGCGTCACGGCGAAAGCCGCCGAACAGGAGCTCCGTGCTCTCACCGACCGGTTGCGCAAACAGCACCCGGAGGCGGTGTGGGACAACGAATTCATCCAGAGTTCGCCGGGAGGACACCTGCAGGTCATGCAGCCCGAGATGTATCGCGT
>DATAZC010000111.1:0-63236 GCA_036272255.1 Acidobacteriaceae bacterium | reverse complement strand
GGGTTTTTGGGTCCGGTTGGGTTTTGGGGCGGTTGGGTTTTAGGGGCGGTCCTGGGTTGCGGTTTCGGGTTCAGCTTTAGTTGATTCCTGACTTCACTCCGGTCCTGGCTTCAGTTCGGTGTCGGTCCTGCGTTCCGGCTTTGGCTCACGTTCCGTCCTGATTCAGTTCGGTCCTGCGTTCCGGCTTTGGCTCCCGTTCGTGCTGGTTCAGTTCGGTCCTGCGTTCCGGCTTTGGCTCCCGCGTCACACTGAATTCCCTTCTCCTGAATTCCCTTCTCCTGTTAGCGCGTAGAAACTTCGTGAGGCGGCGTCAGTGGGATGGCTTGTCGTACTGGTTGGGCGCGCCTGGTGTGGCGACGTTGCCGGTGACCGTAACGGCGGCTGCATGATCCCGCGTTAAGGCGTTGGTGAGGGTGATGCCGCTGCCGGAAACCTCGGCGGCGACGGCATGCGCATGGGCGAGCGGCGCGGCGACGGTGATGGACGCGGGGCCTCTCCGGTTCACCGAGTCGACGACGGCTGTCTCCTGATTGCCGCCGCTGTCGAGCGTAATGGTCTCGCCGTCGGTGAACCCTGCAGCGCTGCCGACGGGGATGGTGGTTGCACCAGCGTCGACAGCCGTGCGCACAGAAGTAGCGCCTGGTGTGCCGACGGTGGCGATGACGGCGGTCTCGAGATTGGCGCCGGCGTCGATGCGAATCGTCTGACCCGTGGCAAAGTTCGCGACGTTGGTGACCTTAATATTGGTGGCGCCCCTGGTAGCCGCGGCGGCGAGAGCGGTGGCCGGCGCGGTGACAAAGTCGGCGCAGTTGCTGCTGGAATCGGCGCCGTCAGGGAAACGGCCGGAACTGATATTGAACTCGGGAGCGGAACCGAATGGGCCCAGGCCTGAGCCCGGCGCGGTAACGAAGCAGCCGCGTTCCTCAGGACCGGAAGTGGCCTGATAACCCTGGGCGGCCCATGGATCGACGAGGCCACCGTAGTTGAGGCTGTCGACGACGAGGCCGGCGGCATCGCGCAGCACTATGCTGCCCGCGTCGAGAGTGATCGTGAAGTCGAAGAAAGGAACATTGGTGGAAAGCGCCGGGCCGCCGAACCACTGGTTGGGTGTTGGTGTGCCCTGATAGCCCGCGGTGGTGACGGCTGCGTCGCGGACGACAGCGTCGATTGCGTAGCTGCCGGTGAGCGGGCGATCGAGAGTGATGCCGGTGCCCAGGGCCTGAATGGGCTCGTTGCTTGCGTGGGCGAAGGCCGTTGCGGGCGCGAAGGTGATGCCCGTTCCGCGATCGGCGAAGGGAAGGTTGGACGCGTGGGTGAAGCGCAGCGGAGCGGCCAGATCAAGTCCGGTGCCGGGAGTAATGACTTGCTCGTTCACGGTGTAGGCCTGGTCGAGCGCGGGTGAAACGTCGAGGCTCACGCCGCCGCGACCCGGAGCGCCGAGGGCGGTGATGGTGACGGTAGTGGAATGCGCAGTGGATCCGAGGGTTACCTTGTCGCCTGTTGCGAGTCCACGGGCATTGCGCACCTTGATACTGGTGGCGCCGGCGGCTGCATCCGCTGCAAGATCGGTGCGCCGGGTGGGGGTGCCGACATTTTTCACCGTGACGATCTCGATGCCGTGGCCTTTACTGTCGATGTCGAGCCGGATCTTGTCGCCGGCGGAGATGTTGGCGACGGAGGTGACTTTAAGGTTGGTGGCGCCAGCGGGCGCGTCGGCGGCAAGGTACGCCTGCGTACCGGCTTTGCCGATTGCTGTGACCGTGACAATCTCGTAGTGCTCCTCGGTTCTGTCAACCGCAGGGAAGGAGGCACCGTAGCCGAGCGCGATTTTTTGGCCCACCGCGATGCCGGTGGTGCGGTAGACAGGGAGGTTGGTCGAGCCGGCGGGAACGGTGATGGGGCCGTCGGGAAGAGGCTGGAAGACCGTCGTATTGTTGGGAGCTGCTGTGCCGACGGAGGCGACTTTGCGAGTTTCCGCGCTGGGGCCTTCGCCGATGGTGATGGTATCGCCGGCAGAAATGCCGGTGGTGCTCCTGACGTGAAGGGCCGTGTCGCCGGCGCGCGCGGGCGCGACGAGGCCGGAGTTGGCAAGGCCGAGCAGATAGAAGCCGCGGGCATCAAGTTTGGCGCCAGCGGGAATTTTGATGGTCGAGAAGCTGGCTTGCTGGGTCGGGTGCTCGGTGAGGGTCCAGTTGGAAAGGTCGACGCTGCGCGTGCCGGCGTTGTAGAGCTCGATGAACGAGTCGGTTGGGTTGTTAGGCGGACCGCTGGTGATGCGGAATTCGTTGATGCGGATGGGTGTGACGTTGCGGACCTTCTCGGCGATGGACCCGAACTGGTGACCGCCGTTGGAGTTGCTCCACGACGCGTTGGCGATGAGGTCGCCATTGAAAGCGGCTGGGCCGGAGGTGACTTTGAAAGTGGCGCTCACACTGGCGCCGGGCGCGACGGGATCGGCGAAAGTCTTTGATGCCTCACTGGTGCCGCTGGCCTGAGAAGACCACTGCCGGTTGGGCAGAGCGAGGGTGACGCGGAGGTTGGAGGCCGGGGCCGAGGTCGTATTCGTGAAGGTGACAGTGGTGTCCTGCGAGGAGCCTGGAGTGAAGGTCTGCAATCCTGGTGGAGTTGCGGTTGCCGAGGCAGGCGCGAGCGCCAGCATCGGCGGCGCGTATCCCGCCGAGACGACATTGGCCTGCACCTGCTGGTCAGTGGCGTCGGTGGGGAAGGTGCCGCCTTCGGTCATTGCGCCTTCGTAGAAGGTGCCCTGCGAGCTGTTGCTGTTATCGCCGCCGTTGCCGAGAAGGATGGCGCCCTGCTTACGCATGGGGTCGTAGCTAGAGTTGACGCGGCCGCCGCTGAACATGACGGCCAGGTCGCCCTGCTGTGCGTCGCCGCCCATGGAGGTCCAGTGGTGCGGTTCGCCTTTGGCTATCGCTGTAACGAATCGCCAGGTAATGTTGGGCAGTGTGGCGCAGAGCTTGTTTCCGTCGGGATTGACGCAGCCGACGAGGTTGTTTTCCTGGTCGGTCATGATCCAGGGACCGGTTTTGGTGCCGTGGAACCACGGACCGGCGTCGCCGAAGTACGCGGTCTCCATGGTGCCGTTGTCGTCATCGCGGCTGTCGATTTCGGCGTTGCCGTAATCGAAGCAGCAGCCGGCGTTAAAGTGGTGGCCGTTAATGACCCAGTACTGGCCCTCGGCCTGATCGTCGACCGCGGTGCCCTTCACGTCATCGACGCGAAGGCCCATGCCAGGCTCAATGAAGACTCCGTAGACCTTGTGCCCCATCACGGTGACCGGCGCCATGTCGGCGACGGGCAGGTTATTGAGGCCGCCCAGGGCGGGGCCGCTGAATCCGCCACGAGGCGCCTGGGTGAGGTCGTTGTGCCTGGGGGACTGGTCGTAGATGGTGGTGATCCAGCAATAAGTGTTGGCGCAGAACTTATCCTGTGCGGCCGCGTCGGCGTATCCGCCGGCATCGGCACCCGGCTCGACGACGCGGATGTCGAGTTTCTTGCCGTCGGACTGGCGCAGGACCTGATAGAGCGGACCATGGTACGAGGCGTAGAGGGCGCGGGTAGTGCTGTGGGCGGCCGCGCAGGGGTCGCCGGCTGCGGCGTAAACGTCACACGGACCTTTCGGTCTCGGCGGAGCGGCGTCGGCTTTTTGCGTCATCGTCAACGTAAGGCCGATCAGTGTGAGCGCCAATACCGACATCCGTCCGAGATTGATTCCTGTTTTCATGCCCATCCTTTTTTTTGCGTTGCGCGAGCCACCCGAATTTTGGGAGAAGTGCCCCGGGAAAACGTATACCACCAATTTTAGGTTGGGGTGATGCGAGCGGCAGGATACGTGAAACTTTCGGCTATCCCAGGGAGGCGGGGGCTGGCGCGATCTGCGTCGTCGATGCAGCAACGGGCTGACGAGTAACGCTCAGGATAGTGATGTCGTCGTTCTGACCAAAGGCCTGGGCGGTGTGGGCAATTTGGCGCGGTGATTGCCCGATGATGGCCTGGGTGCGCTCAAAACCGAAGAGCTCGCCGGTGGTGTTGCGGGCTTCGACGACTCCGTCGGAGAGGAACGTGAGCGCGTCGCCGGGAGCGAGGTTCAGCGGGGTTTCCGGATAGTGCTCTGCTGACGAGAGTCCGAGAGGAAGGCTCGCCGACGAGGTAACTTCTTCTCCGCGGCACCACGGCGGGAGATGACCGGCGTTAGCGAGGATGACCGCTCCGCTCGGCGCGAGGTCGGCGCAGAGGCAGGTGGCAAATCCACCAATGCCGCTGGCGATGAGAACGCGATTGAGATGGGTGAGCAATTGCGCAGGCGAGTCAGTATCGTGGCGCTCGGCGGCTCCAAGAAGGACGGCGGAGGTCATGGCAGCGGCCGCGCCTTTGCCGCTGACGTCGCCGAGCAGGATGCGCTGCGCGCCGTTGGGCAATACACGGCAGCGGAAGAAATCGCCGCCAACTTCCTGTGCCGGCAGGAAGACGGATTCGATGGACAGGCCGGGTGCGACGTCGAGCGTTTCGGGCACAAGAAGCTGCTGGATGTGGCGCGCTGCCTGCATCTCGCCTTCGAGCTCAGCACGCTCGCGGTTGGTCGCGCGAAGGCGCTGAACGAGCAGAAGCGTAAGGGCGACGACCACAGCAGCAATGGCGAGCGACCGCCAGGGCTGGATGCGGTTAAACCAAACGGTGACGGGCTCAGTGAAGAGCGGGAGCTGCACCGTGTAATAGGCAGCATCGGTGAGCGCCCACAGGCAACAAACGATGGCCAGCGGAATTTGAACGCCGCGTAAACGAGTGAGGGGCCGAAAGGCGATGAAAGGCGCCGAACAGCCAATGAGCATGGCGGTTATGAGCGTGAAATCCGCCCAATTGGCCATTTCGGCGTGATAACGGAGAGCCATGGCCCAGTGAAGAGGAAGAAAAACAGCAATGAGCAGCGCAACCGCCTGCAACCCGTTGATTGTCTGGACGGCGCGATAGATCCAGGGGACGCGGCGGTGATTGAGGGTAAAGAAGAATTGAAGAATGAGGATCGATCCCACCTGTCCGATGGCATAGAGAAAGAAATTGAGACGGGATGGATATGGGATGGAAGCGGTATAGAGGAACTCGTTGATACGAAGATCGGCGAGGGCGAGCCAGACGATTCCGATGATGAGCAGATAGCGCTGGCTGCGGTCGAACCAATAGAGGGCGAAGAAGAACAGACCGGCGGCGGTAATGAGGGTGTAACAGGTCCACGTCAACCATTGCGAGCGCACGCTGGCGACGACCTGGGCGAGGTAGTTGCCGCGCTGGAGTTGGGCATCGCCGAGGGTGAGTTTGGGAAGGACCTGCACGCCATCGAGCACCGGGGTGTACATCATTCGCAGCGCGACCAGTACAGGACGGTGGCTCGGGGCGAAGGCCGGCGAAGTGTAGTCGCGCACAGCGCCGATGGTGTGCTGGCCGGTGGCGAGGTTGCCGAACGAGCCAATCGGCCGGCCTTCAACGAAAACCTGGTATGCAAGGTCGCCGGAGATTTGCAGCGTCGGCGTGACCGCGACTGCGAGGTCGCCGGTCTGAAAGCGGCAGCGCAGCCAGAAATCAGGAGTGGGGGTAGCGCCTGCAGGCCATTGGGACACCGGCAACCATGCCGATTCGTCGAGGCCGGGTGCGGCCCATTGGGAATCGTCGCCCTGGCGCCAGACGCAAGTGGTCGGATGAATGGAGAGAGCCGTTTGGGCCGATGCGCGCGACTGATCCGCAGCGCACACGACGAGCAGCAACAGAACCACGCGCCCGAGCGTGCGGAGGAAAGGATCGGTTGGCCGTGGTGGCATGAGAATCCTGTATATCCCATGTGGAGACGGTGAGATACCGAAAAATGGACCGCGCCGTCGGCTGAGAAGGCGCCTGGGGGGCGAAGCGGGCGCCCGGCGGGTCACTCGCCGGCGAGGCTGCGCGTTGATCCACGCAAAGATGCCATTGGTCCCTGGGCGGTTCCTTCTATTGGGGATGCAGCGCGCCCCAGGAGGCCTGAACCCGAGAGCCCGCGGGCAGGAGGATGAAGATTCGGTCAACGGAGGAAAAAAACAATCCGGCAGAGTGGCACGAGGCGTAGTTGATTATGTAGTCTAATCCGCACCGCGAGGTCCCCCGCCCGGCGCTCCCCAGTTCCCCCCAGGTACGCCAGGTCTGGTCCTCGCAATCCGATGGAGGAATGACAAAGATGACGAAATCCTTGAAGACCATGATGGTCGCTGCGGCTGTTTCCGGTCTGCTCAGCGGCGTGACAGTAATGCACGCTTCGGTGAACAGCACCTCGAGCAGCACACCGATCCTGAAGGCGGGCAAGCTGTCGTTCGCCGGTGTCAATCTGGACAAGCCAGCCAAGCACTCGTGTAAAGGGAAAAACGATTGCAAAGGCACGGGCGGCTGCAAGAGCAGCGACAACGGCTGCAAAGGCAAGAACAGCTGCAAGGGTAAGGGCGGCTGCGCCACCGACGGCTCGAAGATGCCTGACTAGTTTTATCCAGGCGCGAAGGGCCGCTGATGAGGCGGCCCTTCTGCTTCTCACCCCTCGAGGTTTCATTTGCCTGCAAATCGATTTAACGGGTTTACCGACTACGGGGTCGGCATTGGTCTGCGGATTCCGCACTACCAGCACATTCTGAGCCGACACCCGGTGGTCGACTGGTTCGAGATCATCTCGGAAAACTACATGGTCGACGGCGGGCGGCCGCTGGAGGTACTCGACCAGATTCTGGAGCAGTACGACGTTGTGCAGCACGGCGTTTCGATGTACTTCGGCTCCGCCGATCCGCTGAGCCGCGAGCACCTGAAGAGGCTGAAGCAGTTGGCGCGGCGCACGAAGACGCCGTGGCTGAGCGACCACCTTTGCTGGGGGTCGGTGGACGGGCGGTACACGCACGATCTGCTGCCCATGCCCTACACGTGGGAAGCGGTGGAAGTGACGGCACAGAAGATTCGCCAGGTGCAGGACTTTACCGAAGTGCCGGTGGTGGTGGAAAACGTTTCGAGCTACGCGGAATTTCACGCTTCCGAAATGACGGAGTGGGAATTTTTGAACGAAGTGGTGGAGCGGGCGGACTGCGGCATCCTGCTGGACGTGAACAACATTTATGTTTCGTCGAAGAACCACAGCTTCGATCCGTTTACTTACGTGAATGCGGTGCCGGCGCATCGCGTGGCGCAGATTCACATTGCGGGCCACAGCAAATTCGAGAAGTACATCCTCGATACGCATGACCACCCGGTATTGCCCGCGGTGTGGCGGCTGTATGCGCGGGCCATTGAGCGCTGCGGGCCGACGGCGACGCTGCTGGAGTGGGACGACAATGTTCCCAGCTTCGACGAGGTGCATGCCGAGGCGTTGAAGGCAACGAAGTTTCTGAAGGCCGCGGCTGAGGCGGCTGCGGCCGAGAACAGCCTGGCTGCGGTGCAGGCGGCGGCCAACCCGATGGCGGAGCCGGCGGGAGTCGCGCGGTGACGGGGGCCGAGAATCAAACTGGCAGCCCGGCTGGCGGCCAGCTGCAGGATATCCAGCGGCGGATGGCGGCGGCGGTGATGCATCCGCTGACGCGCGAGGAGACGATGCCGCGGCGGCGGCGCGATGGCGCGTCGAATGTGAGCGAGGCCAACGCGATCATTCGGCCGAACGATCGCCTGACGTCGTTCGAGCGGCTGGAAATTTACAACCGGCAGTACTGGTTCCGGCTTTACACGGCGTTCGAAGATGATTTTCCGGGGCTGCTGGCGATTCTGGGCCGCGCGAAGTTCGACACGCTGATGCGGGCGTATCTGACCGATTGCCCTTCGGAGTCGTTCTCGCTGCGGAATCTGGGGTCGCGGCTGGAAGGGTGGCTGGCGGAGCATCCGGAGCATCTGGGGCCGCACCCGACACTCGCTCGGGACATGGTGCGCCTGGAGTGGGCGCACATTGAGGCGTTCGATTCAGAAGAGCGCGAGCGGCTCAGCGCGGAAGAGCTGGCGGCCATCGACGAAAATTCAACGATGCGGCTGCAGCCGCATTTGCGCGTGCTGGCGCTCTCGTATCCGGTGGATGATCTGTTGCTGGAGGTGCGCACAGAGAATGGCAGCAGCGCTTCTTCGGCGAACAATGCGAGCACATCGCGCAAGCGTCGGCACGTGCGCCATGTTGCGGCGCTCAAGCCGAATCCGATGCACCTGGCGGTCCATCGCCACGAGAACACGGTATGGTACAAGCCGCTTTCGGTGGAGGAATTCGGGCTGCTTTCGGCGCTGACGGCGGGGAAGAATCTGGGCGACGCTATCGACCTTGCGCTGAAGGACAGCGCGCTGCCGGAAGACCAGCCGGCCGCGTTTCTGCAGGAGGCATTCGCCACCTGGGCTATGCTGGGTTGGTTCACACGCTGACGGATCCGATAGTCCCTGCAAGAAAGGGCAACGACGCATGAGCACGCCTGCCACGACACCGGCGCCTGGTAGACCCATGGGACTGATCCCAGGGCTCTATCGCCGCTTTCAGCTTCTCTCCGCTCGACTCGAATCGCCGTTCCTGCTGCTGGTGCGGGTTTACTGGGGGTGGCAGTTTGCGCAGTCGGGATGGGGGCGGCTGCACAACCTGGACCGCGCGACCGGATTTTTTGCGAGCCTCAATATTCCCGCACCGCACTTTACGGTGATCTGCGTTTCGCTGCTCGAATTTGTCGGTGGAATTCTGCTGTTCGGCGGCCTGGCGACACGCTTGATCGGGTTGCTGTTGGCCGGCGATATGCTGGTGGCGTATCTGACGGCCGACCGCGCCGCGCTGGGTTCGATCATCAGCGATCCGGGCAAGTTTTATGGAGCTGATCCGTATACCTTTCTGTTCGCTGCGCTCATGGCCCTGATTTTTGGCGCAGGCCGCTATTCCGTCGATTACCTGATGTGGCGGCGGCACGGCGGGGGCTGCTGACCGGCGGCGCCGCAACCAGAGTGCCAGTGCTAACGTCTAAATGGGGGGTTTCGCCCCTCTCGAAACTATGAAGATTTCCAGTGGCATCCATTTGTCGGTTCCTGCGGCTCTGGCCGCTTTGACGTTTTTGGCAAGCGGCGCTGTGGCGCAAACCCCGAAGCCGGCAACGCCGCAGAACACAACTCCGCCAGCAGCCGCGCCCGCGCCTGCCCCCGCGGCTGCTGCCGCCATGCCGGTTTACATGCCGGTGACGGTTGTCGACAAGAAGGGGGATCCGGTCAAGAACCTCACAGCGGCCGACATCACGCTGACGGATAACGGGCACATCCAGACGGTGACGTCGTTCTCGGCCGCGCAGCCGGCGCCGATGACGTTCGGCATCCTGGGGCAGACCAGCGCGAACCTGAAAACGGAGCTGGGGGATTTGCGGCTGGCCAGCGTCCACTTTGTGGATCACACGCTGCCAGGGACGGACGATAAGGTTTTCGTGGTGCAGTTTGCCCACGAAGTGGACCTGCTGGAAGATCCGACCTCGAACGTGAACAAGCTGCACGACTCGCTGAACCAGCTGGGATCGCCGCAGTTCGGGAATCAAAACAATGGCGGCGACAACAGCGGCGACCAGAGCGCGGGCGAACACCGTGAGGGCAATTATGGCGGGACGCTGTACGACGCGATTTATCTGTCGTCGACCGAGGTTCTGAAGAAGCAGCCGGGCCATCACGTGCTGATTATTGCGGGGGACGGCGTCGACCGCGACAGCAAGGAGACAATCAACGACGCCATCGAAGCGGCGCAGGCCTCGAACGTGGCGATCTTCGCCATTTACTTCAAGGGCGAAGAGGAACGCACGAACACGAATCCGGGGTCGAACCGTCGAGGCGGCATGGGCGGGGGCGGTATTCCTGGCGGTGGCGGCGGCTATCCCGGCGGCGGTGGCGGTTATCCGGGTGGCGGCGGCAGCGGGCGGCGCAGCGGAGGGCAGAATCCATCGGAGGGGCCGCACATCGACGGCAAAGAGATCCTGGAGAAGCTGTGCAGCGCGACCGGCGGATACATGGTGGAAGGCAAGAAGGACAAGGCCGATGAGGGGTACAACAAGCTGGCGGCGCTGCTGAAGAACCAGTACACGCTGTCGTACACGCCGGACAAGGATGCCTCGGACTCGGTGTCGCACCATCTGACGCTGACGTCGAAAAAGAATGAGGTTTGGGCGCTGGTGCAGCAGGATTACACCACGGCGCAGTAGCGATCCGGCGCTGAACCGCGCTGACTGGCGTGGGGTTTCTCGGGTGCTTTGGTAGGATTGGGACGCATGCGACGCGCATTCGCCATGGCGCTGGTACTTCTCTTCAGCCTTCCGCTGATCGCGCCTGCCTTTGCATCGGGTCCTGACGAATCGCAATTGCCAGCCTGTTGCCGCCGCGATGGAAAACACCACTGCGCGCTGGACATGCAGGTGGGCAACCTTCCTGCAAGCGCGCATGTGGTTTCGTCGAAGTGCCCCTTTGCTCCCTGCGCCGCGACCCCGCTGCTGCAGCCTCACCTGTTTGCCGGGGTGAGCCTGCCCGCTGTCGCCGGCCCTGCCACCGGCACCGCGGCCGTTATTCGCGCCGCTGAAGCCGGTTACCGCATCTCTGCCGATCGCACCCGCCACAAGCGCGGCCCTCCGCAGCTCCTCGCCTTGTAACGCAAGGCAACTGGACCGCTGATGCTGCCTCTGGCAGCGCCGGCTCCATTTGCAACAATCTTTGTTACATTTGCGAGCTTTTCTCCAGGAGCCTCAGATGCTGCGAATGATATTTCTGCCTCTTGCGCTGTTGCTTTGGGCGCCGCTCGGATATGGCGCCGTGCTGGGCCAGGTCCAGGGCATCGTGCACGATCCCGGCCATCGCCCCATTGCGGGGGCATCCATTGTGCTGCGTGCCGCCCATTCCGATCTTTCCTTCACCGCGGCGACGAATTCGGAAGGAACGTTTTCGATCCCCGCGGTGCCTGCGGGCGTCTACGTTGCCACGGTCTCGAGCGCAGGATTCACGACGCTCGACGAGACCATCACGGTCAGTTCGAACGGTTCTGAAATTCTGCACTTCCCATTGGAGGTCGCGTCGGTGCGGCAAACGACGGAGGTGCATGCCGAAACCCAGGCGGCGAACGTGGATTCCGTGACACCGGAAACGATGATCAGCCGCTCGGAGATCGAGCAGACACCGGGTGCGGACCGCACCAACTCGCTGGCGATGATTACCGACTACACGCCGGGCGCGTACATGACCCACGACATGCTGCATATGCGCGGCGGCCACGAACTGAACTGGATGATCGACGGCGTACCGATTCCGAACACGAACATCGCCAGCAATATCGGGCCGCAGATCGACCCTCGCGACATTGACACGGTTGAGGTGGATCGCGGCAGCTATGGGGCCGATCTGGGCGATCGCACCTACGGTATGTTCAACGTGATCCCGAGGACCGGCTTTGAAGCGAGCCGAGAGGGTGAATTTGTAACAACGATAGGTAGTTATTACCAGACTGACAGCCAGCTGAGCCTCGGCGATCATACGGAGCGCTTTTCGTGGTTCGCTTCGGTAAACGGCAACCGCAGCGACTATGGCCTGATGGCTCCGATGGAAAGGCCGGTGCACGACGCCGAAAACGGATACGGCGGGTTTACGTCGCTGATCTTCAACCGGAATCCGCGCGACCAGCTGCGTTTCGTCGCGCAGCTGCGCGGAGACTACTATCAGATTCCGTATGATCCGAACCCAGGCGACTGGGAGAACCAGCTTTACGATTCTTCCGGTCTGCGGGATGGACAGCACGAGACCGATGGGCTGGCGACTTTCTCGTGGATTCACACGCTGAGCGCGGCTTCGCTGTTCGAAATTTCGCCGTTCTACCACTACAACGATGCGAACTACCAACCCAACGCCGCGGATCAACCGACGGCGACGACGGCGCAGCAAACCGGCCAGTACAGCGGCGCGCAGGCGTATTTCTCGACGAGTATCGCGCGCAATTCGTTCAAGGCCGGCTTGTATGGCTACGATCAGCACGAAAGCGATCTGTTTGGCGCAAAGTTCAACGACGCAAGCGCGCAGAATTTTTCGGAGAGCTCGCTGGTCAACGGAGGAGTGGAAGAAGCCTTCGTCGAGGACAACTACCGCCCCACGCCCTGGCTAACGCTGATTGGCGGAGCGCGGCAGACGCATTTCGAGGGCGCACTTTCTGAGAACGCTTTCGATCCGCGTGTTGGTATGGCGGTGCAGATTCCTAAATTAGGCTGGGTGCTGCGCGGGTTCTACGGCCGTTTTTACCAGCCTCCACCGCTCACCAGCGTTTCCGGGCCGGCGCTTGCGTTTGCGCAATCCAGCGATACGAGCTTTGTTCCGCTGCGGGGCGAGCGCGACGAGGAGCATCAGTTCGGGCTGCAGATACCGTGGCGTGGATGGCTGCTGGACGCCGATACGTTTGAGACGCGCGCCAACAATTTTCTGGACCACAGCAATATCGGCGAGTCGAGCATCTTTATTCCGGTCACGGTGGACGGTGCGCTGATCCAGGGATGGGAGCTGACGCTGCGCTCGCCGCGGTTGTGGCGCTATGGGCAGGCCCATCTGGCGTATTCAAACCAGATCGCCCAACAGCGAGGAGCGATCACGGGCGGGCTGATCTGCTACCCGGCGAATTCGCCGGATTGCGCGGTTGATCCGGGCTACTCGGCACTGGACCACGACCAGCGCAACACGCTCAACGCGGGGTTCAACGGCAATCTGCCGCGGCGCGCTTATGCGTCGTTCAACGTCTACTACGGATCGGGATTTTCGAATGGCTTCACCGATCCGCCTTCACCGTATACGGGCGATTACCTGCCCGGGCATACGACGTTCGACCTGGCGCTGGGCAAGTCGTTTGGTGAGAACTGGAGCATCAACGCGCAGGCGGCCAACGTGGCAAACACGAGGGTGCTTTTGGATAACAGTCTCACCTTTGGCGGCTTCCACGAAAATGATGCACGCCAGGTTTACGGGGAGGTTCGGTACCGTTTTCACTTCTAGAATAGAGAGGTGGATTTAGTCGTTTCCGTCCCTGCTTCTGTCGAAGGACGGCGGTCCCGCCTGGCCGCCGTCCCGATTTACTGGCATTTGCTGAGCCTTGATGCACCGACCGTGGCCCTGCTATGGGCTTGGAGCCTTGCCCGGGCAGTGGGGGCCGAGATTTCATGGAGCACCCTCGCCGTTCTCACTGTCGGGACCTGGCTGGTGTACGTCGCCGACCGCCTGCTGGATGGCAGGGCCGGCGCAGCGCGCAGCGATCTGCGCGAACGTCATCGGTTCCACGCACATCATCGCCGCGCGCTGCTAATCTGCGCAGGAGTCGCCGTGGTTATTCTGGGCTGGCTGATCGCCGCTCGCATGCCTGGGAGTGCGCGCCGCGAAGATTCGTGGATTTTCGGAGTGGCGATGGTGTACGCGGCGGCGGTGCACCTGCCTTTGCGGCGCATGCGCTTACCGCGGGAACTCGTAGTGGGCGTGGTATTCGCTGCCGCCTGCGCGGTCCCGGCGTGGTCGGTCGCGGGCTATGCGCATGCCGACCTGGCGGGTTTGGCGGCCTTGCTTGCTGCTCTTTGCTGGCTTAACTGCAGCGCCATTCATGCCTGGGAGCAGGGGGAGCGGTCGCGGCGGCCGGTGGTTTCGATCGCAGCGGTCGCGCTTGCCGTTGCCACCGGCATCTTTATGTTCGCCGCACGGCGCAACCCTGGAGAACTCAGTCTTGCGGCCGCACTATTCGCTTCGGCCATGCTGTTCTTTGCGCTCGATCGCGATTTCCGCCGATCGCAGATGGGGAGAGAGCGGGACCATGCACCGTCGGCGCTGACCATGCGTGTGTTGGCCGACGCGATTCTGCTGACGCCGTTGCTCCTTCTGATTCCGTGGTGGAAATAGCCGCGCCGTTGCCGCAGTTTGACCGCATCGCGCGTGTCTATCGTGCGATGGAGTACCTGTCGCTGGGACCGATGCTGGAGCGGTGCCGCTTTCACTTTTTGCGGGAGGCCGGGAATGCGCGGCGGGGGCTCGTTCTGGGGGACGGCGATGGACGTTTCGTTGCGCGGCTACTGGCGGAGAGTCCGCATCTTCGGGCTGAAGCGGTCGATCTGTCGCAGGCAATGCTCGCGCTGCTGCGAAAACGGGTGGCCCGTGAGGGTGCTGAGGATCGGCTGAGCACGGTATGCGCGGATGCTCGCAGCTTCGAGCCAGCGTCGAGAGGCTACGACCTGGTCGCCACCCATTTTTTTCTTGATTGCCTGACCGAGGCGGAGATGGATCACATGGTTGCGCGCCTACGGCCGCGGCTCGATCCGGGTGCACGGTGGGTGGTTTCGGAATTTCAGATCCCCGAAGGCAGACGTTTGAAAATATGGCTGGCACGAGCGATGATTGCCGGCCTTTATTCGGCGTTTGGCATGCTCACCGGCCTGACGGTCCGCGAGATTCCGCCTTGGCGAAGGCTCCTGAGGTCTCACGGATTCGAGCCCAAGGCTCGACGCGGATGGCTGGGCGGACTGCTGGTCGCGGAGGTATGGGAGTTGTCGGAAGCAACTCTCCACCCGGCCGCGCGCTCCCACAGACCGTGACCCTTGCAACGGAAAACTTCCAGCGCTTCGACTCGATCTTCAGCTCGATACCAGGGATCGATCCCGGCCCCTTGCCTACGCCCGATCCGCCGATGCCCAGCCCCGAACCGGCGCCTGGTCCGCCGCCCGAACCGGATCCTGAGCCCTACCCTGGGCCGATTCCGATGCCACAGCCGGTCACGCGGGGGTGAGCGGGTTCGACGCGCCAATCGACGCAAAACCCTGAAAACTATAGAGACAGGACCGCGAAATTAACAATTGGCCGGTGAGCTGATTGTTACAATCAGGTTAAAAGCCTCTCCCAAAAGAGGAACTGGAGCACGTTTCCGGCCTTTTACCATGAACCTCTACATTCTTCGCCACGCCAGCGCCGGCACACGCCGCGCCAATCCTAAAGTTGACGTCAAGCGCTCCCTCGACAAGGAGGGCAAGCAGCAGTGCATTCTTGTGGGCAGTTTTTTGAGCGCGCTCAATGTGCAGTTCGATCGCGTGGTTTCGAGCCCGCTGAAGCGCGCGCTGCAGACCGCGTCGCTGGTGGGCACGGAAACGGGCTCCGAAAACAAGATTGACCTGAGCGATGCGCTGGCGCCGGATGCGACGGTGCAGAAGTTCCAGGACCTGATCCGCAGCCTGATGAAATACGAAAACGTGCTGGTGGTGGGGCACAACCCGAACCTTGCGATTTTCTTTGGATCGCTGCTGGCGCCCTCGGGCCGGATGAGCACGCGGCTGCGCAAAGGCGCGGTGGCTCGCATTGACTGCACGCGGCTGCCGGGTACGCTGCACTGGCTGGTCGATCCCAGGATTCTGCGGGGGATTTACGCCAAAGCCACGAAGAGATCGCGTCCGAAAACTTCGCGGAAATAGCTGGCTTCTTTGCGCAGCGACCAGAGCTCGAGTTCGGCCCCTGTGCGCCCGGGCAGCAGTTCGAGGAGCACGCGTTTGGGATAAACGCGGACGCGAACCTTGAGCACGTCGCTGGCGCGATCCTGATTGAGCGCGACAGCAAGGCGCAACAACACCACCGCACGACGCACATGCTCGTATTCCTCGGGAGGAACCTGGCGCATGGTGCGGCCTTCCGGCGCCGGCCGGCTCTTACCCTGATAGCGCGCGATGGCCGAAGTGACGACGCGTTGCTGCGGCGTGAATCCATAGAGCTCAGAATTGGCGATGATGTACTGCGCGTGGCGGTGATAGCCCTGGTGGTTGAGAAACTTGCCGATGTCGCGCAGCATGGCTGCAGCTTCGAGCCAGGTGCGGTACTCGGGCGGCAGATCGTGGACGGCAGCCAGATCACGGAACATCTGGGCGGCGTGCTGCCGGACGGGCTCCGCCTGGCGTGGATCGATGCCGTAACGGCGGCATGCTTCTTCAACCGCCTGCCAGCGCTCGCGCTCGAACTGCTGGTGGATGGAGGCGCGCGAATCCTGCTCGGCGAGCATCTGTGCGAGGATCCCGTCGCGCAGACCCATGGGAGAATAACGAAAGCCGGGCAGTCCAAAGCCTTCGAGGATTTCCGCAAAGACCTGGGCGCCGGCGATGATGATTTCCGAACGCTTTGGACCGATGCCGGGGACGGCCGAGCGCTCGCCCGGTTTCATTTTCGTGAGCTTCGAGGTGAGGCGGCGCACGGTTGGCGTGGGGACGAGTTGTTTGCTGGCGCGGCCTTTGCCGAGGGCGCGGCCGGCATCGAAGAGGGCCGCCGCGGTGCCCGACGTTCCAATGACCAGGCGGATGTGTTCGGGATGAATGCGGCGCTTCGCTTTGCGCAGTTCCCGGTCGATGAACTGACGGAGGCGGCGAACTTCATCTTTGGCGGGAACATCGCTGCGCAGAAATTCCTGGGTGAGGCGCACGGCGCCCAGCGGCAGGCTGATGGTCTCGTGAATGCGTTTGTGTTCGGAGACGGTGATCTCGCAGCTGCCGCCGCCGATATCGACCAGCACGCAGCGGCCGCCGGCGCCGGGCTCGTTTTCGACGACGCCGCGATGGATGAGGCGGCCTTCTTCGAGGCCGGAGATAATCTCGACATCCCACCCGGTTTCGTCGCGCACCCATGCCTGAAAGGCGCGTGAATTGCGGGCATCGCGCATGGCGGAGGTGGCCACGGCTCGCACCTTGTCAGTGCCGTTCAGCTGGACTGCTTTGTAGAAACGCTTCAAGGTGCGGAGCGTTGCGGCCATAGCTTCGGGGGAGACGATGCCCGTCTCGAAGACGCTGGCTCCGAGGCGCGTCACCTCGCGATCCTCATGCACGATGCGCAGGCGGTGCTGCACGACGCTGCCAATCTTCAGCCTGCAGGAGTTGGATCCGATATCAATGGCGGCAAAAGTTTGCATGCGCGGAGAATATTCTGGCGAGCGTCAGTTCAGGGATTCCATTCACCCAGCAGCCTACACGAGCGGCCTACGACGTGGCTCTGCGGCGTCGCGCCACGCCGGTGCGGAGCGCGTTTGTGGCGCGCACTGCGGGACGACGCGAAACCGCCAGCCACTCGCCCATCAATCGTCCGCGCAGCTTGGCGGCCATTTTGATGGCGGCAACAAAGTGCTGCTCGCGCTCGGCTTCGAGCAGCGCGATCAGCTCGGGTGCCTGGTGCCCCAGCGCGGAATGAGCTTCCTCGGCGAGAACCACCCAGTCGTGCCAGTCGCCAATTTCGTCCTGCAGTTTTTTGAGCGTTTCGCCCACCAGCCTGGCCTGCGCGTCGGTGTGGGCCGCGAGTTCCGCAACATAGCGCGCCTTTTTCGCTCCTTTGCGGAAATCGTGCAGGTTGCCGGCGTCGAGCACCTGCATCTCGGACGCGAGGCGGGCGAAGCTGTCGAGCGCCACGACGCCAGGCGGCTTTTTGCGCGCCCGCCGAACGCGCCTCGTTTGCAGAGCCGCTTCGAGCTCGTCGACGCGCTTATCGAGTTTGGCGGCGAAGTCTTTCGCCTGGGCCTTGATTCCAGCGGCCAGCTCGTTGCGGCGATGCCTGAGCCATGCGTCCAGGTCATCGACCTGTTTGTCGAGGGCAGTGAGGGGAGGCGCCGGGTTCGGAGCCTTCAGTTCGTCGGGATCGCTGAGCGCTAATTTCGGCTGTTCTGGCAGTAGTGGTTTCTCTTCGCCGGCGCCTGTGGCCCGCTTCGTCAGCTTCTCGAGCAGCTTGCGGTGAACGTCGAGATCGCGGACGGGACCCGCCTCGTGGCGAATCTTCCTGAGCACCTTCATGGTGGCCGTGGCTGCGTCGCGCAACGGGTCCGATGCTTCGACCATAGGAAGCTGGCGCACGATATCTTCAAGGGTGGCCTGCAGGCGGCGGGTGCCGGTCCGCGTGTCGTGGACCGGATCGACGTCCGGATTATCGGCACATTTCATCAGGTTTTCGCGCAGCTTCTTTCTGAGCCGCTGCACGTTGGCACGATCGTCCGTCATGGTCCGGCGCCCAATCCCCCTGCATTTGCGCTGTTATTCTGGACCTTGTGCCGAGCTCCGAACCAATGACCTATCCGCCATTGTCAAAAACTCAGTCGGCGACACCATCCAGCCAGCCTTCGCTCTACTCTACCCCCAGGCGCGCCTGGACACTGCTGGTTCTTGTCTTTGTTGCTGTTCATTTTGCCGCGCTTTTCTCGCCCGCGCTTCTCGATGACGCCGACGCGACGCACGCTCAGGCGGCGCAGCACATCGCCACCAGCGGGGACTGGGTCACGCTCTACGTGAACGGGATCCGGTATCTTGAAAAGCCACCGCTGCCGTATTGGATGGTCGCGATCGACTATCGCCTTTTCGGCTACAACGTGTTCGCGACGCACCTGCCGATGGTGCTGGCCGTGCTGGGCTGCGCTGTCATCGCGTGGATGTGGGCACGACGCGCCTGGGGCGACAGAGCCGCCTTCTATTCCGCGCTGGGCCTGCTGACCTCAGTGGGAGTTTTTCTCTTTACGCGCACGCTCATCCCGGAATCGCTTCTTACGTTTTTCCTGATGCTGGCGCTGTACAGTTTTTTGACGGGGATTGAGGATCGCAAACCGGAGCGGTTCTATCTCGCTTACGGCTCGCTGGCGCTGGCGCTGCTGGCCAAGGGGCTGATCGCGCCGGTCTTCTTTGTCGCAGCGGTGGTTCCCTACCTGATCCTTACCGGCGACTGGCGCAAGTGGCGGCAGTTCCGTCTTCTCACCGGCCTGCTGTTGTTCCTCGCCATCGGTGCGCCGTGGCACATTCTGGCGGGGCTGCGCAATCCGGATCACGGCAATCCTGTCGGCAACATTCCCACGCCGGGGCACGTGCACGGATTTTTTTATTTCTATTTCATCAACGAGCATGTGCTGCGGTTTTTGGGCACGCGCTATCCGCACGACTATAACCGGCAGCCGTGGTTCGTGTACTGGCTGGGCCAGCTGATCTGGCTGTTTCCGTGGACTCTGTTTTTGCCGGTAGTTCTGCGGCGTGCGTGGCGCAATCGCCATTTGTTTTATTCGGACCTGCGATACGACGCGACCAACACTATTCAGTTTCTCGATCCGCGGCTGACGGCATACGAATCTTCCGCGCTCGCGGCGCGGCTGCGCTTTCGCGCCCGCACGAGTATGCTGCTCGCGCTGTTCGCGGGATTCATCCTGCTCTTCTTCGCCATTTCGACGAATCAGGAGTACTACACCTGGCCAACCTATCCAGCGCTGCTGATGCTGATCGCCGGCGGCCTGTCGGTGATTGAGGAATCGCAGAGCGACGGGCGGCGCGGGTCGTCGGGATGGCTCTCGGGCGCTCATGTGTTTTTTATGGCCGCGGGCTTTGCGGCTGCTGCGCTTCTGGCGTGGGGATTGTGGGAGTCGCGGCATCTGCCGTTTGTTGCGGACATTGGGACCCTGTTGGCGCATCGTGGCGTGGGCGGTTACACGCTCTCCATGTCGCACTTCTTCGATCTGACCGGCCCCTCATTCGCGGCCTTGCGGCTGCCGGCGATGATGGCCGCGGTGGCCTTCTTTTTGGGTCCGCTGGCCGCATGGCGACTGCGTCGCAAGGGTCATGCGTTTGAGGCCACGGTGAGTGTCGCCTTCACGGTTGCAGTGGTACTGATCGCCGCGCACATCGCATTGGTTCGCTTTGAGCCGATGCTTTCGTCACGCACGATGGCGCACACGATCAACCGGATCACAGCCGCTCCGGCCAATGCCGACGCGCAGCTGATGCTCTATGGCGATCAGGCGGATGGGTCATCGATCATTTTCTACACGCGCCGGCCGGCTCTGCTGTTCCATGGCGCGACGGATTATTTCTCTCCCGACGCGGAGACGCATGGGCAGATGTTCGGATCGTCGATGATCTGGGGGTCGGATTATCCTGACGCGCCGCATATTTTCCTGAGCGACGCGGATTTATTGCCGATGTGGGGCACGGGGCCACGCAAATTGCTGTTTGTTCCGGGAGACTTTCACGACCACGTGCAGGCGCTTTTGCGGGGAAGACTGTTTCCGGTCGAGGAGCTTTCCGACAAAACGCTCTATACGGACCGGCCGCTTTAGGGAATTTCTCCAGGCAAATGCGCTTGAGCCGCGACCGGAAGCGTGACGATTCCGGTCTCGTCCGAAATCTTCGCTCCAACCGTTGCATAAAACCTGATTGCCGACTGATTGCCGCGCAAGACCAGCCAGCGCATGTAGCGGCAGCCGGCACGCTGCGCGACCGCTTCCAACTCCGTGATGAGCGAACGGGCGACACCGTGACGCCGGAACTGTGGTGCGACATACAGATCTTCCAGGTAGAGGCCATTGCGGCTGGTCCAGGTGGAATAGATGAAGAAGTAGAGCGCCAACCCCGCGGGTTGGCCATCCCACTCGGCAAGCAGGCATTGAAATCGTGGATTGGCGGAAAAGCCGTCCGCGAGGAGATTTTCAGGGTCGACACATACCTCGGCCTCGCCGCCCTGCGCGATTGCCGACTGTAGCAGCATGTCATAAATAACGGGGACGTCTGACCTGGTGGCCAGGCGCAAACTGATTGTGCCCATTTTTTCACCACGTGCCGGCTGTTCTTACGGCAGTTTCTGGACGGGCGTTCCTTGCGGAATCGTCAGCTGGAACTGCTCGTCGTTGAGCGGCTGGTTGATGACCAGCTTCTGGAAGCTGATGAGAATCTGATACTGATCGAGCGGGCGCTTGATGGTGATGGTTCCCGGGAAGCGCGCAGTCCCGAAGGTCTGCAGCGGCCCATACGTCGCCTGGGTCTGGATCTGGCCCTTCTGGTCGTAAATGTCTTCGGCGATGGGGCGCAGGTCGATCCGGCTGAAGTGGATGACGCGCTTGGCGAACACCACATTGCTGTTGCCCTTGCGGTCGAGCACCGTGACCAGGTATTCGGGCTGGAACTCCAGTTTCTTCGTCTTTGGGTTGACGCCGGTTGGGCTGTCGGTCTCGACCAGCAGCAGATCATCCGGACCGACTTTGCGCAGCAGCAGCGAATCGAAAAAGATGTACGGCCGCATGTTTTCAAAGGCATTGGCCGACGGCGGGTTGGGTTCGGAGTTCGTGCCTTCGATCACTTTGTTCTTCGGGGGAATCCACAGCTGGAAGGTCTTGCCGTCGCTGGCCATATCGAAGGCTCGCGTATGGACGACGGGGAGAAATCCGATGACCCGCAGCGACTCCGGCTTGCGGAGCAGGATGTATCCGCTGAAGGACGTGTAGGTGGTCTCGCTACCCTTGAGGGTGCCGCCCTGGGTCGCGGTAAAGGTGACGGTCCCGTTCAGAGAATTAATCGCGTCGTATTGCTTGTTAATTTGGTCGACCAGCTGCTCCGGCGGCACCGTCTGGACATTGGCGGGCATGGTGGCCTGCGGCACTCTTCGGGTATGCCAGAGACAGCCATTGAGGACCGGCAACGAGAGCATCAGCGCGACGGCCACGGCGGTTCGAATTCGGAGGGGCGGGCTCAAGGCAGCAGAGGGCGAGTCTACTCCGCGAACGCGGCTATTGACCTCTGCAAGGTGACGCTTTGTCGCAACGATCATTGCGGCGGCACCGTGTTGCGCACGGAGCGCCGGTAAGCTTCAACGTCTTTTGCATGCTCTTCGAGGGTCGCGGAAAACCGCGACTGCCCGGAGGGATCGGCGCTGGCCGCTACAAAGTAGAGATAATCCGTGCGCGCCGGATGCATGGCGGCCTGGAGCGACTTCAACCCTGGATTGCAGATCGGTCCTGGCGGCAGCCCCGCGCGCTTGTAGGTGTTATACGGCGAATCCGCCTGCAGGTCCGACTGATAAATCGTGCCGCGATAGCGCCCATCGAGGAGCGCCGCGTAGATCACCGAAGGATCGGTCATCAGCGGCATGTTCTTCTCCATGCGATTGACAAAGACGCTGGCCACGAGCGGGCGCTCCGTATCGAGAGGCGTTTCCTTTTCGACCAGTGACGCCAGCGTGACGGTCTGATGATAGTCCGTGGTCAGGCCGATGCCCTGCGCTGCCTGACGGAAGCGCTTGACCATGACCGCCATCAACTCCTGGGGATCGGTGTGCCGGGCGAGGCGATAGGTGTCGGGGAACAGATACCCTTCAAGGCTGGTGGCGGTCGGATCGAGATCGGTGACGAGGGATCCATCCTGGCGGGCGGCCTTGATGAAGGCCTCTTTCGATCCCAACCCGGCGGCCTCGACTTTGGAGGCGATGTCGAAGAGGTTGGAGCCTTCCGGAATGGTAAGCGCCACGGTGTACACGTCGCCACGGTGGATGCGATCGAGAACCTCTTTCATTGGGGCAGGGTGATCGAAGCGATATTCGCCGGCCTTCAGGGTTCCACCTTTCCACTCGTGAAGGCCGATGAAGACGTAGCGGCTCCAGATGATTCCCTGGCTTCGGAGCTGTGCCGCGATCTGCATACTCGACATGCCGGGCGAGATTTCGACGAAGGTTTCGGCGCGTGGTCCGGCGGGGACCAGCAGCGCGCAAGCGACCACGCCCGCTATGACCACAACTGTCAGGAGCAGAAGAAGAAAAAAGCGTCGCACCAGGGAGAGAACCTTTTCCAGTTAAATGATGTTCGTTTGATTCCCTAACCCATTCTAAGATGCGGCTTTCTGTATGTCTCCGGGTTACCATCTCTACTGTGAAACCCCGTCTCCTGGGCCTTGATTTCGGGGGTCGCCGCATTGGCGTCGCCGTCTCCGATGAGCTGGGCCTGACGGCTCAGCCGGTGCTGACCCTGGTGCGCAAAAACACGAAGCAGGACCTGAAATCGCTGGGGAGGCTGCTGCGCAAGTTCGGTTGCTCGGCCATAGTGCTGGGCAATCCTCTGTATATGTCGGGGGACGTGAGCCCCCAGGCGGCCAAAACCCACGCTTTTGCGGAGTCGCTGCGCGAGGCATTTTCGCTGCCCGTTCACCTGTGGGACGAGCGGCTGACCTCGGCCGAGGCGCACCGTCATCTGCATGCCGCGGGGCGGGCGCTTTCCGGGCACCGGGAAGTGGTGGACCAGGTGGCTGCGGTGTTGATTTTGCAGAGCTTTCTGGAGGCACACCGGTCCGGCCACGCATCGTATAATCAGGAGTAAGGCGGTACCCCAGCCTTCGGACTTTTACTCCTTTTCCAGGGTTCAGAATCCCGATTGGCGGCGGAGCGGATCCTCACTTTCCGTCCCGCGCAGCATGCGTTTTGCTTCATGCGTTACCGGGGACGAACCTAAGGGGAAACTGACTCATGCCCGAACACATCAAGAAGAAGCTGCTGGAAGAGATTAAAGGGCTCGAACACGAGCTGACGCACGAGTTGCCGGCAGAAATCAAAAAGGCAGTGGCTATGGGCGACCTCAGCGAGAACGCTGAGTATCACATGGCCAAGCAGCGGCAGGATTTCGTCAACGCACGGCTGGGGCAGCTGAAAAAGCGCATGGCAGAGCTGGCGCTGGTGAATCTCTCGAATATTCCCCACGACCGGGCCGCATTCGGTTCCACGGTGCTGGTTTACGACAACTCGAAAGATGAGAAAATCGAGTACAAGCTGGTCACCAGCGAAGAGTCGGACGTGAGCAAGGGCCTCATTTCCACCACCTCTCCCATCGGCAAAGCATTGGTGGGCAAGCAGGTGGGCGATATGGCGACCGTAGTCACGCCGAACGGCAAGCGTGAGCTTGAAGTTCTCAAGCTGGCCACCATTCACGACGATGCGGAAGCTGCATCGAGCCTGACCTGATCGCCTGAACCTGACCGCTTCAGAACCCTGAAGCAGAAGCCGGAACGTAGTGGAAGAAAAATCTCCTATCACCTGGACGCGCGCTTTTGGAGCTGGCTGCGGCGTCATTCTCCAGGCCATCGTCGACGGGCTTTCTCTGACTCGGATTTCGCCGAACGTCCTCACCTTTCTCGGTCTGGTGATCAATACGGGCGCGGCGGTGCTGTTCGGCTTCGGCAACCAGCACAACTATGTGCGGATGTTTGTGTATGCGGGGCTGGTGATCATCGGGGCCGGCATCTTCGATATGGTGGACGGCCGCGTGGCGCGGCAGACGCACCAGGTGACGGTGTTTGGAGCCTTCTTCGACTCGGTGATCGACCGCTACTCCGACGTGGTTCTGTTTTTTGGGCTGTTGGTGTTCTACGCGCGCGGCAATCGCCTGTTTTACGTTTTTCTGGCGGCGTTCGTCATGGTCACATCGCTGATGGTCAGCTACACGCGCGCACGCGCTGAGGCGCTCATCGGCAAGTGCAAGGTCGGCTTTATGGAGCGGCCGGAGCGCGTGGTGCTGATCATTATCGGCGCGCTGTTCGAGCGCTGGGATGCGATGGCGCCGGTGCTCTGGATCCTGGCCGTCATCTCCACGGTTACGGTGGTGCACCGCATCGTTTACACCTACCAGAAGACGCGGCACCTGGCGCCGGTGACTGAGGTGCAGCACATTGTGCAGCCGGCCATACCGATTGCGCAGCCGGTGGCGCTGCGGGAGACCGATCCAGGGCGGGATTTGCCTGCACCCAACGCTCCACGGGCTTAGTCACTGCTTAAAAACTGCCTTCGGACAAATGGCGTGGACGCCGACGTTGCCGTCGACCAGCTGCGTGATGTCCACGTCGACGGCGACGCTGGTGAGCATGTAGGCATCGTCACGCGACATGTGTTTCTCCGTCACGAGGAAGTCGATCATATTGCGCACGGCCATTTCCGTCGCTGTTTTCAGGTCGGGGCTGAAGCCCATGCTGATATAGCTGGTGGGCGTTTCTCCGCGCGGCCAGAGCAGGTGCTGATCCTTGTGGACCACGAAGCGGAAGGTACCGGTCAGGAAGGTTTCCATGGCGGTGATGTCGACTTCGCCGTTGCCCTGACCGGCGTGCCCATCACCGACCTCAAACAAAGCGCCCTTCGCATGGACGGGAATAAACAGCGTCGTGCCCGCCACCATCTCTTTGTTATCGATGTTGCCGGCGTGCATCCACGGCGGGGCGCTGTCGTAGCGGCCGGCTGACTCCGGCGGCGCATCGCCCATGCTGCCGAAGAAGGGATGGAGCGGAATGTCGATTCCAGGCGCGAAGTGGCCGATCATCTTTTCGCGGTCGAGGGGAATGATTTTGCGCCGGCCGTAAGGAAAATCGTTGGGGAGGAATCCGCGGCCGGCGCCGAACCCGTTGCAGGCGAAGGGTGCGTCAATGTCGATCTTCTGTATCTGGACTTCGAGCACGTCGCCGGGCTCGGCCT
Organism: Acidobacteriaceae bacterium; assembly: GCA_036272255.1. GTDB lineage: Bacteria > Acidobacteriota > Terriglobia > Terriglobales > Acidobacteriaceae > Palsa-343. The sequence goes on along the minus strand of DATAZC010000111.1, from coordinate 37,988 downwards.
CGGCAATCTCCACGGGTCCAGTGAGGATGTGGCCGCCCGGACCCTTGTCCTTGACCTGATCGAAAATGGGCTGGTTGTATGCCGGGATGTCGGCTGGGTTGACGCCCGCCTCCTTGAGGCGATCGTTCGACCCGCAGGTGGAGAGGGTTTGAATGCGCACCGTATCGCCGGAATGCACGGTGAGCACCGGCTTGGCCTTCGACCAGTAGTAACCCCACGCCACGGTCGACGGGGTTGCATTCAGGACCTGCGTTGTTGCCTGCGCAGCTGCAGCGCCCGCCAACCATAAAGACAACCCAGCGACAGCGATGGACCTCATCCACACCCTCCATTGCAGGTTTAGATTTCGATAGCTGGAAGCAAAGTGACTGAACCACCATCGTACCGTGACGGGTTGTGCAGGCCCGGACCGCCTTGTTCACTGCGCTTTTTTGAGCCGCGCATCCAGGTACTGCTGAAACAGCTCGAACCCTGCCTGGCGCGGAACGGCTTCGGGGGCGATCCGGCGACCCAGTTCCTGAGCTTCCCCGCCCTGCCGGAACGCCGGCCACGCAGAGAGCCCGCTGCCATTCGGATTTCCGGTTTTCACAAAGCGGGTCCAGTATCCGATGATCGCCTGCGACAGCGCGGCATCTTCAGGCTGGGGAACCCAACTGGTCCAGTAATGACGGCTCAGGAACATGAGCTCTTCGCTGTGAAAGGCACCCAGCTCCGCAAACGGGCCACGCCCGACATAGGTGAAGCGGTAGAGCCAGGCATCTTTGCCGATCGGAGACATGTCGCGAGCCAGCAGCCAGGCGCCGAAGGCAAAGTCGTAATCCGAGAACATGGTTCGAAAGGCCACCGGCACGTCGGCATCCTCGCGCGCGGGATAGACCGCGAATACTCGATCCGCGAGCGTGCCAAACTTTTTCCCGAGCCACGCGCGATAGGCCGCTATCGTCTTGGGCCGATTTGACTGCCGACCGACCAGGGGGCTGGCAAAGATCGACACTTCGCTCTCATTGCTGCCAACCAGCACTGCAACGTTCGCCTGCCGGCCTTGAGCAAAGGCCAGCGCCGGCTGCCGGGGGAGCACCCATCCGTCGATCGCCGGTTCGAAGTCAAGCGCTCCATCATCAGCCGCGGCGTTCATGATTCGCTCCGCCGGCAGTGCCCGCAGCGCTGCCAACGAACCGCTCCCCGCCGCTACGCCTGCATCCTTTGCCAGAGGCGCGTCGCTGGTCTGCAGTTCGCGCGCGTCGGGGTATAAGGAATCGACGCAGACGCCACTTTCCATCACCGCTCCGCGAAACAGGCCCGCAGCCAGCGGCGAGGCCATCAGGTTGCAGATATCGAGCGCTCCCGACGACTCACCGGCAATCGTCACCTTTGCAGGATCGCCCCCGAAGCGCGCAATGTTTCGCTGGACCCAGCGCAGCGCGGCAATCTGATCGAGGTGGCCGTAGTTGCCGGAAACGTGATGCGGCGATTCCCGGTCGAGCGCCGGATCGGCATAAAACCCGAATACCCCAAGCCGGTAGTTCAGGCTCACGACGACGATGCCCTGCTCGGCGAGCGCCGGGCCCAGCGGAGGCCACTCTCCGGACCCCTCGACATTGCCGCCGCCGTGCACCCACACCAGCACGGGCAGCTTTTGCTGCGCGTGCAGATCGGGCGTCCACACATTCAGGTAGAGGCACGCCTCGCCGGTGCGCATCTTTGCGATGCCGAGCATCTCCGGCAGCCACGGACTCGGAGCCTGCGGACATGCAGGTCCGTATTCAGCCGCATCGCGCACGCCCTTCCAGGCTGGCGCGGCTTCCGGCGCATGCCAGCGCAGCGGGCCGACCGGCTGAGCCGCATAGGGGATGCCGAGGAAGGCCGCGCCTCGCGGCAATTCCGGCACAAGCACGCCGCGGACACTTCCGCTCTCCGTGGTGATTTGGAGTGGCGCAGCCGTTTGCGCGTCCTCTGAGAATCCTGCCAGCGCCATCGCCATGAAGCCCGCTGCAACTACAGCCAAAACCGTCCGCATGATCCTCCGCCCATCCATTTCGTGTTTTCGTTATGGTAATCAGATATGGGTTGGCGTGGGGTTTGGTTGTGCTGGTTCGCTGCTGTTTATCTTCTGCTGCCCGCGACAGCGCAAGCCCCGCAAAGCCCGGCGGAAGTGCCGTACACGCTGCGCGTCCCGGTGGACGAAATCGCCCTGACCTTTCATGCGGCGGACGCCGATGGCAAGCCTTTGACGCACCTGACCCGCAACGACCTGAAGCTTTCAGATAACGGCAAGCGGCAGGACAGGATCGTGATGCTGCAGTCGTACGAGGATCTGCCCATTCGCGTGGGGTTTCTCTTCGACATCAGCGCGTCGATGTACTGGGCTCTTCCCTACAATCGCTCCGTGATTCGCACCTTCGCTTCGCGCTTGCTGCGCCCCGCGACGGACCGCGCCTTTGTAATGCAGTTCGACACCGAGACACTGATCACCCAGGCCTGGACAAGCGACGCTGAGCGCATTGCGGCGGGAGCGGCGGCGATTCCCAGGGAAGATCCGCACACGCCCACGCACTTCCCTCTCACCGCGATTTTCGATTCGCTGTACCGGACCTGCCGGGACGAGTGGTCGTCGGACACGGGCGAGCTTACGGGCAATTTCATTTTGATGTTCACCGATGGGCTCGACGACAACAGCCATGCGTATCTGCGCGAGGCTGTGGACATGTGCCAGCGGACGCGCACGGCCATTTATGCGATCGTGAACGGCCACGAATCGGGATTCTCCGAAGGTCGGAGGACGCTCACGGCGCTGACCGAGCAAACGGGCGGACGCCTGTTCTTCAATCCTCAAGGCGATCAGCTGCTGAAAGATCTGGCGACGATGGAAGCCGGGCAGCGGACGCAGTATCGGCTGGTCTACAAGCCTTCAAATTTCAAAGCCGACGGCAGCTTTCATACCGTACGCCTGAAGAGCTCCGTGCCGGGTACGCGCATCACGATGCGGTCGGGCTACTACGCCTTTGCGCGGCCGTGAGTGGTGCGCGGATGTCGATTTACCTTCACTCGCACAAGGTCTTCACCCATGTCCGGACGGCTTCATGATGCTCCGCCCAGGCATCCCATGTGGAATGGGCCCATGCATCAACGGCGGCCAGATGCTCGGCCGGGGTCCTCGCATTCAACACATGGCGGATGGTGAGCGCGCCGCGATTTTCCGGCGGGACAAGCCACGGATACCGCATTTTGCGCGCTGTAATTTCCACCATCGCGGCATTCGCCTTCTCCATGGGCCAACCTGCCTGCAGCATGACGCACAACCGCGAAAGATGAATGGCCACTGAGTTCCGGGCCTGTGGCGTGTCCACGCCCCGGTGTTGCACCGCATACGCATCCACGGTCATCCGATGCAGGGGCCAGTAGTTCCGGTTTTGATACTCCCTGGCCAACACGTGGCCATACGCCTTCCAGCAGCCTGGCGACGACAGCACATACTGATGGGTCGGCCCGTCGGCTTCCGGAAAATCTTCTCCGCAACCGCGACACTCCACGCCTACCTTCTCCAATCGGCGCGCAAAGCGCTGGCGCGCCTGACAATTAGTTCTCGTGCAGCGCGGTTTTTGGATCGAGGCCAGCGGCGCGCCGGGCCGGGATCCATGAAGCGAAGACTGCAATCGCAAGGAAGATCATGGTGATCGCGACAAACGTTGCCGGGTCGGTCGCCTTCACGCCGACCAGCATCGCGGTCATCACGCGTCCCAGCACAAAGGCCGCGATGAGTCCGATCACGATGCCAATGCCGCTGAGGCGCAGTCCCTGCATCACCACCAGCCGCACAATGTCGCTGCGCTCAGCGCCCATGGCCATGCGCACGCCGATCTCTGCCGTCCGCTGACGCACGGCCGTCGACAGCACGCCGTAGAGGCCGACGCCGGCCAGCGTTCCCGCGATGATGGCGAATACTCCGATGAGCAGCAGCGAAAAACGCGTGCTGGCCTGCGCGTCATGAACGATCTCTTCGCCGCTCGCAATCTCCGTCACCAGGAACTGTGGATTCAACTCATGCAGAGCGCTGCGAACCTGATTCTCGTACCTCGCCGGATCGCTGCCGGTCCTGAGCGCCCAGGTTCGCACAGCGCCGTTCCCCAGGAATCCGTCGGTAAAGTAAATCTGCTCGCGCCCCGGCACCGCCAGCGACTCCTGCCGCTGGTGCGCGACCACGCCGACGATCTGCACAAACTCGGCCTCCGGCGTGCGAACCCGGGTCAGAATCCGCTTGCCGACCGCTGACTGTCCCGGAAACGCTTTGTTCGCCAGCATCTGATCGACGATTACGTTGATGCGCCCGGGCAGGTTGTCATCCTCGGTGAAGGCGCGGCCATCGAGCAGGGGCGTACGCGTCGCCTCAAAATAGCCAGGCAGCACAATCTCCAGATCCGTCGCCTGATATTGGCTGGGATCTTTCGCCGCCTCCGCGGTGCCCCAACGAATGGGGCTGAAGTTTCCGGTCAGAGGGAAAGGAAACGACGCAGTCGCGTTGACGACGCCTGGAATGGCGCGCAGCCGTTCCTGGACCTGTCGCACCATGGCCGCACGCTCCTCCGCTGTGGGCCGACGAGCCGGATTGGCGGGAAACTGCAGCTGGAAGGTCAGCAGATTATGCGCATCGAAGCCGGGATCGATGCGCTGCAGATCGAGAAAGCTGCGGAACATGAGGCCCGAACCGACCAGCAGAACAAAGGAAAGAGCTACCTCCGCCATGACCACGGTATTGCGCAGAAATGCTCCGCTGGCGAGGCCGGTATTGCGGCTCCCCCCGCGCAGCACGTTCATCAGAGCCGGCAGGGTCGCGCGCCAAGCCGGAGCGATGCCGAACAGTACAGCGGCAGCCAGGCCCGCCAGGGCCGTGAATGCGAGCACGCTGCCGTCGATGTGGATGCTGTCGAGGCGTGGCAAATTGGCCGGAGCCAAATCGCGGAGCTCGCGGATTCCCGCCCACGCCAGGGCCAGCCCCAGAGCGGTTCCAATGGCCGCCAGCAGCGCAGCTTCGGTGAGCAACGGCGCGATCAACCGGCGGCGATTAGCACCCAGCGCCGCCCGAACCGCGAATTCCTGTTCCCGCAACGAAGCGCGCACCAGCAGCAGGTTAGCGACATTGGCGCACGCAATGAGCAGCAGAAAAACCACCGAGCCCATGAGTGCGAGGATCGCGGGACGCACCTCGGCGACGAGGTGCTTCTGCATCGGCTCCAGTGAAATCTGATAGCCGATCGAGGCATCCATGGGAATCGTGCGGCGTCCTTCGGCAGCGACCGCATCGGCGGCTCGCTGCGCCTGCTCGGCGGTGACGCCTTCTTTGAGCCTGCCGATGGGGCGGATCGAAAAGCTGTTGCGATTCGCCGCGTCGTAGTTCAGCCGATTGGCGATCCAGAGGTCCGGCTTTTCTTCCTCATTCGCCTCCGGCGGAAAATAGAGCCGAAAGCCGGGAGCCAGGATGCCGACGATGATCGCCCCCGGCCGCCCCTGCGACTGCATACTGTGGCCGACGATGCTGCGGTCTCCGCCGTAACGGCGCATGAAGTACTCGTAGCTAAGGATGCCCATTTGCGGCGGCTGCGCGGCCGGATCCGGCGCAGTTCCGGCAGGCGGCTGGGCGGCGGGCGCTCCGTCGTCGGAGTTGAAATCGCGACCGTACAGAATCTTCGCGCCCATCAGCTGGAAGAAATTTGTGGTGATCACGCCGGTGCGCACCTGTTCCGGCGTCCCATCTTCGCGGGCGATCACATTGCGGAAGGTGAAGGCCCCGGCCATGTCGGAGAAGACTGACTTGGTGCCCTCGCGCAGATCGATGTAATCCGCGTTCGAAAACTGAATCCCCTGCACATGGCGCCTGGTCAGATCCATTCCAGCCACCACCAACTGTGCGGGGTCCTTATAGGGCAGCGGACGCAGGAGCACTGCGTTGGTGACGCTGAAGATGGCGGTGCTGGCACCCACGCCCAGGGCGATGGTGAGCACGGCAATGGTGGTAAATGCGGGATTCTTTCTAAGAATCCGGCCTGCGAGCAGAATCGTTTTGAGCACGTTCACCTCGTCCTGGGGGCCAATGTTCGTCGCAGCGACTTTTGGGGTGCTGAGCCCGGCAGCCTGTCCGGGGCTGACAGGGGGCTTCGGAACATTATGCCCGAGGAGGGTAACGGTGCGCTGATTCCTGTGACGACTGGGCGGAATGGGCTGTAGGCAAAGAAAAGGGAGCAGCGTGGCTGCTCCCTTCTCTAATCTCTAAACTGTGCTTTTCACCAGCGGCCCCATGCGCGGCTGATGTAGTCGGTCATGGTCATCATGATCATCGCGGCAAAGGTGAGAAAACCGGCGGCCACCGTGAGCCTGGTCAGCTTGGAGCTGTATTTGACATGCATGAAGAAGAGCACGACCAGCGTCATCTTGACGCAGGCGATGGCCAGAGCGACGACTGCATTCAGATCGCCGGGCAGATCGACCAGGGAGGCCGCGACGGTGAGGCCAGTGAAAATCAGCAGCGTTCCCCCGATCACCAGATAGACCTTCGGGGTGACGATGTGCTCCTCGTGCTGGGTGGGCTCGTCTACGTGTTTCGGCTCAGACATATCCTTTTACCCTCCGGTCACTGGTGTCGACTGATGAGATAGAGCAGCGGAAACAGAAAGATCCACACAATATCGACAAAGTGCCAGTACAAACCAAAATTTTCAATGGGCGCTACGTGGCCCTCCACGTATTTTCCGCCGTAAGCCTGAATGAGAAGAAGGGTCAGCAGCGAAACGCCAATAATCATGTGCAGGGCGTGCATGCCGGTCATGGCGAAATACAGCGAGAAATAGACCTGCGTCTTCTCCGCCATGTCGATAGGCAGCTTGTCGTCGGGGTAGGCTTTGGTTCCGTGCGTAAAACCGGCGGGACTGAAGTTGAGACCGGGGACGTGGTGTTCGACCCACTCGTCGTGCCACTCATACGCCTTGACGCACAAAAAGGCGCAGCCGAGGATGATGGTCGCGATCATCCAGCCGATGAGGGCTTTGCGCACGCGGGTCTCAGCGGCATGAACGGCCATGGCCATGGTGAAGCTGGAGATGATAAGCAGTGTCGTGTTGAGCGTGCCTGCCCAGAGATGCAGGGAATGGCTGCCCGCGACAAACGCGGGGTAATACCAATTGCGGAAGATGAGGTAGGCGCAGAACAGGCCGCCGAAGAACATGATTTCGGTCAGCAGGAACAGCCACATTCCGAACGTGGCGGTTTCCCGCTGCTGCTCCACGGTGACGAAGTGGTGGCGCAGAAAGGCCGGATGCTCGTGCTCGATGTGAGCCGTCTCCGACGTTTGAGCGGCTAGTGTGTGGCTATCCAACGGTCGGCACCTCGCTCGGGGTCTTGCTTTCCAGCCAGTCGTAGTCGTACGCCTCGTGGGTAACGATGGGCGTCTCGACGAAATTCTCGGTCAGCGGCGGCGACTGAATCTGCCACTCCAGCCCCGTGGCTCGCCACGGATTCGGTCCTGCAATCTTGCCATACTTCAGCGACCAGGTGAGATAGAGCAGCGGCAACAGATAGCCCACGCCCAGCACGCTGGCGCCGGCGCTGGAGAAGACGTTGAGCACCTGGAACTCCGCCGGATAGGCTGCATAGCGCCGCGGCATGCCCAGATAGCCGAGCAGGAACTGCGGGAAGAAGGTGAGGATGAAGCCGACGAAGGTGATGACGGCAGCCAGCTTCGAGACGCCCTCCGGATACATGCGCCCTGTCATCTTCGGCCACCAGAAGTGCACGCCGGACAGGTAGGCCATGAGCATGCCGCCCACCATGACGAAGTGGAAGTGCGCAACGATGAAGTAGGTCTCGGTGAGGTGGATATCCATGCCCATGGATCCGAGAAAGACGCCGGTGAGGCCGCCGATGGTGAACAGGCCGATGAAACCGAAGGCGTAAAGCATCGGCGTCTCAAACGTGATCGAACCCTTGTATAAGGTTGCGGACCAGTTGAAGATCTTGATGGCGGAGGGCACGGCGACCAGCATGGTCAGCAGTGAGAAGACCAGCGCCGAGTAGTTGGAGATGCCCATGACGAACATGTGGTGGGCCCAGACGAAGAATCCGAAGACGGCAATGGCGACCGAAGAAAACGCGACGGCCGTATAGCCGAAGACCCGTTTGCGCGAGAAGGTGCTCATCACTTCGGAGATCACGCCCATGCCGGGCAGGATCATGATGTAGACGGCAGGGTGCGAATAGAACCAGAACAGATGCTGGAAGAGCAGCGGGTCGCCACCCTTGGTGGGATCGAAAACGCCGATCCCGATGGCGCGCTCCAGCACAACCAGCACGAGGGTGATGGCCAGCACCGGCGTGCCCAGGACCATAAGGATGGAAGCCGCGTAGTGCGACCACACAAACAACGGCAGGCGGAACCAGGTCATGCCCGGCGCGCGCATGCGGTGAATGGTGACGATGAAATTTAGGCCGGTAAAGATGGAGCTGAAGCCGGCGATAAAGACGGCGAGGCCGGCGGTAATGACGTGGGTATTCAGGTAGTGGGTGCTGAGCGGAGTGGTGAAGGTCCAGCCGGTATCGACGCCGCCGGCGATCAGCGTCCAAAGCAACATACACCCAGCCGCAATGTACAGATACCAGCTGAGCAGGTTGATCTTGGGAAAGGCGAGATCCTTGGCGCCCACCATGATGGGGATGACGAAGTTACCGATGGTGGCCGGCACGGACGGCACCAGGAAGAGGAAGACCATGATGATGCCGTGCGCGGTGAACACCTTGTTATAGGTATCCGCGGCCAGCAGATCGCTTTGCGGTGTGAGCAACTCCAGACGGATGAGGCCGGCCATGGCGCCGCCGATGAAGAAGAAGAACGTGATCGAGATGAGATAGAGCATCGCGATCCGTTTGTGGTCGCCCGTCAGCAGCCAGCTTTTGATTCCATACTCTTTGTTCAGATACGAAACCTTCGGCAGCGTGGCTGTCGACTGATCCGGCAGTGTAACGATTGTGCTCATGGCTTCACCGTCCCTGGTGCAAGCGTCGGAGATGAGGTCCCCGGCGGCGTCGCGCCCGTCTGAATGGGCTGCGCTGCGCTGTTATCGATGGTCTGTTGAATGCGGTACTGCGAATCCAGCCGGTGGATATATTCCACCAGATCGATCAGGCCTTCTTCGCTCACCTGTCCCTGATAAGTCGGCATGATGGGCGCGAACCCGGCGACCTCGTGCAGGGTCGGATTCAAAATGGTGTCGCGCAAAAATGCATCGTCCACGGTTACAAAGGAACCATCTTTCAGCTGCAGATGCGATCCGTAGACGTTCGCCAGATTCGGGCCATGGGCATTGGGCCCGCTGTTGTGGCAGGAGTTGCAGCCGAGGCTGGCGAACAGCCGTTCCCCGTTCTGCGCGAGCGAGCTGCCGCTGGTCGACTGGGAAGCCCAGGCCTCGTAATCTTCCGGGGTCATGGCCACCACCTCGCCGATCATCTGCGAGTGGAGCGTGCCGCAGTACTGTGTGCAGAACAGGTGATACGTTCCCGGCGTTGTTGCCTCAAACCACTCGGTGTTGTAGCGGCCTGGAATGGCTTCGCGCTTTACGCGAAACGCGGGGATCGAAAAGCTGTGGAAGACATCCTGGGAGATGAGGGTGATCTGGATGGGCCGGCCGATGGGAATGTGCAGCGCGTTGATCTCGTGCTGGCCGCCTGGATGCTCGACCTTCCACATCCACTGCTTGCCGACCACGTAAATGTTCATGGCGTTGGTTGGCGGGCTGTAAATCCTGAAGTAGAGCAGCGCGCCCCACACAAAACAGATCATGAACAGGATGAGGGGAATAATGGTCCAGGTCGCTTCCAGCAACGTGGAGCCTTCAATCTGAGTAGCTTGGGGGTTGAGGTCTTTGCGATAGCGTATGGAGAACGTGATCACCAGAATAGCGACGGCGATGACTCCCACAACCGAGATGGCGATCAGGAAGAAGTAGAGCGCGTCCGCATAGGGGGCGATCGTCGACGCTTCCGGCGGGAAGATCGCGAAGTAGGTAAGCCACTTAATCAAAAATTGCCAAAGTACCGGACTTAAATGCATCGTCTATCCGTTCACCCAGTGTGTTTTCTGTAGTCGCGCTTCGCGAATGTCGCGCCGGAAGTTTACGATCAGGAATATTCCCAGCAACAGGACTGTGAGCACGCCGCCCGCCTGAAAAATTCTGATGTACATGAGCGTGTGCCGGTTCTGCGTCGGATCGTACTGATAGCAGTAGGTCAGCAGATTATCGACCGGCGAGCCGATGGTTCCGTGCGAAGCCTCGACCAGTCCCAACTGCAGATCTTTCGGCGAGAATTCGACGCCCAGGTAGTACTGCGCCAGCCGCCCCTCCGGCGTGACCAGCTCGACGGCGCTGGCGTGCGCAAACTGCGTCATTTTTCCATCGGGCCCCTGCATGGGCACGTAGCCAAATCCAACGGCAGTGGCCAGAGCGCGGATCGACGGCTCCTGGCCGGTAAGGAAATGCCAGCCATTCACGGTCTCCGGCCGGCCGAAGCGTTTCATGTAAAACGCCTTCTCCCGCGCGGCAATCTCCGGGGTCTCCGTGGCATCGATGCTGACCAGGACGACGTTGTACTCGCGGCCGGGATTGAACCTGAGCATCTCCAGCGCGCCCACCAGGCCGTCAATCTCCTCAGGGCAAAGAATCTTGCACTGGAAATAGACCAGCGCCAGAACCACGGGCCTCTTTCCGAAGTAGTCTCCGAGCTGAACGGCTTTGCCGGTTTCGTCGCGGAACGCCAGGTTGAGGGGGATCTGAGTATTGAGCTTCTGCTGGATGCTGATTTTCTTCAGCATCAGGGGCTGCTGATCGGCTGGAGTTCCGGGCTTCTGATAGCCGAAGAACGAACCCTGCGCATGTGCGGCGGCGCCGGAGCACAGGAGAGCGCCAGCGAGCATGAGGCTCGCCGCTATCGTCCATCGCCGGTTTGTCACTCTGATCCGCATCGCTGAGTTGTGTTTCTGCTCCCTGTAGCCTGCTCCCCGCACCGTGCCTACTGGTTATCCGCCTTTGTTGAAGCCTGTTCGCCTGCCTGGGCGGGACCGCCGTGCAGCTCCTGCTCATAGCCGGTCCGCGCAAATCCGTTGGTCAATGGCATCTGCACATGCGGCTGCGAGTCTCCGATCATCATGGTCTGATGCTGTGTGTCGGGTGCAACCGGCAGTCCGCGCTGTGCAATCAGCTCCATCGCGCGGTCAATGGGAATCCTCACCGCGCCGCCTGGCTTATCCACCCAGGTGTAGTGATCGAGCAGCAGATCTTCGCGGCCATGCAGCTCGGTCAGATCCTGATTGCCGTCGTCCAGTTCCAGCCGCGGCGTGGGAAATTGCCGGGTCAGCCTGGCCAACTGCTCCTGTTCGAGCGCCGGATTCGACTGAATGGCTTTGCGCGGAGCAATTTGGTTCGGCGCGTTCCACTTGTCCACCGGACCATCCTGATGATTGAGGCCGTTGTTGATGATGATGCCGAAACCGAAGCACACCAGGAAAAATACACCCACGGAAATGAACAGGGCGACGAGGAACACCATGATGCCGCCGGTGTTCGCATCGGTAAGTTCGTAGCCTTCGCGGACCGACGCCTCGTCGAAGTGCCCCTTCGGGTCGAGATTCTCGCGGTTCCGGCCGCTTTCCGGCTTATGCATGGACATAGTCATGCTCCAGAATCTCGGCGAGGTGCGGATCGTTGGTGGCAATCAGCGGACGCCGCTTGAGTTCGGTGAAGTAGTAGACCAGCCAGAAGCAGAAGAGCGCGCCGGGCACGAGGAGGTACTCGAGAATTCCCCAGCTGAAGTGCAGATTCCGCGCTGCATCCTTAAAGTTGGGCTCGATGAGCCAGAACAGGTCGAAGAATCCCGCGAAGATCATGATGGAGCAGACCAGCGTCAGCCCGCTCTTGATCCGCTTCAGATCGCGCGACAGCAGCAACGCGAACGGGATAAGCCAGTGAAGGATGACGTCGAGGGTCGCAATCACACCCCACCCGCCCCGGATGCGATCCAGATACCAGGGAATTTCTTCCGGCGAGTTCCCCGACCAGATGATGATGAACGCGCCAAAGGCGAAGTAGATATTCAGCATCACCAGAGCGAAGCACAGCTTGCCCAGGTCATGCTGTTCCACCAGCCGGAAGGTGCTTTTGATCGGTTCGGCCTTCGACAGACCGATGAGCGTAAGAATGGCGAGTGGCAGGACCATGAAGGCCTGCCCGACCAGGTACTGGAATCCGTAAATCGTCGAATACCAGGTAGGATCGAGCGACATAACCCAGTAGATGACCAGGATGAAGAGCAGCGCGGAGTAGAAGACCACGCCAAAGCCGCTGAGGTTCTCGAATCTGGTGCGCCAGTACGCCACGCGCGGCTCCGGATCGGCATCCCGAAGGGTCGACCAGCGATTCAGCATTGTTATGTAGAGCGCAAAAACCGCGAAGCAAAGCAGCGACACCACGTAAAAATTGGTGATGTTCAGCATCGGCTGCTTCCAGTGGATGGCGTGCGCCTGGTCGTTGGTGATCAGGCCGTTCTTCAGCGCGCCGGTCCAGTCCCGATACTTCGCCCATATGTAAAGCTTGCCGTAGGAAGCGCCCAGGATGGCGATCGGAATCCACATGAGAATCACGATGGGCCAGGTCCGGGTCATCGCTTCCAGCGGACGCCGGACGATAAGTCCCCATTTTCCTCCGGAGAGGTACTGCACCATCAGCAAAGCCATGCCACCGAGGCAGAGGCCGAAGCAGCCGACAAAACCGGTGAGCCATCCGCGAAGGAAGTGGTCCCAGCCGAGGGAAGGACGGTCAAAGGCCTGCGCCAGCAGGGCAACCCCAACAGCGACGATGGCCAGCACCATTCCCACCCGCAGCGCGCGCCGGCGCCACAGATCGACGAAGGGTGGCGCTCCCAGCGTGTTGGGCAACCCTCTGCTGAAAGATTCGTTCGCCATTATTGCTGCGCTCCTGATGGCCGCGCGGGCGGCTTGTTCGTCGCTCCGGTCGTCGACCTGGGGTTCACTGGAGTTGACGACTGCGGATTCGGTGTCTGTGCCGGCGCGCCGGCGATGACCTGGGGCCGCGGCTGCGCGTTGATGGCTGTCGACGGCATCGGCCAGGGTCCGGCGTATTCGGGATGCCCCATCTGCTGCGCGGTGGTGTCGAGGCTTTCGACCTGCGCACCTGCCGGGACATCGGATGACTTCGCGTTCTGGCTGAGCTGCAGCGCGCGGATATAGGCCGCGATCGCCCAGCGATCTTCAGGCGCCACCTGGGCTTTGTAATCCGGCATCGCGCCAAACCCGTTGGTCATGACATAGAAATAGTGGCTCAGTGGTTCGGACATGCGCTTGGCATCGTGGAAGTTGCCGGCCGGCTTATAGCCGCGCTCGACGATCATGCCCGCGCCGTTGCCGACACGCGAGTGGCATGGCGTGCAGTAGACGTTGAAGCGCTCCTGGCCGCGCGCCAGCACCTGCATGGTTGCCGGGAAGGGCAGCATGTCCGCTTCTTTGCCGTTCATCAATCCTGTGTAGAAATACTCCGTCTCATAGAGCTGCCCGCGCGCCACCGTATGCTCCACCTGAGGACGCACCGAGCGCCCATCGGCGAACAGCGTGGTGCCGCGCTGGGGAAACATCCTCGGCTGGTTCTGCATGTCCTGGCGGCAGCCGGCGACGAGCAGCAGCGCGCCCACCGAACACAGGAATCCCAACCCTCGCAGCCATGGCGCAGAGGCGAGCGCGGATTCTCTGAGCGCTGAACGCCGAACGCTGAACGCGGTCTTAATACTCCACCTCCACCACCGATAACGGCGCCTGCGCTTCCAGAAAGGTTCGCGTCTCCGCAGTGTCGAACTTCGGATCGGTCGCTTCGAGGCACAGGAAGAACTTGTCGGTCGTCGCGCCATTGCGGAAATTGGGCGCGTTGAATACCGGGTGATACAGCTTGGGCAGCCCGCACAGCGCCAGCATGCCGAACGCAGCCGAAAGCCCGGACCACAAAATGGTCCACTCGTAGGCGGGCACGACAAAGGCCGGCCACGAATAGTACGGCCTTCCAGCAACGTTCACCGGATAGGCCCAGAGAGAAATCCAGGTTTCGAGGCCGAACATAGCCGCCAGGCCCAGCAACCCGCCGATGAGGCAGACCAGCGAAACTTCGTCGCGGTGGAAACCGATGGCCTCAGCGGCTTCTTCCACCGGATAGGGCGTGTAGCAGTCCATGCGCCGGTAGCCAGCGCCGTAGGCCGCGTGCGCCGCATGCACCAGCTGCGTCGGAGTTTCAAACTCCGCCATGAATCCGAAAACTCCCTCGGGTAAAGGCATCAGTCACCTGCCTCCGGCAGCGGTTCTCCGTGCACTTCCTTCACTTTGGCCTGGGGCAGCATCATGCGCAGCTCCGACATCGGAATCATGGGCAGGAAACGCACAAACAGCAGGAACAGGAACGTGAACAGGCCCAGCGTTCCCACAAACGTTGCGTAGTCCCATTTGGTGGCGCGATAGGTACCCCACGAAGACGGGAGGTAATCGCGAGTGAGACTGGTGACGACGATGACGAAGCGCTCGAACCACATGCCGGTGTTCACGATCAGCGACATCAGGAACATCAACCCAACGCTGGACCGGAACTTGCGGATCCACATGAGCTGCGGGAGCGCAATGTTGCAGGTGATCAGGACCCAGTACGACCAGCCCATAGGCCCGAACATGCGGTTCCACATCATGAAGTATTCCCAGTGGCTGGCCGAATACCAGCTCATGAACACTTCAGTGGAGTAGCCATACGCGACGATCATCCCCGTGGCCAGCATGACCTTGCCCATGTTGTCGATATGCCGGATGGTGATGAGGTCTTCGAGGTGATAGAACTTGCGGATCGGGATCGCCAGGGTGAGCACCATGGCGAAACCGGAGTAAATGGCGCCGGCAACGAAATACGGCGGGAAGATGGTGGTGTGCCATCCCGGCAACAGCGCCACGGAGAAGTCGAGCGAGATGACGGAGTGCACGGAGAGCACCAGCGGCGTTGCCAGGCCGGCGAGCAGCAGCGAAGCGGTTTCGTACCGCACCCAGTGCCGGACCGAACCGCGCCAGCCCACCGCCAGCCATCCGTAGAAGAACTGACCGAACTTTGAGCTGGATCGATCGCGCAGAGTAGCCAGGTCGGGGATCATCCCGAGGTACCAGAACACGACAGAAATGGTGGCGTAGGTGGAAACCGCGAAGACGTCCCACAGGAGCGGGGAGCGGAACTGCGGCCAGTAATTCATCGTGCTTGGATACGGGAACAGCCAGTACCCCAGCCACGGCCGGCCCACGTGAATGAGCGGGAACATGCCGGCGCAGACCACGGCGAAAATCGTCATGGCTTCCGCGAAGCGGTTGATGGAATTGCGCCAGCCCTGCTTGAACAGCAGCAGAATCGCGGAAATCAGCGTTCCTGCGTGGCCGATGCCGATCCACCAGACAAAGTTGATGATCGCGAAGCCCCACGCGACCGGGATCGTGATCGCCCAGATACCGACACCCTTCAGGAAGAGCCAGGTGATCGCGGTGAGCAGAATCCCAACCACCGAGCCGGCCAGCAGGAAGCCGAACCACCAGCCCAGGGGCGTGTGGCTGGTCAGCACGATGCGCGAAACCTTCTCCGTGACCGATTTGAAGGAGTGGCCGGGCGCGATAACGCGGTACTCTCCGGTGACCGGATCCACCATCGGATTGTTGACGGGTGCGTCTTTCGTCGCCATCGTCTCTTTTGCCTTCGCCCTCAGAATGCTTCTGACTTCTTACTTAACCTGGTAACTGGCTGACTTACTAGCTGGTGTACTCACCCAGCTGCTTTGCCAGTTCTTCATTCACGTTGATGACGCCCGCCACATACGTCGTGCGCGGACGGGTATTGATGTCCGCCAGAACGCCGTAGGTGCGTTCATTGGTCTTGATCTTTGCCACGCGGCTCTCGCGATCGTTGATATTGCCGAAGATAATCGCGTCGGTCGGGCACGACTGCTGGCACGCCGTCCGAATTTCTCCGTCGCGGAGCTCGCGGTTCTCTTTATCCGCGTTAATTTTTGCTTCCTGAATGCGCTGGTTGCAGTAACTGCACTTTTCCATGACGCCGCGGCTGCGCACGGAAACGTCCGGATTGCGCATCAGCTTCAGGCTCTCGGTCTCGTAATCGGAGTAGAGCAGGAAATTAAACCGCCGCACTTTATAAGGGCAGTTGTTGGAGCAATAGCGCGTGCCGACGCAGCGGTTGTAGACCATCAGGTTCAGGCCTTCAGGCGAGTGCACGGTCGCGCCCACCGGACAAACCTGCTCGCACGGCGCGTTCTCGCAGTGGTGGCAGGTCATGGGCTGGAAGTGTGCACGCGGCGCGGCCAGATCGCCTTCAAAATATGTATCGATGCGAATCCACTGCATCAGACGGCCGATCTTGACCTGCTGGCGTCCGACCACCGGAATGTTGTTCTCGGCGTAGCAGGCTGTGACACAGGCGTTGCAGCCTACGCACGAGTTCAGGTCGATGGACATGCCCCATGCATTTTTGTCGTAGCGATAGGCGGGGAACATGCTGTCATTCGGCTCCGGTACGTCGCGCCCTTCGCCCTCATGCGCGAATTCCGGATTCGCCTTGAACTCCGTCAGGGTGGCGTAACGAATAATGCCGCGGTCGAGCGACTCGTTGCCTTCGATGGAATGCGTGCCCGATCCATCACCGCCGTGCGCCACGCTGCGCTGGTCGATGTGATGGCTCTTGGTGACGCAGATGTCGTAAATGTCGCCGGTCTTGCGCAGCGACGCGCCGGCCTGCATCCACGGCGTACCTGACTGCTGGATAAGATAGGCGTTGTAGCCAACGCCACCGCCCACGCGCCCGAACCGCCGCCCCTGACCGAGCGTGACCACGATGGTTCCGTCGACCTGGCCAGGAATTGCCAGGGCTCCGGCGATAATCTTTTTGCCGCCCACGCTGATCTCGACCGCGTCGTTCTCGGCGAGCCCGTTCTTCTCCATGGTCGCGTAGCTCATCAGCGCGGCGTTATCCCAGGAGAGGTTGGTGACCGGACGCGGAATCTCCTGCATCCAGCCCACGTTGGCGTAGCGGCCGTCGTAGACGTTGGCGTCGGGCCGGAAGGCGACTTCGATGGAATCGCCGGCTGCGGGCGCGCTCGATGCTGCAGAGGCTCCGCCCTTCGCCGCTACTGTCTTTGGCGTGCATGCGGTGCCGTCGATCCAGCCATCGTGCAGAACCTTGCGCCAGTTGAACTCGAAATCGCCCTTCGACAGCTGCTGCTTCCATGTGCCACGCACCGCGTCGTATGCCGAAACGTCCGGCTGATCGAGCATGGACTGCACAATCTCGTGCGCGTTGTGGCCGCCATACATCGGGTCGATCATCGGCTGCACGATGCTGACCGTGCCGTCATAAGCGCGCGCATCGGACCACATCTCGAGGTAGTGCGCGTTGTTGATGTGCCAGTGCGCCTGCTCGCCGGTTTCATCCACATGCGAGCCCAGATGCACGACGGTGCCGACTTTGTTGAACGCGGTCTCAAAATCCAGATCCGCCGGCGTGGCGTAGATCGGATTCGAATTGAGAATCACCAGCCAGTCGACCTTGCCGGCATTCATGTCCGCGACCAGCGACTTAAGATCGTCGCCCTGGATCGTCGGCATGGGGTTGACGGGATCGGTGTAGACGACCGTCTTGCCGACATTGCCCAGCGCCTGGTTGATGGCAAACGCGGCCTGATGCACTTCGGGCGCCGCGAATTCTCCAGGAATCACCACGCATTTGCCTGCGCTCGCCTTGAGGTCGGCAGCCACACCCTGCAGATACTTCGTATCGTGATCGGACCAGTTGCCGGCTGCGCTGCCGCCCGCGCCCACTGCGCCTGCCAGAGCCTGCGCGAAGGCCGCTACCTGACTCGGCCTGACCGCCAGGCGATGATCCGCCTTGAACCCTGTCGTCGTGGTCACGCTCTCGACCACGTAGAGGCGGTTCATGTCAGTATTGCCGTCGAGCTTGCGCTTCTGCGCGTAGTCGCGGGCCAGCTTATGGAAGCCCGGGAAGGTCGCACCGCCCAGGAAATCCGCGTCGAGCGAAACAATGACGTCGGCCTGATCGAGCCGATATTGCGCGTCAACAAAGCTGCCGAAAGCCTGCTTCGCGGCGGTGTAGTGGTTGTCGCGGTTGACCGGTTCGTACTGAATGAATTTGGCCTGCGGATAATTTTTCTGCGCCTGCGCAATTTGCGCCGCGAGCGTGGGAGAGGTCACCGTTGCGCTCAGGAAATACAATCCCTGGCCGCCCTGGGGCTTCTTATCCGCCAGCATGGAGCGGTAGGCCGCCAGGAACGCAGGCCACGAACGCGTATCGCCGCGATAAAGAATGTGCTGCGAGCGATCCGGATCGTAGAGGTCGAGCAGCGTTGCCTGGGTGATCGGGTCCGATCCGCCCTTCACATACGGGTGCTCGGGGTTACCGTCGATTTTGATCGGCCGGTAGGCATCGCTCTTGATCAGGACCGGAACCGCGCCGGAGGCGAGCGGAAACGCCGAGGCAAAGTAAACAGGCTTGCCCAGAATCAGATCTTCCGGCGCCTGGACGTAGGCCATGATGGGCTCATCCGGCTGCTTGGTGCATCCGGCGAGGCCCGCGAGCGCCATGGAAGCGCCCATCACCTTCAAAAAGCCCCGGCGCGAAACCGGATCGATCCACTCAGAAGCCTGGGATGGAAATTCGTTCGCTACCATCTCGGCGAACTCGGGCGTGTCGGCCAGCTCGTCAATCGAGCGCCAGAACTTTTTGCCCTTCTGATTCGCCAGCTTCGCCCGCACATCGGCGAGAGTCGGCTTCTTCGCTTCGATCTGCACCAAAGAGCTCGCCTCGTTCTCGTTTTGGAGAACGTCTGACTGCTGATGGCTGAACGCTGAGCCCTCGTTCCTGTTCATCGGTGACAAACCTCGCAGCTGGTCAGCTCACGCGGAGTACGAATGCCGTAGTGCTCGAGCAGGAACTGACCCAGCGCCTCCTGGCTCGTGAATTTCGTGTAGTGCAGCCCAGCCGGCAACTGCATGGGGATCGAATTCTCGCTGCCAATCGCGGTTGCCGCCGTCTGCGCGTGCAATCCGGCCAGTGGAGAACTGAGCGATGCCATCTGCACCTCGCCCTGGGGAGCGGTCTCGGTACAGGTCACGCCGCCCGCGGTCGGCGATCCAGCCGGCACATCTTCTGCCGCGCACCATACCGGCTTCAGATCTGTGGCGCCCTGCCATGCCATGTTGTAAATCTCGCTGGTCGGCCGCAGATTTTTCGCAGGATTGCGGTGGCAGTTCAAACACCACTCCATCTGCAGCGAATTTTGCATGTACATGAGAGGCATCTGGTCGACGCGGCCGTGACACGAGGAGCAGCCGATGCCCTTATTCACGTGAATTTCATGATTGAAGAAGACGTAGTCCGGCAGATCGTGCACCCGCATCCAGGGCAGCGATGCCCCGGTGGCCCAGCTGGCGCGCACCGGCTCCAGCAACTGGGCGTCGGTCCAGATCTGCGCGTGGCAGTTCATGCAGGTTTTGGTCGGAGGAATGCCGGCGTAGCTGGACTTCTCCACCGTCGTATGACAGTACTGGCACTGCAATCCGAGGCCTTCAACGTGATGCTTGTGGCTGAACGGCACTGGCTGATCGGCCCGCTGTCCCTGGCGAGTCACCCATGGCGATCGCTGCAGTTCATCGAGTGTCAGCCCCAGGGCTATAACGATCAGCCCTGTCAAAATCAGGCTCATCCGGGCCAGCGCGTTCGAGCTGCGGTCAAAAATCTGCGCCATGAATGCGTCCTGCGTCTCCTGGTGAATCGCTGAAGCGCTGCGGGTGGGGCGTGAGGAGTCAACCGGAGAATGAAGTCATGCCGCCAACCTGCGGCCTGAGTTTCAACAGCATTCCCCGAAGATGGTCACACTGCTTTCCAGCGCGTGGGCGGTGGTGCTGCAATCACTGCCGTGCTCTGGAATCGTTCTGAAAGTGTCGTGGATCACAACCGGTTGTGACCTTAATCACAATTTCCGTGTAAAGAGAAAATATAGCGGCTGCATGCCGCGCTCTGCAAGCCGCGCGACCCATCATGAAAAAAAATTCTTCACTCGCATCACGTACGCGGCGCAAAGAAAGCGCCATTTGCCGCCATTCCCGGAATACACGTCCCGCGAATCTTTCACCTGGATGTGCGCCGAGCTGAGGACCTATACGACAATCTGTAACTGTGCTGGTGTCATTTAGGCGGCGCGCGGGCGTTTGTCCCCTGCCACCTGCTCCCTGTCACCTGTGCATGTCGACCCTGTACCCTGTCTGTCATGGTCGATGGACGCCGCGCCGTTCGCTACGATACCGCTCTTGCCCTGCGCTCGCTTGCCGCAGCCGATCCGAAGCTGGGCCAGCTGATGGAGCGCGTCGGCCCCTTCACGCTGAAGCTCAAAAGCCAGCACTCCCCTTTTGAAGCGCTGCTCGAGTCGATCATTTATCAGCAGCTTCACGGCAAAGCAGCGGCCGCCATCCTCAAGCGGCTGCTCACGGCGTTTGGCGAGCTGCATCCTTCGCCGGAGCTTCTGATACAGGCGCCTGACGATATGCTGCGCGGGTGCGGGCTATCCGCTTCAAAAGCGAAGGCGCTGCGCGACCTGGCGGCGAAGACCATCGACGGGACGGTGCCCACGCTGACGGCGATCCGCCGCATGCCCGACGACGAAATCATCGAGCGGCTGACCGCGGTCCGCGGAATCGGAACATGGACGGTCCAGATGCTGCTGATCTTCCGGCTCGGGCGGCCCGACGTTCTCCCGGTGACGGACTACGGCGTGCGCAAAGGATTCGCAATGACCTTCCGGCGCCTGCCCAAATCGAAGCCTTTCGATGCGTCCATGCTGGCGACGATGGATCAGATCACGCGCCGCGCAGAAAAATGGCGCCCGTGGCGCTCGGTGGCCAGCTGGTACATGTGGCGCGCCTGCGACCTCGCCGGGAAAACGATGGTCCTTCCGGACTGAGTGCTATTCGCGCCGCAGGGCCTGCATTGGATCCACCGCCATCGCCCTCCGCGCCGGCACCAGACAGGCGCACGCCGCCACCGCCGCCAGCAGCACCGATACACCCACCAGCATCAGCGGATGACCCGCCGTCGTCCCGACCCATCCAGCGATCACCCGATTCATGGCCACGCTCAGCGCAAGGCCCGCCGCGACTCCCAACCCTGCACTGGCGCCAGCTGAGGCCATCACCACCCGGGCCACGTGCCCGCGCGTAGCCCCCAACGCCATCCGAATCCCCAGCTCATTCCTCCGCTGCGCCACCGCGTAGGAGACGACGCTATACAGTCCCACCGCCGACAGCGCCAGCCCCAGAATCGCGAATCCAGCGAACAGCGCGGAGATCAGCCGACCCTGCGCCCACACCGGTTCATCTTCGAGCGCGGTTTCAAGGTCCCCGGCGGGGGCCAGGAACATCTGATCGCGATTCACGGCCGCCACCTGTCTGCGCATGGTGTTAACGTCGGGCACGCCACGCGTCCGCACCAGCATCTCCATCTCCGTCCACATCTCCACGCTGTAGGGTGCGAAGATGGCCGGCCGCACCGGCTCGTCGAGCCCGTTGTTCACAAAGTCTCCAACTACGCCGATGACCTGCATCCATCCATCCGAATGCGGACCCATCAAGACCGCTGGCGGCTCGTTCCGGAAGCCTGGAATCTTGACCGCACGCCCGACTGCGCCGCCTTCAGCGAGGAACTGGCGTGCGAACGCTCGGTTGACCAGCACCAACGCCGCTCCGTGTGCCTCCTCCGCCGGCGTCCAGATCCGCCCCTGCAGCAGGGGCGCCTCCAGCGTTCGAAAATAGCTGCCATCCACCAGGCTGATGCGCGCGGTCTGCGCATCCGGCGCGGCCGCTGGTCGGCCCATCACTTCGAAGGGCTGCTCCCATCCCGTAAATGGTGGGGTCGCGACGGTGGCAACGGAAGCGGCAACCACATCCGGCGACTGGGCGACGCTCGCGCGGAGCTGTTGGTAGTAATTCATCCGCGCTTCCCAGGTGGTGCAGGTGTTGTCGTCGAGCGGAAATCCAATCCAGACCACATGGTGCGGGTTGTATCCCAGCGGGGTCCGCAGCAATCGCACGAACCCCTGAATGGCCGCGCCGGCTGCCGTCAGCAACAGGAGGGTCAGAGCAATCTGCCCCGCCACCAGCGCTCCATGCAGGCGCCGCCCGCGCACGCTGCCCGAGGTCCTCGTCGTGCTGGACTGCATCACGTGGCTGATCTCCGGCCTGGCCATCTGCAGGGCGGGCATCAGCCCAAACAAGACCGCCGTGGCCGCGCCGAGTCCCAGAGCGAACAGCAGCACCGGCACGTTGATGTGAATGGCCACATCCGGCGGAAACAGATGACGGGGCAGCCACGCCACAATCAGCGCCAGCAGCCGGTACGCCAGCACCACGCCCAGCGCTATTCCCGTCAGGGCCAGCAGCAGGGATTCGGTCAGCAACTGGCGCACGATCCTTCCGCCGCCTGCACCCACCGCGGACCGCACCGCCAGCTCATGCTCACGAGCTGTTCCCCGCGCCAGCAGCAGAATCGAAACATTGCTGCACCCGATGGCCAGCAGCAGCCCCACTGCGCCGAACAGCAGATACCGCGTTCGCCCGATGTTGCGATTTGTCTCCCACGTCAGTAGATGCAGGTCTGCTCGAAAGCCGCGCGCATACCAGCGCGGATTCTCCTGAGCAAAACGATCCAGCAGCGGCTGGAGTTCCGCATCGGCCGCGGCCAGACTCACGCCGCGCCGCAATTTTACGATCACGCCGCTGGTCGCCGGATTCCCGATCTCCTGCGGCAGATAGACATCCGTGCCCCATCCCGCGGTGAAATTCGGACGCGTCACACCCACAATCGTGTACTGCTTGTGATCGAGTTCCAGAGTCCTGCCAATCACTCCAGGATCGCCGTGAAAGTGCCGTTGCCAAAAACGGTAATGCAGCTCCACCACCGGCTGCGGCTCCTGTCCGTCGGGCGAATCCGAGGGACCGAGGTCTCGCCCCAGCAGCGGTGAAACTCCGAAGACGGGAAACGTCTCGCCAATGCCGTAATACCCGTTGGCCGGCTCGGGCAGTTCCCCTCCGGTCACAGCCAGCCGCTCCAGTCTCCAGCTCGCGATGTTCTCGAACGCGTGCACGCCGCGCAGCTCTTTCAGCTGCGCTCCCGTGAACATCTGATCCGTAACGTCGTGCCCCGGCCGGTTGATACTCAGGTTGGCCAGCCGATCCACATCCGCATACGGAAACGGATGCAGCAGCACCCCATACACCACGCTGAAGACAGAAACCGTTGCGCCGACTCCCAGGGCCAGCGACAAAACCGCGGTCAGTGCGAATCCTGGGTTCCGCGTCAGCTGTCGCAGCGCATAGCGCAAATCCTGCAGAAATGACGTCATGTCTCGCCCCACGCGGCCGAATGACGATCATGATCGCACGCGGGGTTCTCGCCCTGCGTCCGCCTCGTGCAATGGGCAACCCCATCGCTTCCTCCGAATCGAAAATCACGGTCTCCGCCGGTCCCTCCGTAATTCACCTCGCGGCAACCTTTTCCTGTGTTTTCCCCTGCTATTCTGAGTGCGCTATGTCTTCGAAACGCGACCTCCTCAGCACGCCCATCCGCCACATCGACATCAAGCAGCACAACGTCGTCGCCCTCGTCGACGCGATGCAGTCCATGGCCTACAGCTCCCGCGACCTCGCCCGGGCAGCCTCCATCTACGAGCGCATGCTGCGCGATCGGGACTGTGGCGTGATTCTGTGCCTTGCCGGCTCGCTCATCTCCGCCGGGCTCAAGCAGATCTTCGTCGACCTGATCCGCAACAACATGGTCGACGCGGTGGTTTCGACCGGCGCGAACATCGTCGATCAGGATTTTTTCGAAGCCCTCGGCTTTCAGCACTACATCGCCGACGACCTCTACAAATCGGGCACGCAGGATGGCGAACTCCGCGAGCTGATGATCGACCGCATCTACGACACGCTGATCGATGAAGAAGAGCTTCGCCACTGCGACGAGACCACGGAAAAGGTCGCCGACTCCCTGCCGCCACGGCCGCACAGCTCGCGCGAGTTCATCCGCGCCATGGGCGCCTGGCTCGAAGCCAATGGCAAGACTCCGGAAAAGGGTGGCGCCGACTCCATCGTTTATGCGGCTTACCAGAAGGATGTGCCGATCTTCTGTCCCGCTTTCAGCGACTGCTCCGCGGGGTTTGGCCTGGTCGCACACCAGCACAAGCGGCAGGACAAGCCGAAGGTTTCGCTCGATTCCGCAAAGGACTTCTACGAGCTGACGCAGCTGAAGATTGCCAACCCCACCACCGGACTGCTGATGATTGGGGGCGGAGTGCCGAAGAACTTCGCGCAGGACATCGTTGTCGCGGCCGATATTCTGGGCAACGAAGCGCCGATGCACAAGTACGCCATCCAGATCACCGTCGCCGATGTCCGCGACGGCGCGCTCTCCTCGAGCACACTGAAGGAAGCCAGCTCCTGGGGTAAGGTCGACACCACGTACGAGCAGATGGTATACAGCGAAGCGACCCTGGCGCTGCCGCTGATTGCCGGTTATGCCTGGCACAAGAAGGCGTACACCGAGCGCCGCGAACGCCGCTGGAGCCGCATCCTTGAGCCTGTGACCGTATAGCCACACGCGGTTACAAAATGCGCTGCACGGTGCGTGATCCGCGCGCCAGTAGTAACACCAAAGTGGGATTGTTCTGCTGATCCACTGTGGATTTTCCTGTCGGAACCCCAGGGGGTTCCCCTATACTGGGCCCGAACCCCTGTCCGTTCGATAAGGGAAGCCCATTCCCGATTTCCACGGAATCGAGTAGTGACCCAGCTCAGCCACTCCCGCACCGTTTCGCGCGCCTTTATGATCGCGCTGGCATTCTCGCTCGTCGGTGCGATTATCCTCTCCACCTACGGCAGCCCGCCCTCGCAGAGCCACCCCTGGATTTTCTGGTTCGCCGCGTTCTGGACCATCGCGCAGGCGCTGCTGGTCTCCATCTCGATTTCGAGCTTTCGCTCCGCGTTGCGTGAGCGCCAGGGCGAGCGCCAGCTGCAGCGGGTCGCGCGGCTCCATCGCAGCATTCTCGATTCCGCCGGGCCCATGATGATCGCCTGCGACCTGACGGGGCGCATCAATTTGTTCAATCCGGCTGCGGAGCGCATGCTGGGCTACCGCACCAACGAAGCCCTGGGCAAACTGACCGCCGCGGAGCTGTTCCCTGAGGCCGAAATGGCCCGGGTCGGCGAGCAACTGGCCGCCTCCATGCCGGCGTTTCGCGCCCATCCTGAGGTGCCCCCCGAAACCGCCCCCACCCTGCTCTCTTATGTGCGCTATGTGGCCACTTTCCCGGCCAGCCGCGTGCGCGGGTTTGAAATGCGCTACCGGCGCAGAGACGGCAGCACCTTTCCGGCCATGGTCTACCTCTCGGCGGTACGTTCGGTGGCCGGAACCGTCGAGGGCCTGGTCTCGATCGCGGTCGACCTGAGCGCCACGCGCCGCGCCGAGCACGCGCTGCGCGAAAGCGAAGAGCGCTATCGCGATCTGTTCGACAACTCCGCCGAGATGATCGCCACGCTCAGCCCGCGCGGTCGCTACCTGTACGTCAACCCGTCGTGGCAGGCGCTGTTCGGCATGGATTCGTCGCAGTTCGAGTCGCTCATCGGATTCGAGTCGCCGTTTCCGCCGGAGGTACAAACCGAAGCCGCTGCGCTGTTCCACAAGGCGCTGCACGGCGTCCGCGTGGAGCACCATCCGCTGCGACTGCAGAATTCCGCCGGGGAAAACGTCGAAGTCGAAGCCAGCCTGAGCTGCCGTCGCGAAGAAACCGGCCCGGTTTCGGTGCGCTGCATTTTTCGCGACGTTACCCAGCAGAATCGCCGCGAGCGCCGGCTGCGCATTCAGCTGGTCGTCAGCCAGATCATCGGCGAAACCACGTCGATGGACGAGGGGCTGTCGCGCGTCCTCGAAGCGCTCTGCAATACGTTCTCCTGCGAGTTTGCCGCGCTCTGGACCGTCGACGAGACGCAGCATTCCATCCGCCCGCGTATTTCCTGGCATTCCAAGGGCCGCTCCAGCGAAGATTTTCATCGCGAAACGGATGGCCTGGTCCTCTCCCGCGGCCAGGGGCTGCCCGGGGTCGTATGGTCGCTGGGCAAGCCCTCCTGGGTTTCCGACCTGCGGCAGCACCCTGCGTTTTTGCGGCGCACCGCTGCCCGGCTTAACGGCTACATTTCCGGATGGGCGGTCCCGGTCCGCGTCGGCAATCAGGTGATCGCGGTCGTCGAATGCTTCTCGCGCCAGTTTATGCGCGAAGACCTGGACCTGATGGCGACGGTCGAAACCGTTTGCGGCTCGGTAGGGCAGTTCATGGCGCGCGCCGGCCAGGAAGCGCGGGTACGTCAGCTGGATCGTCAGAAGGCCGTCATTCTGAATTCAGTGGCCGACGGCATCATCGGCGTCGACTCCACCAACCGCATCGCCTTCGTCAATCCGGCCGCGGCGCGCATGATGGAGTGCGACGAGGCCGAGCTGATCGGGTGCCGCGTGCACGAGTTGCTGCACCCGCCCATCGCCGGATGCGACGCCACCTGCCTTACCCGCCGTGCGTTTCAGACCGCTGAGGGCGCCTCGGGCCAGGACGTTTACTACCGCGTCAACGGCAAAAGCTATCCGGTGGAATTTTCACTGATGCCCATGGTCGAAGAAGGCGAGTCCATCGGCAGCGTGCTCAGCTTCCGCGATATCAGCCAGCGCTACGCTCTCGACCACATGAAAGACGAGTTCATCTCCACGGTGAGTCACGAGTTGCGGACGCCGCTCACCTCGATCCGCGGAGCGCTTGGGCTTCTTTCCGCCGGCCTGCTCGGCGAAGTGAGCGAAAAAGCTACGAGCTTGTTGCGCATTGCTGTCGCCAACTCCGACCGGCTGGTGCGCCTCATCAACGACATCCTCGACCTCGAGCGCATGACCTCGGGCCGTGCACCGCTGGCCTTCCGCCGCATTTCGCTCGACGAGCTTGTCCGTCAGGCGATCGAAGCGATGCAGCCGATGGCCGATTCTGAAGAAGTCTTTCTGGCCAGCGATCCGAATTCGGTTTATGTCGAAGCCGATTCCGATCGTCTGCTGCAGGTGCTCACCAACCTGCTGAGTAATGCCATCAAGTTTTCGCCGCCTCGCTCCACGGTGCGCCTGATTACGGTCCGCGCTTCCGATGGGGTTACGGTGAGTGTGATCGACGAAGGCCGTGGCGTTCCCGCCGATAAGCTGGAGAGCATCTTCGACCGCTTCCAGCAGGTCGACGCATCGGATTCTCGCCAGAAAGGCGGCACCGGTCTCGGCCTCGCTATCTGCCGCACCATCGTTCATCAGCATGGCGGCCGCATCTGGGCCGAACAAAACGGATCTCGCGGAACCATCTTCCGTTTTTATCTGCCTGAACGCGCGTCCATTTCTCCGCTGGCCGAAGAAGCCACGCAGAGTCAGTTCGAACAAAAGCTGGGATAGAGGTTTCGGCAGCGAGTGCATGAAAGGGCTTCAGGCCGCAATAGAACTGAAGTGCCTGAACTGAAGTGGGATAGAAGAGAGCTCGCACAGATCGTAAAATGAAGAACCAGTGTTCTCTGAATTGACTTGTCCGAATTGAGTGAATCGTGTCCCGACGTGTATTGATCATCGATGACGAAGAAGATATCCGCGAAGTAGCGGCGCTGAGTCTTGAAACGGTTGCCGGCTGGGACGTGCTCGTCGCCGGATCGGGCGCCGCTGGAATTGCCAAAGCGCGCGAGAATCATCCCGACGCCATCCTGCTGGACGTGATGATGCCGGGCATGGATGGCCCGACGACCTTTCGCGAGATGCGGCAAATTCCCGAGATCGCCGACATTCCCGTGATCCTGCTCACCGCCAAGGTGCAGGCCGCGGATCAGAAGCGCTTTTCCGACCTCGGCGTGGTGAAGGTGATGTTCAAGCCCTTCGACCCGTTAGTGCTGGCCCAGGAAATTGCCGCGACGCTCGGCTGGCAGGAAATATAAGCCTTGCGGGAAACATGAACGACGATGCCGCTGCCAGAATCGCCGCACGACTGATGGAGCTTTGGCGCACCAGCCGGCCCACCATCAACGAGCGCGTGCAACTGCTCCACTCTTCCCTCGACGCTCTCACGCAGAATGCCGCCGACGCTGAAGCCCGCACGAATGGCCTTGAAGCCGCACATAAGCTTTCCGGCGTTTTGGGAGTTTTTGGACTGCCACAGGGCAGCGAGCTCGCCTCCGAGATCGAGTTCCTGCTGAGGCAGGATCAATCGCTGACCAGCGAAGATCTTTCCACTCTGCGCGCTCACCTCGCCGATCTGGACGCCGTGATCGCCACGCGGGAATCCGCGTGACTCGTTAGCCGCTGCACTGATTCGAATCGCTCTCTTAAACTCTGCCTCTTAAGCAAACACCAGGCACTGCGGCTTTGAGATGGGGAAATCCTTCCCTGCCTCCGCCACCTTGCCGGTTTTCTCGTCGCGCGCGAATACAGAAATGTGGTCCGACTGCTCGTTGGCCACCAGCACCCACTTCTCTGTCGGATCGAGGGCGAGATGCCTGGGAATTTTTCCGCCGCATGAAGTGCGGGCCAGGAAAGTCAGCTTGCCGCTTTTCGGATCGAGTGCAAAACTCACCAGGCAGTCATAATCCCGATTCGCCGCGTACGCAAAATGACCATCGCGCGTGATCACGATGTCGCCACCCCGCGTTACGCCGTGAAAATCATCGGGAATCAGGTGAACCTTCTCGACTGACTCGAGCGTGCCTTTGTCACGATCCCAGGCGAGCACCTCAACCTGCGAGATGAGCTCGTGAATGCAATATGCAAATCGTCCGTTGGGATGGAAGCGCAGCGCCCGCGGTCCCGAGCCGGGCGTCGCGTTCCACTGCGGCGGCTGGTTGGGCGTCAGCTTCGCGTTCGCGTCGTTGAGGTGATAGATGTGAATGCAATCGAGGCCGAGGTCGTTCACCAGCAGGAATCGATCGTCCGGCGACACCGTGACGCGATGCGCGTGTGGCGCTTCCTGACGGTCGTTGTTGGGCCCATGGCCGTGATACTGGAAGTGCGAGACGGCATCGGTGATTTGCCCGTCGTAGTTGATCACGAACGACGATGCGCTGCCTCCGCTGTAGTTGGCGCAAAACGCCGCGCGCCCCAGGTGGTCCACCGTCACGTGGCAGGTGCCGGTTCCGAGTGACGCCACTTTGTTGATCGCCTTCAGCTTCGCGCCTGCGTGGTCGATCGCAAACGCGCTGACGGCTCCACTGGCCTGGGCTTGGAAGCTGGCAATTTCATTCGCCGCGTAAAGGAACTTCGCGTCTGCATCGATGGCCAGAAACGTGGGGTTGTCGCTCTCGGCAGCCAGCCCGGCCGGGCGTAAGTCGCCGGTCGCTGGATCCCACTGGAACGCATAGATTCCCCGGCTGGTGCTTCCCTCCACGGTCTGTGTTCCCACGAAAAGCAAACGCCGCTTCTCCTCCTGTTTTGTCCGTGACTGCAGTACTTCGACCGCGGCCGGCGCGACCGCGGCCAACCGCACAAATTCCCGTCTGTTCAGCTTTCCCATCGCCGGACCATCATCTCGCACCGGGAGCCTTCCGAGCGAATGTGGGCTGCAACCGGTTGAGAAATAGTTCGGACCTGATTTTTAGGCAACCTTTCTCTGTTTTTGTGGCATCCACTCAACGCTCCTCCAGGCATTGGGCCCGATTGCGCCCTTTCTCGACGGCGTAACGGGTGAAAACTTAGATTCGTTTGAAGCAGGAGTTTCCATGGCAACAGCGGCCCAGCCGTCTCCCAAGTCCAAGACCCCACCGAAAAGTCCGCCCGCCAACGGCACTGACACTGCGGTACCCGATTATCTGCCCATCATTCTGACGGGCCTCCAGACCATGAAGGATGGCGACTTCAGCGTTCGCCTCCCTGGATCCTGGACGGGGCTCGCCGGCAAAATCGCGGATCATTTCAATGAAATTGTTTCGGCCAATGAGCAGATGGCCCGCGAGCTGAAGCGCGTCGGCCAGGCCGTCGGCAAAGAGGGCAAGACTCGCGAGCGCATCCGGGTTCCGCGCCATCTGGGCGCCTGGGATGAGATGGAAACGTCGGTCAACACTCTGATCGAAGATCTGCTCCGCCCGACCACAGAGGTGACGCGCGCCATCGCCGCCGTCGCCCAGGGCAATCTGACCCAGACCGTTCGCCTCGACGTCGATGGCCGCCCGCTCGAAGGCGAGTTCATGCGTTCGGCCACCATCGTCAACACCATGATCCAGCAGCTCGGCATCTTCACCGCCGAGGTGACGCGCGTGGCCCGCGAAGTCGGCACCGACGGAAAGCTCGGCGGCCAGGCCATGGTCCCCGGCGTTGCCGGTACCTGGAAGGACCTCACCGACTCCGTCAACTCCATGGCCTCGAACCTTACCGGCCAGGTCCGCAACATCGCCGAAGTCGCCACCGCCGTCGCATCAGGCGATCTTTCCCGCAAGATTACGGTCGATGTCCGCGGCGAAATCCAGCAGCTCAAAGAAGCCATTAACACGATGGTCGACCAGCTGCGCTCCTTCGCTTCCGAAGTGACGCGTGTGGCCCGCGAAGTCGGCACCGACGGAAAGCTCGGCGGTCAGGCTGTTGTGCCCGGCGTGGCCGGAACCTGGAAGGATCTCACCGACTCGGTCAATGCCATGGCCGGCAATCTCACCGCGCAGGTCCGCAACATCGCCGAAGTCACCACCGCCGTTGCACGCGGCGACCTTTCCCGCAAGATCACCGTTGACGTGAAGGGCGAAATTCTTGAGCTGAAAGACACCATCAACACCATGGTCGACCAGCTCAACGCCTTCGCTGGCGAAGTCACCCGCGTGGCCCGCGAAGTCGGCACCGAGGGCCGACTCGGCGGTCAGGCGAACGTCCCGGGCGTGGCCGGAACCTGGAAAGACCTCACCGACAACGTCAACTTCATGGCCTCGAACCTCACCGGCCAGGTGCGCAACATCGCTGAAGTGGCAACGGCTATTGCCAACGGCGATCTTTCCCGCAAGATCACCGTCGACGTGCGCGGCGAAATTCTGCAGCTCAAAGAAACCCTCAACACCATGGTCGACCAGCTCAACCGTTTCGCCGGCGAAGTTACTCGTGTGGCTCGCGAAGTCGGCACCGAAGGCAAGCTGGGCGGTCAGGCCAACGTGCCTGGCGTGGCGGGGACATGGAAGGATCTCACCGAGAACGTCAACTCCATGGCCTCGAACCTCACCGGTCAGGTCCGCAATATCGCCGAAGTCACTACCGCCGTCGCCCGTGGCGATCTTTCCCGCAAGATTACGGTCGATGTGAAGGGTGAAATCCTCGAGCTCAAGAACACGATCAACATCATGGTCGACCAGCTCAACGCTTTCGCCGGCGAAGTCACGCGTGTGGCCCGCGAAGTCGGCACCGAAGGCAAGCTCGGCGGTCAGGCGCTGGTCCCCGGTGTAGCCGGAACCTGGAAGGATCTCACCGACTCAGTGAACTTCATGGCCGGCAACCTCACCGGTCAGGTCCGTAACATCGCCGAAGTGGCAACGGCCGTAGCCCGTGGCGACCTTTCCCGCAAGATTACGGTCGACGTGAAGGGCGAAATTCTCGAGCTCAAAGACACCATCAATACGATGGTCGACCAGCTCAACGCGTTCGCGGGCGAAGTCACCCGTGTGGCCCGCGAAGTGGGCACCGATGGCAAGCTCGGCGGTCAGGCCGTGGTGCCTGGAGTGGCCGGGACCTGGAAGGATCTCACCGACAACGTCAACTTCATGGCCTCGAACCTCACGGGCCAGGTCCGCAACATCGCTGAAGTGGCAACGGCTATTGCCAACGGCGATCTTTCCCGCAAGATCACCGTCGACGTCTCGGGCGAAATTCTTCGCCTCAAAGAGACCATCAACACCATGGTCGACCAGCTCAACCGTTTCGCGGGCGAAGTCACGCGCGTGGCCCGCGAAGTGGGCACGGAAGGCCGGCTCGGCGGTCAGGCCAACGTGCCTGGCGTGGCCGGAACCTGGAAGGATCTCACCGACTCGGTGAACTTCATGGCCGGCAACCTTACCGGTCAGGTCCGCAACATCGCAGAAGTCACCACCGCCGTCGCACGCGGCGATCTTTCCCGCAAGATCACCGTCGACGTGAAGGGCGAAATCCTCGAGCTGAAAAACACCATCAACACCATGGTCGACCAGCTCAACGGCTTCGCCGCGGAAGTGACGCGCGTCGCCCGCGAGGTCGGCACCGAAGGCAAGCTCGGCGGCCAGGCAGAAGTGCCCGGGGTCGCCGGAACGTGGAAGGATCTCACCGACAACGTGAACTCGATGGCCGGCAACCTCACCGGCCAGGTGCGCAACATCGCTGAAGTGGCAACGGCTATTGCCAACGGCGATCTTTCCCGCAAGATTACCGTCGACGTGCGCGGCGAAATTCTGCAGCTGAAAGAAACCCTCAACACCATGGTCGAGCAGCTACGCTCCTTCGCTGCCGAAGTCACGCGCGTGGCCCGCGAAGTTGGATCAGAAGGCCGGCTGGGCGGTCAGGCCAACGTGCCCGGCGTCGCCGGTACTTGGAAGGATCTCACCGACTCAGTGAACGCAATGGGCGCGAACCTCACGGCGCAGGTCCGCAACATTGCCGAGGTGACGACGGCCGTGGCGCGCGGCGACCTCTCGCGCAAGATCGCTGTCGACGTCAAAGGCGAAATCCTCGAGCTTAAAAACACGATCAACACCATGGTCGACCAGCTGAACGCCTTCGCCGGCGAAGTCACCCGCGTGGCCCGCGAAGTCGGCACCGAAGGCAAGCTCGGCGGCCAGGCCAACGTGCCCGGCGTCGCCGGAACCTGGAAGGATCTCACCGACAACGTGAACGTGATGGCCGCCAACCTGACCGAACAGGTCCGCGGCATTGTGAAGGTCGTCACGGCTGTTGCGAACGGCGACCTTAAACAGAAGCTCACCGTCAACGCGAAGGGCGAAGTCGCGGCGCTGGCCGAGACGATCAACAACATGACGGACACGTTGGCGACCTTTGCCGATCAGGTGACCACCGTGGCCCGCGAAGTGGGCGTCGAAGGCCGACTGGGCGGTCAGGCCAACGTGCCTGGCGCTGCCGGAACCTGGAAGGACTTGACCGGCAACGTCAACCTGCTGGCCGATAACCTCACCAACCAGGTGCGCGCCATCGCCGAAGTGGCCACCGCCGTCACCAAGGGCGATCTCACCCGTTCGATTCAGGTGGAAGCCCGCGGCGAAGTGGCCGAGCTGAAGGACAACATCAACACGATGATTGATAACCTTCGGCTGACGACAGACCGCAACACGGAACAGGACTGGCTCAAGACCAACCTGGCTCGTTTTACCGGGATGCTGCAAGGGCAGCGCGACCTTGTCACCGTGGGCCGCATGCTGCTCTCTGAGCTGGTGCCGCTGGTCAACGCACAGCAAGGCGTTATCTACCAGACGGAGAGCCAGGCCGAGACCGAAGACCTCAGCGGCCTCGTTTTGCTCTCCGCCTATGCCAACGTCCACGACGGCTACAACCGCGAGATCGCCGTGGGCGAAGGCCTGATCGGCCAGTGCGCCACCGAAAAACGGCGCATGCTCATCAGTGAAATTCCCGGAACCGCCGTGCCGATTCGTTCAGGCCTGTTTGAAACCGTGCCTCGCAATGTGATCGTGCTGCCGGTGCTGTTTGAAGACCGCGTCAAGGCGGTCATCGAGCTGGCCAGCCTCAGCAACTTCACCGCTTCACACCTCGCATTCCTCGATCAGCTCATGTCGTCCATCGGCATCGTGCTCAACTCGATCGAAGCCACCATGCAGACCGAAGCGCTGCTGAAGCAGTCGCAGCAGCTGGCCGGCGAATTGCAGACGCAGCAGAAAGAGCTGCAGCAGACCAACGAGCAGCTGGCACAAAAGGCGCAGCAGCTCGCCGAACAAAACTCCGAAGTGGAACGCAAGAACCAGGAAATCGAGCAGGCCCGCCGCGCTTTGGAAGAGAAGGCGCGCGAGCTGGCGCTCACTTCGAAGTACAAGTCGGAGTTCCTGGCCAATATGTCGCACGAACTGCGCACGCCGCTCAACTCCATCCTGGTGCTCGGCCAGCAGCTTGCCGAAAACCCCGATGGCAACCTGAGCGGCCGTCAGGTGGAATTCGCGCGCACCATTCACGGCGCGGGAACCGACCTGCTCAACCTCATCTCCGACATCCTCGACCTCTCAAAGATCGAATCCGGCACCGTCTCCGTGGAGCCCGAAGAGCTGTTCTTCGGCAGCCTGCTCGAAGCCGTCTCGCGGCCGTTCCGTCACGAGGCGGAAAACCGCAAGCTGTTCTTCGAGGTCAAGAGCGATCCGAAACTCGGTCGCAGCCTGGTCACCGATCCTCGCCGCCTGCAGCAGGTGCTCAAGAACCTGCTCTCGAACGCATTTAAGTTCACCGAACAGGGCGGCGTCCGGCTCACCGTCTCCAGCGCGCCTTCCGGCTGGAGCACGGATCATCCCATCCTTTCCGGCGCGGGGTCGGTCGTCGCCTTTGAAGTCTCCGACACCGGCATCGGGATCCCCAGCGAGAAACAGCGCATCATCTTCGAGGCCTTCCAGCAGGCAGATGCGGGTACGAGCCGCAAGTACGGAGGCACTGGTCTCGGCCTGGCTATCAGCCGCGAATTAGCTAATCTGCTCGGCGGCGAAATTCAGTTGCGCAGCACGCCCAGCAAAGGCAGCACGTTCACGCTGTATGTGCCGCAGACCTACGTTGGCCCCGCAGCCTCTCTGCTGCCTGAGAAGAAGGGCTCCTACATGCCCGCGCCTGCCTTTTTGGCAAATCCGGTGGTGTCAGAGCCGCGTGCCAGCATCGAAGACGACCGCGAGAATCTGCAGGAAGGCGATACGGTTCTGTTGATCGTCGAAGACGATCCGCACTACGCGCGCGTCATCGCCGACCTCTCGCACGACCGAGGGTTCAAGGTGCTTGCTGCTATGAGCGGCGCAGAGGCACTGGCGCTGGCACGTGAATACAATCCATCGGCTATTTCTCTCGACGTTTTCCTGCCCGACATGCTGGGATGGACCGTGCTGAACCATCTCAAGCAGGATTCGCGCACCCGCCACATTCCCGTGCAGATGCTGACCCTCGACGACGATCGCCGCCACGGCCTTTCGCGCGGTGCGTTCGCCTTCGTCACCAAGCCAACCTCCACCGAGGGTCTGGAAGCGGCGCTCACGCGCATCCACGACTTCTCCATGCCGCGCCGCAAGCGCCTGCTGGTGGTCGAAGATAATCCGGCGGAACAGCTCAGCATCCGCGAGTTGCTGTGGCACGACGACATCGACATCGACGTCGTCGACTCCGGATCGTCGGCACTCGCGAAACTGGACGAATCCAGCTACGATTGCGCGGTGCTCGACCTTCGGTTGCCGGACATGAGCGGTTTCGAAGTTCTCGATCAGTTGCGCGGGAACGAAAAGCTGGTCGACCTGCCTGTGGTGGTTTTCACGGGCCGCGAGCTCAGCGCCGAAGAAGATTCCCGGCTGCACATGCTGGCCCGCAGCGTGGTGGTGAAGGACGTGGAATCGCCCGAGCGGCTGCTCGACGAGACAGCGCTGTTCCTGCATCGCGTGGTGGCTGACCTGCCGGCGGACAAGCAGCGCATGCTCGATCGCCTGCATCAGTCCGACGAGGCGCTCTACGGCCGCAAGGTGCTGATCGTCGACGACGACGTCCGCAACATCTTCGCGCTCTCCAGTGTTCTTGAACGGCGTGGCATGACGGTGCTGACCGCGGGCACGGGACGTGAAGCGATCGAAACCATCGAATCCACCTCCGACCTCGCCATTGTCCTGATGGACATCATGATGCCGGAAATGGACGGCTACGAAACGATGCAGGTGATTCGCCAGAACGCTTCGCTGCGGCGGCTGCCCATCATCGCGCTCACGGCGAAAGCCATGAAGGGCGACCGCGAAAAGTGCCTCGAAGCGGGCGCATCAGAATATCTTGCCAAGCCGGTGAACACCGAACAGTTGCTCTCCGCGCTGCGTATGTGGTTGCATCGGTAGACGAGGAGAGAGCCCGGGCTCGGAGAAACGATGACGGCAGACGAGAAAGTCAACATCCTCATGGTGGACGACCAGCCCGCCAAACTCCTCAGTTACGAGGTCATCCTCGGTGACCTTGGCGAGAATCTGATCAAAGCTGCGTCTGCCAAAGAGGCTCTGAATATCCTTCTCAAAACCGATATTGCCGTGGTTCTGATGGATGTGAGCATGCCGGAGCTGGACGGCTTCGAGCTCGCCGACATGATTCGCGAGCATCCACGGTTCGGCAAAACTGCGATCATCTTCATCTCCGGTGTTCACCTCACCGACACCGACAAGATCAATGGCTATCGTCGCGGCGCCGTCGACTACATCTCGGTGCCGGTCATTCCCGAAGTTCTGCGCGCCAAAGTCGGCGTTTTCGTCGAACTCCATCGCAAGACCGGCGAACTGCAGCGCCTGAACATCGACCTCGAGCGCCGCGTCGCCGAGCGTACCGAAGAGTTGCGATTGAGCGAGAGCCACCATCGCGAGCGCGCCGAATTGCTGGAACTGGCCACCGAGGCCATCATCGTGCGCGACTTCCAGGGCAGCATCCGCTTCTGGAACTCCGGCGCAGAAGCGCTCTACGGCTGGCACAGTGACGAAGTCGTCGGGCACAACATCCATCAGGTCCTGCGCACCGTTTTCCCCGTTTCCAAAGAGGAAGTGGAAGGCCAGCTGCACTCCAAACGGTCGTGGCAGGGCAATCTGGTCCAGCGCGCCCGTGACGGCCGGGAGATCGTCGTTTCCACGCGCAAGGTTGTCAATCGCGAAGGCGACGCCATCCTCGAAATCCAGCGTGACATCACCGCGCAGATCCAGGCGGAAGAGGCGCTGCGCCAGGCCGAAAAGCTGGCCGCGATGGGCCGCGTCGCCGGCATCATCGCCCACGAGATCAACAACCCGCTTGAGGCCATTACCAATGCGTTCTACCTGCTCCGCAATCACCCTTCTCTGAACGAGGAAGCCCGCTACTATGCCAGCCTTGCCGAGCAGGAGCTGCAGCGCGCCTCGCACATCACGCGTCAGACTCTGAGCTTCTATCGCGATTCCCGGCAGCCCATCGCCCTGTCCGTCCCCGATCTCATCGATAACGTCGTCGAGCTGCAGCAGCGCCCCATCGTCGCCAGCCACATCAACCTGCAGAAGAAGTATTCGTCGCCAGGCATCGTGCGTGGATTCCCCGGTGAGCTGCGCCAGGTCTTCCTCAACCTCATCGGAAACGCCATCCAGGCGATGCCTTCAGGGGGAACGCTCCGTCTTCGCATCGCCGACGCCACCGACTGGCGAACGCAACGCCGTGGCATCGCGATCTCGGTGATCGACACCGGCAAGGGCATTCGCCGGGAAGACGCCAAGCGCCTGTTCCAGCCATTCTTCACGACGAAATCCGCCAAGGGCACCGGCCTCGGCCTCTGGATCAGCAAAGGGATCGTGCAGAAATATGAAGGCGCCATCGGCTTCCGCAGCTTCCACTCATCCAGCGGCGCCAGCACCTGCTTCAGGATTTTTCTGCCGGTCGCCGGCGACATGGCCGTGGGCGAGCCCGACAAGGACGGCGATGTCTCCACCGGCAGTCCCATGCGCGCCATCGCGTGAGTGCGCTGCAACCCTGGAGCCTGGCACTGTAACCTTAACTAGCGGGCGCGTCCTGCTCGCCGGGCGCAGATCCCTGCAATTTCGCTTTCACCAGCTCGCTTAGTTGGCGGCCATCCGC
>DATAZC010000110.1:0-3220 GCA_036272255.1 Acidobacteriaceae bacterium | reverse complement strand
CCGAAGGATTGGAAGACGGAAATATTCTGGCCGCTCCGGGCGTAGACATGTACGCGCCGCGTCAGGCGAACGGTATCGCCAGTGCAACGTTTCGCAGTGCTCTGCCTGTGAACCTGTAAGCATTTCAATATATGCAGGCTTTCCGAGCTAACTGTTTTCCGCCGCCTCGGTATTAAGAGAATGCGGATTCAGAGAATGCAGAAATGGAAAGGGACGGCAATCGTCTGTGTAGCCCTGTTGCTGTATTTGACTCCCGCGGGATCGCAGGACGCGAGGTTCGAGGTTGCCTCGATCAAGCCGAATCTGTCCGGATCCGACGTAATGGCAATCCTGCCCCCGGCCGGTCGAAGGTTCACTGCTACTAACCGAACCTTCGCAATTGGGCAAATTTGAAGCATGGTGGCTCTTTGTTTTCAACAAGCCTATCCCAAAGGTCTGCACTACATTTTGAGTTGGGGAAACGAAGCGGACGAGGCGGGAGTGGTGATGCGTGGCGGCGGTTGTTGCGGCAAAACGAGGTTCAGATGATGAAGCAACAGCGCTTGCTCAGGACTCGGTTCGGTGTGGCGCGGCATGATCAGTTGGCGGCCGTCGGTAGTCGGAAAAGACACGTCCAGCATTTGGATGCCAGCCAGTTTTTCCAGCACTGCCCGTGGCGTCAGTCCGGGAGCTTGCATCTTCAGCCGATGCCGCAGCGTCACCGTCAGGCAGTAAGCGAGGAAGGCGACCAGGATGTGGGCATCTACCCTACGCTCCAGTTGGTGATGGATCGGTCGGATGCCCAGATCGCTTTTCAGGCATTTGAACGCCGCCTCAATCTGCGTCAGTTGCACATAGCGATCCCACAACACGGCCGGATCTTCCGCCACCAGATTCGTCCGCAGCAGATAGTGGCCGTCACGCAGTTCGGCCTCTTTCAGCTTCGCCTTGTCGAGTTGAAACGTGAACGTCGTCTTCGTCACTTCCTGGTCGGCTGAAGGCAGATTGATTTTCACGAATCCGAAAGCCCGCCCCGCATCTGTTTTGGCTGCGCCCACGCGCATCAGCAACTGATCGCGCTTCGGACAATTCCGCCGCATGGCGCGCAACTTCCGCAGCAGCCGTGCCAGCTTCTTCCGCCGCATCGCCATCTCTTTGGCTTGCCGTCCTTCGCTTTTGGCGAGCACGTATAACTCACCCTCGCGGGCAAACAGTTTCACCTCCACCGACTCGCGAACTTTCTGCCACGGCAGTTCCAGCCACTGCTTTTCGTATTCACGGATCTTCGCGCGCGATGTGCCCACCAGATAAAACGTCTCCTGGCGCGTCGTGCGCATTTCCCGCAGCATCGCCTCGGTCGGAATTCCACGGTCCATCATCCACACCCGCCGCGCTTTGCCGTACATGCTTTCGACGCGATCCAGAAAGCCGCGCAATGTGGTCTTCTCAGACGTGTTGCCAGCCATCACTTCATATGCCAGCGGAAGGCCCGCCGGCGTTACGATCAGCGCAATCACTACCTGCTTGCAATCCGGTCTTTTGTCGCGGCTGTAGCCGTATCGAGCTTTGGGATTTTGTTCGGCTTCGCCTTCCACATACGTGCTGGTCAGGTCGTACAGCAACAGATCGAATTCGGCATTGAACAGGTCTTTCCAGCGCTGCTGTAAATGCACGAACAGATCCTGCTTATGTTCCAGCACCCGATCCAGACACCGGTATAGCCGGTCTTTCTCCGCCACCGCAAAGTCCTGCTCCAGCAAAACATCCATGGCGCTTTGATCGAACCACTGCCGGTGCAGCCGAAACTCGCTGCCCGGATCGATCAGCCGGTTCACCACCAGCAACTCCAGCACCTGCGGCCACGCTACCGCTTCCCGTCCGTGCGGCAGTTTCTCCGACCAGAACCGATCCAGATGCAACTGCCGCCACAACTCGCATCCCAGCCAGCAGTTGCCATACGGGCGTGCCCGCTCCAGCTTCATCTCGCTGAGCTTCACCTGCACGCTGTCGATGGCATCAGCTGGAACCGGCCGGTCCTCCGGAAACAGACTCAGCGGCGTAAACCGCTGCTCCGCCTCATCAAACACTTCCAGCGTTTTGCGCCATGATGTCTGCTGGCTGTCGTTGATCTCGCCCAGATATAGAACCTGCCGCTGCGCTACTTTCCCCGATTGCAGCCGCCGACTTTCCACTACCGTGAAATACCGGTGTTCCTTCCCATCCTTGATCCGCGTGTGGCTGCGCAGAAACATTCTCAATTGCAGAATGCCAGAATCCCGCCCCTCAGCATAGAAAGCAGGTCTGCACTACAAGCCCTTTTAAAAATGTTTTACTCAGCGCGAAGGCCTTACCTCCGCGATCCACCCGAATTTAGCCCGAAACGAGCCTGAACTGCGAAGGTTCGGTTAACGTCAGTCTCGGAATCCTGATGGCAATTGCTCCGGATGGGCATGGTCCGGGAAATACGACGTCGTCGCGAAAGCTGAAGGCAATCTGAAACAGGAGGAGTTTCGCTCGATGCTGCAGACCTTGCTGGCCGAAAGGTTTCAAGTCCGGTTACATCGCGAGACAAAAGCGATGAATGGCTATGATTTGGTCCAAAACAAACGCGGGATAAAACCGCTGAAGATTCATGAGGGCGACTGCGGACCGGATGCCAACAAAGGTGGGCAAGTGTGCGGCGGGTTCGCTATAAATGTGACGTCACTCGATGGGCTCCGCGTAGATATGAAGCAACTGGCGAGCACCCTGGCGCAGCAGCGGGATGTGGGCCGTCCCGTGGTCGACAAGACAGGAATCGCGGGATTCTTCGATGTTTATCTGAGGTGAAGCGCAGCGAGCTCGATCGCCGCGTCAGTCCGATCGCAGGCTGCGATGGACGACTCCGGCTCCATCTTCACGGCGTTGCAGGAGCAACTGGGGCTGTGCCTCGATCCCGGCCTGGTCGAGACAGAGATTCTCATCGTCGATCGGGCAGAGAAACCGACGGAAAATTGAGCCGGTCGGCGAAACGGCAGGGCTGTACTCTATGCGACGAGGACGAGGCCGGATGGAAGGCCTTCGCCGTAGATGCGGCCGAGGGTGCGCTCATCGCGCTCGGCTTCGTTTTCGAGCTGGGCGATGAGGTGCGGATCGGTGAGCCGGGCACGGACGGCATCGAAGGCAGCCGGAGCAATGTCGCGAACCGGATCGCCGGTGCGGCGCGCGAGGGAAACCAGGGCATCGTCTGATTTCGGAATCG
>DATAZC010000109.1:0-18339 GCA_036272255.1 Acidobacteriaceae bacterium | reverse complement strand
GCGCCAACCCGGTGTGGAGCTCGGATGGGAAGTGGCTGTATTTCCTGTCGGACCGGGCGCTGAATACGACGGTACCGTCGCCATGGGGCCCGCGGCAGCCGGATCCGCACTTCAATCATCCGGAGAAGATTTACGCAGCGGGGCTGGTGGAGGGGCTGCGGTCGCCCTTCCTGGCGGCCGATGAACTGCATCCGGATTCGCCGGCAAAAGAGGAAAAGGAAGAGCCGAAGAAGACTGAGGATGCAGGGAAGCCAGGTAGTTCCGGAGGCAAGGACGGGAGCAAGGACTCGAGCAAGGACGCGGAGAAGCCAGCCGGAGAGAAGAAGCCTGAGGAGAAGAAGGTGCCCGAGGTGAAGATCGACTTTGCGGGCATTGGCGCGCGGCTGACCGAGGTTCCGGTACCGCCCGGGAACTACGAGAGTCTGCAGGCGACGGACAAGCGGCTGTGCTGGCTGAGTGCGAGCGATGAGATTCGCCCCAAGGCCGCGCTCGAGTGCCTGAACGTGGACAACAAGGGCGACGAGCTGGACACGGTGATGGCCGATGTGCGGGGCTACGAGATTTCCGGGGATCGGAAGAAGATGCTGATCCGGCATCAGGACGATTTTTTTGTTGTTGATTCGGATGTGAAGTCGACCAGCGATGCCAAGGTGATGGCGAAGGCGAAGGTGGATTTATCGCACTGGGAGATGTCGACGACGCCGCGGGAGGAGTTCCACGGTATTTTCCTGGATGCGTGGCGGCTGGAGCGGGATTATTTCTACGACCGGCACATGCATGGGGTGGACTGGATTGCGATGCGGAACCGCTATCTGCCGCTGGTGGATCGCGTGTCGGATCGCGACGAGCTGAACGATGTGATTGCGCAGATGGTGAGCGAGCTGTCCGCGCTGCACACCTTTGTTCGGGGCGGCGATCAGCGAAAGCCCGCGGACGATGTGGACGTGGCGACGCTGGGTGCGCGGCTGCGGCGGGATGAGAAGGCCGGCGGGTACGTGGTGGAACATGTCTACGAGCACGACCCTGATTTGCCGAATCAGGCGCCACCGCTGGCGCGGCCCGACTCGCTGGTGCGCGAGGGGGAAGTGATCACGAGCATCGATGGGACGGATTTGCTGGGTGTGCGGGATGAACGCCAGTTGCTGCGCGGCAAAGCTGGGGTCCAGGTGATGTTGCGGGTGAAGTCGGCGAAGGGCGAGACACGCGATGTGCTGGTGAAGCCGATCAGCGAGGAGCAGGACAATGACCTGCGCTACACCGAATGGGAGTACTCGCGCCGGCTCAAGGTGGAGGCGGCATCGGGCGGGAAGATTGGGTATGTGCATCTGCGGGCGATGGGGCCGGAAGACATCGACCAGTGGGAGCGGGAATATTATCCGGTGTTCAACCGGCAGGGTCTGATCATCGACGTGCGGCACAATGAGGGCGGAAATATCGATTCGTGGCTGCTGGGGAAGCTGCTGCGCCAGGCCTGGTTTTATTTCCAGCCGCGAGTGGGCAATCCTGACTGGAACATGCAGGAGGCATTTCGTGGGCACATTGTCGTACTGTGCGATCAGCAGACCGCTTCCGACGGTGAGGCGTTCACGGCAGGTTTTCAGCATTTCCAGATGGGGAAAGTGATCGGGATGCGAACGTGGGGCGGCGAGAT
The DNA here is from genome assembly GCA_036272255.1 of Acidobacteriaceae bacterium. Lineage (GTDB taxonomy): Bacteria > Acidobacteriota > Terriglobia > Terriglobales > Acidobacteriaceae > Palsa-343. The sequence goes on along the minus strand of DATAZC010000109.1, from coordinate 16,688 downwards.
CTGGCTGAGCGGAAGCAATCGCCAGGCGGATGGCGGCGTGGCCACGGCGGCGGAGACGGGCGTGTACAGCGCGGAGGGCAAGTGGCTGATCGAGGGGCACGGTGTCGAACCGAATATCGAGGTGGATAACCTGCCGCACGCCACCTATGGGGGAAACGATGCGCAGTTGCAGAGCGCGCTGGATGTTCTGTCGAAGGAAATCGAGGAGGATCCGCGTCCGGTGCCGCAGCATCCTCCGTATCCGGACAAGTCGTTCAGGTATCAGTGAGGCTGCGCAGGCGAAGTGCGAATCTTTCGGGGCGAGGGATTCATCCAACGGAAAACGCCGGAGGGTGAGGATATGGCCGCATTTTGTGGATGCTGTGGGGCCGAGATTACGGATAGGGCTGAATCGTGCGCTGTGTGCGGAACTCCGCGGCACGGGATGGTGCGGCACGATCGGCTGCCCGGGCTGGATTTTGGCGGTGCAGCCGCCGAAGAAGCGACGGTGGGCGAGCCCGATTCGGATTCCCGAAAATGCGACCGTCTGTAAAACTCCGCGATTGAACGGAATTGGTTCCAGGTGTTGTGATCCGTGTCACAGTCACGGATGGGATCGCGGAGGTACGTTCGACACTGCTATCGCTCGATTACCACTGCGGAATAGCATCGGTTTCGCGATAGCACATAAGGTTGATCCATCAGGACGGGCGCGATGAACCGACGGAATTTTCTGAGGGGTTCCGGGCTGGCTGCTGCGGGGTGTGCGCTGGGTGGCGGAGGCGTCGAGGGGCAGGAGAGAAGGCGGGCGCAAAGCTTCTCCACCGGAAGCTTTACGTTCGCATTTTTTACGGACGTACATATTGAGCCGGAGATGGATGCGCCGCAGGGGACGGCGCTGGCGATGGAGTTGATGAACGCATCGGACGCAGAATTTGCGATCTGCGGCGGTGATCACGTTTTCGATGCGCTGAGGGCCCACAAAGAGCGGATCCTGGAGCAGTACGAACTCTACGCACAGGCGCAGCAGACGCTGCGTTTGCCGGTCTATCACGTGCTGGGAAATCACGATGTGGCTGGTCTTGAAACAGGCATGAGCTCGCACGATGGGATCTTTGGCAAGGCGCTGTTTGAGAAGACCTTCAATACGAGGACGTATTACTCGTTCCGGCACAAAGGCGTGAACTTCATCGTGCTGGATTCCATCATGGTGAAAGGCCGCGACTGGCTCCCGGCCATCGACATCGATCAGGCGGCTTGGCTGGAGCGCGTGCTGGCGGCTACGGTGAGCATGCCCTCCATCGTGATCAGTCACGTGCCCCTGGCGACCAGCATGGCGAACTATGCGCCGGGATCGAACAACAAGGTGTATGCACCTGTTCTGAATTCCGACGTGATCATTCCGATGCTGGAACACTACAACGTGATCGCATTGCTGCAGGGACACACGCATATCGTGGAGAGCGTGCATCGCCACGGGATCCAGTACATGTCGGGCGGAGCGGTGTGCGGAAACTGGTGGAAGGGAATGCAGTTTGGGGATTGCGAAGGCGTGACGCTGGTGACGGTGGACAACGGTACGGTGACATCCCGCTATGCCCCAACCGGGTTCGTGAGCATCGACGCGTAAGGCAGGACACAGGGCTGGCTGGTGAAAACTGCTCCGGAGCCGGAACGCTGCATCGTGCGTAAAACGACGAGAGAGCCTTAGCGGCTCTCTACCATCGCAAAAACAATTTGAAGAGAATTAGCGGGCTGCGGATTTCTTCGTGGCAGGCGCTTTGCTGGCGGCTGCCGGCTTGGTCCCGACGGCTTTGACGCGCGCATTGAGGCGGCTCTTGTAGCGCGACGCGGTGTTCTTGTGGATCACACCCTTCTGCACGCTCTTGTCGATGACGGAGACGGCGGTGCGGAACTCGGCGGTAGCAGCGGTGGCGTCGCCCTTCTGGATGGCTTCGCGGAGAGCGCGCAGGGTCGAGCGGAAATGAGTCTTGTTGGAGCGGTTGACCGCGGTCTTTTTGGCGGTCTGCCGAGCGCGCTTAAGCGAGGAAACGTGGTTCGCCATGGGTAAATCGGATCTCTCTTTCAGGAATGGGTGCAGGCGGAAGACACGCGTAGGCGCATTCGCCGCAAAGAGTTAGTTTACGGGGTTCTGGGGGTGGGGTCAATCTTTTCAGGGAACAGGGATACAGGTGCGTGGCGGTGAATGATGCAGGCCGAGGGGTTGGCGATCAGACTTCGCGGTTGTCGAGGAGGATGTCCATTTCGGCTGGGAACTTCAATTCGGAAGATAGAGGGTGATGGAGCCGTCATCCGCATTGGCGGTGATGAGGTTGCTGCGGGGATCGTGGGTGAGGCGAGCGATGGCGACGGAGCCCCAACCGCCGTGGACCGGGATGGAGGAGGCGGCAAACTTTCCGTCGTTGGCGCGCTCGTAGAGCATGAGGGTTTTGCTTTCTGCGCAATTGACGGCGATGGCGTGGGTGCCGTGGCCGGACAAGTCTCCTGCGGCGATGCTGTTGGGGCCGCGACATTCGCCGAGGGGGAGAGGCGAGCCGGGCATGGCGTGGAAGTCGCCGCGTCCGTCGCCCGTCAGGATCGTAACTGCATTTTCGGATGGGCCGGCGATGTCGCGCTGATAAGGAACGACGATGAGGTCGGCGTTGCCGCTGTTGTCGAGGTCGTCGACGGCAATTTCCCACGGCTTTGCGCCTGCCGGAAAGGGAGAGCCGGGTGCATCGTGCAGGCCGCCGCGACCGTCGCCGAGGAGGATGGAGACGGTGCCGTCGTCGAGGTTGGTGGTGACAATGTCGGGGTGGCCGTCGTGGTTGAAGTCGGCGGAGCGCAGGCGTTCGTAGGGCCGGCGACCGGTGGGGAAGAAACGACCAGGTGTGATGAGGCGGCCTGTACCGTCGCCGAGGAGAAGCTCGATTTGGTTGATGCCCCAGCTGTCGGTGACGGCATCAGGCTTGCCATCGGAATTGAAATCGGCGGCGACGACTCCGTGGGGATGCGGGTTGGAGTGAACGTCGATGGGGGAACCGGAAGCGAGACGGAAGCCACCTTTGCCATCGCCGAGAAAGACGCGGAGGTAAGGCGACTGATGGTTGGCGATAACGAGGTCAAGGTTGCCGTCGTTGTTCATGTCTGCGACGGCGATGTCGTTGGGCAGGTGGCCGGCGGGGAAGGGCGAGCCTGGACCTGGATGGAAGGCGCCGTGGCCGTCGCCCAGAAGGACGGCGATGGTGCCGTCGTCGGATTTGTCAGAGCCTTCGTTGGCGACAAGGATATCCGGATTGCTGTCGTGGTTGACGTCGGCTATGGCGATCCAGCGGGGGCTCGGGCCGGTTGGGATGGTGAGCTGGCGGAAGCGCGGGGTTTGCGCGTAAATAGTCGCGGCGTAGGAGAAACACGCGAACAGAAGAACGGGGCGCATGGTGTCACCGAGAGTAGTGGAATCTACACAGCGCCGACAAGGGTACGGCGCGAAGTGTTGGTGAGCGTCAGAATCATATCCACGTCTCGGGATCGAAACCTGGGGCAATCCCTGAATGAGGATGGTCAGTGAAGGACGTCGTCGAAGAAGCGCTGGAGAGTGATGGCGACGGCGGAGGCAGGCGCGGAGTGGAGATCGACGTACTGCTTTGGGTAGGAAGAGGCTTCGTAGAGGGCTCGCGTCGGGTCGGGTCCCAGGGCGCCGGCGCCGTTGGGGTTGGCAGCACCTGGAATGTTCCGGACATCGAGGAAGAGACGAGGGACGTGGGCAGCGGCCAGTTCTGAGGTGGGTTCGAGCTTCTCATTTTGTAACAGCCACAGGGGCAGGATGCGGGCGCGTGCATCGGAGAGAAGGATTTGTCGCGCGGAGGGGTTGGGATCTTCGAGGATGACGCCGGCCGGCACAAACTGCGCTGCAAGATGGGCGGCGAAGGTGGCTCCCACGCCATCGCCGAAGACGATGAGGCTGCTCGCGGGAATATGACGGAGGTCGGTGAGCCAGGTCCAGGCGGCGATGGAGTCTTCCGTTGCAAGGCGTTCGGTCGGATGTGCGCCGGAGCTGACGCCGAAGCCACGATAGTCAAAGGCGAAGACATTGATGCCGAGGGCGTGAAGGTTGGTTAATGCCGGGACAGCGTCGGAGAGGGAGCCGCGCGCGTCGTGGAGATACAGCACCGCGTCGGTTCCGTATTTCGATCCGGGATCGGCGGGGATAAACCAGCCGTCGAGCCGGGGCTGACCGGCATCGTTAACGTCAAAGTGAATTTCCTGAAAAGCGACGCCGGTTTTGGCGGGAGTTGCGGCGATGGTGCGGGAAGGATGAAAGAGAAGTTGCCACTGGCCCTGGTAGAAGAGCAGACAGAGGGCGCCGTATCCGCAGAAGGCGGCGAGCACGACAGTGACGGCGAAGCCCGCAAGAAGCCATCGAGGGCTGACGTCAACGCTGGCGGGTTGCGATGAATTGGCCAACTGCTTATCCGAAGGCGAGCTCGTCGGGAGATTCAAGCGGAGTGCCGCAGACGCGGCAGATGACGGCAGAGCAATCGCCGCAGACGAGCGGGTCGTCGACGGAGCGCGCGCATACGGGGCACCAGAGCTTGATGGGTTGGGGAGTTTGCGGCAGGCGGGGCGCGGGCGAGGACATTCTGAAACTGAGCCTAGCATTGTTGAGGCCAATCGAACCCGCATCGCAGGGGCGAGACACGGCCACCCATATTGATTCTGTAGCCAAATTGACAGGGCAGATACGTACCCAGCTTTGTTCGCGACATGAAAAAAGGCGGCGAAGTTAGCCGTGGGAGGCTGTTTACTAGGAATTAAAGGGTGAGATGTGTGCTCGATTGCGGGAGTGCAGGAGCGCCCTGAATCTGCGGGAGGAAAGTACGTATGGCGACAGCAGGCCTGAATCGGATGACGCTTTGGGGAGACTTCGAAGGGCGCACGCTCGAAGAGCGCTGGCTGCTGGGGCGCCTCGTAAATCCAGAAGGACGGCGTGCGTGGTTCGAAGGGATTGGCCCGGACGGAGTGCCGGTGATGCTGAGCATCACAGAAGCACTCAACGATGAGGACGAATTGCTGGAGCGACTCAACGCGGCAATGGAGATCCGTCACCCCAACGTGGTCACGATTCGCGAAGTGGTCCTCTCGCACCTGGACGATGTGCCCGTGGTCGTGGTGGCCATGGAGATGACGGAAGAGAATCTGAGCGACGTTCTGCGGGATCGATTGCTGAGCCCGGCGGAGGGCCGGCAGGTTCTGGATTCAGTGCTGGCGGCGCTGGGCGCGATGCATGCCCACGGGCTGGTGCATAAGCATGTCGACGCCGCCAGCGTGGTGGCAATCGACCAGACCATCAAGCTGCGCAGCGATTGCGTGCAAATGGCAGGGCAGGCGTTCGGCACGGCCGCGGCGGAAGATGTGCGCTGGGCGGCACGGATGGCGACCCACGCGGTGACCGGACGGTACCCGGCCAACGAGAACGATCCTGTGCTGCAACTGCTGCCGGAGTCGATGGCGCGAGCGGTGCGGCGCGCGCTGAGCGGAATTGCGGGCGCCACGGAAGTGGCTGCTTTGGCGGGAACCAGACTGGCGCTCATGCCGGAGACGCGCAACGCCACACGAATTGACCCGGTGTCGAAGACGATGAAAGCGGCGGCTCAGGAAGTGGCTGCGCCGAAGGAGAGGGCGGCTGAGGCTGTTGTTGCTCCGAAGCCGGAGCCGGCGGTGGAGTCGCGCGTCACTGCGAAAATTGACGCGAAGGTCGAGACGAAACCAATGACTCCGCCGATGCGCGTGATCGCGATGAAGCCGATGGAAGCGCAAGCTACGCTGTTCGATGAACCGCTGTTGGCGAACGAGCGAGAGCCCGTCATGGCAGTCGCGATGGATGATGAGATGGACATGTCGCGCTGGCCGCGTGCTCCCTATGTGATTGCGGCTGCGATTGCGGTAGTGCTGGTGACGGTGTTCACGCTGTACGGACTACTGAGCAATGCGCCGGCGCAGCAAAAGCCATCAGGGCCGGCAACTAACGCTCAGCTGGTGATTCCTGCTAACCGCTAAGCGGTCATTTCGCACAGGCTTGAGCTGACAGTCAATCGGGGCTCGGTAACGCTTTGGACTTCTTCCGGCGTCACGCCGGGGGCCAGTTCTTCAACGACCAGGCCTTCCGGAGTCACTCGGATCCAGGCTAAGTCCGTAGCGATGGTCTCGACGACCCGGACTCCCGTGAGAGGAAGGGTGCACTTCTTCAGGATTTTTGGTGCGCCTTCTTTAGTGCAGTGCTCCATGGCAACGATGACGCGGCGTGCGCTGGCCACCAGGTCCATGGCGCCTCCCATGCCTTTCACCATTTTGCCGGGGATCATCCAGTTGGCGAGGGTGCCTTCTTCATCGACTTCCATGGCGCCCAGGATGCTGAGGTCGATGTGGCCGCCGCGGATCATGGCGAACGAGTCGGCTGAGGAGAAGTAAACGGTATTCGGGAGGGCGGTGACGGTCTCTTTGCCGGCGTTGATCAGGTCGGGGTCTTCTTCGCCGGCGACAGGGTAGGGGCCGACGCCGAGCATGCCGTTTTCCGATTGCAGCACGACTTCGATGCCGGGCGGGACGTGATTGGCGATCAGAGTCGGCAGGCCGATGCCAAGGTTGACGTAGAAGCCGTCGCGAAGCTCACGGGCGACGCGGCGAACAATTCGCTCACGGCGCGCCGTGGGCGACAGACTGGCAATGGAATTCGGTAGACTCGTCATGGCCGGGCAATGCGGTATGCCGTTTTCAATATACGGGCTCGATCGCTGTTACGGGGAACCGTACTGGTGCTGGGCAGTGTGGTGCTGGCACTTTTCTTAGCTGGGTTCCCTGAAGTGCACGGCTCTTTGCTGCTGGTGGTGCCAACCTTTTTGGCTGCCTATGGGACGTGGGAGACGAGCCGGTGCCTGCAGCCGCGGTGGAATTTCTATCATGGCGGCGTTTTGCTGCTGCTCTATGCGGATGTATTGTCGCTCGCGCTGATTGTATTTCTGCTGCTGTATCCGTATGCCAAATGGCTCCAGATGTAAGAGCAGGAAAGCAGGGAGTAGCCGGCAGAGCGTGCGGTACAATTCGTCCCAATCCCTACCTGACAGGAGGCAACGGGTTGAGACGAGTTTTGGCCGTTGTGTTTCTACTGGTCGTTGTCCTTGCGATCGTGGTTGTGAGTCGAGCAGCGCTGCTTCGGCCGACAGCTGAAAAGCCGGTTCCGGCGGCGGATGCAATTGCGGTCGACGAATCCGGGGCTGTGCAGCGGCTTGCAGCCGCGATTCGGATACCAACCGTCTCGAACGCAAGCCTGATCATCGATGCCGATGCGATGGCGAAACTCCGTGACCTGATGCAAAGCAGTTTTCCCCGCGTGCATGCGGTGATGACGCGCGAAGTACTCGATTCGGGTGCAATGGTGTTTACGTGGAAGGGGCGCGATCCATCCGCCGACCCCGTCGTGCTGATGGGACACATGGACGTCGTCCCGGCCGAGGCCGCCACTCTCAATCGCTGGCAGCACGCGCCCTTTTCCGGGGACATCGCCGATGGATCCATCTGGGGCCGGGGCACGCTCGACGACAAGCAGTCGGTATTTTCGCTGATGGAAGCGGCGGAGACGCTGCTGGCTCAGGGCTTCACCCCGGCGCGCACGGTGATCTTTGCTTTTGGAGACGATGAGGAGAATGGAGGCCCACAGGGTGCGGGAAGGATTGTAAAACTGCTCCAGTCGCGCGGGGTCCATGCAGCGTTTGTGGTGGATGAGGGCGGAGCGGTGGTCACGGGGATGGTTCCGGGTTTCACGGCGCCCCTGGCGGTGGTCGGCACGGCGGAGAAGGGCTATCTGAGCCTGGCCCTGAGCACAACCGGCGCGGGCGGACACTCGTCGGAGCCGCCGGCTCACACGGCGATTGGGCGGCTGGCCACTGGGCTGGCGCGGCTGGAAGCGCATCCATTTCCGGGATCGCTGCCGGCCCCCATGCGCGCCGAGCTTGTTTCCCTCGCGCCGTATATGCCGTTTTCGAAGCGGCTGATCCTGGGGAATCTCTGGCTGACGCGTCCGCTGATTGTTGGCGCGGGACTCCAGGATGAACACCAGGCGGGGGGATTTCACACGACCACGGCGGAGGACATCATCAGCGGTGGAGTGAAAGAAAATGTGTTGCCGACCGAGGCGCATGCAGTGGTGAACTTCCGCATCCTGCCGGGTGAAACGGTCAATTCGGTCACTGAGGGAGTTCGGGCGCGGATCGCCGATTCAGGGATCACGATTGCCAACGCCAACCCAGGTTCCGCGCGCGACCCCAGCCCTGTTTCTCCAACGAACACGGACGGCTTCCAGGAACTGGCAACCACGATCCGGCAGCGATATCCCGGTACAGTCGTCACGCCCTATCTGGTGCAGGCGGCGACCGATTCCAGCTACTACTATGGCGTGAGTCCGAACGTTTATCGTTTCGCGCCCATCGAAGCGAACCCTGCGACGCTGACAATGGTCCACGGATTCAATGAACACATCACGACCATCAACTACATTCACGCCGTACAGTTTGAGGCGCAGCTGATTCGAAATATCCGCTAGCGGGCCGCGGCCGTTTCCTGTTCCTGCAGGGAGTCGGCGTAGGGGGCGCGGAGAACGCCTCGTTCTGTAATGATCGCGGTTACGTATTTCGCCGGTGTCACGTCGAAGGCGGGGTTTTCAATGCCGACACCGTGAGGCGTAAGCTGCTTGCCGGCGTGGTGGGTCACTTCGATTGCGGCGCGCTGTTCGATCGGGATGGAGTCGCCAGTGGGTGTTTTGAGGTCGATGGTGGACCACGGGGCGGCGACATAGAACGGGATGCCATGCTCCTTGGCGAGGACTGCGACGCCATAGGTCCCGATTTTGTTGGCGACGTCGCCGTTGGCCGCAATGCGATCGGCTCCGACAATGACGGCCTGGATTTTTCCCTGGCGCATCAGGCTGGCGGCCATGTTGTCGCAGAGGACGGTGGTGGGTATGCCGTCGTGCATCAGCTCCCACGCGGTAAGGCGCGCGCCCTGGAGGAAGGGGCGGGTTTCGTCGGCGTAGACATGGAGCTGGCTGCCCTGTTCGACCGCGGAGCGAATGACGCCGAGCGCGGTGCCATAACCGCAGGTGGCGAGCGCTCCAGCATTGCAGTGGGTGAGGACTCCGCCTAGTTTCGGAAGGAGCGCGGCGCCGTGGGTACCCATGGTACGGCACGCGGCGATGTCTTCGTCGTACATGCGCCGCGCCTCTTCGATGATGCCGGCGCGAATGGTAGCGGGCGTGGCTCCGATGACCGAGGCAAGCGCGGAGAAACGCTGCTTGACACGCTCGATGGCCCAAAAGAGATTCACCGCGGTGGGGCGGGTGGCCGCGAGGGTGCGGCACATCGTGTCGAACTCCGCGGCGAGCGCAGGGACCGTCGTGGCATGGCTGTTCTTGACGCCCAGGGCCAGACCCATAGCGGCGGAGACACCGATAGCGGGCGCTCCGCGGACGACCATGGTGACGATGACATCAGCGACCTGCTGATAGCTGGTGGCGAGGACGTAGGTTTCTTCGAGAGGGAGCTTCGTTTGATCGAGGAAGCGGACGCCCTCAGGGGTCCATTCGAGGGTGGGAATCATCGTCTTTAGTTTAACGGGTGACTAAAGAGGGTCAACATCGGTAATCATCCACACCGATGATTTTGCACCGGGCAACCTGATAGTCTTTGGGCTTCAACAAACTCAGAGAAGGATAAGTTGCGTTGCAGATGCGGTATTACCGCTCTGAAAAATGGGGCCGCGAAACCTGACTGCGGTACAACGAGAAAGATGGGAAGACGAAAATGCCGCCGGGATACTTAGACCGCCCTTCGAAGGCGAAAGTGAAATGCCCGAAGTGCAGGCAGAGGGAGATGGCGCGCATCTCGCGACGCGGAATTCTGCAGACGCGGATCTTCCCATTGCTGGGAATGTATCCGTGGCAATGCGCAATTTGCGGTGAAGAAAAGCTGTTGCAGCGCCGTGGCACCGTGGCCCGGAAGAACGAGGATGGCAATGACGCTTCGCTCGAAGCAGTGGAGCAAGGCCGGGCCCAGCGTTCTGCCTGAGCAGCTTTGAATTAATTCCAAAATTGAAGTGGACCCCAACTTCGGCACAGCTATTGCATGGGGTGGGAGTAGCGGCGCTCGATCTCCTGCGCAGCCGCGCGCAGGCTGTCGAGGGGTTGCAGCCTGGGGAGTTCTGCGCCGAGGCGCTGGAGTTCAGCAAGCGCAATTTCCGTTGCAATGTTGCCGACCAGCGCGTCCTGCGCGAAGGGGCAACCACCAAATCCACCCAGAGCGGTATCGAAGCGACGGCAACCGGCGTTGAAAGCAGCGGCGATCTTTGCCGGTGCGTCGTCGGGGCGGGCGTGGAGATGGACGCCGATCTCGATGGAAGGGTCGACGGAGTCCAGGACAGCGGCGACTAAGCGGGAAACTTGTTGTGGCGTGGCAAGACCGACGGTATCAGCGAGGGAGATTTGCGTAACGCCGGAGTCGGTGAGAAGGTCGCAGGCCGCGATGACTTCATCGAGACTCCAGGGATCGTTATAGGGATTGCCAAAGGCCATGGAGATGTAGACCACCACGGAGAGGCCGGCCTGGAAAGCTGCCTGGCCGACAGCTTCGAGAGCCTCGATCGATTCTTCCGGAGTCTGGTTCTGATTGCGGCGAAGAAACTCGGGGGAGATGGAATAAGGGAAGCCGAGGGTGGAGACAGAGTTGGTTTCAACGGCGCGCGCTGCGCCTTTTTGATTGACCACGATGCCGATGATCTCGACGTCGTCGGGCGGATCGAGGAAGGCGAGGGTCTGTTCGGCGTCGGCCATTTGCGGAACTGCTTTGGGGGAGACGAAGGAGGCGGCGTCGATGTGCGTGAAACCGGCAGCGACCAGGGTGCGCAGGTAGTCGGCTTTGATCTCGGGAGGGATGGGCTTGGGCAGAGCCTGCCAGGCGTCCCGGGGGCACTCGATGAGTTTGACGGCGTTGGTCATTGAAAAGGGGGCGGAAGCAGGAACAGGTTACAGGTTGCAGGGAGCAGAAGGCCAACGAAGTTGGTGTTTAGAGCCAGCGGAGCGTGAAGTCGGCGCAGAGCAGCACACCGTAAGGGATGAGGGCGAGGATGGCGAAGTGTCGCCAGCGCGGAAGCAGAAGCGTGGAGACAAAGAAGGCGGTCGCGGCCAGCGTAACGGCGGAGTTCCAGCGCGCGACCCATTGATAGACGGAAAGCTCGATGGCGAAAAGATGGTCCCACGCGGTTTGCGGAGGGAGATGAAAGGCGAGCGAAGTGTGGGCAGGGATGCCGTGCAGCCAGAGAACGAGGGCGAGGGTGCAAAACAGGAGTGACGGCACCGACGCGACGACGAGCGGCGTGAGGAGGAGAGCGAAGGAGCGATCGGGACGGCCAGGGCGGTCAGGTTGGAAATCAGACTGAAGCATGAGTCTCGATGCGTTGGATGCACAACTCAGCAGAAAGTGGCGGGCTGAGGAGAAGGTAGAAGGCATCGCGGCTGGAGCGGTTGTCGTCCCGCCAGTCGGAGTAGTGGAGGCGGAGGCCAATGATGCTTTCTTCGCAGGGAGGGCGCTCGTAGCGTTCGAGGAATTGGCGCTGACGAACGCTGAGGGCAATGAGATCTTCAGTGACCGGGAAGGAGCGGAGCTCGTTGGGCGGCACGACGAATCCTGAAAGCGAGCGCTCGATCGCGAGAGGTTCTTCGTCGCGGACCCAGAGACGGAAACCAGCGAGTCGAAAGGAACGCTCGGCATCATTCCAGACATCCACGATAATCTGCGGCCAGGTGACGGTGTCGTAGTAGTGCCGGCCGCTGTCGGCGCGGTCGCGGCGGTAGGTAATGGTGAGAGGTTTGGGCGTAAATCGGTCGGAGGATTCCGAACGGATGCCCATCCAGAAGCGAGGCTGCACGATAAGCCGGGACTCCCATTGTTCGCGCTGCAGGGCGATGGCGGCTTCCGCGGCCGCAAGCGAGCGGCGCGAGACATGCAGGTAGGTGAGGGTGACGGCAGCGGTGATAATGGACGCAAAAAAGCTAAAGAGCGCGCCGAGGGCGAGGGCGTACGTGTCTCCGCGGCGATGCCACGCGATCAGAAAGAGGAATGTAAGAGCGATGCAGCCGAGGATGAGGGCGATGAGAGCGACCAGGAAGCGGAGGCGCAGCTGAGTCACCAGCATCCGCGCAAGCACCCGGCTCGGGGTCATTTTGAGAAACGCTTCCGAGCGGCGGTCATTGCGGTAGCTGTCCGAGCCAGGCGAGCACGATGACCAGGAGGAGTCCGGTGAAATGCACACTGAGGCCGATGATGATGGCGCGAAGATGGCGGCCGGCTCGAAAGGTAAGGGTCATCAGCAGGCCGTAAAGAGGAAACTGCAGGTAGAGCATGTACTCGTAGGAATGGCCGACAAGGTCTGCGGGCGAGTGAAGGACGCGGCTGCGCAGGACATCGAACCAGGGGTAGAGAAGGGCAAAGGCTTTGGGGCCCTCGAGGGCGAGAATGCTGGCAAGGCGCAGAGTGAACGGCGTGATCGCGATACCGATCAGCACCGGCCACAACGCTTTCCACCAACCACGAGAGAAATTCTTCCGCGCGCCGCGTCTTTTGCCCGGTGGCGCAGCCGAAGATGAAGGCATGGTTTAAGGATACTTCCCAAACCTGCGGAAAGGAACAAAATCCCGTGCCACGATAGTTACGTTACGTTTGGAGGATGCCGGGGTTGAACTTGGAGATGTCGGGATTGAGGGAGACGGCTTCCAGGGCCAGCAGCAACGCGTCACGGGTCTGGGCTGGATCGATGATGGCGTCGACCCAGAGACGGGCCGCGGCGTAGCGGCAGTCGGTTTGCGCCTCGTAGGTGGCCTTGATGGAGGCAATGAGTTCCTGTTTTTCTTCTTCGCTGAGCTGGCGGCCGCCGCGCTCAAGCTGGCGGATGCGGATTTCTACCAGAGTATTCGCGGCGGAGTCGCCGCTCATGACGGCGTAGCGAGCGGTGGGCCACGCAAAGATGAAGCGCGGATCGTAGGCCTTGCCGCACATGGCGTAATTGCCTGCACCGAACGATCCCCCAACGATGACAGAAATTTTGGGCACGGTGGAGTTGGCCACCGCGGTGACCATTTTTGCGCCGGAGCGGATGATCCCGCTCCACTCCGCGTCGCGGCCAACCATGAAGCCGTTGACGTCATGGAGAAAGATGAGGGGGATGAGGTTCTGATTGCAGTCCATGATGAAGCGCGCGGCCTTGTCGGCGCTCTCCGCGTAGATAACGCCGCCGAACTCGACACGCTTTTCGCCGCTGTGACTGGTTTGCGGTTGAGACTGTTTCTGGTTGGCGACGATGCCGACAGCGTAGCCCCCGATGCGCGCGTATCCGCAGAGGAGAGTGCGGCCGTACGTGGGGCGGTACTCGTCGAACTCGCTGCGATCGGCGATGCGCGCGATGACATCATGCATGTCGTAGCTGTTGACGGCGGCTTTAGCGGGATCGGAGTCGAGAAGAGCGTGGAGGTCGGCGGCTGGGTAGCGGGGGGCGTCGCGTTCAGGGTCGTAAGAGGCGCGGTCGAATGGCGCGCGCGCGGTGTGTCCCCATTTCGAGACAAGCGAGCGGAGACGCGCGATACAGAGGTGGTCGTTGGGTTCCTTGAAGTCCACGGTGCCCGAGATTTCGGCATGCATGGTGGCGCCGCCTAATTCTTCCGCTGAATATTTCTGGCCGATGGCTGCCTGAACGAGCGCCGGACCGGCAAGGAAAAGGCCGCTGCCTTCCGTCATAAGGACCTGGTCGGTCATAACGGGCAGATAGGCGCCGCCCGCGACGCACATGCCCATGATGGCGGTGATCTGCGGGATTCCTGCAGCGGACATGACCGCGTTGTTGCGGAAGATGCGGCCGAAATCATCCTGATCGGGGAAGACGTCCTCCTGGAGAGGAAGGAAGATACCGGAGGAATCGACGAGATAGAGGGTGGGAATGCGGTTCTCCATGGCGATGTGCTGTGCGCGGAGAACCTTTTTGGCGGTCATGGGGAAAAAGGCGCCGGCCTTCACGGTGGCGTCGTTGACGACGATCATCGCGAGGCGGCCGGAGACTGTGCCGAGGCCGGTGATGACGCCGGCGGAGGGTGCTCCACCCCATTCCTCATACATGCCGTAGGCGGCGAAGAGGCCAAGCTCGAAGAACGGCGTGCCGGGGTCGACGAGGAGTTCGAGCCGCTCGCGCGCGGTGAGGCGCTGCTTGGCGTGCTGCGCGTCGATGGCTTTGGGGCCACCGCCCTGGCGGATCTCCGACTCCTGGGCGCGAATGGCCTTGAGGAGTGCGTCCATCTTCTGTGCGTTGGCGCGGGGGCGCGGCGCGTTGGCGTCGAGTTTTGAGGAGAGCTGGGTATTGAGCTTGGTGGGAGCGGGCGGCTTGGCTTCGGTCATGGAGTCGGTGGGGAGGAAAACTCGCCAGCATACCACGTTGAAAGACAGAGAGCAGGGAGTAACCAGCAGGGTATAGAAAGCGGCGGGCAGGGCACCGCCGCCTACCCGAAGCGAGATCGAAGGGGTAGTCCGGTCGCGATCAATGCGTCGCCGCGATACTGGCGGCTCCGGTAGGATCGGTACCGGTTTTGGCAGTAGCGAGGCTGGTAAGGGCGCCGGCCGTCGATCCATTGAAGCTGAATATCTGGAAGTCGGGATTGCCTCCGGCGCAGATCACGGCGATGTACGTATCGGATTTGTCTTCGACCATGGAGACGGGGAGCGCGCCGGTGCTGAAGGGCGAACCGGAGATCGCGGTGAGGGCGCCGGTGCCGGAGAGCAGGAAAGCGCTGATGGTTCCGGCCGTGCGGTTGGCGACATAGACGTAGCTGCCCGTGGAGTCGACCAGGACGGACCAGGCCCCGCTGTTGGTGGAGTAGGGCGAACCGGTGGTCTCCGTGAGGGTGCCGTTGGTGCCAATGCTGAAGACGCGCACGCCCCCGGTCACCGTTTCCGCCGCGAAGAGATAACTGCCGGAAGGAGAGATGGCAAGGCCCATGTCCGCGGCGTCGGTAACTTTGGGCGCGAGGACAGTGTTGACCTGCGCGAGCGCGCCGTTGCTGGCATTGAAACTCATCGTATAAACACCCGCGGTGCCGCAGGAGACGAAGACGTAGTTGTTGCTGGGCGAGATTTCGAGGTCGGTGGCGGGATCGCTGCTGTTGAGGGTGACGACGGAGGAACTGATCGGGGTGAGAAGTCCGCCGCTGCCGATCTGATAGACGTAGGCCTGTCCGGCGAATGCGGAGGCGCCGATGAGCCAGTTGCCGGTAGAGTCGACGCGGAGGACAGAGGGCGAGACGCCGGTAGCGACAGGCACACCGCCATTGGCGATGGTGATGGCTCCACTGGAGCCGATGCTGTAAACGTAGATTCCGCCGGCGGCGCTGCCGACGTAGAGGTAGGTATCGGTGGGGGTGACGGCGAGAGCGGTGGGCTCGAGGCTGACGCTGAAGGGTTCACCGGAAATGGTGCTGAGCGCACCGCTGGCGATCGAGAAGCCAGCGATGGTGAGCGGATTGGTGCCGATGTTGCCGACATAGACGTAGTCGCCGGAAGAAGAACCGGTGCCGCCTCCTCCGCCCGAGCCGAGCGGCGGGAAAAACTGGCCGCAGCCGGTTAGCGCGAGCAGACACGACAAGGACGTACAGACGGAGACCTGCAGCAAACGGATCTTCCAGGAACGCATTCCTACCTCAGGGATCATGGTACCGCCCGCACTTGCCTGGCATCCACATAGACGCAGTGGATGCGGGGAACGCTCCCCTGGCAGGGAGCAGGTTGCAGGTCACAGGTTACAGGAGCGGTAATCTGTGCGCGATTGGGGGTTGTTGCATCTCATGGCGAGGCAGGCGGACCGGTTGCTGTGGTCACGGCTGCGAAAGGGAGGAACGGATTGAAAGCAGCGACGATTGTCGGGATTCTTCTGATTGTTGTGGGGATTATCGGGTTTGTGGCGGGAGGGTTCAGCTTCACGCATGAGAAGAAGGATGTGGATATGGGGCCGGTGCAGATCCAGCACAAGCAGACGAAGACGGTTCCCATTTCGCCGATTCTGAGCGCGGTGGCTCTGGTGGGCGGAATTGGTTTGGTGATCGTGGGGGCAAAAAGCTAGAGTTCCGCGGGCACCGCTCGGGAACGCCACGAATGTTCTGCGCTCGGCGTTCCCATTGCCGGATTCGTTTTGCGATCCAGCCTCAATTTCCCAATTGAGGAGGTTTGCGCTTCAAGTGAAAGCTTCTTCCTGAACCCTGAAAATCTCTGGGCCGATAAGGGCAACGACGGGTCCCTCCAGGGGATCCGTGCTTGCCGGCTCGGGGTGCTCGATGACCCCGAGGGCGACGCAGAGAGAGGGTTATGTTGAGAGTGCAACGCTGTCTGATTTTTCTCATCCAGATCAGTGTTTTTGCCGCCATGGGCTGCGGCAGCGCCAGCATCGGCGGCCATGTTCTCCCGGCAGGGAACAAGGATCAGATTGTGACGGTTGCCGATCTGCACTTCAATCCACTGTACGATCCCAGTTTGTATGCGTCGCTGGTGGCGGCCGATCCGAGCCAGTGGGCCGGCATCTATCAGGGATCGACGGTGAAGGCTCCCACAGGTGGGGGTACCGACACGAACTACCCG
>DATAZC010000108.1:0-14037 GCA_036272255.1 Acidobacteriaceae bacterium | reverse complement strand
GCTGAGCACGACCACAGGAAAGGCCCCTGGTTTGTCGCCGTACTCATCGGGAGAGAAGACGCGTCCCAGTTGCGGTTTCACGCCCAACACGGCGAAAAAGTTTCCCGAAACCATTTCGCCCCACACCCGCTCGGCGTGGTCTTCTTTGCCGATGCTGAACGCCGCCGGGCGCGCAACGGCGACTCCGTCGAGCAGCCGAAGATGATCGCGAAAGTCCTGATAGTCGGGATAGGAATTGGGAATCCACTCGCCGCCCGGCGTCACCGACTCCAGCACAACCAGACGGTTTGGGTTGGTGACTCCGCCGAGAGGCTGTAGCAATACTGCGTCGATCCAGCTGAAAACGGTCGTGGAGACGCCGATGCCGACAGCCAGCGTAAGAATCGCAACCGCCGCGAACCCAGGGTTGCGCGCCATTGCGCGCAAGCCGTAGCGGATATCCTGCAGAAAGTTTTCGAGGAGCGGCAGCGTGCTGCGTTCGCGCCAAGCTTGCTTCGTTTGCTCGATGCCGCCGAGGGAGATCAATGCCTGACGGCGCGCTTCATCGGGCGATAAGCCTGCGCGCAGGTTGTCGTCGATGTGGAACTGGAGATGACTCTCAAGCTCCGTATCGAAATCGCTGACTCCACGATCGGAGCTGAAGAGTCCACGGAATCGAAGCCACAGTGCTCTGAGTTGGCGCATGGTTTACTCCGATCGCAGCGCGCGCATGGGATCGACGGATGCTGCACGACGCGCGGGAATGTAAGAGGCGGCGAGCGCGACGGTCATCAGGATTGCAATGACACCGATCATGGTGACTGGATCCCAGGGACGGACGCCGTAGAGGATGGAAGATTTTGCCAGAGAGAGGGTCGCCATGAAATGAGTGACCAGCAGCGCGGCGATGGTGCCTGCAGCTACGCCGATGCCCGCGAGGGCTGCACCGCGCCGCAACACCCAGCGAAGGACGTTTCCGCAATCGGCGCCGAGGGCCATGCGGATGGCCATCTCCTGTGTGCGCTGGCCGACCAGGTAAGAGATGACTCCATACAGGCCGACGACGGCGAGCAGCAGAGCCAGCGCTGCAAAGGCGCCAAGCAGGATCATAGAAAAGCGCCGCGCGGCGAGTGTGTCGGCGATGATCTGGTTCATCGTCTTCGCGCCATAAGCCACCGGTTGCGCGTTCATGCGGTGCATGGCAGCCTGAATGTCGGGGAAAACGGTATCGGGGTGGTCGGCGCGGATGACGATGTCGGTGGTCATCCCGGCGGCGGAAATACCGTCTCCGTCATTGATCTGCGCATAGGGACGATAGATTTGCGCGTGCAATGGAAAGCCGGCG
Organism: Acidobacteriaceae bacterium; assembly: GCA_036272255.1. Taxonomy (GTDB): domain Bacteria; phylum Acidobacteriota; class Terriglobia; order Terriglobales; family Acidobacteriaceae; genus Palsa-343. The sequence goes on along the minus strand of DATAZC010000108.1, from coordinate 12,713 downwards.
TCGTTGTCGAGGCCCCATTGCATGATGTGCCCCACCACGCCGACGACCGTCGCCTTCTGGTCCGGGTCGGTAAGGTTGAGAACTTGCCCGATGGGATTCGCCTCGCCGAAGAACTGGTGGGCAAAGTCTTCATCGATCACCGCCACCGGAGGAGTTTTGCCGCGGTCGGCATCGGTAAAGAAGCGACCGTGCAGCAGAGGAATACGCATGACCTTGAGATAATCCGGCTCAATCATGTAGCGAAGAGCCCAGTGCATATCGTTGGTGTCGGAAGGTTTTGGCTCGTTCTGCAGCCAGAAAAGCTCTTCATCGTCGTCGCCGGTCATCGGGACTGAGCCGTCGACAAACGAAACCGCCGTCACTCCGGGGACGCTTGCAATCCGTCGATCAACTTCATGAACCCAGGCCGTCGCCCCCGCGGGCGTAGCAGTTCCCGGAGAGTAGGGCGCGGAAAGGCTGAAGGTGAGGATGCCATTCGACTGAAAGCCGGGATCGGTGCCGGAGAGTGCCACGAGGCTGCGGATCATGAGACCAGCGCCGGCGAGCAGGACAAGGGCGGCTGCCATCTCAAAGATGACAAGCCAGTCCTGCACGCGATGCCGCGATCCACGTATGCCGCGGCCGCCTTCGCGAAGCGTGTTCTGCGGTTGCTGGGTGGCGAGGTTCCACGCCGGAACGAGCCCGAAGAAGATGCCAACCGCAACCGAGATCAAAAAGGTGAAGCAGAGAACCAGCGGGCTGAGGTGAATCTGCGCAGCGCGCGGCAGCGCGGCCGGAGCCAGCCTGAGTGCGGCGCCGGTTCCCCATGCGGCAAGCAGCAGGCCCAGCGCGCCGCCGCCAAGCGCCAGCAGGGTGGTCTCGGTGAGCAGTTGGCGGATGATGCGTTTGCGGCTGGCGCCGAGTGCGAGGCGAACGCCGAACTCCTGCGCGCGTGAGCTGGCGCGGGCGAGCAGCAGGTTGGCAACGTTGACGCAGGCGATGAGCAGGACGAATCCGACGGCGGCGAGGAGGACAAGCAGGATGGGCTGAACGTTGCCAACGATGACGTCGCGCAGGGGGGTGAGACTGGCGCGGAGCCCGTGGTCATCCTCGGGGTATACCGCGGCGAGATGATCGGAGACGGCGTACATGTCGGCCCGGGCCTGCGCCAGGGTGACTCCGGGCTTGAGGCGCGCGATGCCGTGAATGCCCAGCCCTGCGCCGCGATTCTTCAACGCACCGGTATCCCACTGCCCGATGGGGACGTAGACGTCTTCCGCTCGAAAGGAACCGAGGTTGAGATCGAACGACGCCGGGATAACACCGATGATGGTGAAAGCGCGACCGTCAAGAATCATCGCGCGGCCAACGATGCCGGGATCGGAGCCAAATTTGCGTGCCCAGAATCCCTGAGCGATCAAAGCGAGGGGCGCGTGGCCGATTTCGTCTTCTCCCGGAGCGAAGAGCCTGCCCGCAACGGGTTTTACCCCGATACCTGAGAAGAAGTTGGAAGAGACAAAGTCACCATGAACGCGCTCGGCCTCTCCGTTGCCCGTCACGACCCAGCCCATATGGCGGAAAACTGCAAACGCGGCAAAGCTGCGGTTGTCGCGTTGCCAGTCGCGAAAGTTTGGATAGGAAACGGAACCGTGCTCGAAGTTCGGCTTGGATGCATCGACAGCAACCAACTCCTCGGGATGCGGCAGCGCAATGGGATGCAACAGCACCGTGTTCACAATGGAGAAGAGCGCAGTATTGACGCCGATGCCCAGCGCGAGCGTGATGACGACGACCGCGGTGAATCCAGGTGATTTGCGCAACTGACGAAACGCGAACCGAAGATCCTGCGCGAAGGTTTCGATCCAGGGCAAGGTGGTGCGTTCGCGCACGGCCTGCTGCGTTTGCTCCCTGCCGCCGAGGCGGATGAGCGCCTGACGTCGGGCTTCCTCCGGATTCATACCGGCGCGCAGATTGTCGTCGATGTGCATCTGTACGTGGCTGTCGAGTTCGGCGGCGATGTCGTCGCTGGCCGGACGATGGTCGAGGAGACCGCGGAGTCGGCGAAAGAAAGCCCGCAGCGCGCGCATCAGGACTCCTCTGCAGGGGAGAGAAAGCGCGCTACGATAGCGGCTGCCTGTTCCCAGCTGCGGGCTTCCCGCTCGAGCTGTTTCTTTCCCACGCGGGTCAGGCGATAAAACTTTGCCTTGCGGTTGTTGTCGGAGGTGCCCCACTCGGAGACGATGGCGCCCTCCTGTTCCAGCTTGAGGAGCGCAGGATAAAGGGTTCCGTAGTTCAGAGCTAGGCGATTGCCGCTGGTCTGCTCGATGCGGCGCGCAATGCCGTATCCGTGCTGCGGGCCCATGCTTTCGAGGGTTTTGAGCACCATCAGCGCCAGCGTTCCCTGCCAGACATCGGTTTTGTCAGACATCTCCGCCTCTCCTATGGGTGAGCCATAGATATACGCCTGGACTTATGGGAATGCAATAGGAGCGAGAACGAATGTGACGGACCGCCATTTCGCAGGACGGTACACACTGACAGCCTGAGGCGGCGCGAGGCGGTGGATTCTGGTACACACAGGACGTACCGCGTTGATGAGGCCCATGAACATTCGAAAAGTCATTTTGTCCGCCGCGCTGGTTGTACTGTTCGCATTCACCTGTGAACCACCGATTTTGGCGCAATCGGCGCCCTGGTCCGAGCGCATGGCGAACTCGACCCTGGCCCGCTGGCCTGAGGACCACTTTGCCCCGGCCGGCGCGCCCTTGCGCTGGAATTATGAATTGGGAACGCTGCTCGAAGGCATGGATGCGGTTTGGTATGGCTCCGCGAAAGGCGACTACTACCGCTCTATCAAAGCCTCCGTGGATTCATTGGTCTCGCCGGATGGATCGATTCCGACGTACGACGCCAGCGGGCATCAACTGGACAGCATTTTGCTCGGCCGGCAACTGCTGCTGCTCTATAACGTCACGCAGGACAAGCGATATTACAAGGCGGCCATGCTGTTGCGGCAGCAGTTGGCCCAGCAGCCAAAAAACGCTTCCGGTGGCTTTTGGCACAAAACAATTTATCCGAACCAAATGTGGCTCGACGGGCTCTACATGGCGGAGCCCTTCTACGCGGAGTACGCAGCGAGGTTTCAGGAGCCACAGGATTTTGCGGAGATCACGCGGCAGTTTGTGCTGATCGATCAACATGCACGCGATGCGAAAACGGGCCTGCTGTATCACGGGTGGGACGAATCGAGGCAACAGGACTGGGCGAATCGGCAGACGGGCGACTCGCAGAGTTTCTGGGCGCGCGGCATGGGCTGGTACATGATGGCGCTGGTTGACACTCTGCCGTGGTATCCGGAGAACGACCCGGGCCGTGCTGAGTTGCTGGCGATCCTCCGACGCACCGCGGCAGCCGTGGTGAAGGTTCAGGATCCGCAGAGCGGCCTTTGGTATCAGGTAATGGATAAGCCGGGTGCGAAGGGAAATTATTTCGAGGCGTCGGCGGCATGCATGTTTACCTATGCGCTGGCGAAGGGCGTGCGGCTGGGCTATCTGCCGCGGAACTACACCCGGAATGCCGAGCGAGGCTGGCGCGGAATTCAAGCGCGCTTCGTTAAGAGCGAGAGCGACGGGAACCTGACACTGAAGGGGACCGTGAAGGTGGCAGGGCTGGGCGGTACGGATCACCGCGACGGGAGCTATGCGTACTACGTTGCGCAACCGGTGGTGGATAACGATCCAAAAGGCATTGGCGCCTTTCTGCTGGCGGCGAGCGAGATGGAAAAGGCAAGCCATGCGACGGCAGGGTTAGGACAAACGGTTCTGCTCGATGCCTGGTTCAATAGCCAGACGCGCACGAATGCCGCGGGACAGACCGAGCTGTTCCACTACAAGTGGGACGATGACTCTAACTCCGGCTTTTCGTTCTTCGGCCATATCTGGCGCAACTACGGCGTGTCGACGAAGACGCTGCCCAGCGCTCCGACCCCCGAGAATCTAAAGGGCGCGCAGTACTACATAATCGTTTCGCCGGATAATGCAGCGAAGAATCCCAATCCTCACTACATGACGGCTGACGATGTGGAGCAGATTGCGCGCTGGGTGCGAGCCGGCGGCGTGCTGCTGATGATGGAGAACGATCCGGCCAATGCCGACATCGACCACCTGGATCTGCTGGCAGACAAGCTCGGCCTGCACTTCAACAATGTGCTGGTGCATCACGTGGAGGGCGACAATTATGCGATGGGGCGCATCGATTTGCCGATCGCCGCGCCGCCGTTCATGCATCCGCACGTGCTGTACATGAAAGATACCTGCTCAATAAAGCCGTCAGTGAATGCCGTCCCCTTGCTCCGCGACAAAGCGGGCGATTTGCTGATGGCGTCAGCAAAATATGGGAAAGGTCTGGTGTTCGCAGTGACCGACCCATGGGTCTACAACGAGTACACCGATGGCCGCAAACTGCCCCCCGAATATGACAATTTCTCCGGCGGTGTGGAACTGGTCGACTGGCTGCTCAAGCAGCGCGTGCAGCTTCCGCACTAAAAGAAAAGCGCAGCCGGGGATTGAAGCCCGGCTGCGCAAGGGTGAGAAAACAGCGAACTCAACCCTCGGAAGGATGAAGAACGCGGAAGGTGCTGCCGCCGTTGGACCACACCAGCACCAGCACGTCCTGACCTGCAGGCACGCTGGAAAGCTGTTGGGCAACATCGGAGGCAGAGGTTGTCGGTTTGCGGTTGACCGAGATGATGATGTCGCCGCGCGAAAGGCCGGCATTGTCGGCGGGGCTGCCGGGGCGGACATTCTGGATCAGCGCACCGTGCACCGACTCCGGCGCTTCGATCTGCTGACGAACATCCGGCGTGAGTTCCGCCAGACCGACGCCCCAGCGTCCTTTGCCGTTGCTGTTTTGCGCGACTACCGGCTCATGCGTGCCCTTCCCCGATTCCAGCGTGACGGGCACCTCGATGGTTTTGCCATCGCGGATTACCGACAGATGGATGGTGTCGCCGGGCTGTTTCTGGCTCGTTTCCATTTGCAGTTCTCCGGCGTCGGACACTGGCTTGCCGTTGAATGCAGTGACTACGTCCCCGTTCTTCAAGCCCGCTTTACCGCCAGGTGAATCAGCGGTGACGTCGGAAACGATCGCGCCGATGGCTTTCTTCATATCGAAGAACTTTGCATTCTGCGGGGTCACGTCTTCAATCGAGATGCCGATGTAGCCATGGTTCACCTTGCCGTCGCGCATCAGCGTTGCGACGGTCGGCTGCGCGATTTGGGTAGGAATGGCAAAACCCATCCCGGCAAACGCGCCCGTAGGGGAGTAGAGCATGGCATTGATGCCGATCAGCTCACCGCGCGCGTTGACCAGCGCACCACCGGAGTTGCCCTGGTTGATGGCGGCGTCGGTCTGAATGAACTGGCCCGGCTTGCGGCGATCGGCTTCGAGATTCGGCCGGTTGAGCGCGCTGATAATGCCGCGCGTGACGCTGAACTGGAATCCATAGGGATTGCCGAACGCCAGCACAGTCTGACCGGGCTCGAGTTTGGTTGAGTCGCCCCATGGAATGCTGGGAAAGCCATGCCCTTCGATCTTGATGACGGCGAGATCGGTGAGCGGATCGGCGCCGATGAGTTTTGCCGCGTAAACTTCACGGTTGCTCATGGTGACATTGATGTCCGTCGCGCCATCGATAACGTGGTTATTGGTGACGATGTAGCCATCCGGCGAGATGATGACGCCGCTGCCGAGGCCGTGTTCAAACGTGGGCTGCTGCTGTTGCATCGGTCCGTGGAAGAACTGGCCGAACGGCGAATTCTGCCCGAAGAACTGCTGCATTTGCTGCTGATTGTCCTGACCCTGATCGTCGCCCTGGTCCTGATCGTCACCCTGGCCGTTGCCAAACATCATCCCGTGCGGCTGTTTGACTTTTGCTGTGACGGTGACGTTGACGACGGCAGGCGTGACGCGCGCGGCCAGAGTTTCCATGGCCTGGTCGAGCGAGATGAGCGGCCCGACGCTGCTGTCGTCCAGCGGAGCGGCGGCGGGTGCGGCCGCAGACGCCGGACGGGCCAAAGTCCAGGCTCCGGCTCCCACAATGGCTGCCGACGCGAGGGCTGCGACGGCCAAACGCCGCGTAATGATCGATTTCACTTCCCTGAGATTCATGGTTTTATTTCTCCTGTTGTTGAACTAACGAATTAGTTGATATGGACAAATTTTTTTAGATCGACTGCGAAGGCAGTCCATCCTGCTGCGGCACCACCAGAACCACGCGCAGAATCTGCACAGGCGTTCCGGTGACTGGATCGATCATCTGAAGAAGCTGGATGCGCAGAGCCGGGTCTTCTCTGCTCTGCAGCTGTTGCTTGTTGCTGATGACCCGACGTTCGCTGATCGTTCTGACCTGCGCGGAACCCGTCGTGCTCATTTCGGTCTCGGTGGTTTCAAAGACAAGGAACATAGGGATCGGAGCTTGCTGATCGGCGGTTGCAGGGATGACTGCCCTGGCCATCACAACCGGATCTCTCGGGGCGGGCGCTTTCGCCACTGCGATCTGAGGCAACGGCGCCGGATGGGACATGATCCTGTGCTTTGCGCCGGCCCTTTGCAACATCGCTGCCCTCTGTGCCGGATGAAAGCTCGCCGGAACTACGCCGGCCGCTGGAATGCCAACCCCGCCGTCGAGGAGCGGCTTCGCGCCGCGCGGTTGCGTGGTGTGAACCGCCGAGGCTGACTCCACAGGAGCAAACTCCACCAGCTGCGGCGAGCAGAGCGCTACGCCAGCGGATACCAGTGCCAGAGTGGCCGAGACCCCGAGCGCCGCAGGTCCGACCCGTGTGGTGGCAATCGGGCCCACGCGCAGAATTCGAGCAATGCGTACAGAAGCATCGCGGGCATGGGAAACAGCAGCCTGCGCCATCGTCCAGCCGCGCCGAGCGCAGCCCTTCTCCAGCAAATCGATAAGGCAGCCAGCGTAAGCGCGCGGATTGCCGGTGGCAGCGAGCACCGCATCATCACAGGCCATCTCGCGTTCAAGCGAGAGGCGCGCATCAATCCACCACACCGCGGGATGGAAAAACAGGATGGCCCGCACCGCCTTTTGCAGCAAATTGGTCCAGTCGTCGTGACGGCGCAGGTGAGCCATTTCGTGAATCAGAATCGGCCTGAGCGCGTCCGCGTCCAGATCGCGCAAAGCCCATGCTGGCAGCACGATCGCCGGATTGCGGAATCCGAGCGCTGCAGGCACGCGGGCTCTTTCCGATGTGAGCAGACGCACCGGACGATTCGCGTCGACGATCAGTTCGCGGAGCGCTGGATCGAGATCCGTGGCAGGAATTTCGGTGCAGCTGCTACGCATCTGCCGCACCTGCCAAACGCCGACAACGACACGTGCCAGGGCCGCAAGCGCGATCGCAATCCAAAGAGCAAAGAATGCGGCCGCCCAGAAGGCCGGGATGGTGATTTCAGGATGCGCGTGCGCAAGGGGAGCCGCGAAACCTGGCTGCCACAACCCAGGGCCGCTCAGAAACGGCATTGCGACCACGCCAGCAAGCGCGACCAGCCAGACGGCAAAACGGGTTCCGGAGTTCTGCCGGCCCATGAGGCGCAGCAGCAACCACGCACCCAGTGCAATCAGCAGACCCTCGGGCAGGGTGTTCAGCACGCGCTCGACTGCGACCTGAGCCAGGGAGATCATCATCGCGTGTCGCTCCGGGCGTCTTCGCTTCGGTCGAGCATTTTGCGCAGGCGCTCCAGTTCGTCAGGATCGACGCCGCGATCCTCCAGAATGTTGAGCACCAAATCTTCGTGGGAGTTGCGGAAGAAGCGGCTGACGAGGTGGCGGATCTCCGAGCGGCTGGCTTCCTCTTCGGCGACCAGGGGGCTATACACGTGGGCGCGCCCATCTTTGGAGTGCTCGACGTAGCCCTTGCGCTCGAGAATGCGAATCGTCGTGAGGACTGTGTTGTAAGCAAGCGCCGGCTGGCCGGGGAGGATATCGAGGACCCGCTGCACGGTACCTGGACCTTTTTGCCACAGCACCTGCATGATGCGGAGTTCGGCTTCGGTCAGAGTCTGCGATGTTTTGCGCGGCACGGTCGCTCAAATCCCCTTCACTCTATTCGACGCGGGAAGACGTCAAAAAGTAACTAATGATTTAGTTTTTACCGTGAAGGGCCAGATTTTGGCAAGCAGGGCTGCCGGCTCCTAATGCCAACAGGGAGCGGTTTCTATGATTTACAGCGTGGCTGCGGCGGTTGGCTCATCCTTGTGCAGGCCTGCGTATTTCGCAATGCCGACCATGGTGAAGACTTTCTGAAAGTGCGGCGTCAAGCCGAAGATCGCGACTTTCTGGCCGGTCTTGTCGGCCTCCATCAGCATCTGGATGATCAACGCGATGCCGCTGGAGTTGATGTACTCCACTTTGGAAAAATCGAGCAGGACCGGGCCGTTGCGGCCGACGGTTTGCCAGGCGCCGAGCACGGAATCCTTCGAGGTGCTGGAGATGTCGCCGGTGAAGCGTAGTACCGAGATCGATGCGCCATTCGCGCCAGCAATCCGGTCGGTGGTGGTTTTGGTCTCCGCCTGCACTATTCGTTCTCCTTGTCCAGCCGGATGACCAGCCGTACATAACTGTTTGTACTGCTGTCGTGGACCCATTCCGCCTCATCGACGAGGGCTTGAATCAAAAACATGCCCATGCCGCGAGGGTCCTCTTCGCCGTGCACTTTGCGGTCGATGTCCGGGGCGGGCGGCTGCTTTGCGATGCCCGCTCCGTTATCGACAACCTTGACCTCGAGCTCATGATCGCTGGCCGAAAGGATGACGCCCACAGAGAGCTTCTCGTTGAGCTGGTTGCCATGTTCGATGGCGTTGATGCAGGCCTCGGCGACGGCGGTCTTAAGGTCCTCGATGCGCTCCGGCGGGAATCCCATGAGCGCGGCCACGCTGGCCGCGGTGCCCATGGCTACTTTCTCAAACCCGAGCCGCGACGGAAGCCGTACCTCCACCGACGTACCCGTGGTCTTCGTCATCGGAGTTCTCCCGTCACGCTTGCATCCGCATCAGAGCCAGAGCCGTCATGTCGTCATCCTGCTGCTGCGACCCTTCTCCGGCAAAGCTGCGCAGCTCGTGCCACAGCGTATCGAGGATAGCAGTACAGTCCGCCGCGTTGCACCGAAGAAATGAATCGAGCAGGCGCTCCGAACCAAATTCTTCATCGCCCTGAAAGACCTCGGTGAGCCCATCGGTGTAGAAAAGAAGCCGCGATCCGGGGAGGAAGTCCACGAATTCCGACTTGTACTGGACGACGGGCAGGATGCCGATGGGCGTGGCGCTGGCCCGTAGCTCGTGCGTGGATCGATCCGGCCGCACCAGAAATCCTGGATTGTGCCCTGCGTTCACAATCTCCAGTTGGTTGGCCGCTGGATCGAGCTTGAGAAAAATGCCGGTGACGTAGCGCTTACGAGTCTCGTCTCCTTCAGCGCAATGCTGATGATTGAGACGCGACACCAGCTCCGGCAGCGCGAGGCCCGCGCCTACACTCGCGCGAAATGCCGAACGAAAAGCGGTGCTCACAATGGCGGAAGCCAGACCTTTGCCGGCCACGTCGGCAACGGCCATCACTTGTACGCCGTCAGGCAGCGTTACGATGTCCACGCAGTCGCCGCCCACTTCATAACAGGCGCTGTAACGAACCGCGACGGAATAGCCCTCGATTTCCGGCATCTGCTGCGGCACCAGGCTGCGCTGGATGGCGCGCGCGGCGTGGAGATCCTGCTGCAGACGAGCCCATTCCACGCTGCGCTCGTAGTAGCGGGCGTTTTCGACAGCAACCGCGGCCTGCAGGGCGATGCGCTCAAGAAAATCTTCTTCATAGATCGTCAGCGGACGGCCGTCCGGCGTGGCAACAATCAGCTCAGTCAGGCGTTTGCAGTCTTTGTCGTGCAGCGGAAAACGAAAACAGCCCTCCCACGGTTCGGGCGGCATTTCGCCATACATCATCCTCGGTTCGGTGTTCAGCGCACCGGGCAGCTCAAGTTCGCGAACGACAATGCGCAGAACAGTCGAAAGCACTTCGTCGAGATTGATGGTGGAGTGAACCTGGCGCGAGGTTTCCAGCAATGCCTGCAGGCGGACGATTTCCTGCTGCAGGTCGAGGGTTTCCACGGAGGGCGCGGACTGAATGGGTGTAGCCATGGCTATTGCTCGGTGGGCCTGGGGGCTTTCCGGAGCGGAGGGGAGTTGGACCAATGTAGCACAGGCACAACACGGAGCTGAAGATCGGCCGGGGCCGTGACCGGTACTCGGCCCCCTTCAGCTACATGGCCGCGGAATGCTCCGGTGCACCCGCCACCGATTGCCCGATCAGGAATTTGCGGGTGAATCCCGTGGGGTCGGCGGAGATTTTTACCTGCAGGTTGCCGTTGGCGTCGCAGGTGTACTTCTCGTGAATGACGAGGTTGCTTTGATCCGCCAGCCGATGCACCGGACACGCGGAGAGATCCAGATCCCGTTGCAGCCGCGGATCGAAGGGGAATCGGATCTGTTCCCAGTTGGTGATCTCACCCAGCGGCTGGCCGCGCTCGTCCAGACGCGAGCACTCGAGGTAGCGGAAGTGCCCCACGTTATGAGCGGGATGATAGACGCGCTCGCTGGAGAGCACCGGTTCGCCAGGCTGAGGCAGGCGGGAGCCGCGCGGGAAAATGAGGTCGAAGACGATGGTTCCGCCGGAATCGGCTTCGCGCCAGATGCCGAAGTTCTGATTGAACTGCTCGCGCAGGCCATCGGCCTCGGTAGAGGCGCGAATCGCGAGGCCCACCGCGCTTGCCGATCGCATGTAGGCGGAGCGCCGTACCTTGCGGCCAAAGGTCTCCCGCAGGATGCGCGCCACGGGAGGCAATTCAGAACCGCCGCCGGTGACGTAGAGGGTATCGAGTTGCAGCCCGGAGTGCGCTGCCAGAAGGCTCTCGACCACCTCGCGTGTGGATTCGATCTGGGGGCGGCAGCGTTCGTAGTAGGTGTCGACGGGAATTGTCACCTGGGACCAGCCCGGCCCCACGCGCTCGAGGTCGACGGTGACTTTGCGGGTGTTGGGATGGAGCGATTCTTTCTTCTCGCGGCATTCTTCCAGTAAGTGATGGCGTTCGGTCGGCGTCAGGTCGGCATCGTGAGCGGCGGCTTCGAGAGCAAGATCAGCGAGAATCTGGTCGAAATCGTCGCCACCGAGATTCGGAATGCCGTCCGATGCTTCGACGGTGTGCTCCGTCTCTCCCATCGTGACCAGCGAAACGTCGAAGGTGCCCCCGCCCATGTCGTACACCAGCAAACCGCTGCCGATGCGGTTCGGGCGCTCGGCACTGTTGCGGTAGGCGTATTCGATGGCGGCCGCGGAAGGTTCGTTCATCAGGCCCAGTACGGTAAAACCCGCATTCTGCGCGGCTTCTTCGGTCAGAAAACGCTGGTTGCTGTTGGCATTCGCGGGCACGCCGAGAACCACTTCCAGCGGCTCACCGGACTTTGCGCGGAGATTTGAGTGCTCCAGCAGCTGGGTTCGCAGCGCGGCCATCATCTCTGTGAGCAGCAGCCGCAGCGGCAGGGTCTGACCCGCGGCATGCAGCTCCGTCTGCGGCCCGGCGTTGCGCAGGCAGCGTTTGAGGGAGCGCAGCACGGTCCAGCTGTCGTCTTCCAGCGCCGCAGCCGCCTGCCATCCATACAGCCGTTTGCTGCCCTTCACCGCGACAATGGGCGGAAACCAGTCGATTGCCTGGCCGTCAGGGGTTTCGAAATTCACCAGCGGGAAGTTGCCACGGTCGGCCGCAGCAACCACGACGCGCGTCGTTCCGAAGTCGATGCCGATTCTCATCCTCTCCAGTTTACGACGCCATTACGGGGCGGATTCGCGTGGAAAACGTGGTCCGCATCGGATCGGGAACATTTTTGCGTGGTAGCGTTTCTATCGAAAAGGAGTGGAGGCTCACGGGATGCGGTTGCTCTACGGGTGCGCAATTTTTCTGGGAGCCTTTCTGCTGTTCGCCGTCGAACCCATGGCGGCGAAGCAGCTGCTGCCCGCGCTGGGCGGATCGTCCGCGGTTTGGATCACATGTCTGGTTTTTTTCCAGGTTGCCCTGTTGCTTGGCTACCTTTACGCGCACTGGCTGGGCAGGCGGCCGTCGGCACATTCGGCGGTTAGTCTGCACATCGCGCTCCTTGTTGTGGCTGCTGGCCTGCTGATTTTTGGCTTCCGGCCCGATCTCAGCAACGCGGCGGCCCATCCGCTCACGGCGATCTTTCGCATGCTCACGCTGACCATTGGATTGCCGTTCCTGCTGCTGTCGGCCACCAGTCCCCTGCTGCAGCTTTGGCTGGCGCGGGAGAAGCGCAGCGGCGTGCCATGGAAGCTGTTTGCGCTGTCGAACGCCGGGTCGCTGCTGGCGCTGGTGCTTTATCCCAGCTTGATCGAACCCCATCTTTCGCTCGTCGTCCAGCGGAAGGCGTGGGCCTGTGGATTTGGCGTCTATGCGGTGGTGTGCGCGCTGATCGCCTGGCGCGCCCGTGGTGCGGAAACTGTTTTGCCCGGGCAAGTGAAGACGGTGCCCGCGCGAAGCTCGTCTCGCGCCCGGCTGCTGTGGTTTCTGCTTCCAGCCGGAGCGGCGATTCAATTGTGCGCGGTCACCAGCCACCTGAGCCAGAACATTGCCGCGATCCCTTTACTGTGGGTGCTGCCCCTGGGT
>DATAZC010000107.1:0-58770 GCA_036272255.1 Acidobacteriaceae bacterium | reverse complement strand
GGTCATCGAGCAGACGAGCCGCGGCGAGCGGGCTTATGACATCTATTCGCGTCTGCTGCGCGACAACATTATCTTCCTCGGTACGCCGATCGACGACATGATTGCGAACCTCGTCATCGCGCAGTTACTGTTTCTCTCCGGCGACGATCCGGAAAAGGATATTCAGCTCTATATCAACTCGCCCGGCGGCTCCATCACCGCAGGCCTCGCCATCTACGACACCATGCAGTTCATCCGCAACGATGTTGTTACCTACTGCATCGGCCAGGCAGCCAGCATGGGCGCCTTTCTTCTCATGGCCGGCACCAAAGGCAAGCGTTTCGGATTGCCCAACTCGCGCATTCTGATCCACCAGCCCTCCATGGGCGGTCTGGCGGGCCAGGCCACCGACATCGATATTCACGCTCGCGAAATCATTCGCATTCGCGAAATCACCAACAAACTCATGGCCAAACATACCGGCCAGGGCCTCGACAAGATCGAACGTGATGTGGAACGGGATTTCATCATGAACGCACCGCAGGCGAAAGAATACGGAATTATCGATGAAATTATCGATCGCCCGCGGACAACCCCCAATCAATAATTTCTGCGGAGCAGTCGGGCAGTGGAGGAGTAGCCGGGATGAAGACGCGTACGGGTTCGGATGAAGCACTTCGTTGTTCGTTCTGTCATAAATCGCAGGACGCCGTTGCCAAGCTGATCTCATCGCCAAGCGACTATCCGCGGGCCTATATCTGCGACGAGTGCGTCGCGGTCTGCAACTCTATCCTCGAAGACGACCGCACGGAAACCACCACCGGCGCGGCCCCCACCCACCTGCCCAAGCCGCTCGAAGTCAAAGCCTTCCTCGATGAATACGTCATCGGCCAGGATCAGACCAAGAAGAAACTGGCCGTCGCCGTCTACAACCACTACAAACGCGTGCAGATGAATCGCACACGCGGCACCGACGTTGAGCTTTCGAAATCGAACATCCTCCTGGTCGGTCCTACAGGCAGCGGCAAGACACTTCTCGCCCACACCCTCGCCAAAATGCTCGACGTTCCCTTTGCGATCGTCGATGCCACCACCCTCACCGAAGCCGGCTATGTCGGCGAAGACGTTGAGAATATCATCCTCAAACTGCTGCAGGCTGCCGATGGCGATGTGGCGCGCGCTCAAACCGGCATCATCTACATCGACGAAATCGACAAGATCGGCCGGAAAGACGAAAATCCCTCCATTACGCGCGACGTTTCCGGCGAAGGCGTACAACAGGCCCTTCTCAAGATCCTCGAAGGCACCGTCGCCAATGTGCCGCCGCAGGGCGGCCGCAAGCACCCGCATCAGGAGTTCACCCCCGTCGACACGACCAACATCCTCTTCATCTGCGGCGGGGCGTTCGTCGGTCTTGAGCGCGTTGTCGGTCGCCGCGTCGGCAAAAAGGCCCTCGGCTTCAAAGCCATCGCCGACAATAAGGAACAACAGGAGCCAGGCGCTCCCGTCCACCCGCAGCGCGACAGCGAATTGCTGCGCCAGGCCGAGCCTCAGGACCTCATCCGCTTCGGGCTCATTCCGGAATTCGTCGGCCGTCTGCCCGTCATCGGCATTCTCGACGAGCTCGATGAAGTGGCCCTGGTCGAAATCCTTACCAAGCCACGCAACGCCATCATGAAGCAGTACCAGAAGCTCTTCGACTACGAAGGCGTGAAACTCACCTTCTCCGAAGACGCAACCAAAGCCGTCGCTCAGGAAGCATTGTTGCGCAAGGTAGGCGCTCGCGGCCTGCGCATGATCCTCGAAGAGCTGATGCTCGACTTGATGTACCACCTGCCCAGCAACAAGAAAGTTAAAGAGATGGAGATCCAGGCGGAGATGGTCCGCAATCGCAATCTCTCCATGACTTTGCTGGACAAAGCTGGCTAACCCTACGTCGTTATCGGTGCCGGCGCCTTATGCCGGCAAGCCCGACCGAATCGAATCGTCTTAAGAATTGTGACGCTGCCCAACTGGGGCACGTCTAACGTACGCGGGCTGCTCTTCGTCGCTCGTGCCCAGTCGATTTCCTTAATCGACAAAAGTGACTGCCATTCGCGCAGCCACCCTCAACATGGGTTACTCTTCTTCTAACAGAACGACCCATCTCTATCATCGGAAGACCGCCGCTTCGAAAGGAATCCCGTGAGCCAGCCGTCGAAAGAAAGCCGGGAACGAAACGACCTTCGCAAGTTCCCCATGATGCCCATTCGGGACATGGTGATCTTTCCGCACATGATGACCCCGTTTGTGGTGGGCCGCGAGTCCAGCGTTCGTGCCCTGGAAGAAGCGCTCAACGGCGAGCGCAAGATCTTCCTCGCCACCCAACATGATGCCCGCGTCGACGAACCGCGCCCGGATGACATCTACCAGGTCGGCACCGTTGGCAACATTGTGCAGAGCGTGCGCATGCCCGACGGCAACATCAAGGTGCTGGTCGAGGGAATCGAGCGGGCTCGCGCCATCGAGATCAACGACACCGACGGATTCTTTGTCGCGACTGTAAAAGTAGCAAAGCCGCTGCCCGAGATCACACCGCAGATCGAGCAGCTGGTCCAGCGTGTGACTTCGCTGTTCGAGCAGTATGTGAAGCTGCAGCAGTCGCTCAATGTCGAGACGGTAGCGTCCTCCATTCGCACCGACGAGCCGTCCAAACTGGCTGACACCATTGCCGCCAATCTGCAGCTCGAAGTGCCCGACAAGCAGGAGCTGCTCGACATTTTCGATTTGCCCGAGCGGCTGCTCAAGATCGCCGATGTTCTCGACATCGAGATCGAGAAGCTCAACATGGATCGCAGCATCCAGTCGCGCGTCAAGCGGCAGATGGAGCGCGCGCAGAAAGAGTATTACCTCAACGAGAAGATCAAGGCCATTCAGAAAGAGCTGGGCCGTGGCGAGAAAAGCGAGTTCGATGAGCTGAAGAAGAAGATCGAAACCGCCGGCATGCCCAAGGACGTCTTCGAAAAGGCAACGCAGGAGCTCAAGAAGCTCGAAGCCATGCCGCCCATGTCCGCCGAGTCCACCGTCTCCCGCAATTACCTTGACTGGCTGCTGGCCGTGCCGTGGAAAAAGAAGTCCAAGGAAACCCGCAGCATCGATCATGCCGAGAAAGTGCTCAACGCCGACCACTACGGCCTCGAGAAGATCAAAGAGCGCATCCTCGAATTCCTGGCCGTGCGCCAGCTGGTCAAAAATCCCAAAGGATCGATCCTCTGCTTCGTCGGGCCTCCGGGCGTAGGCAAAACCTCGCTGGGTATGTCCATCGCCAAGGCGACCGGCCGCAAGTTTGTTCGCATGTCGCTGGGCGGCGTTCGCGATGAGGCCGAGATTCGCGGCCATCGCCGCACCTACATCGGTGCCCTCCCAGGCCAGATCATTCAGTCGATGAAAAAGGCCGGCACGCGCAACCCGATCTTCATGCTGGACGAAGTCGACAAGATGGCCTCCGATTTCCGGGGCGATCCGGCGTCGGCGCTGCTCGAAGTCCTCGATCCCGAGCAGAACCACAGCTTCCAGGACCATTACCTCGACGTCGAATACGACCTTTCGCAGGTTCTGTTTGTTGCCACCGCCAACGTGCTCCACACCATTCCGGCCGCTCTGCAGGACCGCATGGAGATTCTCCGCCTCCACGGCTACACCGAAGTGGAGAAGCTCGAGATTGCCAAACAGTATCTGGTGAAGAAGCAGCGCGACAACACCGGCCTCACTGAGAAGAACCTCTCCTTCACTGATGCGGCGCTGACAGAATTGATCCGCAGCTACACGCGCGAGGCCGGCGTTCGCAACCTCGAGCGTGAGATCGGCAACGTCTGCCGCAAAGTGGCGCGGCGCGTGGTCAGGAGCGGCCCCAGACACAAAGAGACGGTGACCGCGGAGAACATTTCCGAGTTCCTGGGCGTGCCCAAATTCCGCGACTCGCTGGTCCACGAGAAAAACGAAGTCGGCTTGGTTAACGGCCTCGCATGGACCGAGGTCGGCGGGAGCATTCTTCAAACCGAAGTGCAGGTGCTCGACGGCAAGGGCAAGCTCACCACCACTGGCCAGCTGGGCGACGTCATGACCGAGTCCGCGCAGGCGGCGCTCTCTTACGTCCGCAGCCGTGCACAGCATCTGGGTCTGCCCCGCGACTTCTACCGCAACGTCGACATCCACATTCACGTTCCTGAGGGAGCGATTCCCAAGGACGGCCCCTCCGCCGGCATCACGCTCGCCACGGCCCTGGCCAGCGCGCTGGCGCGCATTCCGGTGCGCCGCGACCTCGCCATGACCGGCGAAGTCACCCTGCGTGGCAAGGTCCTGCCCATCGGCGGCCTTAAAGAGAAGCTGCTCGCCGCTCATCGCGCCGGCATCTTCGAAGCCATCCTGCCGGAAGACAACCGCAAAGACCTGCCCGACATTCCGGAGAACCTGAAGGCGGCAATGAAGCTCAACTTCGTCGACTCCATGGATGAAGTGCTCAAGATCGCCCTCGAAGCGCCCCTCCCTGAACTCAAGGAAGAGACACCCAACGTCCTGGAGCCGGGCGTCCTCAGCGTTACACCCACTACCGAGCAACGCCCGCATCAGTAGGGCAGCGGAAGAAATGGGTTGTCAGTGATAACAGGGGCAGGTTCGGAATCGAGCCTGCCTTTTGCTTTTTAGGGTTTTAGAAGCGCTGTGGAGCTTTCACCGTTGTTGACCGTCACCGTCGACTTCTTCGCCGCACTCCCTCGCCAACGAGACAGATCGAAACTCCCCCCCGTCGCGACTGCCTGCTTACGAAACGAGCGAAGGGTGAGTGGTTTGCCGGGTTCGCATTGCTGCGGCTTGGCGCTGACCTCGTAGAAGTCGGCTTCGCCTGCCGCCTTCCCGATAACCTGTGCGTGGCCGTCGGAGTCGACTAAGACAGCGTTGCGCTCGTCCACGCCAATCGCGCGGATCGTCTTCGTCTGCCCCGATTGAAGGATGCGCGCCATGAAGACCAGCAACCGCCCTTCGCGTTTTCGCGTGTCGAAGTGCGAATCGGTGATGATGCCGCGCAGCACCGGGATCCCGAGCAAATCCGGCGCGATCACCACTTGGCGATAGAAAGGATCGGCAAGCGCCTCATCCGAGGCAAGGTCCTTGTCATCCGGCTTGTCGTTCTGCGCGGAGTAGATGTACTGGCCAAGAACAGCCAGGCCGGCGCTGGTGCCTCCGATGGGAATGCCGCGTTTAACCGCGTCGCGCAACGCCGCTTCAACTGGCGTTCCTGCCCAATAGTTGATGTATCGTGCCTGGTCGCCTCCGGCGATGAACAGTGCAGAAGCCTTCTCAATCGCGCTCGCAACAAATGGATCGCCCGCCGCGGCGCGATCGGGAATGACCAGCGTGGCTACCGAGTTCAAGTGGCACAAGCCCCGGATATACGGGTCGTAGGCCTCGGTTCCCGCCGCCCGCAATACCAGCAGGTCGCCCCCGCCCGCATGATCGCAAAGCCAGCGAAAGGCTTCGTCCAGGTCGGTGCCCCCGCCCATCAGCGCATATCCCGCGTGGGATTGAACGCGGACGTCAGCTGGCGCACCAACGCGGAAATACCTGTAGCTCGAAGCAGTCTGTGCGCTGCTGCCGAGGGTCGCCGCCAGCAGCAGCGCCAGAGTCAGCGCCCTCATACCGCTGCCAGCGCCTGATCCAGATCGCCCAGAATGTCGGCCGCATCTTCAATGCCCACCGAGATGCGCACGAGCCCTTCCGTGATCCCGATGCGCTCGCGTTCCTCGCGGCTCAGCGCGGCATGTGTCGTTGTGGCAGAGTGCGAGATCAGTGATTCGACGCCGCCGAGCGATTCACCATTAGTGATCACCCGAACGCGCTGGAGCAGCTTATCGGCATTCGCGCGCGAGCCCACTTCGAACGCGATCATCGATCCGAAGCCGTCCATCTGGCGTTTGGCCAGCTCGTGCTGCGGATGTGTCGCGAGGCCAGGATAAAGCACCTTGCTGACCTTCGGATGCTTCGAGAGAAAAGCGGCCACCTGGCGGCCGTTTTCATCATGCTGGCGCATGCGCACCGCAAGCGTCTTAACGCCGCGCAGGATCAGCCAGCTCTCAAAGGGCGAAAGGATGCCGCCCGTGCATTTCTGCACAAATCTAAATTGCTCGGCATGGGCATCGCTGTTCGTCACCAGCACGCCACCCAGGCCATCGGAATGGCCGTTCAGAAACTTCGTCGTTGAGTGCATCGCGATGTCCGCGCCCAGCTCGAGCGGACGCTGAAAATAAGGCGACATGAACGTGTTGTCCACGCTCATCGGCACACCGCGCTCGTGGCAGATGTCCGCGACCGCGCGAATGTCCGTCAGCGCCATCAGCGGGTTCGTCGGCGTCTCAATGTGGACAAGCTTTGTCGTCGGTCGCAGAACCTGGCGGACGTTCTCAGCGTTCGATGTATCGACGTAACTGAATTCGATCCCGTGGCGGGTGATGACCTGGCTGAACAACCGCGTGGTGCCCCCATAGACGTTGTCCCCGCAGATGACATGATCGCCGGCATTCAGCATGGTCACGAGCGCGCCGATCGCGGCCATGCCACTGGCGAAAACGTGCGCGGTCGCTCCGCCTTCAAGCGATGCCAGATTGGTTTCCAGCGCGTCGCGCGTCGGGTTAGAAACACGCGAGTACTCCCACCCGCGATGCTTCTCGATGCCCTGCAGTTCATAGGTGGAAGTGAGATAAATCGGAACGTTAACGGCGCCGGTGCGAGGATCGGGTTCCTGGCCGTCGTGAATGGCGCGAGTCGAAAAGCCGTGCGATGGAGTCGTCATTGCATATCCATCTTAGCGACTCAGCAGGCCTGGCGAGGTGGGAATCCTCGATGCGGTGCCGACTCGCCCCCTCAGGCGCGCAGCACGAAGCGGAAGCGCATGTCTTCTCCGAACCACATGATGTAGTTCGTCCCCCAGCCATTGTTGAACAGCCCGCAGTGGATTCCGTTGCTCAGATCCGGCTGCGAACGGGAGAAGTTGAGCGGCGACCTTTCGCCGAGCGCGATCAGCGGAGCATCGAGCGTCTCCACCTGGAATGTCCCCTGCGCATCGCTGAATGCAAAACCCGTCATGACCGCATGCTGATGGCGCCCACCGGCCGTGACTACGTCAAAGGGCGAGACTGGCTGGCCTGATTTGTCCATGGTCCAGCCGTTTGGATCGCTCACCGCCGGGTTGAAGGTGAGCCACATCGCTTCCGGCATGCGCGTCGCGGCCTTGTCCATGCAATGAAAGTTGAGATGGACCACGGACTCCGCTTCCGGCAGCAGCAGTTCCAGAATCAGCGTGCGCGGAAAAGCAGCGCGGCCGTTCTTGAGCGCCTCCGCGTCTTCGATGTGCAGCCGGGCCGTGATCCGATGCGTTTCACCGTCGTGCCCGACGCGCACTTCGTCGAGTCGCGGCGACCAGGTCTGGTTCACCGCCCCAAATCGCTCGATGTTCGGCTTGCCGAAGTCCTTCTGCGCCCAGTCTGCCTTCGTGATCAGGTAGCTGGCTAGGAACTGCTGATAATCCTGCTGCGACAGCGTCTGGTAACAAAAGAGCGCGAGCGGATGCTGCGGCGACGCCCATTCGCGCCCAGTTTGTTTGTTCTTCAGGCGGTGGATCGCTCCCGTCGCGGGATCGATGTGCACGAGGAAATGTTCGGTCTCAATCGGCTCGGCCGCCGGATGAACATCGCCTGCCGGTGAAGGCAGCTTCGGTGCGAGGCTCGCCATGGCCGCCCGTGCCTCATCGCGCAACGGCGCAGGCAGTGTCGCGATGCCGTCGAACAGATCCTGCCGCTTCTCCTGCCAGCTGAACTCCACCACTTTGTAGTTCTTCGTGTCGAGCATCGAAGCCAGGTCGTGTGGCGTGTAATGGTCGAAGTCTAGCCAGGTCTTGGTGTCGGTGCCCCATGTGTGCTCCGGCTCCAGCAACAGGTGGCGCAGCAGCGCGAGGTCGGTGGCGTCACCTGTCTGGAATTGCCCTTTCGCGATCCAGCCCTGGCGCAGTCGGCATAATTCACGATAACGAGCCACTTTCAGGGGATCGCTGGCGACTCCATAAATCCAGGTGTCGCCGATTTCCTGCGTCACGACCGGAAGATGATCGTGGTGCGGCCGGATGGCGTTGGCGATCTCAGTTAGGTCGGTGGCCTCAATGTGCGCATTCGGAAAGCGCTGCCCGAGGTCATTGTGGATGTCGGCGATCTCCTCAGGCGTATGTGGACCGCTGTTGTCGCCGCGAACCACCACCGCCACGGCCAGAGTCGAGCCAGGCACGCGCGCAATGCTGCCGTACTCGTGGTGGTACATCACCGCGATCGATGCGCCCTCAGGTTCCTTCCACAGAAACAGTGGAGGCAGTTCAGCAGGCGTGCTGCCGCCGTTCACGCCAATGTCCAGGAAGCTGACGCCATGGTCGGCGAGCGGGCGGATCAATCCGCGCGTGTGCCCGGGCACGTCCGTCATCTTGGCGCCCGTCGTCGTGCGGCCAAAGCGCTGGTCGAGCGAGCGCGAAAGCGCCAGACCGCCCGCGATGAGCGAGCGGTCCATCATCTCCGTTTGCCAGCTGAAGGGCAGCGCGTGCCAGGCGATATCGCCATCGGCAATCGCCTGCTCCATGCGCCGGCGATCCGCCGCGGAGGCCTGCTCGAGGTACTCATACAGCAGCCATGAGCCGGTGGTCCACACATAGCGATGCCCACCTGTGTGGCGAAGCTCTTCAGCGGTCTGAATCGCCTGCGGGAAAAACTGAGTGAAGTAACGGTTGACGACGTGAGCCTGCGTGTCGATAAATCCCGCGTCGAAGTGGCACTTGAACATGGCCAGCACCCGCTCGACACGGGGGTCGGGCGCAGCGGGCGGCGCCAGTTGTTCCAGAGACAAAGCGCTCAGACGTCGCGCGGCGAGCGAGCCCGAAAGCGTCACCAACGAAGACTTGAGAAATTGCCGGCGCTGCATGACACCTCTGAAGAAGAGCGAATGGAATCGCTGCCATTCTATTCTTCAGCTAGCTGGAGTGCCTGTTGCGGAAGCTCACGCTGAGCACGATGCTGATGGCGGCGACGCCAACGAAGAACAACACCAGCGCCAGTGTATTTTCGGCAGAAACCTTCCCAACGCGGACGAGAGCGTAGCCAATCGCAAGATTCAGCAGCGCCCAAACAATATTGACCGTAGAAGAGGAGAGTCCTTTGCCGGGAGGCTTGGCGAAGGGCGTGGGAAACGGATCGCCGGAGATGCCGTGTACGAAGTGGGGAACGGCGTTGGCGAGAAACATTCCTGCGAAAAAGGCGGCGATGAAGTCATACCAGGGCATCGCCAATAGGGTACAAGGTACGGCAACCGCGAACGAACAGCAGCGACTGGTATCCTCACGGGCATGCGAAATTTCCTGCTGCTGATTGCCTCCGTGATGATTGGAACGCCTCTCGCTGTGCCGCATGCCGCCTCGCCCCTGTCGCCCGCGGAGAAGACCATGGTCGCGTATATCGATGCCCACGAGCAGGAATCGAATGCGCTGCTCCAAAAGCTCGTCGAGATCAACAGCGGAACCCACAATCTCGACGGCGTCCGTGCCGTGGGCAAAATCATGACCGAGCAACTCACCGGCCTCGGCTTCGACGTGAAATGGATTCCGATGGATGAGGTGGGCCGCGCCGGTGTCCTCATGGCGGAGCACCAATGTCCTGCGGGCGCGGGAAAATGCGGCAAGCGAATGCTCCTCATCGGGCATATGGATACTGTCTTCGAGAAGACCAGCCCCTTCCAGACCTGGACGCTCGACGGGCACATCGCCACGGGTCCGGGCACCAACGACATGAAGGGCGGTCTCGTCGACATGCTCTATGCGCTCAAAGCCCTGCAGGCAGCCGGCCTGCTGAAGAATGCCGAGATTAACGTGGTCCTCAGCGGCGACGAAGAGGCGCATGGAGAGCCCGCCGCCATCTCGCGCCGCGACATGATCGCCGCGGCACATCACAGCGATGTGGCGCTGGAATTCGAGGGCACGCCGCGCATCAATGGTGTGTTCTACGGCAGCGTGAGCCGCCGCAGTTCCATCACCTGGCATCTCAAAACCACAGGGGAGACGGGCCACTCGTCGGGCATTTTTTCTGAGAGTAAAGGCTACGGCGCCATCTACGAGCTTGCGCGGATCCTCGATGCGTTCAGAAACCAGCTGCCGGAAGCATATCTGACCTACAACGTGGGGATGGTAGTGGGTGGATCGACAGCGACGGTCGATGCTGCAGGCGACAACGGCGCTGCGACAGGGAAAGACAACGTGATTGCGCCTTCAGCCTACGCGAGCGGCGACATCCGCACCATTTCGAACGAGCAGACCGACCGTGTAGAGAAAAAGATGGAGGCGATCGTAGCCCAGCATCTGGCAAAAACCGGCGCGTCCATCACCTTTGGCGAAGGCTATCCGGCGATGGCGTCCACTGAACAGAGCCGCGCGCTGCTGAAGATGCTGAATGGGGCAAATGCCAGCCTCGGCTTCGGCCAAATGCCGGAACTCGATCCGATGAAGCGAGGCGCGGGCGACATCTCCTTTGTCGCCGGCATTATTCCTGGCCTTGCCGGAGTGGGCGCAACCGGCGAGGGTGCTCATGCTCCGGGCGAGACCATTGATTTGTCCGCGCAACCGATCAACACCAAGCGCGATGCCGTGCTCATGGGTCGCCTCACGCAGGTTAGTGCCAGGGCGCACCTCTTGAAAGCCGCAGATCAATAGGGAAGGTCGCAGTGAGCTATCGACTCGAGCGATCGCTGTTCATCCCCAGGCCCCGGCCAGAGGTATTCGGGTTTTTCTCTGACGCCTTCAACCTGGAACGGGTCACGCCCTCGTTCCTCCATTTCCACATCCTCACTCCGCCTCCAATTGCAATGCGTGCAGGCACGGTCATCGACTACGAATTGCGTTTGTACGGCGTCAAGTTCCACTGGAAGACCCGCATTTCCGCGTTCGAACCTCCGTTCTATTTTGAGGACGAACAGGAGAAAGGCCCCTATCGACACTGGCATCATCGGCACGACTTTGAAGAAGTCCCGGGTGGCACTTTGATGCGCGATCTCGTCGATTACGCGCTCGCCTTTGAACCGTTCGGCTCATTGGCGCACTCGCTCTTTGTCCGTCGCTCGGTGGAGAAAATCTTCGAGTATCGCAATCAGACAATCCTGGAGATTTTTGGAGCGAAAGAGCACCGTGACGTCGACGCTCAAAATATAAGAGCCCCGCAAAACCCCAGGAAGTGAAGGAGTAACATGGCGGCCGGCTGTTAGACTGGCACTCTTCATTTTGAGGTGGTCATGAAGATGAGGCGAGCGACGCGGGTAGGAGTCATGTTCGGAATGGTCGCGGGGATGGCGAGGGGCGGCCTTGTTCCTGGGCAGCAGGAGAGCGCGCCTCCGATGCCCAGTCAGGCCAGCGCGACGGCAAAGACGCTTTTCACGAAGCTGTACAGCATCGCGCAGGCGGTGGCGAAGAACCCGGCACCCTACGAGACGGCACGCTGCAGCGGGGACGCCGCTACGAATCCTGACTTCCCCACGGTTTCTCAGACGCAGCAGGATTGGGCGAATTTCATGGCGGACGAGGGCAACGTGCTTTCCGTCGATGAAAATGCAACCTACACCCCCTGCGTGGTACAGATCGGCAAGGCAATCAACAACGCGGAAGTCGCCTGTCGCATGCTGAAAGCCAACGCAACTGAGGCAGCGGGGCTGGAAAGAGATGCACAAGACGCACTGGGCCGGTGTGCACGGCTGCGAATCGGCTGGCTCAAAAGAAGCCTCTGATTGGCAGCATCCGAGGCACAGGCCAGGGAGACAGTAACGAGCCAATCGCCGGCAAGATCGATGGCGGGCTACCGATGGCCGGTGCCGTGACCGATTTCGGTCAACCCGGCTTCATCGACTGGACACCTGACCTGCAGCCGCTCATGACTTATCTGTCCAAAGGTTGGAACGCAAATCCCAACTGGCCTCGCGACAATGGAAGTATCGTCACCTTAAGGTTGCGGCCAGGCCAGGTACCCCAGGTAGTGTCTTCCTATGGGCCGCATGCCGATCAGATTCGCAGCGCGATTCCCGGTGCTCCGCGCACGGTCTTTCCACCCGGGTCGCAAATGCGGTCGGTGGAAATTGCGCCAACCTTCCAGGTGGTGCAGGGGTGGGGACGGCGCCTGCGGTCGCGGTATTACGAATTGGGAGGACAGTTTAAAGTCGTGGCGCAGTAAGCCGCTCTTAACTTCCTGCATCAAACGGCCGCTTGCTCAGGTAGCGCTCCGCCGAGTCGGGAATCAGCGTCGCAACTCTCTTTCCCGACCCCAGACGAGCGGCCACCGCACAGGCCGCGTGGATCATCGCGCCGGAACTCGATCCTGCCAGCAAGCCTTCTGCCGCGGCAAGTCGCCGTACCATAGCAAAGGCATCTGTATCCGTGATTGCGACAATTTCGTCGGCCGCCGAGCGGTCGAACGTGTTCGGGATGAAGTGAACCCCGATGCCTTCCACCTTGTGCGGTCCTGGTTTGCCTCCCTGCAGAATCGACCCTTCCGTCTCGACCGCGACCGTCAGCACATCCGGGTTCTGTTCCTTTAAAAAGCGGGCAATACCCGAAAACGTCCCACCAGTCCCGACACCGGCAACAAAGGCATCGATGCGCCCGTCCATCTGCTCCCACAACTCAACCGCCGTGGTGTCGTGGTGGAACTGCGGGTTGGCGGGATTGTCGAACTGCAGAGCGGCCCAGACGTTGGGGTCCGAAGCCGCCAGGGCCTGCGCGCGCCGGATCGCTCCCGCCATGCCCTGAGCTTCCGGAGTGCGATGGACCTCCGCGCCAAATCCACGCATCAAAATGCATTTCTCCTCGGCAAACCCTTCCGGCACGAAAAGAACCACGCGATAGCCGCGGTTGACGCCTACCAGCGCCAGTCCCACACCCGTGTTACCCGCCGTGGCTTCGGTGATGATCGAGTTTTTGTGGAGCAGGCCGCGGCGTTCCGCGTCCAGAATCATGCCCAGTGCGGCGCGGTCTTTCACCGAGCCGCCCGGGTTCAGAAACTCGAGCTTCGCAAACAGATCGGCGGCGTTGGGGGCCGTCAGGCGGCGGAGCTGCAGGACCGGGGTGTGGCCGATCAGGTCCGTAATATCAGCCGCAACGCCAACATCGCGCGCGGTGCGGAGGATTGAAGGTTCGGAGGCAGGGGGCATAGGACAGGTCAGTCTATCAGCCGTCGCTCAACAGGCGGCCTGGTATTGCGAGGTTCCAGCGCAGCAACGGTTCGCTCCTCAAACACTGCCACTGGCGACCAGCCACCACCTTACTGCTGTGTGTTCGGAGCTGTCTCCGCCACGCTCTTGCGCGTCGCCTCGTTGGCCTTGGGGTAGTATCCCGCACGGGTGCGGACACTCAGCTTGCCGTGATGGGCGCCGTGAGCTTCCACCCGCACCGTCCGGTAGCCACCCTGGCTGGCCGGTTTGCTGGAGTGGTAGCCAATCGTGTACTGGTTGCGGATGTCCTTGGCGACCTCAGCCGCAATGGAATCGACGTCGTTCAGCGAGTGCGGGAAGAAGGCCAGCCCGCCTGTTTCGTCCGATAGCAGTTGCAGGGCGCGGCGGGCGCGGTGCGCCTCCTGACCCTTGTCCTCATCGCCGAACAACAACCCAATGGTGTAGACCACCGGACCGCTCAGGTCCTGCACGCGCCGTACCGTCTGCTCAAGGTTCAGGGTCGAGGCATTGTCTTCGCCGTCCGTAATAATCAGCAGGACCTGCTTCGTGCGTCGCGCCCCATGAGAAAGCTGGTCTGCTGAAGCTACCACCGCATCGTACATGGCCGTGCCACCACGAGACTCAATGTGGCCAAGGCCTTCCCGCAATTTGTTCAGGTCCGACGTGAAGTCCTGATCGAGAAAAGCTTCGTCGGAAAAGTTGACCACAAACGCTTCGTCGTCAGGATTGGAGGCCCGCACCAGGTCGAGGGCGGCGGTGTTCACCGCGGCACGCTTGTCGCGCATCGACCCCGAATTATCGACGAGGATGCCCAGCGAAACCGGCACGTCCGAATGGCTGAAAGAGACAATGTTCTGGAGCGTGTTGTCCTCAAATACGTGGAAGTCTGCCTGGGTCAGGTCTTGCACCAGATGGCCGTCCTGGTCGACGACCGTGCAGGGCAGCTGGACCTCATCGACGTCGCGGGTCAGGGTATAAACGCCCTGGCTACGCTTGATCTCCTGAGCATTGTTGGCGTTCGGGTGGGCCGGGCTGATGGCTGCGTTGTCAACCGCGTCGGGGGAGACGATGGGATCGTGGTCGACGTCGAGCGAGGGCTGCGATTCCGGGGTCTGCGGGCTGGGGACGTTCGCAGGGGTCGCTTGGGCGGGTGCCGCCGTCGGCGGAGCCGTTTGGGGAACAATTGCAGGCGCCTGACCCAAGAGGCTCAGTGGAGCGACAACAAGCAGAAGGCAGAGGAGGAGTCGGAGGTTACCGCAGGGACGCATAGAATCCGGAACGTGCATGCACTGTAAGTTGCGGCAAACCCGGAGGAGGCTGCAACTTAACCTTCACTTTACGCCATTTTCGGTCCGATCCGGAACCGGGCCTACCGGTCGCCGGGCCGGTGATCATTGCAGGGGCGCATAATACCCGGCACGGGCATGGACGGTCAGCTGCGGCAGCCCTGCCGGCGGCGACAGCTTCACCCTCACCTTGCGCCATTTCCCATCCATTCTCACGTTGTCCGTCTTGTATCCAAGCACATACTCGTTGCGCAGCTCTGCGCTGATCCGGGTGGCGATGTCGCCCATCTCCGACAGGTCGTCGACGCGGAAGAGCCGGCCTCCCGTGTCGTTGCTCAGGTCGTTCAGCAGCATGGGGCCGTTGCGCTCCTCCACCGTGGCGGCTTCTGGGTCGAAAATGCCGATGGAATACACCTGAACGTCGGCTTCCTTCACGGCAGAGCGAACCTCATTTTCCGTGTACCGGCTGTTATTGTCGCCGCCGTCGGAGACGATCAGAAGCGCCTTCCGCTGGTACTTCGCCTGCTTCATTTTTTCCAGACCGAAGTAAATAGCGTCCAGCAGGGCAGTCCGGTGCCCCGGCGCCACAGTGGCGAGGCGTGCTTCCACGTCGTCGGGCGAAGATGTGTAGTCGGTGATCAACTCGGGGCGGTCGTTGAATCCGATCACGAAAAATTCGTCCTGCGGATTCGACGTCTTCATAAACTGCAGTACCGCGCCCCGGGCCCGCACCACCTTGTTGCTCATGCTGCCGCTCAGGTCGAGGATCACGCCGATCGAAACCGGAGCGTCGTCGCAGGCAAACGTTCGAATGGACTGGTTGTGATTGTCCTCAAGGATGAGGAAGTTTTCCTTCTCCAGCCCCGTCACCAGCCGATCTAACGGGTCGGTAACGGTTAACGGCACCAAAACAATATTGGTGTCAACTCGAAACTGAATGCCGGTCCGCAAAGTGGCTCCGGGTGTCAGCGGAACCGACGGATCCGCCTTCGCCGCCACCGGAGGCGGCATCTTCACGTGGACGGAGTCCAGGGGATTGTCGGGATCATCCTGGCCGAAGGCCGGGCTGATACTCAGGAGGAGGAGGGGAGCGAGCAGCAGCGACAGCAGCGGAATGCGCCGAGCAAAAAGAGCCGCACGGAAGGGTCCCGAAGATGCCTGAACACCACGTTCGCGCCCATTCGCGGACGCCATGGCCTAACCTCTCGTTTGTCGATACTGGCACGATTGAGAGCCGTGCGCAATAGCCAATCGCCAATTTGGACATTCCAATGACATTCGCGAAATCCCGCACGGCCTTTTTAGCAATTTCGATGCTGGATTGTGCGCAGGCGAAACGGGACGTTACGGAAATTCTCTTGAGCCCCTGGTGAGTCCCTGGTTGGTGGCACGCGGCCGGTCGCCGCTCTCAATTCCCACTCTGCCCTCGCCCGGGACCGAGCGCTGGCGCGGCGCACCCAACGGCTCACGTTAAAATCGGTGAGAAGAAAACCCTATGGCCCGTATTTATCCGTTTCGCGCGTTGCGTTACAACCTTGCCCAGGTCGTCGCCCGAGACGTTGTCACCCAACCTTACGACAAAATCTCGCCCGCAATGCAGGCAGCCTACTACCAGCGCAGTCCGTATAACCTCGTGCGGATCATCATGCGCATGCCCGAGCTTTTCGATCAGGAAGGCGACCTCTACACCAACGCGGCCCGCGACTTCAAGGAGTGGCGGGAGGCCGGCATTCTTGCTCAGGAACGGCAACCATGCATCTTTGCCTATGCCCAGCGGTTTGCGGTTCCCGGGCACGAGGGCGTGCTGCTGGAGCGGCGCGGGTTTATCGCGTTGGGCGAGCTCTACGACTACAGTCGCGAAGTGGTCTTCCGGCACGAGCAAACCTTGTCGAAGCCGAAGTGCGATCGCCTCAACCTCCTGCGCGCCACCCGCGCCCACTTCGGCCAGATCTTCATGTTGTACTCTGACCCCGCCCACAGCGCTGAAGAGGTTCTCTTCGACAACGGGCCCGCCGGCGAAACTCTGCCCGACATTGAAGTCACCGACGAATACGGTGTCCTGCATCGAGTGTGGAAGGTCACCGACCCCGCGAGAGTCAACCTGCTTACCACCGCCCTCGAAGACAAGAAGCTCATCATCGCAGACGGCCATCACCGCTACGAGACGGCCCTCAACTACCTGAAGGAGCGCGGTCAGCCGCCGGCGGCCGAAACCTGTGAGCGGATGAGCGCGGGAGTGCCGCAACCGTCCTTTCCGGAATCTGCCGCGATGATGACCTTCATCAATATGGATTCCGAAGGTCTGGTCATCCTTCCCACGCACCGTGTGGTCTTCGGGCTCAGTGGATTCGAAGCGCCGCGCCTCCTCGAGGCCGCGCAGCCGTACTTCGAAATTGCCGATATCGATCGCGACCCAACCGCAGCCATGGCGCGCCTGGCCTCGGTGTCCGGGAAAACGGCGTTTGTCGCGGCGACGTCAAAAGGCTGGTTCCTGCTGACCGCAAAGCCCGAACCCATTTTCGAGGCTCTCAAAGGGATTGGTCACCGCCAGCGCCAGTTGGACGTCGTGCAACTCCACCGCCTCATACTCGAGACGCTCCTGGGCATCTCTCAGGAAGCCATCCGCGACCAGACCCACCTGCGTTACCTCCGCGATGCGGCCGAGGCCACCGATCAGGTCGCGCGCGGCGAAGCCAATGTGGCGTTCCTCATGAACCCTGTCACTATGGAGCAGCTGCGCGAGGTCGCCTTTGCCGGCGAAGTCATGCCGCAAAAGTCCACGGACTTTTATCCGAAGCTGCTGAGCGGCCTGGCAATCTATGCGCTGGATTGAAACAGCGTTCGCGCTGGGGATAGCTGCCGCAGCAGGAATTCTGCAGCAGAGTCCGCTGGCCCCGCAGTTGCCGCAGGCCCCAGCGGTTCCTTCGGTTCCCGCGCCGCTCATGCAGTCGGCGCAGCCGCCACGTTTCCTGGTGGTGGTGGACGCCGCGCACGGAGGCAATGACACCGGTGCGCGCATGGGCGACGGAGTTCTGGAGAAGGACCTCACTCTGGGCATCGCCGGCCGTCTGCGTTCGACTCTGCACGCGCGAGGCATCGACGTAGTCGTCACGCGGACTGGCGATGTGAACCTGCCGCCGCTCAACCGGGCTGAGGCGGCCAACCATGCGCAGGGCGCCGCGTGCCTGGTGATCCATGCAACGGCAACCGGAAGCGGCGTACATCTGTTCACCTCGTCCCTGGCCGCCACCGGAAACACGCGGTTTCTGCCGTGGCAGACCGCGCAGTCGGCGTACGTAACCCAGAGCCTCAAACTCGAATCAGAGATTGACTCAGCCCTTGCCCATGCGGAGATCCCCGTAAGCCTCGGCCGCGCCTCGGTCCAACCCATGGACAGCGTGGCCTGCCCTGAGGTGGCCGTCGAGATGGCGCCGCTTGTGGCTGGACACGTGACCGGAGGCAAGCCAGTCACTGACCCCAGCTATCAGAAACAGGTTGTCGACGCGGTAGCCGCTGCACTGGAGCAGTGGCGGAGTGACTGGCGGCAGGAATGATCTCCCGAGCACAGAAATACCTGTTCTTTGCCATGCTGCTGGTCTGCGTCGGGATGGCGGCGTTCCTCATCCGGCTGCGCAATCGCGCACAGGATCGGCTCCAGGCGCAGGGCAGAAGCGCACCGGCCGACATTGCCGACACGGCTAGAAGCGCACCGAAGCCCGTCACGCTCTATGTCCCCAACGATCTCGACGACTCGCTGACCGCGGTGGAGAAAAGTATTCCTCTGCCAGAAGATCGCAATGCCCAGGCGCGTGTGATTCTCGAAACTCTGATCGAGGCGTATCGCACGCCTGATTCCAGGCACCCCATCAACGTAGCGTCCGGCATCGCCGACGTTTACTTTCTTCCCGTCCCCTCAGGCAAGGACGCAACAGGCGGCAACGGGCAAATGGCTGTGATCGACTTCAGCGGAGCGCTCACCCAGGCGCAGCCCTCTGGGATCGAACCCGAAACCCTCACTCTGCTCTCCATGATGGCGACGCTCCACGCCAATCTGCCGGCCGTCACCCAGGTCCATTTCCTCGTCGACGGCCAGCCGCGCGAAACCCTCGCCGGGCATGCGGATCTGACGCGGACCTACCTGGCATCCGAAAGCCCTCAAGTCCAAAGTGGAACTCCGGCCGGAGCCGCGCAATGAAGATCGGCGTCTTCGATTCCGGCGTCGGCGGCCTCACTGTGCTGCGCGCTCTTCTCGATCACGTTCCCGCTGAGTACGTCTACCTCGGCGATACAGCCCGCTTGCCCTATGGTGCGAAATCCCGCGAGACAGTAGCCCGATATGCCGTTTCAAGTGCGAAGTTTCTGGTGGAAGCCCAAGGCTCGGAGTTTCTGGTCATTGCCTGCAACACGGCGAGCGCTCTGGCCCTCGATGCCATTCGCGCAGCAGTACCTGTGCCCGTCCTCGGCGTGGTCGAAACCGGAGCGAATGCTGCGGACGCGAATTCCGTGACCCGTGATGTGCTGGTCATCGCGACCGCGGCCACCGTGGAAAGCCACGCCTACGCCGCCGCCTGCGCCCAGCGCAAGTTGCGCGCCATCGAAAAGGCCTGTCCCTTGCTGGTTCCGCTCGTCGAAGAAGGCTGGATCGACCATCCGGTCACCGCCGAGGTCTTGCGCGTCTACATCGCGGAACTCCTCGAACAGGCCGAGAGTGCCGGGCTTGACGCTGACACCCTCGTACTCGGCTGCACTCACTACCCGCTGCTCCGCAAACAGATTGAGACGGCTGTGCCGGACCGGTTGCGGGTCATCAATTCCGCCGCAGCGACCGCAGAACAGGTAGCGAAAACCTTGAAGATCGATCACGAGGGAGCGGGGACCGAGGCGCGGTTTTTCGCGACCGACTCGGTGAAGAAATTTCGCGTCCTGGGCAGTCGCTTTCTTGGCCGGCAGATTGGTGCGGTCGAATGGGTGGACTTGGGCGGATGACAAACAGCGGCCGCCTTTGGTCGCGTGAAGCAGACGCGTTTCCGTATAAGGGCAGCGTGCGCGATTGGGCGGGCATCACATTGAGTAGAGGGGCAGTAGCGGGATCAGAAATCCGGCCGATCCGGCATCATCCGAGACAAGAGGCGAGGGTCGATTTCATTTGCGCCCACAGGGGCGACCCAGTACCATTACAACGGCGAATCCGGTTTATTCATAAGGAGATAAAGTCATGGCAGAAGAGAAGCAGTCCAGCGGGTTTAGCTGGTTTCTGGCAGGGTTGGGCCTCGGTGCCCTCATTGGCGTGCTGTACGCCCCGAAGGCTGGAAAAGAGACGCGCGAGGAGTTGATGAGCAGCGCCCGCGAAGGCACAGAGTTCCTCAAGCAGAAGAGTCGGGACGCCGCGGATCAAGTCAACGATCTGGTCGATCGCGGCAAGACCCAGATGAATGACTACGTCGGTCGCGGCAAAGAATATGTCGAGCGCGGCCGCGCTCAGTGGGATGAGTTTGTTGGTCAGGGGCGGCAGTTCGTCAACGATCAGACCGGTCGCGTCTCCGCAGCCGTCGACGCGGGCCGGCAGGCGTACCAGAGCAGTTCGTCGACCAATCAGGAATCCTGAGGCGAGCGGGATTTTGAAGGTGCGGGCCGCTGGAGAACTGCGGTCTGGCGCCGAATACTTGAGGGCCGGCCCGGGGGGCGCAACCATGCAGCACGGAGTTCCAGACTGGATCTACATCACCTTCACCGCTGTAACGGCGATTGGTGTGCTCATGCAGGCCCTGGTGTTGCTGGGCATGCTCTTCGCGCTCAAGGGCGCGCTCGGCCGTGTCAACGAAATCTCCAAAAAAGCCGAAGAGCATCTGGTCCCCTTCCTCCAGTCGACGCGGAGCCTCCTCGAAGAAGTTTCCCCCAAGCTGAAAGTCGCCGCGCAAAATGCGCTCGAGGTAAGCCAAACGGCGAAAGAAGTGAGCCAGACCGTCAAGACCGAAGCCGCGCGCGTCAGCGCCTCCGTCGATGAGCTGATGGGGAAAGCTTTGGTGCAGGCCGATCGTGTCGATGAGATGGTGACCGCCAGCCTCAACACCGTGGCACACGTCACTGCGACCGTGCAAAAGACCGTGTCCGGCCCGGTGCGCCAGGTCAACGCCCTGCTCAATGGTCTCCGCGCGGGCTTCGAAGTCCTGCGCAGCAAAGAACGTGAAGCCCACTCCTCCGCCGATGGCGATCACTTCGTGTAAGATCGCTAGGTTACAAAATTAGTCAATAGACTGCCTGGTTCGTTCGCATAGAAATCCCCGTTGGGGTACGGGGGCTTGTTGTCCTTTTTGCGGAGGCGGCGTTGACTACCATAGAAACTCTCCCCGGCATCCAAACGCCCGTACCAAAAACTGAACCGCGGTTGACGATTCGAGAGATGAAGGACTGCATTGAGCAGACGCCTCGGATGGAGGCGCGCGCGCCGCTTTCGACGTACCGTATGCAGCTGCATGCGGGGTTTCCCTTTGCGGAAGCTGAGGCTGTCCTGCCCTATCTGAAAGAGCTGGGCATTGGAGATTGCTACGCCTCGCCGGTCTTCGAGGCGCGCCCCGGCAGCATGCACGGCTACGACGTGATCCGCCATGATCGGCTCAATCCTGAGCTGGGCGGTGAAGCGGGTGTCATGCAGTTCACAGCCCGCCTGCGCGAGCTGGGCATGGGCCTGTTGCTCGACATCGTCCCCAACCACATGGGCGTCGGCAACGACGCGCTCTGGTGGCAGGACGTTCTGGAGAACGGGCGCTCCTCGGAATATGCCAGCTACTTCGACATTGACTGGAGTCCGCTCAATCCAGACATGAAGGATAAGCTGCTGCTGCCCATCCTGGGCTCGCAGTACGGCGACGAACTGGAGTCGAAGCACATTCAGGTCGCCGTGGTCGATGGCCGGCTGCGGATCAAATATTTTGATCACCTCATCCCCATCGCCCCGCGCATGGTCCAGATGATTTTCCCTCCGGAGGAGATGGACGCGTGGGGCGTGCCGCAGAGCTTCCGCGATCTGCTGCGCGACCTGGCGCATATTCCCCCCCACGAAACCACCGATCCGAATCTTATAGCGCAGCGCCGACAGCAACTGGCTGAACTGCGTCCGCGGGTCAGGGAAGCGCTGCTGAACCCGGACATGCAACCCGTGCTGGAGCGCGCCCTCGATCGGATCAACGGCGTTGCGGGCGATCCGCGCAGCTTCGATTGCCTGCATGAATTGCTCGAAGCACAGCCCTACCGCTTGGCCTACTGGCGCGTCTCCAGTGAGGAGATCAATTACCGCCGCTTCTTCGACATCAACGACCTGGTCGGTTTGCGGATGGAAAATCCGGAAGTCTTCGCCGCAACCCACGGCCTCATCCGCCGCATGCTGGCGCGCGGCGAGGTCACCGGACTGCGCGTCGATCATGCCGACGGAATGTTCAATCCCCGCCAGTATCTGATCCGGCTCCAGCTGCTCTATGTTGCGGCTCACTGTTGCGGCGAAACAGCTCAGCAGCCCACCGGCGCTAACGGAATCGAGAATCAAGTGCGCGATGCGATGCGCGGCCTCGACTGGGCTTCGGCACAGGGTCCGCTCTACGTAGTCGTGGAGAAAATCCTCGAGCCCCAGGAGTCTCTCCCCCAGGAGTGGCCCGTGCGCGGCACTTCAGGCTACGACTTTGTCTATCAGGGCACCCAGATCTTCATCTGCAAGACGAACGAGCAGCGCTTCACCGACTTTTACACGAAGTTGACTGGGCTGGTGGAGGGTCCGGAGACGCTGATCTACGAGTCGAAGCTCAAGGTGATGCGCAATGCGCTGTCGAGCGAGACGTATGTGCTCACCAACCTGCTCAGCCGGCTGGCTTCGGCCAATCGAAAGGCGCGCGACTTTACCGACGATCTGCTGGAGTCGGCGATTCGCGAGACCATCGCCTGTTTCCCCGTCTATCGCACCTACATCGACGACCGCGGCCAGTACACCGAGCGCGATCGCGCCTTCATCCGGCAGGCCATCGGGCGAGCCAAGCAGCGGAATCGCGAGACCGACGAATCCGTCTTCGACTTTCTGGAGAACACCCTGCTCCTCCACGGCCGCACTGGCGAGGAGATCGACCAGGCGGAGCTCTACTTCGCCCTCAAATTTCAGCAGCTGACCGGGCCTGTCATGGCCAAAGGCGTCGAAGACACGGCCTTCTACGTCTACAACCGCTTCCTGGCATCGAACGACGTGGGCGGATCCATCGCCGCCTTCGGCATTTCAACCGACGACTTCCACGAGTCGAATCGCGAGCGTCTGCGCACCGCGCCCGATGCCATATTGGCCACTTCGACGCACGACACCAAGCGCAGTGAAGACGTCCGCAACCGCATGAACGTCCTCTCCGAGATGACCTACATGTGGCCGTCGTACGTGCGCCGCTGGGCACGCTTGAATGCACGCCACAAGCGCACGCTCTCGGATGGCCGCGTGGCCCCCAGCCCGAACGAGGAGTACTTCCTCTATCAAACGCTGGCCGGGGCGTGGCCGTGGCGCATGGAGAAGCGGGCAGATCGCGAAGAATTTCTCGATCGCATGCAGCAGTACATGACCAAGGCCCTCAACGAGGCCAAAGTGAATCTCAGCTGGACCAATCCCAATCCTGCCTACGTCGATGTGGTGCACTCCTTCATGCGGGCCATCCTCATGCCCGACGCGCGAGGCCGCGAGCCGCGCTTCGTCGAGACGATGGAAGAGATCATGCCCGCGCTGCGCTTATTCGGCGGTGTCAACTCCCTCGCGCAGGTCGTCCTCAAAATCGCCTCGCCCGGCGTTCCCGATTTCTATCAGGGGACCGAGCTCTGGGACCTCAGCCTCGTCGATCCCGATAATCGGCGCCCGGTGGATTATCAAAAGCGCCGACGGGCACTCGACACATTAAGAGAAGAAGCCACCAGTAAGGGCGAGCTGGCTGTCTGCCGCGACGTGCTCGATCGTTTCGGTGATGGGCGCGTGAAACTCTGGACGATTTATCGCGCGTTGGCGCTGCGCAATCGCATGGCCGACACCTTCCGGCACGGGGAATATGTGCCGGCGGCAGCGACCAATGGCTTCGCCGAGCACGTTGTGGCCTTCACCCGTGGCGGCAAAATTCTGGCCGTGGTTCCGCGCTTCGCACACACCCTCATGACCGCAAAACCTAAGCTGCCATTGAACGGCGCGTGGGGCCGCGGCGAGGTGATCGTGCCCGGGATGGCAGGTGCCGCCCTGGAAAACGTCTTTACCGGCGAGTGGATTCGCGCCGATGCGGAGGGCCGGTTGCCATTGAATGCCGTCTTCGACGAGTTTCCCGTGGGCCTGTTCGTCCGGGAGTAGCCCTCTCTAAGTGGATCGCTCGTGTTTGTCGCGGTCCGTCACTTCCGTCAGTGCGCCCAGCTTCTGCGCCAGCTCCGGCGTCAGCGTGTTTTCCGGGCAACGCCAGCTCCAGTTGCCGGTCGCGCGCGAGGGAACATTCATCCGGGCTTCGCTCCCCAGCTCCAGAATGTCCTGGACCGGATAGAGGGCGATGTCGGCCACAGACGTTGCGGTCGCGCGGATCAGCGGCCACACCACATTATTGCCTATGGTTCCCAGGTAAGCCTGCACCGCGGCCCTTTCTGTTT
This sequence comes from Acidobacteriaceae bacterium, assembly GCA_036272255.1. GTDB lineage: Bacteria > Acidobacteriota > Terriglobia > Terriglobales > Acidobacteriaceae > Palsa-343. Next base: position 34,603 of record DATAZC010000107.1, on the reverse strand, counting down.
CGCTCGTTCCATGTTCCCACCATCCACGCGTTGTGTCGTTGTCGTGGGTTCCGGTATATGCCACAGAGTTGGTGACGAATTGATGCGGCAGGTGCATATGCGCGCCCCGCCCGGAGAATCCAAACTGCAGCACTTTCATCCCCGGCAGATGGAACTGCTCGCGAAGCGCATCCACTTCTTTCGTGATCATCCCCAGGTCCTCCGCGATAAAGGGCAGATCGCCCAGCACATCGTGAAGTCTCTGGAACAGACCCGTGCCCGGCCCCTTCACCCAGGTTCCGTTCACGGCGGTCTCATCGCTCGCGGGAATCGCCCAGTACGCCTCGAACCCGCGGAAGTGATCGAGCCGAATCACGTCGTAAAGAAACTGCGCGCGTCGAATCCGATCCACCCACCACCCGAAACCGTTTTGCTGCAAAACGTCCCACTTATAAAGTGGATTGCCCCAGCGCTGCCCCGTAGCCGAGAAATAGTCCGGCGGTACTCCCGCCACGCGGATCGGCGCAAGGTTCTTGTCCAGTTCGAACAGCTCTGGGTGCGTCCAGGTATCGGCCGAATCGTAGTTCACAAAAATCGCGATGTCCCCGATAAACCGGATGTCCCGCGCCCCACAGTAGTCGCGCAGCGCGCGCCATTGCTGGTTGAAAGCGAACTGCAGCGCCTGCGCAACCGCCAGTTCTCCCCCGTGCTCCAGGCGTGCGCGATCCAGTGTCGCTGGCTCGCGATGCTTTAGCTCGCTGGGCCAGTCATTCCACGAGGCATAATTCAGTTTGCGGCGCAGCACCACGTAGAGCGCCCAGTCATTCAGCCACGTGGCGTTCTCGTGGCAGTAGCCTTCAAATGCAGACCACTCCCCACTGTCGTGCTGACGAAGAAAATTGCGAGCAGCTTCTTCCAGCAGCGGCAGCTTCTTCGCGGCAACCGCTTCGTGGTCGATGTCCCCCGCGCGCCCGGCAAGGTCAGCCAGGCGGTCGTGCCCGATCCAGCTGCGATCCGCGAGAAACTCGAGCGAGATCAGCAGTGGATTGCCCGCGAAGGCCGAAAGCGCCGCGTACGGTGAGTTCCCGTAACCCGTGGGTCCGAGCGGCAGAACCTGCCACAGCCGTTGCTTCGAAGCGGCCAGAAAATCCGCGAAAGCGTATGCTGCGGGTCCCAGGTCGCCTATGCCGCCGAACGAAGGTAAAGATGCAATGTGCAGCAGAAGTCCCGAAGAACGTTCAAAGGGCATGAAGAGTCCTGGTGGGGATAGTGTGCAACGAAAAGGCCCGCCTCTCTGCAAAGATTCGCACCGTGCGGGCCTTGTTGCTTCGACGTTCGACGAAGTCCGTTGTTTTATGTGCCCAGGTACAAAACATGCACATAAACGCCAAGACGCGTGTTGTACGCCAGGTAATAGCCCGGATCGTCAGGATCGGGATAAAGAACCACATCGTCCGTATTCCAGTCCCAGCCATCGCAATAAGCAATGTCGGCGGCAGCCACGCTGAAATAGAATCCGCCAAACCAGAAGCGCGAGGGGCCGCCTCCTGCGATTCTCCAAACCTGGCCTGCGCCCACCGACCCGGGAAAATGTCCCTGCTCCCACGGGTGGTCAAGATGGTAGCTGGCGTGGTTCGCCGGCACGTGGCCGACCCAGTGATCGTTTCCGGCGTCCACGTGCGGAGCATTCGGGTGCCCAGGCTGGTCGGAATGTCCCTTGGGCAGGGGCGTGTGGGAAACCGGACCGTGAGCTGGAATGTGCCCGCCACCCACAGGCGGACGCGCGGGTCCGACCGGGGCTGGATGTCCAGCTGACCCGGGATGTCCACCAGCTGCGGGATGTCCGCCCGCAGCTGGATGTCCCCCGTCGGGACGCTGCGCGCGCGCGGGGAGCGTGAAGACGTACAACGCAAGGATGGTCAGAACTGCTAATGGGCCTATGAGTTTCTTCATGGATTCCTCCGGGGACTGCTCAGCTAAAGACGAGACGAGGACTGCGGGGCCTCAGGGCACGCGGGATTTTTGGGAAGCGGGTACCGCGGCACGCACCATAATACACACGCACCGTAAAGCGGGCGGTTGCTTTGCCAGTTATGAGGTGGCTTCCTCAATAAAGTCCCACGACACCGTGATCTGCGCGCCCAGACCCTCCGCAATGCGAATCGCGGCGCCCTCCAGCTGCTGCATCATGCCGGTCAGATAGCCGCGCGAGGCGGAGATGGCCGCGATTCCGAGCGTAGCCGATTGCCATGTCGGCGTATCATCCATCTCGGCAATCGAAATATTGAAGCCGTGAGCCAGTTTCTCCTTCAGGCTGCGGACAACCTGACGGCGGTCTTTGAGCGATTGCGCATGCTCGATGCGCAGCTCGAGAAACATAGTGACGACAGGCATCGGAGTCTCATCTTACTGCCTGAAGTCGAGGGCCGGAAAATCCAGAGAATTCCGCTGCGCTTCGATGCAGGACCGCAGGCGCTGGATGCGCAGTAAATCCACGAAAATGGGCCATCTTCCGCCATGCTGAACAGCATCCCAGGGGAGTTGGCAAAGTGGGTTCAACCCTCCTTGCTGCACAAGAAACAGGAGATCAGGGACATGAAGAAAGTTTGGATATTGGCCGCTTTGATGGCGAGCTGCGGACTGGCGCTCGCACAGGAACAAAATCCGACGGCCACCGACCGCTGGCCCCAGAACCAGCAGCCGCAAGGGCAAACGGACGCGGGCATTCCGGTTTACAAGATCCAGGTCGTGGCACGCGATATTCCCGCCATCAATTACTTCCATCGCAGCGGCTCCACCAAAGTGGGCTTCGAAGGAACGCCGCTCCTGCCCATGGCGAAGGGCACCGCGGAAGTGAACAGCCTCAACGGTCGCACCGAAATCAAGGCGCACTTCGAAGGGCTGGGCCCGGCGAACGGGTTCGGAATTGAATATTTGACTTACGTGCTGTGGGCCATCTCGCCGGAAGGGCGCCCCGTCAACCTGGGCGAAGTTCTGTGGACCCACGGCCACGCCGACACCACCGTGACCACCAACCTGCAGTCCTTCGGCATGATCCTCACCGCCGAACCATATTTTGCCGTCACCGTGCCGAGCGATCTGGTGGTGATGCAGAACATGGTCATTCACGATAAAACCACGGGTGTGCTGGAGTCGGTCGATGCGCATTACAGCCTGCTGCCGCGTGGCGCGTACACCGACACCGCAGGCCGCCATACCGTGCTGCATCCCATCACGCGCGACGATCGCTCTCCGTTGGAACTCTATGAGGCGATCAACGCAGTCCAGATCGCCGATGCCGCCGGCGCCGAGCAGTACGCCGCGGACAGTATGGCGAAAGCCAAACTGGACCTGCAGAACGCGCAGGAAATAGACATCCACCAGAAAGAAATGAAGCAGGAAATTACCTACGCGCGTGAAGCCGTGCAAACCGCCGAGGATGCGCGCCTCATCACCATCCGCAAGATCAAGGCGGGTGATGAAGCCGCCGAGCGCGCGCGTATTGAAGAAGCCCGGCGCAAGGCACAGGAAGATGCGGCAGCGGCCCAGGCCCAGGCGCAACAGTCGGCAGCCCAGGCACAGCAAGCTGCAGATCAGCAGGCAGCGGCGCAGGCCCAGGCCCAGGCTGCCCAGCAACAGGCCGAACAGGCGCAGGCAGCAGCAGCAGCCGCACGCGCGCAGCAGCAGGCAGCCGAAGCGGCAGCGGCGCAGGCAGCTGCTCAAACCGCGGACATGCGTGAAAAACTGCGCCAGCAGCTGAACTCCGTGCTCAACACGCAGGAAACCGCGCGTGGACTGATCGTCAACATGTCCGACGTGCTGTTCGACTTCAACAAATACACGCTGAAGACAGACGCGCAGGTCAAGCTGGCCAAGATTTCCGGCATCCTGCTCACCTATCCGAACCTCAAGGTGCAGGTCGAGGGCTATACAGACAATATCGGGTCGGATGAGTACAACTTGAAGCTGTCAGAGCAACGCGCAACAGCGGTGCAGGCGTTCCTCATTGAACAGGGCGTTCAGCCCGGTAGTGTCACCGCTCAGGGGTACGGCAAGGCGAGCCCTGTGGCTGACAACTCCACGAATGCGGGGCGTTCGCAGAATCGCCGCGTAGCCATGGTGGTTTCGGGACAGGCGATTGGTGTTCAGGAGCAGGCACCCTCCTCTTCCAATGCTCAGCCAATGCCAGTTCCGCAGCAGGTTCCAGTGCGGCAGCCAGCTCCTCCGCCGGCCAATCCCACTGGAGTCTCGAACACCGCTCCTCAATAAGACGAGACTTCGTAACAGTACAATCACCCTTAACAAGGGCCGCCTTCGGGCGGCCTTTTTTCTGGACCATTCGTCACAGATCACTTGCATTTAACAAGTAATCTTCGCTAGCGTAGCACTCGTGACTCGAAAGACGGGTCCTCATCATTCCCGCTCCGGCTGCCCGGTCAACATCTCCCTCGAAGTCTTCGGAGACCGCTGGTCGCTGCTGATCGTTCGCGATCTCATGGTGCGGGGATTTACGACGTTTCACGATTTCCTGAATTCGGGAGAAGGAATCGCAACCAATATTCTTGCTAACCGTCTGCGACGCTTGCAGAAGTCCGGAATCGTGAAAGGCGAGAAAGACCAGAATGATGGCCGCCGCGTAATCTACAGGCTCACAGAGAAGGGAATCGACCTAGCTCCCGTGATGCTGGAATTGCTGATCTGGGGTGCGCAGCACGAGCACACGGGTGCTCCAGCGGTACTGATTGCGGAGATGGCGAAGAACCCGCGAGCCGTTGTGGAAGAGGCGCGGCGCCGATGGCGACAGCGGGATCCGATGCCGCTGCTGCCATGGTTGGGCGGTAAAAATGCGAATTGACTCTACCGACTAAGAAATGAATGAGGGGAACAAGAATGAAGCTGTTTGCGCACCTTAACTTCGGCGGCAACTGTCGTGAAGCCTTCCAGTTTTACGAAGAAAATGTCGGCGGAAAAATCACCATGATGATGACCCAGGGCGATATGCCGGAAGGAAACCGTGCTCCCGACACAATTCCGGCCTTTATCGCGCACGCGCGGATGACCATTGCCGGCACGGAGTTGATCGGAAATGACGTGCCCGCCGCTCACTTTCAGCCGATGCGCAGCGTGTATCTATATCTTGCAGTGAATTCAGCCGAAGAAGCGGAACGCATTTTCGGCCTTCTCAACCCTCAGGGGCAGGTGTTTGTGCCGCTGGCCGAAACATTCTATGCCACGCGCTTCGGCATGCTCCGCGACCGCTTCGGAGTCTCGTGGACCGTAATCTGCGAACGTCCCCGATGAACAATATCTCCAGTGGCGTGGCTGGGCGGCATGAAACCAACCCGAACCCAGTGGCTATGGAGGAAACCAACAGAGGCATCGACCATCGTAGGGGAGGGGTCTGGGAAGATGGGAGAAATTTCAAAGGGTCGTTTATGGACTGGCCGCGTCATCACGGCGCTCATCGCGGTCTTCTTGCTTTTCGACGCGGGCATCAAATTTGCCAAACCGGTTCGCGTCGCTCAGGCGTTTGTATGGCCGGATGGCCGCTGGAGTTGTCCGTGCCTCTGGGCGTGATCCTGCTCACGAGTGCCGTCCTCTATCTGATTCCGAAGACCGCCGTGCTGGGCGCGGTTCTGCTCACCGGGTACTTCGGTGGAGCGATCGCGACCAATCTGCGGCTCGAAAACCCCCTGTTCACCAACACCCTGTTCCCCATGTATTTTGGACTGCTGACCTGGGTCGCACTCTGGCTGCGTTATCCGCAACTGGGCGAGTTGCTCCCGCTGCGCAGGCGTTCGTAAAAGAAACATAAACCAATTTCATCATTCAATTTCGTAAACAGGAGACGAAGCTATGAAGGTTGCACCGTATCTCAATTTCAACGGGCAGTGCGAAGCTGCATTCAAAACCTATGAGCGGGTTCTCGGCGGCAAAATAGTCGTCATCTTCAACTTCGGTGGCAGCCCCATGGCCGCACAGTTCCCGGAGATGGCCGACAAAGTCATGCACGCGCGCCTCGACATCGGTGACCAGTTCATCCTCGGATCCGATGCTCCCCCGCAACACTTCCAGAAAGCGCAGGGATCCTGGGTCTGCTTCGAGGCGGATGACGTTGACAGCGGGGAGCGGATCTTCCGCGAACTCGCCGAAGGCGCTGAGATCAAAATGCCGATTCAGGAGACCTTCTGGGCAAAGCGCTACGGGCAGCTGATCGATCGCTTTGGAACTCCGTGGATGATCAATGTATCGAAGCCGATGTAATCACCGCGATCGCATCGGTCGCAATATCAGGAGACAGCTATGAGCAAAGTGCGGGTGCTGGTTGGGACGAAGAAAGGTGCCTTCGTCCTGACCGCCGACGGTAAGCGCGAGAACTGGGATGTCAGCGGACCCTTCTTCGCCGGGTGGGAGATTTATCACATGAAGGGATCGCCGGTGAATCCCGACCGAATTTACGTTTCGCAGACCAGTGGATGGTTTGGACAGATCATCCAGCGGTCCGACGACGGCGGCACGACATGGACGGCTCCCGGCGGCGGCGCGCAGAAATCGCCCGAGGGCATGCCGATGGGCGAGAGCAACAAGTTCGTCTACGACACTTCGGAGAACACCGGGGCGCCGCTGACTACGCATCAGTGGTACGACGGAACCCAGCATCCGTGGGAGTTTAAGCGCGTCTGGCATCTGGAGCCGTCATTGACCGATGCCGAAGCCGTCTACGCAGGCGTGGAAGACGCTGCGCTGTTTCGCTCCCAGGATGGCGGCCATTCCTGGCACGAACTCTCCGGGCTGCGCGGCCACGGCACCGGTCGTCACTGGCAGCCGGGTGCGGGTGGCATGTGTCTGCACACCATCGTGCTCGATCCGAAGGATCCTGATCGGATCTATATCGCAATCTCGGCGGCAGGAGCTTTTCGGACCGACGACGGTGGTAAAACCTGGAAGCCGATCAACAAGGGTCTGCGCTCGCAGTTCATCCCGGACCAGGACGCGGAGGTCGGTCACTGCGTTCACCATATCGCCATGAGCCCGCGGCGTCCGGGCGTCCTGTTCATGCAGAAGCACTGGGACGTCATGCGCAGCGATGATGCAGGCGACTCGTGGCGAGAAGTGAGCGGCAATTTGCCGACGGACTTTGGATTCGCGATTGATGTTCACGCGCACGAACCAGAGACGGTCTACGTTGCACCCATCACCAGTGACTCGCTGCACTTCCCGCTCGAAGGCAAGCTGCAGGTGTGGCGCAGCAAAACGGGCGGCGGGGAATGGGAAGCGATGACTCAGGGCCTTCCGCAGAAGGATTGCTACGTGAACGTTCTGCGAGACGCCATGTCGGTGGATACGCTGGACGATTGCGGGATCTATTTCGGTACCACCGGCGGCCAGGTTTATGTCTCCCCCGACGGCGGCGATCACTGGAAGCCGATCGTGCGCGACCTGCCCGCCGTGCTCTCGGTGGAAGTGCAGACGCTTGCATGATGCAGGTCGAGTTGCCCCATCATTTGCGGACACTGGCACAGGTGACTGACGCGGTGACATTGGATGTCGGGGAACCCGTCACGCTGCGGCGCGTCCTCGATGCTCTGGAAGCGCAGTATCCGGTGCTGCGGGGAACCATTCGGGATCATGGGACCCTGGAGCGGCGGCCGTTTCTACGCTTCTTTGTCTGCCAGCAGGATTGGTCACATGAGCCGATGGATGCTCCTCTGCCGGACACAGTAGCGAAGGGCCGCGAACCGCTGCTGGTGATCGGCGCCATCGCCGGCGGGACTGCTCGTCCAGTCGGACAAGACGACAAGAGTGAACCAGGAGGAAGGCATGTCAGCATCGGCAGTCTCACCGCAGTTGGGCGAGATTCGCGTTCTGCGCGATCAGGGAAGAGTGATTCAGAGAGTTCTTCGCATCAATACGGAAGGCCTCACCCAGCAGGACAGCCTCGCTCCGCCAATGCCGGCAGGCAACTGCCTCAACTGGATAGTTGGGCACATGCTTGAAACCTTTGACGGTGTGCTTCCCGTTGTCGAGCAGGCACCGGTCCTCGGCAGGCAAACGCTCGAGCGCTACAAACGCGGAAGCACGGCGCTCATAAATGCTGGTGACGCGCTGCCGATCGAGAAATTGCTGGCGGCCTGCGACGAAGCCGCAAACCGCATGGACCAGGGGCTGGCGACCCTCACCCAGCATCAGCTTGATGCCCCCGCACCGTTTTCACCCAGCAACAACCCTAAGGAGACGGTGCGCTCCCTCCTCACGGTCGTCATGTTGCATCAGGCGTATCACGTCGGGCAGACAGGTGTGCTGTGGCGGATCGCAGGTAAGGAAGGAAAGATCCGGTAAGAGAAAGAAAATTCTAATCCAAAGAGGTATTTGTGCAGAAGATCAAGCCGTTTTTGTGGTTCAACGACAACGCCGAGGAAGCCATTCATCTCTACCTTTCCGTCTTCAAAAATTCCAAAGCGGGAGAAATCCTGCGCAGTGGCGAAGGCGGCCCAGGCAAGCCGGGATCCGTTCTCACTGCGGCCTTCACCATTGGCGATGTGGAGTTTATTGCACTGAACGGTGGACCGCATGATCCCTTCAACGACTCCATTTCCCTCACCGTCCCATGTGATTCGCAGGCCGAAATCGACGAAATATGGTCGAAACTGACCGCGGATGGCGGTAAGGAGATCCAGTGCGGATGGCTGCACGATAAGTTCGGGGTCCGTTGGCAGATCGTCCCCGCCAATGTAGCGCAACTGCTAGAGGGAAAAGACGCCGAAGGCGGCAAGCGCGCCATGCAGGCCATGATGCAGATGAAGAAGTTCGATATCGCCGCTCTGCGGCACGCGGGCGGCTTTGAGTAACTGCGTCATAGCATTTTGATTACGTGAGTTACTCATTACCTGCGAGAGACGGCCTTTCCTGAACGGCTGAACCGCCCAACCAGGCGACGCGGAAACCAACCGACGATACAGTTGAGGCGCGGCCGATGCGGGTCGCGCCTTTTTTCGCTGTCGGCAAGTAAGATATTCCCCGCGTGGTTCCTGCTTCCAGGAAGATTGCGTATCCAGCCTCCGAACGCGCAACAAATAGGAACTGTGCGTGTCCGACAGGACCAGTACGGGCCACGCTGGAAAGTTAAAAAAATAGCAGCACCAAAGAAAAGCGTTTTTGAGACTGTGGAGAAGTTGCTATGATGTTGCCCACCCTAACCAAAATCAGGGAGGGCCGCACCTGAGGTGCGGGGGGCCCACGAAGCTGCCGACAAGTCTGGCATCGCGGCGAAAGCCGCGGAATTGAGTCCAGACTGTCAGAGTAAACGGACCAAAAGCTGGATTTACCGAGGGAGAAGGAAATGAATTTACGCGGAATCGGGATGGTCACAGCACTGACGCTTGCTTCGGTCGTGCTGCCGGTCCAGGGCCAGGGATTCGGAGCAGCGAAACAGAAGGTGACACTGCAGCGGAAATTGCCGGCGCTCATGCGTCTGCCTGGCGATACCATCACCGTCAAAGTCACCGGCCACCAGGACCAGACGGACCTGATTCACGATCTGCAGGCGCTGCTCGAAACCGAGCTGCTCAAGGACGATCCTCAGCTCCGAGCTGAGGATCAACATCCGGCAACCACCGTAACTGCGCAGATCATCAGCTTCGATCATCCCCGTCCGGTCGAAACCCGGCAGCAGTTCGGCAATACCGTCACGGTCACGCGGCGGGTCACCGGCGCCTTGAACGTCGCCTTCCAGGCCCGTACCAGCGGCGGCCGCGCTCTCGCCTCAGAGAACATCTCCGCCAAGTACGACCAGCAGTTCGATGCCAGTGGCAACAACCTGTCCCACGGCATCATGAATGACCTCAAAAATCCTTTTCACGGACTGAAAGGCAATAAGGGCAACGACGATCAGGGCGATAAACAGCCCACCGAGTCTGAACTGCAGACCATCCTCCTCACCGACGCCGTCCACCAGATTGCCGAGCAAATCGTGAACACCAACGAGGCCATCGAGGTCTTCCTGGCCAAAGACAAAGGAGCCATCGACGAGGGCGACAAGCAGGCCGTAGCCGGACTTTGGGAGAAGGCTTTGGAAACCTTTGAGACCGCGCCCGCGCTCACCAAAAAGGATGACGATGCCTATCGTCTCTACAACATCGGCGTAGCCAATGAGGCGTTGGGATACGCGGCGGAAGACTCCAAATCCGCCATGAAATTCCTCGACGAAGCCGCCATCAACTACGGCAAAGCTATCGACGAAAAACCGGGCGAGAAGTATTTCCTCGAGCCGCAAAAACGGATCCAGACCGCGATAACGCATTACCGCAAGCTGGAAGAGGCAAAGAACGCGCCTCCTCCAGCTCCGCCGGTGCCCACTCCGGCTCCAACGCCGACTCCCACGCCAACGCCGACCCCGCCTCCCACCGTGGTGGCAGGCGCGCCAACACCCGCGAAAAGGCCGGGTAGTTCGAGGGGAACGCCATCGACTAGGCCGGCCGCAGCTACGACGGGTCCTGCCCATGCCAGTAGTGCGGGGTCGAGCGCCCTGACTGATACGCAGGTCATCGCAATGGTGAAGGCCGGAGTCGCGGACGATACGATCGCAGAGACCGTGCGGACGGCGAAGGCAGTCGACTTCGATCTGAGTTCGACGGCCCGCCGGCATCTCGAGCAAAATGGAGTCAGTTCTACCGTGCTGAGCGCGATGAAGGTTCGATGGGCGCACGAGCTGAGCAGCGACAAATGAACAGAGCGCAGCCCCGCCGGGCGATCCTGCTGATGACGCTGGCAGTTGCGGCATGCGCCTGTGCGCATGCGGACGAGGAGCGCTGCGGCGCAGGTAAGGACCTCGTCGTCCAGGCGCTCGAGCGCGTGACCCCGGCCAGCGGCAACGACGCCTTTGAGGATGCGCTCCAGCTCCTCAAGACCGCGGTCTCGACCTGTACTGAACTCGGCGATGCCTGGTACTACCGCAGCCTTGTCGAGCACCGCCTGGGCCACGACAACCTCTCCCAGTATGCGATGACCAAGGCCCAGATGTTCGGCTCTGAAGCCATGCGCGAGCAAGTCAATCCCTTTGTCCTGGCGACCCCACCCGCCAGTCGAGAACTGACCGCCCGTGCCCTTCCGCCGGGCCAGGCGGCTCCTGCCGCACCCCCCAGCGGTCCTCCGCAAAAATGGGCGCTCGTCGTGGGCATCGGCCACTTCGGCGACCGGGCCGTGCCAACCCTCAACTACACAACCTCCGACGCAAAATCGTTTGCCGATGAACTCAGGGATCCCTCCATCGGCCGTTTTCCCGCTGCCAACGTCAAGGTGCTGACCGACGATCAGGCCACCACCAGAAACATCAAGGAGCAACTGAACTGGATCGCCCGAAACGCCCAGCCCAATGACCTGGTCGTGATCTACGTCGCCACCCATGGGTCGCCTCGGTCGCTTGATTCCGCAGGCGGTGCCAACTACATCGTCACCTACGATACGGAGATCAGGAGCACCGAAACCCCCGATCAGGACGCTCTCTACGCTACAGCCCTGCCCATGGTCGAGCTGGCCAATGCCGTCGCGACCCGCATGAAGGCGCTGCGCACCGCGGTCATTCTCGATACCTGCTACAGCGGAGGCGCCGTCACCAACGAGTCGAAGCTGATGGGCAAAGGGCTCGCTAACGCATCCCCGTCATCGGCGACGCTGGATCGCATGAGCCAGGGCTCGGGTCGTATCGTCATCGCAGCCGCGCGCTCCGATGAGGAGTCCCTTGAGAGCGATCAGCTGCACCATGGCTATTTCACCTACTACTTGTTACAGGCCGTCAAGGCCGGCAAGGGCCTCACGCCCATGAGCCAGGTTTTTGCCAGTGTGTCGCAGCAGGTGTCGGACCGTGTGGCCGCCGATGCTAAAGCAGGTGGCCAGACGCTGGGCCAGCATCCGGTCATGAGCCGCAGTTCCAATGAAGCCGACTTTGCCCTGGGCGTATCCGTGGGCGACGCAACCTCCAAGGGCGGTCAGTAGCCGCGCGTTCCGGGCATCAGATCATCTTGACTGGTCCTGGGTAACGCGCAACCAGCGGATCGACGGTCAGCAGCACCAGTCCGTCGACAGTCGCCTGCGCAATCAGCATTCGGTCGATAGCATCCGCGTGAAGAGCCGGTAGCGCCGCCAGGGCCACCGCATGTCTTCCTGTGATCGCCAGCTCCACATAGTTGTTGTCCAGCAGCCCCCGCCGCAGCCGCTTCACGTCTACACGAAAGTCCGTCCGCCCCAGCTCGCTCTTCGCTGCAATCTCCCAGAGACTCGCCGCGCTGAAAATCACCTCATTGTCAGCGTCCTCAATCAGGGCGCGCGCGCGCGCGGGCAGCTCGGCGGAGTTGCCGGCGGCCCATAGCAACAAGCGCGTATCGAGCAGAATCTTCATCGATAACGCTCGAATCCCGCGATAGCTTCTTCATTTCCCAGCTGGTCGAAGTCATCGGGAACCGAGATGGAGCCCGTAAGAAATCCGATCCGCTGCACATCGACTTCCTCCGGAGTATCCAGCGCCGAAACTTTCACGATGGGCTTCCCAGCCTTCGCAATGATGAAAGGCTCCCCCTGCGCGGCGCGCTCGATCAGCCGCGACAGATGGGTCTTCGCCTCATGGATATTCACCGACTTCATAGGCTTCATAATGGACTAAGTCTACTTAGTCTAGTTTGATTCTGTCAACGAGCCACCAGCTACCCGCCACCCGCCGCCCCACGAATTTTGCATCATCTCGTGCCACCGTTTGCGTATATGCGGGTACAGCCATCGAGGGCGCACCCGTTGCACCAGTCGCCGGAGACATTAAGAAACCTCGTCGAACGCCACCAGGCGCGAGTATTCTCGATCGCCTTCCGCATTCTCGGCGAGAGCGGCGCGGCGGAAGAAGTGGCCCAGGATGTTTTCCTCGAGCTGCATCGCACGCTTCCGCGGCTCGAGAGCGAAGAGCATGTCGCCGCTTGGCTGCGCAGGGTCGCGTGTCATCGCTCCACCGATGCCTTGCGGAGGCGGGCGGCGCGTGGAGATTCCGCAGCCGAGGAATATCAGGACGGCATGGCCTTGCGGCCCATTGTGCGGGAGATCATGCCGCTGATGAATCGTGTGGAGCAGTTGCTGTTGACGCTGCCTCCCGCGCAGCGTTCGGTGCTCCTGCTGCGGTATCAGGAAGATCTGGAGCCGGAGGACATCGCCATTGAGCTGAAAATGCCCCTGGCGACGGTGAGGAGTTATCTGCAACGCGGCGTGAAGATGCTGCGCGCCAAAGCAGAAAGAACATTAAAGGAGTACAGCCGTGGTTGAACCGTTGGACGAATTCGAAAGGGAGCTGCGCGAGCAGCTGCTGGCGCGGTCGGCTCCGGAAGGCTTTGCGGATCGGGTCATGGCATGCGTGCCCCGGCGCCGGCCCTCGCGCAGCCGTTGGATGGAGTTCGGTCTGCCCATGTGGCGCTGGGCTGTCGCCGCCCTTCTGGTGGCAGGCATGGTGCTCGGCGGTCTGGAGCGGGACCGCCAGCAGCGCATCGCCGGCGAACGCGCCAGGCAACAGGTACTTTTAGCGCTGCGCATCACCGGGTCCACCCTCCGCGAGGTACAGGACAAGGTCAACACCGGAAGCCGACAGGAGAGGCTCAGTCAGAAGGGCGCAGGCAAATCCATCCTTGAAAAAGATGAATAGGAATAACGGGTCAGGAAAACGAGAGGGGTCAACGATGAAAAGGGTATGGGTAGGAATTTCAGTTTTGGTTGCGAGTGTCGCGGGCGGGCTTGCCTTGCCCGCTGCAGCGCAGGCTCCATTTCCAGTCACGCTGGAAAAGCAGCTCTCCGAGCGCGCCTCGAACTACACCGAGGTATCGCTCGATCGCAAAATGCTCGACTTCGCGAGCCGCTTCATGAACGACAAGGACGATGCGGAAGGCAAGCGAATTGTCGAAAAACTCAACGGCGTTTACGTGCGCAGCTATGAGTTCGACAAGCCGGGTCAGTACACCGCCACCGATCTCGTGTCCGTGCGGCGCCAGTTCGACACCCCGGAATGGTCGTCGCTGGTGAAGACCCGGTCCAAAAATGGCTCCGACGATGCGGACATCTATATGAAGCTCGTGAACGGTGAGGTCCAGGGGATGTTCATCCTCGACGCGGAGTCGAAAGAGCTGAACTTCGTCTACATCTCCGGCCCTATTCGGCCCGAGGACCTGAAGGACCTCAGCGGCAACTTCGGCATTCCGTCCGGCAGCTATGAGATGAGCATGAAATCGAAAGATAAGGCGGAGAAGAAGTCCACGGAGAAGGCACAGAAGCCCGACGACAAAGCACAGAAAGAGGACCAGCCATGAGGTTGACAGGCTTTCTGGTAGCAGCGGTTTTGGTGGCCGCGGTGGTTGCCATCGTTCTGCCCATGACGGTGAACGCCGCGGGCCATCACGACTTTGAAACCGTGGTCTCCGCAGTCGAGCACCGCTACGATGCCCATGCCGAGCGCGTGCCCATGATGGGCTTCGTCAGCCTGTGCGCGCGCGTGGTGACCGCCGGTGGCGTCAAGGGCATGAAGATCGCCGAGTTCGATCACCTCGCTGGAGTCGCGGACGCCGACGACCTGGACAAGCTGGTGGGCGATAGCCTTGGAGGCGAATGGCAGCGCTTTGTTTCCGAACGCGAGCGCAACGGGGAGCTAAATCTGATCTACGTTCAGCCCGACGGCCGCGCCATGCGCATGCTGATCGCCGACTACGATCACGGTGAGCTCGATGTAGTCCGGGTCGAGGTCAACGCCGATCGCCTGAAGCACTGGATCCGCGATCCGGAGGGCAGCGCGAAAAGGCACGACTACGGAACAGAAAAACCCGACTGATAACGGCCGGTAGCAGGTGGCCGATAGCTCATAGCGAATGCGTTGGGCGGAATCAGCCACCCGCCATCCCCATGAACCTCATGCTGTTATCCCGTCGCGCAGCGGAGGGGCGTGCGGTTGCTTTCACGACACCACCAGTTAACCACTTCCGTGTCCGCCGCGCATAGAATTTGGCTCATCCCCGCTTCGTGACAGGGCCGACTTCAGTCGGGCCGTAAGGCCAAACGGGAACCGGGCTTCAGCCCCTGAGGCTTTGTCGAGCATCGGTCCTGCTTGCCCCGCAAAGTTACCCACCCACCACCGGCGAGCAGCTACCCCCCACAGCGTCCTCCTGGCCGCCATGCGATACTGCCTGTGGCATGTACAAACGCGTCGTTCTCAAGCTATCCGGCGAGGCGCTGGCTGCGGGTCAGGGCTTTGGCGTTGACCCCATTCGCATTCACGAAATCAGCGGAGAAATCGCCGAGGTTCACCAGATGGGCGTGGAAGTCGCCATCGTCGTCGGCGGCGGCAATTTCTTCCGCGGCGTCGCAGCGCAGGCCAAAGAAATGGACCGCGTTTCCGCCGACAACATGGGCATGCTCGGCACCGTCATCAACGCACTTGCCATCCAGGACGCACTCGAGAAACGCGACGTCTATTGCCGCGTCATGTCCGCCATCGAGATGAATCAGGTGTGCGAGCCCTACATTCGCCGCCGCGCCATCCGCCACCTCGAAAAAGGCCGGGTCGTGATTTTCGCCGCCGGAACCGGTAACCCCTATTTTTCTACCGACACGGCCGCATCCCTCCGCGCGATGGAAATCAAGGCAGATGTGTTACTTAAGGCCACCAAAGTCGAGGGCATCTACGACGCCGATCCGGTCATCCAACACGACGCAGTCAAATTTGAACAGATTACCTACATGGAAATTCTCCAGCTGGGGTTAAAGGTGATGGACACCACCGCAGTGAGTCTCTGCAAAGACAATAATCTGCCTATGATCATCTTTAATTTGAACCAGCCGGGCAATATCCGCCGTGTCATTTCCGGGGAGAAGGTCGGCTCATTGGTGACGGCCTAAACAGTCTCTTCGTCCGCGGCGCAGCGCACGCTCTGACCGGAGGCACAATACGAAGCAGGAGAACTTCTGAGCGCACAAGTCCAGGTCGTACCCCGGCCCGCCACTTCCTGGCAGCCGGACCCTCCCCCACGACAGACAGCGGCGAACAAACCAGTCGTGGTCAAGGCCAAAAAGGAGCGGCTGCCCGCTCTCAGCGGCCTTCGTGCATTCGCCGCTCTCAACATCGTCTTCTACCACTTCTCCAATCCAAAATGGTTTGGCCCTTTCGCTCCCATCGTCGATAACGGCTACACGTCGGTCAGCTTCTTCCTGCTCCTCTCCGGCTTCGTTCTCGCCTACAACTATTCCGATCGCGCCCAGCAGGGCCAGCTCAGCGCGCGCAATTTCTGGGTGGCGCGTGTCTCGCGGCTCTATCCCATCTACATCGTCGCGCTCATCGTCTCAACCGGTATGCTGCTGGATGAATGGCATGTGCGCTCCCATGGGCAATTTGCCCTCGGCGTCGCGCTCACGCCGCTCCTGCTCCAGGGCTGGATTCCCACGCTCTCGACCTTCTGGAACACGCCCGCGTGGACCATGTGTACCGAGGCGTTCTTCTATCTGATTTTCCCCGTCGTCATCCTGTGGAAGCGTCCGAAGAACATCGGTTCTCTCGCAGCCATTCTGCTGGGCCTGTGGCTGCTCGGCATGGTGCTGCCCACCTTATATATGGGTCTGCATCCCGATGGCGACCCGCATCCTGGCCGCTATACCGACGGCTTCTGGATCCGCGCGCTCAAGTTTTCCCCGCCGCCCCACGTGCCGTCATTCCTCTTCGGCATTGTGCTGGCCGATCTGGATGGGCTCATTCCGCGGACTGCGCGCAGGCGTTTACTCTTCGGTGCGCTGGGCATGGTGGGAATTTATACAGTGCTCTATTTTGGCGATCACTTTCCGTTCCCGCTCATGCACGATGGCTTGATGATGCCGCTGTTCGCCCTGGCAGTCCTCGGTCTGGCTGGCACCAATCTAATCGCGAAGTTCTTCGGGTTCTTCCCCTTCGTCGCTGTAGGCCAGGCGAGCTATTGCCTGTATATTCTGCACTTTAATCTGTGGAACATCATCCATAACTCCAATATCCTAACCCGCACCCATCTGGTTCGTTTCGATCCCTGGCTCAGTTATGGAATTCTCGTCACCGCAGCCGTCCTCGCCATGCTCTGGATCGAGCGCCCAGCCCAGCGCTGGATCAAAGCAGTCTTCCTCCCGCGCTGATTTTCGCAATCCCGCGTTCTCTCCCCAGATTTTTCAAGCTGTCCCGAAAGCGCAGCGGAGGGATCTGCGGTCTAAAAAAGCGCTGTCATCTTGAGCGAAGCATCGGCGTCGTTGCGCGGTCTTTCGCGAAACAAACAATCAAGACGCATGTCGAACGGACCTGCAGTTTTTCTTCCCGGCTCACGTCGGCACCAGCGAGCAGCCACCAGCCACTACCCCATCCCCGCCAGAACTCCCCGCATGTAAGCGAAGCTCTTCGATACGCCCGGCATCGGATCGTCCCCGTAAACTTCATATTCAAGGTCCACGAACCCACGATACTTCTGCGCCATCAGCGCCTCAAAAATCCCGCGAATCGGCATCTTGCCGTCGCCCACCGCCACCTGGCTATCTTTGCTGTGGAAGTCCGTCAGGTCCTTCATGTGCATGTTGAAGAGCCGCGGTCCAACTTTGTGGATCGCCTCTACCACGTCGGTTCCGGCGCGCACCGTGTGCCCCACATCGATGCAGCAGCCAATGCGCGCATCCATGCCCCGAATGTCCTTGAGAATATCGAGCGGCGACGGCCACAGCTTGTCTTCCGGGCCGTGGTTGTGGATCGCGAGCCGCACGTCGTACTCCTTCACAAATTTCTCAATGCGCGGCAGCGTCTCCTGCGAAGGATCGCCCGCCACAATCACGCGAATGCCCGCCCGCTTCACATACTCGAACTTGCTCCGGATATCCTCATCAGTCGCCTGCTGAAAGTAGATCGCTCCCGCCGCGTGCAGATGGACGCCGGCCGCCGCATAGTCCGCCACCGCCTGCGCCTCCGCCGTGGGATCCATCGGCAAATGGTCTTTTGCGTCCTTCGGATTCAGGTCGGTGATGTTCAGCCCCTTCATAAAGCCAAGCATCTGCGCACGCGTGAAGTTGCGGAAGGTGTAACTGCACAGTCCAAGGCGCACAGGAGCATCCGACTCCTCCGCCGGGCTTCCAGCCAGCGCGAACCCAGAGCGAGGAGCAATCGCTGACGCCGAAGCCACGGCACCGGCGAGCACGAAGGTGCGGCGAGACATGCCTCGTTTCACAGGTGCGGCTCCCATCCCTTTTCGTATTCGCGTCCCCAGCCCTTCATCGCCTCCGCGTCACCCACAATCTTCCCATTGCTGGGATCGAGTTTCAGTTCGCGCTGCGTCTCCCACGCAATGTTCGAGAGCTGCAGCATCGTCACCGCCACGTTCCCCACTTCCACAGGGGAGCGCAGCTTCTCGCCCTTCGTCACCCCCGCAATAAAATTCGCAAAGTGGTCGTTCGTCATCGAGTCGCGCCCGATCAGGTCCGCGGACGACGTCGCTGTCTTCGGCATGCGGAACTCGCTCGTCTTATGCCCCGCGAGGTCATAAATTTCATAGCCGTCGCGATCCACCAGCACCGACCCCGTCGTCCCCATAATGGTCGAGCCGCGATCGCGGTTGTACATCTTCATCCCGTTGCAGCAGCGCCCATCCCAGCAGATCAGCTTGTCGTCGTATTCGTAGTTGGTCACCAGCGTGTCGTAAAACTGCCAGTCGTCCTTAAACTGATATCGTCCACCCGCGGCGTTAATCCGGTTTGGATAATCGACGCCCAGCGCCCACCGGCACACATCCACCTCATGCGTCCCGTTGTTGAGCGTCTCGCCCGTGCCCCACACGCGAAACCAGTGCCAGTTATACGGCTGGACGTTGTCCTTGTACGGCCGCCGCGGCGCCGGCCCCTGCCACAGATCCCAGTTCAGCGTCGACGGAACCACCGCATCTTTGCCCACGCCAATCGACTTGCGCGTGTTCACATACCAGGCCATCGCGTAGTAAGCCCGCCCAATCACCCCATCGTGAATCTTTTCGACAATCTCGATGGTGTGCGGCGACGAGCGCTGCTGCGTGCCCATCTGCACCAGCTTGCCGTACTTCTTCTGCGCCGCGATCAGCAGTGCGCCCTCGGCAGGATTGTGACTGCATGGCTTCTCGACATACACATGTTTGCCGGCCTCGACTCCCGCAATCGCCATCGGCGCATGCCAGTGGTCGGGCGTTGCAATTGAGATAGCGTCGATATCTTTACGCTCCAGAAGCTTGCGGAAGTCGCCTTCCGTCTGCGGCGCGTAGCCCAGTTCCTTTTGCGCCTCTGCGCCGAATTTCGCCATGATGTTGCTTTCGACGTCACAAATGTACCCAACGTGGGCCCTGTCGTGATTGGCCGCCAGCGCGGAAAGATGCGCGTACCCGCGTCCGTTCAGTCCAATGATCGCGAAGTTGAGCCGGTCGTTGGCGCCAACGATCTGCGCGTAGCTCTTTGCTGTAGTCCCCACAGCCAGCCCAGTCGCGCCCATCGCTGCAGTGTCCAGAAATTCACGACGTGTGATCATGCATTCTCCAGTAAAGGTCAACGCCACGAGCGTCAGCAGGTGGCGCCCGATGCCGCCAGCGCCTTCTTCAAATCGGCCATGCTGGCGCGAGAGGATGCTTCCGGAGTTCCCGCCCCCCGCCAGTGTGTTTCCAGACTCACCGCGTAGTGATAGCCATCCTTCCGCAGCGCGCGCAGTTGGCCCACCCAATCGACGACGCCCGTACCTACCGGTTGCCAATCGTATTTGCCGTCCGCCTTGCGCGTCACGTTCTTCGCGTGGCAATGCCCGATACGGTCTTTAGGCAGCAGTTCGTACGCCGTCGGAAACGGAACTTCATTGGCGAAAGTGCCGGCATTCCCAGGGTCCCAGTTCAGCATGAAGTTCCTGTTCGGAATCGCCTTCAGCACCGCCGCTGCCTCTTCGCCCGTCCCTGTGTTGCACGACATTTCGTTTTCGAGGATCAGGATGACATTGCTTTTTGCGCAGACTTCCGCCGCCTGCCGCAACTTCTCGTTGATCGCCGCGCGATAAGGCGCCTGGTCGTCGAGCCGCCAGAAGTCGAAGCACCGTACCCGGTCCGTCGCAAACGACCGCGTCAAATCGATGCAGTGGCCCAGCAGCGCATCCTGCTTGCTGAAATCCGTGTCAGCGTGGAACTGGTCGCGCTCCTGTCCAGCTTTGCGCGGCGCCCCAGGCCAGTCGACCTTATAGAGAGGGCTCGCAATGTCGGTCACGCGCAGGTTGTACTTCTTCAGGATGCGCGTAGCTTCCGTCAGCTCGTTCGCATCCAGATCCGTAATGTTTTTGTTCCACATACCGCGCAGCTCGATCCAGCGCAGACCAAAATCCTGCGCCGCCACAGAACACGCGTGATCGAAATCCTGCGAGATCTCGTCGTTGATCACCGAGAGCCGAAACGGACATTCTGCCGACACCGAAGCAATCATGGCGGATAGGGAAGAGGAGGGAAGTGCAGTGGCACCCGCTGCTGCGAGGGCACCAAGAAAGCTACGACGCGTTGCCATCCGTTTCTCCTGGGGCGAAACAGCAGTGGCCAGTATAGTCCCGCATCTTGGTGAACTCAGCGCGCCCTCCAGCGCATGAATCTCTCCAGGCGGTACGCACTCCATCGGCAAAGTTATTCGATTCAGTTGCGCCTAATCAACAGGCCGCTCCGCCAGGCTTTGCAGCACGCGCTCCACGGTGTCCGACATCGCAATCGGAATCTCGAATATCCGTTCCTCACCCTGCGTGCGCGCGAAAACTTCCATCGAGTTCTCGCGAAACTGAAAGGACACTAGCGGCTGTTCCGGACGCAACCGCGCGCGCCGCGATCGCGAGACGATCAGCGACCACATGGACTGCCCCGCCCGCACCTTCCGGTCGTAGCCCGCCCGCCGCATCTCCGCAATGAACGGCATCACCAGCGCCGGGGGCGGGAAGCGCAGTCCTTTGTACACGCCCTCCGTCTGATCCCAGCTCGCGATAAACTCCCCCTCCACCGGATGGCCATTTTCGTAGAAATCCGCAAGGGGGCCAATCTCGATCCAGGGAAATTCTTTGCGTAGTGCTGAAGGCGCAGCGTCGTCGTCCAGCCATCGGGAAAGCACCTTCGCCATTTCCACCGCATTCTTCGCCTCAAAGCGAAACAGCTCGCACTCGTCCCAGTAGAAAACCGCTAGTGGCGTATCGTGCCGCGTGTCGAAATAGACGTGAGCCGCGCGCGTCGGCGTGCGAAACCAAAGATGCGAAACTCCGGACGGGGTCACGGTCAGCTCGCTCTGCGCGGCGTTGCCCAGAGCAGGGAAGGCTTTCAGCGCGCTCTCCCGTATCGACATCAGCTGGCGCTTCTCCGAATCCACAAATCGGAAGCACTCGTACATCGCGGCCAATGCGTCGCCGTCCAGCCAGTGCCAAATCGCATCGACGGTCTCGTCCTTCGACGAAGTCCGGCCCGTGGCCACCTTTTTCGTGTCGTCTTCGAAGAAAGCCAGAAACTCCGGCCCGCTCGCTTCAAAACATCCGACCCAGCAGGATCGCGATCCGCGCTGCGCAGAGCATCGCCACTGCACGCCGCCACCCGTGATGGAGATCTGGGTCTGATCCGCGACGGGTGCAAAGCGCTCGATCAAACCGTCGTAAAGGTCCTTTGCGTATTGCTGTTCGTTTCGTTCCATGGGCGTCGCTCTACCGAACGCCAGTCTATCCAAAGTCACCTGCTGTCAATCACGAAAGTGTACATTTCGCGGAGGCCTGTGTTCGGGTAGTAACGATAGCCGCCAGAGCCTCGATCCACTCAACGGAGCCACAAAAAATGAAAAGCGCCTGCCGGTTCGCAGACGCTTTCGACAACCCACAGTCCTGTTGCGTGCTCGTGCGGGATGTAGAGCTATTGGTCCTGAAGGTGAATCGTCTGGGTGGCATAGATGGCTTCGCCGCTCGGCGTCTTGGCCATCGCTGTAATGGTGGCATCGCCAGCGCCCACTGCTGTGATCACACCCTTCGCATCAACCGTGGCCACTTTTGCGTCACTGGATTCCCAGGCCACTTGCTGGGAGAAATCGGCGCTGCGCCCGCCATTGCCATAAGTGGCGATAGCGAGGGGCTTCAGGGTCTGGCCAACGGTCAAATTCTGATTGCGCGGGATGATATTGAGTGAGAAGGGCCTTGCGATAGAGCCAGAAACGGTGCACGAAGTGGAAACCTGAAGAGTCGTATTTGCTGCGAGATAGCCGAATTCACCTCGAGTGCTGGCAACAATTGAGCTCAGTCCGATGACATTGTCGGTATTTGCCGTCGCCAGACCCGAGGAACTAATGGAGGCGAGGGTAGGAAGGGTCACCGCCCAGTTGACCTGGTTGGAAATGTCCTCGACGCGCATGGCATGGTTCCCTTCGGTGTAAGTGCCATAGGCCTTGAATTGAGCGGTCGCGCCGTTATAAACGCAGGTCGAATTGGACGCGGGCTCCACATAAATCCCCGTCAGCGAGTAGGAAAGACCGCAACCGGTTCCCCCGAAAAGTGCAGTCGCCAAAACCAGACCCATGCCAACCAGCACACGCGGAGAGACCAAAGCAGAAAAGCCAAGCAGCTTCTTCATAGAACTATGCCCCGTGATGACCTTTGCAGGAAGAGGGGGCGGAGCCTGGCGGCTCGAATTACTCCTTCTTTCCTGGTTGAATATCTGTCGTGGACTATAAGTTCGATGTAGTGACCGTGGTATCCCACTTTCTGGGAGTTAGTGACCCCGATCTGGTTACTTGAGGGCTATCTGAGCCAGGCCCATCCCTTGAAACGCCACAAAAGCGAAGGGGCGAAATTCCTTGAGGAATTTCGCCCCTTCTGTCCGAACTTCCGAAGATCCGGCTTCGGCTACCAGATCGCAGCCGGGTTCTCACAAACTGTTCAGGAATTGCAGGTCGCCCCGCCTTCCTGGACTTTCATGAGCCGGTTGGCTGTAAGAACTTGCTGACCACCGTCCAAGACATCCAGTTGCCCGGAGGGTCCTTTGAGTGTCGTTGCCGAGACTCGTGCGGTGTTCGCTCGCTCTCTTCGTAGGGAAGATTTCTCCTCCGTTGCCGTTGATTATGGCACGCGCTCCCTTCGTGTTCCCTGGAATATTTGTGTGCAAATTGCGGCGTCAATGTGGAAATGAGCTGCAAATTCTCCTCACACAATTCTCGCCTCCACTGCCTGGCGGTGGTCGCGCGCTCGTCGAAGTTGGTAGAGTGGCGGGGCAGCAATCTGCAGGGGTCCAGGGGTTTGAGTTTTTCTCGACCATCTGGCTCGGGGGCACGCCGCATGTCGTTCCGCTCTGTATTTGTAGCCGTTGTCATCGGCTTTTCGCTGATCGTTGCCGCTTTCCTCATCAATCATGCCCGCCCGGGCGTCGAAACCCAGCAGCCCACGGCCGACTTCGTGCGCGCTTCCGGCAAATGTGCCGAGTGCCACGCCCGACTCCAGTACTCCGTCGTCCATGAGTACGAGATGTCCGCCCACGCCCGCAAAGGCATCAACTGCCTCGACTGCCATCAGCCTGGCGATGCCCAGCAAAAAATGGATCACCACGGCTTCGTCATCGCGAAGCACCTCACGGCAGGGAACTGCCGCTCCTGTCACGAGGCCGAGTATCAGGAATTCCTTCGCAGCCGCCACGCCGCTCCTTCGTGGGGCGCGATCTATGGAGAAAAAGGGCTCTCGCCGGAGCAGGTTTCCTTTTCCGAACAGTTCCAGCCAGGAGCAACGCGCCGCCCACCGCATCCGTTCGTCCTCACAGAAGGCCAGTCCGCTATGACCAGCGGCTGCGAACAGTGCCACTCCATCGGCAAGCCCAACGACGATGGCACCATCGGCACCTGCACCGCCTGTCACTCCCGCCATACCAGTTCCGTCGAGCTCGCGCGCCTGCCCAGCACCTGCGGCCAATGCCACTTGGGCCCCGATCACTCGCAGATGGAAATCTACAACGAGTCAAAACACGGAGTCATGTTCGCCGCGCAGCGCAACATGCTCAACCTCAAGGCTCCCCCCAGGACGCTCACCACGCGGGATATGTTTGTGCCCACCTGCGCCACTTGCCACATGTCCGGCATCAACGGCCTCAAGGTCACGCACGATCCGTCGGATCGCCTCTCGTGGTTCCTCGCCGCGGAGATCTCGACCCGGCGTCCCAACTACGCGCGCGCACAAGCCGCCATGAAGCAGGTCTGCGAGCAATGCCACACCGCGGCAACCGTTGACCGCGTTTATGAGCAGGCGGAGCCGGTGTTGATGGCCACCAATGCCCGCGTGCAGCACGCCAAAGACGTCGTCACCGGCTTGCGCTCCGATGGACTGCTCACCGGCCCTCCGTTCTCCAATCCCATTGACTTCCTGTACTTCGATCTGTGGCACTACGACGGCCGCACCTCGAAGCACGGCGCTTTCATGGGTGGCGCGGACTTCGTCCAGTGGCACGGCAACTACCCCATGCTCCAGAAAACCGTCGAGCTGGAGCACATGGCGGCCGACCTGCGGAGGGAGCATGGCAAAAAATAGGCTTCTGCCTCTCTGCCGGCAAATCCTGCTCCATTCGCGCATGCGCTGGGCCCACGATCCGCAGCTCTGGATCGAGCTATTTGCCACAGCGAACCTCGGCATTCTCGCTGCCGATATCTACATCGCCCACTCCGTCAATCAATTCGGCGTCAGGGCGGAGTACGTGCCGCTGTTTTTCTCCATTGCCGCTTCGGCCATCCTGGCCATTGCCATCGCGCTGGGATGGATCGCGCGCATGCGCCGAACCTGGCGCGTCACCGGCTATCTCATCGGCTGGCCGCGATCATCATGGGACTCGCCGGCGTCCTGTATCACCTCGATTGCCGCTTCTTTAAGGAGCGCACCCTCCAGAGCATCACCTATGCCGCTCCGTTTGCCGCGCCGCTTTCCTATGCGGGCCTCGGATTTCTCCTCCTCCTCAATCGCATGGTCTCGCCGCGCTCCGCGGAGTGGGCCCGTTGGGTCATCCTCTTCGCCCTCGGCGGATTTTTCGGCAACTTCGTCCTCTCGCTCACCGATCATGCCGAGAACGGTTTCTTCCTGCACACAGAATGGATTCCCGTCATCTCTTCGGCGTTTGCCGTCGGGTTTCTCATGACACCGCTCATTTCCCGGGTCACACGCCGCTTTATGGATTGGTGTCTGCTCATCATGGCCGCGCAAGCGCTGGTCGGTGTCCTCGGATTCTGGTTCCACCTCCGCGCCAACCTCGTCGAACCAGGCCATACCTTGTTCGACAAGCTGGTCAACGGCGCGCCCCCCATGGCGCCGCTGCTTTTTCCCAACCTCGTCGCTCTCGCGTGGATCGGAATCTGGGCGCTCACTCCCCATCTCCCGGAGGCCTCCCAGGGACAATCCTGGCTGGGAGCCACATGGCGGTGGATCCATCCCAACGACAGTCCCATAAGTGCAGGCGCGGGCGACTAACTCAGCCTGCGTGCACAAGTCGGTCGTCGGCAAAAATGCTCGGTTCCCGCGTGGCAGTCACGACGAGCTGCAACGCAAACAGCAAAACGGCGCTCAGCTCAAGGCATCCGGAAACCGGCAGCACCTTCCAGGCGAACGCCCACAGTCCCTCGTAAGCCAGCGGCTCCATCGTTACGCGCAGCGTGCAGCCGGCCAAAAGCAACAGCAACGTGACAAACATCAGCCGCGGACTCCACAGCCCCGGCACGCCGGCAAAATGCGGCAGGATACGCGGCCCCACCGTCATCACCATCATCGCTGCGAACCCAACCGTCAGCGCATGTCGTGATCCGCCCCAGATCCCTCCGTGAACATCGCTCGCCGCCGCCCAGATTCCCAGGCAGGCAGCCGCGATCGACCAGACGTAAGCGACGCGCAGAAACACGGGAAAGCTCCGGTGAATTCCCACAGTCTTCGCCGGCCGCTCCGCCATCGAGAAGACGCCTACAGCAAAGGCCGCAACCACCGCCGCCGCAGCCAGCAGCAAAGTGGCCGCAAAAGGTTCGCCCACCCCGCCCAAAACAACCCCCGCCACATCCGCCACGACCGCTGTCTGCAACAAGCGTCCGCGCACAGCTTTCACGCCGAGAAAGATGGGCAGCCAGCGGGCCGAAAATCCCCACACCAGCGGTGCAAGAAATCCCCATCCCAGCAGTATCAGGTATCGCTGGTCGAACCCGTGCGAGAGGGCCGGCGTCACGCCCCGCACAGCAAGTTGCACACTAATCCCAAAGTTGATCCCGACGGCCAGCAGCAACGCCGCGTTGCTCACCAGCACCGTCTGCATCCACGGCTCCATGCGCGGACGAGCCTTCGCCGCCACCGCGGCGCCATCCGGCAGCCTGTGCTGACGTGCCGCATAAAGAAACAGCAGAATCGCCGCCAGCTCCATCAAACCCGATACCGGAAGCGTGACTCGCCACAACCACCCATACCCGCCGGCAAGCCAATGCAGTGTCAGCCCCGCCGCCCACAGGCCCCAGCACGCCATCGGCAAACGCCCGCTGT
This sequence comes from Acidobacteriaceae bacterium, assembly GCA_036272255.1. GTDB lineage: Bacteria > Acidobacteriota > Terriglobia > Terriglobales > Acidobacteriaceae > Palsa-343. Next base: position 8,079 of record DATAZC010000107.1, on the reverse strand, counting down.
TGGCCCGCGTGCGTGGCTGCGAGTAGAAGCCAATCCCCAGAACAAAGCTGCCAATCCACCCAAATACCTGCGAGTGCCCGTGCGCCTGGATCCACGCCGCCGACAATCCCCCCAGCCCATGATGGGCACTGATCAGCAGCAGGTTCGTGAATCCGAGAATGGTGCCCGGCAGCACCATAAAGAAGATCCCGGTCGCAATCCATAGCCGAAACCGGTGACTCTTGCGGCGCTCGAACGCGAGCATCTCCCCGCGCTCTGTCGCGGAATCCGTTTCGCGGTCGGGAATCGTCTCAATCAGGACAGCAGACATAGCTTCTCTCCATCGACAAGGTCAAGGCTAGAAGCCAGTCACAGATCGGGCTGTGACTTATGTCGCACACCGCGCAAATTTTTAAGCGTTGCTGTCGAGAATCGCCTTCAGTCCCACCAAGTCGCGCACCACAATGCTGCGCGCCTCCACCTGCAACAGGCCTTCCGCCTGCAGGCGCATCAGGTTCCTGGAAACCAGCTCACGCACCGTGCCCAGCTGATGCGCCAGGTCCTGATGCGTGCCCGGAAGCTGGAATTCAATCCCGTGTTCCGTCCGCTTCCCATCGCTCTCCGCCAGCCGCACCAGCACCGAGACAAGACGCTGCCGAACCGTGGCGAAGGACAGCTCCTCGATAATGCCCACCAGCCGCCGCAGCCGCGCGCCCACCACCGCCAGCATTTTCAGCGCGACTTCCGGATGCTCCAGGCAGAAGCGCCGAAAATCATCCCGCGAGATAAACAGGATCTGCGAATCCTCGACCGCGCTCACTGAAGCCGGGTAAGGTCCGCCATCGAACACCGGCAACTCCGCCACCGAGCCGCCCGGCCCTTCCATCGCCAGCACCTGCTCGCGCCCGCTCGCCGAGCTTTTAAAGATCCGGAGTTTGCCCTCTGCGACGATATGCAGCCCCTTGCAGGCCTCCCCCTCTGAGAACAGCAACTCCCCCTGTGAGACCCGCTTGCGAATGGCATGCGCCGCCAGCAGGCGCAGTTCGTCCGGAGACAGTCCGGAAAACAGCGAGACCGAGCCGAGCGCGGAGGCAACGTTTTCTTGTTCCGGCATCTTGAGAATAGTAGCGAAAATCGGCGGCCAGTGACTTTAGTCGCAGCCATACTATGCGCGGGTCCGTAGATTCGTGGGCAGGAGTTGACGATGACTACCCCTCAAACCACCGTTCGCGATATCGCCCTCGACCACCCCGCAGCGATTCGCGTCTTCGAGAAGTTCGGCATTGACTACTGCTGCGGCGGCCGCAAGCCGCTCACCCAGGCTTGCGAAGAACGCTCCCTCGATCCAAATGCGGTCCTCGCCGCGATTGAGAGCGCCTCCGGCACTCCCGTATCCGGGCCTACCAACTGGGCCACCGCTGCGCTGGCCGACCTCTGCACCCACATCGTTGAGACGCATCACGCCTACGTACGAGCGGAATTGCCGCGCATCGAGCACCTCGCCCAAAAAGTGGTTTCGCGCCATGGAAACATGCGGCACGAACTACCCCGCATCCAGCAACTGATCGCCTCTCTCGCAAAAGATCTCCTCGATCACCTCGCGAAAGAGGAAGCCGTGCTCTTCCCCTGGATCACTCACCTCGAGCAAACGCCACAAAATTGCGGCCCTCGATCCCTCGGCTGCGGAGGCGCCGTCGGCAATCCCATTCGCGTCATGCTTGCCGAACACGATGCCGCCGGCGCCGTGTTGGTCAGTATCCGAGAACTCAGCCACGACTTCACGCCCCCGGAAGGCGCCTGCCCCACCTACCGCGGCTTCTATCAGGCGTTAGCAGAGTTCGAGCAGGATCTGCATCAGCACATCCATCTCGAAAACAACATCCTCTTTCCCCGTGCCATCGAGAAGGACGAAAGCCGCGCATAGTTTCTTCGGCTCTTCCTCGATGTCACACCTCATCGCACACAACTGGCGCGCGTCAAACCTGCAGCACGTCCCCTTCGCGCGCCACCATCTCGTACAGCACTGGGTTCACGAAGAATCCCAGGAAAAGCCGCGAAATCAGCCCAGCCACAATCACAATGGCAAACGGTTTCTGCGTGTCCGATCCAATTCCCGTCGAGAGCGCCGCCGGCAACAAACCCAGACACGCCACCAGTGCCGTCATCATGATTGGCCGCAGCCGCAGCAGCGAAGCTTCCAGCGTGGCTGTGCGAATGTCCTTCTTCTCGAGGCGCAGCTTGTTGATGTACGACACCAGGATCACAGCCGTCTCTACCGACACTCCCATCAGTGCCAGCAGTCCCAGTCCCGACGAAACGCTGAACGGCGTGTGCGTCAGCTTCAGTGCGATCAGCGCCCCCACTGGCTCGGTAAGAATCACGCCCAGAGCGATCGTTATCGGGAACTTGAAGTTGTCGTAGAGCGCAAACAGGATCATGAAGATGATCAGCAGCGCCAGCGGCCCAATAAATTCCATCTGGTGTTTGGCCTCAAGCAACTCGCCGTATTCGCCGCCCCACGCAATGCGATAGCCGGCAGGGAGGGTTTTCGTCAGGTCAGCGATCGCCTTCTGGCCTGCGTCCACTGCGCTTTGCAGGTCGCGCCCCTCCACGCTGTACTGCACGCCGATATACCGCGAGTTGTTTTCGCGAAAGATGAACGAAGCCCCGCTGGCCTCGTGAATATTCGCCAGTTCGCTCAGCGGAAGCTGCTGCCCGGTCGGCGTTCCCACCAACAGATTCCCAATCTGTTGTGCGTTCTCCCGGAACTGAGGCTCCATGCGTACCACCAGGTCAAACAGCTTTTCCCCCTGGATCACCTGGGTCGCTGCCTGCCCGCCCACCGCCGCCTGCACCACCGCTTCCACATCCGCAACGTTGATGCCGTAGCGCGCAATTTTGTCCCGATCCACATCGATCAGCAGGCTGGGCTGCCCCAGCTCGCGCACCACCGTCAGCTCCGCAAACCCCGGAACCTCTGACAAGCGCCGCTTAATCTCCAGCGCCTTCGCCTGCAGTACGTTCAGGTCCGGTCCATAAATCTTCACGGCGAGCGCGCTCTTCAATCCGGTTAGAGCCTCGTCCACCGCGTCCTCAGCCGGCTGCGTGTAGTTGAAGATGACCCCCGGAAACGCCTCCAGCTTCTTCTGCACGTCTTCCGTCAGTTCCTTCTTGTTGTGGATCTTGCCGGTTTTCCACGACGCATCGTTGTACGGCTTCAGCCCCACATAAAACTCATCGTTGAAAAATCCAGTAGGATCCGTGCCGTCATCCGGCCGCCCCAGCTCCGATCCCACATCGGTCACCATCGGATACTGCATCAGAATGTTCCGTACCTGGGGCGAGAAGCGACTCGATTCCTCAAACGAGATCGTGTACGGCAGGGTGGCGCGAACCCACAGCGCCCCTTCATCCAGATGCGGCATAAACTCGCCGCCGATAAACGGAACCAGCAGCAGTGTCGCGCAAAAAATCAGCGTCGCTACCACCATCGTGAGCTTCGGGTGATCCAGACACCACGCCAGTTCACCCTTATATTTGCTGCGTACCCACTCGAACGGCTTGTTCACCCGCTCGTGGACGCCCTTCTTGAACCAGTACCAGCACAGAATCGGCACGAACGTCAGCGTCAGGATCAGCGAGCCCACCAGCGCGATGGAAACCGTATTCGCCATCGGCCGAAACAGGTTGCCCGAGGGCCCTGTCAGCGCATAAATCGGCAGATAGCCTGCGATGATCACCGCGACGGAATAGAAGATGGGCCGATCCACGTCTTTGGCCGCGGCCACAATCACTTCCATCAGGTCGTACTCGGTGCCTTCGCGCTCTCCCAGCTCACGGAAGATGTTCTCCACCATCACCAGCGTCCCATCGATCAGGATGCCAAAATCGATCGCCCCAATTGAAAGCAGATTCGCCGCCACGCCCTCCGAGTGCAGAAAGATGAACGAGAACAGCAGAGACAGCGGAATGGTGAGCGCGACGATGACCGCTGCCCGGAAGCTGACCAGGAAACACATCAGCACCACCAGCACCAGGATCATCCCCAGCACCATGTTGTGTTCCACGGTGTCGATGGTCAACTGCACCAGATCGCTGCGGTCGTAGTAAGGACGCACCTTGATATCCGGCGGCAGAATCTGCTCGTTCAGCTGGCTCGTCTTCTCCTCTACGCCCTTCAGCACGTTCTGCGTCTGCTCGCCGCGGCGCATCATGATCACGCCTTCCACGGCATCGTCCGTCTTGTTGAATCCGAACTCGCCCAGGCGCGGTGCATACCCAATCGCAACCTGGCCGATGTCGCCAATGCGCGTGGGCACGCCGTTTTGCGAGCCAACCACCACGTTGCCGATGTCGCTCAAGTCGCGTATCAGCCCCAGACCGCGCACGTAATAAAACTGCCCGCCCTGCGAATAGAAACCGCCGCCTGCGTTCGAATTGTTGACCGAGAGCTGCTGCACCACCATCGGCACCGTCACGTGGTATGCGTAGAGCCGTGCCGGATCGAGCAGCACCTGATACTGCATCACCGTTCCGCCGAATCCGGAATCGTCCGCCACCCCGGCAACCTGCTTGTACTCGCGCTCGATGACCCAGTCTTCGTAAACCTTCAGCTCCTGCGGCGTGCGGTCCGGACTCTGAATGACGTATCGATAGACCAGTCCTGAAGGACTGGCAAGCGGCGCCAGACTTGGCGTCACGCCCGTCGGATATGTCACCTCGCTCAGCCTTTGAAACACTACCTGGCGCGCCCAGTAGTCGTCCGTGCCTTCGTCGAAGGTCAGAATCACATCCGATAATCCGTAGAGCGAGATCGACCGCATCACCGACATTTTCGGGACGCCGTTCATCTCCACTTCGGTTGGCACCGTCACCAGCCGCTCTGTCTCTTCCGCGGCGTGGCCCGGCCACTGCGTGATGATCTCCACCATCGGAGGCGACAAATCCGGATACGCATCCACCGGCATGTGGTGGAACGAAATCGCGCCTCCAACCGCCAGAAACAGAACCATCATCAGGATGAGGAACCGCTGCCGAAGCGCGAACTGAACGATGCGATTGATCATGGGTGCGCTCTCCTCAGTGCTGGATCGAATTGGCAAACTGAAGGAAGAGGCTGCCGTCACCGACGACTTTTTCTCCCGGCGAAACGCCCTTCGTAATCTGGGTCAGCCCGTTTTCGCTTTCTCCGATTTCCACGTCGCGCCGGCCGAACTGGTTCGCCCCGGTTTCCACGTAGACGAAGGGCTGGTTGTTGTCGTCGCGCATCACCGACGCATTCGGCACCGCGATGGCGTTGGCCACCGTCCCCGCCTTCACCGTCACGGTGCAATACATATCCCGCTTCAGTTTTTCCCCTGGATTATCCACCACGATGCGCGCCTGCAGCGTTCGTGTGTTCGGGTCCAACGCAGGCGATACATACGAGATCCTTCCGTGGAAGGTCCCCGGATAAGCGTCCGTCTGCACCGCAACATCCTCGCCGCTCTTCACGAAGGCCAAATCGGCCTGATACACATTCGCCAGCACCCACACCGTGCTCAGGTCTGAAATCGTGAAGGCCTGTGTCTGCCCAGCCTGCACCACTTGTCCTGGCGAAACCAGCCGTTCCACCACCTCGCCGCCAATCGGCGCCAGCACTGGAATCTGCGCCGAGGCCGGAGCCTTTGCCAGATCAGACGGATTCTTGATGCCAAGAATCTTCATCCCCTGCTCCGCCGCATCCAGATCGGCGTGTGCCTGGTTCCGATCCGATTCCGCCTGCTCCAGATCCCGCTCCGCAATCGCGTGGTGCTGATACAAATCCTGGGCGCGCGTGTAGTTCTTCTCGCTCAGCCGCGACGAGTCTGCTGCCTTTAAATACGCATCCAGCAGTTGGCTATAGTCCGGGCTGCTCACCTCCAGCATCGGTTCGCCCTGCTTCACGTGCTGGCCCGGCACCACCAGGATGCGCGTTACCGGACCACCTACCTGGGTGATCACCGGCGTTGTCTTAAACGCGTTGTACGCCACCGCGCCCGTTAGCCGCAGCGTCCGGCTCAACGGAGCAGGCCCCAGCGTCACCACCTGAACGTGGGCCATCTGCTCTTCAGGAATCGTGAACAGCCTCGGCGTCGCCGACGAAGCCGCCCTCGCCGAGTACGACGTCATCTGGCTGGCGTGTTCGCGATCTGCTGAACTGCAGCCGGCTAGCATCACGACGCACGCAAGTGCGCCCGCGGCTGCGCGTCGAGGGCAGGGAAGTGATCCAATCGTCATGGCAAGCTCCTGGTTCCTACTGCCTGGCGCATTTGCTCGATGGCGAGCAAATACGAAGCCAGTGCCTGGCGGTAGGCGAGTTGAACGGCGCGATAACTACGTTCTGCATCGAGAAAATCAAGAAGGCTCGCCGCGCCGCGCTGATACGCGTATTGGTTAATGTCCCGCGACTGCTGCGCCTGATCGAGATAGCCGGACCGGTACAGCCCCACAATCTTGTCGTTGCTGCGCAGATTTTCAAACGAATCCTTCACGTCCGTCAGCACCTGCCCCTGCGCGAACTTCTCCTGCTCCTGGGCCTGCGTGACCGCATATCCGGCGCGCGCAATCTCCCCCTGGTTCCGATCGAAGATAGGCAACGGCATCTGCGCGAACAGCGAAAGTTCGCTGTACTGGATGTGCGTGTAACTGGCCTGGCCGGTGATGTCGCGCTTCCCGATCGCCTTCTGCAACTGATACTGACTGTTCGCTGCCGATACTCCCTGCTGTTCCGCGCGCAAATCAGGCCGGTTCTGCAGCGCCTTCGCTTCAAAGTCTTCCAGGTTCCCGCCAACCGCCTGATAGTCGAAATTCGGCGCTACATCGTAATCCGCCGCCACCGACTCATACCCCAGCAACTGCCGCAGATCGGAAAGCCCCTGCACCCGGGCCAGCTCCCCGGCGGAAACGTCCTGCTGGAACTGCAGCATCTGCAACTTGATCTTCAGCAGATCGTCTTCGCTCGTATCGCCGGCTTTGTAGCGCGCCTCGGCGATATCCACGGTGTTCTGGAAGCTCTTCAGGTCCTGCTGCGCCAGCGCCAGCGACGATTCCGCCAGCTCCACATTGATGTATTGCGACGCCACGTTGAAAGTCAGGCTTCTCTCCGTGTCCGCCACCTGCGAACGCGTCTGCGCCGTCACATCTTTAGCCGCCTGCAAACGATGCTGCCGCTTCTTCCCGCGTTCGAACAGGTAGCTCACCCCCAGATCGAACTGCGCCGTGTTGTCCACATAGTTCGAGCTGAACTGGCTCGGGTCAAACAGCGGCAGGAATTGAATATCGCCCAGCAGAACCGGGTCCGGCCGAAGGTTCGCTGTCACCTCTTCCGCCTGGCTCTGCTGAATCGTGGTCCGCGTCGCCAACAAACTGTGGTTGTGCTCGAGCGCCAGACGAATCGCATCGTCCAGCGTGATGATCACGCTCCCCGGTTTTTGCGCCAGTGTTTGCGGCGCTGGGGCGGGCGCGCTCTGCGCCGGAGCACTCTGCGCGCCGGCCACGCCAGACGACAAAAATGCCAGTGGGAAAAGTGGAATACACCAACGTCGTAAACGCATGGGCACTCAGCCTTTTAGGCGGAAACTTGCACGAATTGGCATGCCGCTGCAACGGCACGTGGAGCAGGCGAGGGCTAAGCGGGTGGGGCGCGTGCCGGGACTTGCCGTGTCACCAGATAGGAAATCGATTCCAGTGCCAGGGGTTCCGGACCCGGTTCTTCCTTAATCAGCAAATCGCCGCTCGTGTCGGCGACCGCCGGCTCAACCACCTGATGGCTCAGGTGACAGATCGGGCACGTTTCCGCAGAGGTATTCGTGTGGCGATGCCACATCCGGCCCAGCGTCGTCCCGATCACAAGCGTCAGAATGCAGATCGGAATAACCAGGCGCCAAATCGATTTCCAGTTGGTCCCGTTCCTGGGATCCCTCATCGATGCTGGAGACACGTGCGACCAGTGTAATCCCGAACGCAAGGGTTATGAAGTTTTGCTATGTGAGACGCTGCCTTTATTCTGGCCTTTCCCATTGGCTGACCAGGGGGCCAACCAGCCAGATCTCCGCATACCGGTCCGCGGACTCAATAGGT
>DATAZC010000106.1:0-3188 GCA_036272255.1 Acidobacteriaceae bacterium | reverse complement strand
CATCGCGCATGGGCTGGCGCTGGTGAGTGTGCTGCTGCTGTTTCTGGGAACGTGCGGGCTGGCGCGGATGCTGGGGGCGCCCGATCGGCTGGCGTTCTCCGCTTTGGTGACGTATGGATTCGCGGCGGTGGCGATCATGATTGCAGCGTCGGTGAGCGGATGGATTGTGCCGGACATCATGACGATGATGGTGCGGGATGTTCCTGGGAATGGGGGGATGTGGAGGGTTGTGATTGCGTCGATGTTCCGGATCAACCAGGCGATGTCGCGGATCTATGCGGTGGGAGCGGCGATGGCGATCGTGCTGTGGTCGGTCAGCAGTTTGCGGATGGGGCAGTTGTCGCGTTGGGTTGCGATTTTCGGATGTGGGACAGCGCCGCTGATTGCGGTCCTGATCCTGGTGGGGCATCTGCGGCTGGATGTGCATGGGATGACGGTGGTGATGTTGAGCGAGGTGGTTTGGTTTGTGGGGATGGGGGTGGGGTTGATGCGGAGTGAGGAGGCGGCGACGCAGCCTTAGTCGGGGTGGATGGGGGGCGAGATCCAGACGCTGTGGTGTTGCTGGGAGGCGTTGAGGGCAATGTAGACGCCGGAGACGATGATGAGCGCGGCGCCGCCGAGGGTATAGAGGGTAGGAATCTGGCGCCAGACGAGCCAGGCCATGAGAGCCCCGGTGATGAGCTGCGTGTAGTGGAACTGCGAAACGTTGGCGGCGGTGGTGTGTTTAAGGGCGACGAAGAAGCAGAGGCTGCCGACGGCGCAGAGGAGTCCTGTGGCGACGAGCAGTGCGGCGATGCGGGGAGTGAGCGGCGGCCCGTGGTGGAGCGTGAGTGCGGACCCGATCATGAGGGAGAAACCGACGAGCGCCATGACCGCTCCGGAGAAGAGGGTGAGGCTTTCGGGGGTTTCGGTTTGGGTGAGGACGCGGGACCAGACGATGTTGACGGAGAAGCAGGCGACGCAGACCATGCAGGCGGCGTAGCCGATCCAGTCTGCCTGGTGGGACGAGCCCCAGGGATGGACGGCGATGACGACTCCGGCAAAACCGGCGAGGATAGCGAAGGCCTTTTTCAGGGTCATGCGCTCGTGGAGAAAGAACGGCGAGAGCAGCGCGACGACGATGGGGGCGAGGAAGATGAGGACGTAGAAGGTGGTGAGCGTGAGATGGCGAAGAGCGATGATGACGGAGATGTTATTGCCAATGTCGAGGGCGGAGCGGAGGAGTTGCGGGCGCAGCTGATGAGGCCGGAGGGCGCGGAGGTCGCGGCGGACGAGGGCGCGGGCGAACATGAAGACGGCCATGAAGAAGCCGAGGAAGGCGAGGATTTCAAACCAGGGCAGGTGGGCCTGATTGACGAGCTTGATGGCTGTGTCGGTAAGGACCCAGAGGGTGAAGCCGGCGACGGCCAGGGAGATGGCCTGGAGGTGGGTGAGGGACTTCATGGACGGCCTTAGCTCTTCGACAAGTAGCGGCGGCCGTTGATCTTGTATTTGCCGGAGAGGACGCGGGCGATGGCTTCGGGGTAGGCGAGGTGTTCCTGCTCGAGAATGCGCGCGGCGAGGGTGTGTGGGTCGTCGTCCGCGAGGACGGGGATGGAGCGCTGGAGGATGATGACGCCGTGGTCGAGCTGCTCATCGACGAAGTGGACGGTGCAGCCGGCGATCTGGACGCCGTATGCGAAGGCCTGGGTTTGCGCGTCGAGGCCGGGGAAGGCGGGGAGCAGCGAGGGGTGGATGTTGAGGATGCGCTGCGGGAAGGCCTGGATGAATCCTGAAGAGAGCAGGCGCATGTAGCCGGCGAGGCAGACGAGGTCGATGGAGTGAGCCTGGAGGGTGGCGATGATTTCGGCATCGTGCTCGGCGCGTTTGCGGCCCTGGGCTTCGATGGCGATGGCATGGAGTCCGCGATCGCGGGCGGCGGCGAGGCCAGGGGCGTCGGCGAGGTTCGAAAGGACGATGGCGATTTGGGCGTTGGGAATTTTGCCCTGGTCGATGGCGTCGGCGATGGCGAGGAAGTTGGAGCCGCGTCCGGATAACAAAATTCCAAGCTTATGCATGGTCAGGGGCAAGCCTCAGGGGCTAAAGCCCCTTCCGTTTCGGGGCCCATTACGGCACGGCTGAAGCCGTGCCCTTTCAAAAACAGTTATTCAGCGGTTAGGCATACACACAAGTTCGTTTGGAGTTCAGGCATAGACGACTTTGCGGTCGCCTTTGATGATGCGGCCGATGACGTGACACTTTTCGCCGGAGCGGTCGAGCATGGATTTGCAGCGCTTGAAGCGTTCGGCGGGAACGACGGCGATGAGGCCGATGCCCATGTTGAAAGTGCGGAGCATCTCGTCCTGCTCGACGTTGCCGAGTTGCTGGAGGTGCTCGAAGATGGGGAGCACGGGCCAGCTGCCGAGCTCGACGTGGGCGGAGACGGATTTGGGGAGGATGCGCGGGAGATTTTCTGTGATGCCGCCGCCGGTGATATGGGCGAGGCCCGCGGCGTAGTCGCTGGCAGTGAGCTTCCTGATGAGCGACAGGTAGCTGCGGTGGGTTTTCATGAGGGCGGCGCCGGCTTTTTCTTTGAGGGCGTTGACGTACTGCTCCGGCTTGTACTTTGCCACTTCGAAAAAGAGGCGGCGGGCGAGGGAGTAGCCGTTGGTGTGGAGGCCGGTGGAGGGAAAGGCGAGGAGAACGTCGCCGGGACGGATTTTTGCGCCGGTGATGAGCTTCGATCGCTCGACGACGCCGACGATAAAGCCGGCGAGGTCGTATTCACCGTCGGCGTAGAAGCCCGGCATCTGCGCGGTTTCGCCGCCGATGAGCGCGCAGCCGTTGGCGCGGCATGCGTCGGAAAGGCCGGAGACGACTTTTTCTGCGATGGCGCCGTCGAGGCGGCCGGTGGCGAGGTAGTCGAGGAAGAACAGCGGGGTGGCGCCCTGGACGGCGATGTCGTTGACGCAGTGGTTGACGAGGTCGGCGCCCACGGTGTGGTGGATGCCGAGCTGGAAGGCGAGTTTGAGCTTGGTGCCAACGCCGTCGGCGGAGGAGACGAGGATGGGCTCCTCATATTTGCCGTCGAGTTTGAAGAGGCCGCCGAAGCCGCCGATTTCGCCGAGGACGTTGCGGGTGAAGGTGCGCTGGGCGAGGTACTTGATGCGCTGCTTGGTGCGGTCGCCGGCGGAGATATCGACTCCGGC
>DATAZC010000105.1:0-2507 GCA_036272255.1 Acidobacteriaceae bacterium | reverse complement strand
GCGGAGATGTTTTTGGGCAGGATGCGCGGCAGGTTTTCCGTGATGCCACCGCCGGTGATATGCGCCATGCCGGCGACGACGCCGGCGCGCGCGAGCTGACGGATCACCGGCAGGTAGCTGCGATGGATTTTCATCAGCGCCGCGCCAGCTTTTTCCTTGAGCGCCGGGACGCGGTCGGCGGGCTTGTGCCCGGCTGTCTCGAAGATGAGCTTGCGGGCAAGCGAGTAGCCGTTGGTGTGCAGGCCGGCGGAAGGCAGCCCGATGAGAACGTCACCCGGATGGATACCTTTGCCGGTAATCAGTTTTTCGCGATCGACGATGCCGACGATGAAGCCGGCAAGGTCGTATTCGCCGTCGGCGTAGAAGCCGGGCATCTGCGCCGTCTCGCCACCGATGAGCGCGCAGCCATTCTGCTTGCAGGCCTTCGCCAGACCAGTGACTACCTTCTCGATAATCTTGTTTTCAAGACGCCCCGTGGCGAGGTAGTCGAGAAAGAAGAGAGGCTCAGCGCCCTGGACGGCAATGTCGTTGACGCAGTGATTGACCAGGTCCTGTCCCACGGTGTCATGGATGCCGAGCTGAAAGGCGATCTTGAGTTTGGTGCCGACGCCGTCCGCGCTGGAGACGAGGACGGGCCTCTTGTATCGCTTCAGGTCCGGCGCGAAGAGCGCGCCGAAGCCGCCGATGCCGCCGAGTACGCTGCGCGTGAAGGTCTGCTGCGCGAGCGTCTTGATGCGCTCCTTAGCCTGATCGCCGCGGGCGATGTCGACGCCGGCGTCTGCGTATGTGATTTGCCGATTTTTTGCTGCGGGCAACGGGATACTTTCTGACGATGCGGGATGGTTGCGAAAGCCCAGTTTATCAGCGTCGAACGCCATGCCGCGGCTTGGCGGGAGGCTGATCGGCAGCTTCCTGAGCCGCCTCAAATCGCTGGAAGCGGCGCTCCAGCTCCCATTGCTGATGGGCTTTTGGGTTCGAAGTGAGATACGCTGCGCATCCGCCCTCGGCATCGTCACGAGAATGAAGTGCCGTGGCGCATGCCGCATTGGGACGCCCGTAATCGTGGTCCAGCCACAGGCTGCTGCCGGGCAGGAAGCTGTACTCGATGGAGTTGCGGGCCATTTGCTTGAGATCGAGATAGGTGAGCCCGTAGGTTTCGGCGGCCATCTCGTATTCGTGCGTGAGGTCGATGCGCGAGACGCCTTCGTCGTCTGTAGAGAGCGCGACGGGTACACCGTACTTGCGATAGAGAGGCAGCGGGTGGTCCTTGCCCCGAATGCCGAGGATGACATCGTTGCTGGTGAGATTGATCTCCACCAGGATGTGGCGCGCCGCCATGGTCTTCAGAAGATCATAGGGGCGATCTTCATAGATCACGTCCACGCCATGGCCGATGCGCTGCGCTCCAGCGATATCGATGGCCTCGCGGATGTGGAAGCGGAGGCCATCCGGCGGCACGAGGCCCGGCGCGAGCTCGCCGGCATGAAGGGTGACGGACACATGCGGATAAAACTGGCGCAGGGCCGCGATCATCTGCATGTGCAGCTTGTAGTCGGCCATCGAGTACTGGGCGTCCTCCGGCTGAACGAGATTGATGCCGACATAATGCGGGTGCGGCGAGGCAAGATCCGCAGCGGCAACCTCAAAGCCGAGAACGATCTGGGCGAAGACGGCGGCCGGCGGCATGTTGCGCAGCACCTGGTAGAGATAGCGCACCTCGACGGTGCAGGCCGGCGTAGGCTGTGCCGTACCGCAACGCTCCTGCTGGCGGCGTGCCTGCTCGAAACCATCCATCTGCTGGCGAATGGCCAGGGCCTGCTGGCTAAGGCCACCGTCCAGGAGTTGCTGGCGCCAGGCGGCGTAGCCAGTGCCGGGTGGGACCGGCTTGGATTGCGCGATGACCGCGAAGGCCACGTCCGGCGTGTCCATCAGCTCGAGATATTGCTCGTTCTGCGCCGCCGCGCGCGCGGCCACTTCGTCTACCCATTCTGGCGTGTGGCTTCGGGCCAGGCCCTCGAAGTGATCGAAGGTGGCAAAGAAGTGGTCGTGTCCGCTGTCACCGGTCTTGGGCACGAAGGTACGCATGGAGAAGGAGTCGATCAGCTTGTCGTAGAGCGGTTGATTTTGCAGCAGCGTCGCCGCACCGACCGAGCCGGCGGCACATGGCTCCGCAGCAAGAGCAGTGCCATGGCGGGCGAAGTCGAGCACCTGCGGATCGATGCAGACGTGGTCCAGGGCCGCATCGCGCAAAAAGGTCTCCGCGTAGACTGCGCCTGCGAGGTGATTGTGCAGATCGCCGCCCTTGGGCATGCCCTCAAGAAACGCGTGAAGTGCGAGCGGACCGGCCGCACGCGCCTGCTCCATGCTGGCTGCGGTCTGCTGCTCCGCCGTATGGACCTGCCCATGTGCAGGAAGAAACTGCGGCAGAGCGATAATCAGCAGAGTAAGCTGCGTGAGGCGGGAGCGAAGACCTTGCATGCGTGACATGACTCGAAATGGAAATAGTT
>DATAZC010000104.1:0-41028 GCA_036272255.1 Acidobacteriaceae bacterium | reverse complement strand
TGTTTGCGGGGGCGGGGCGGGTCGAGTAAACTGAAGAAACTTCGGGGCTAAACCGAAGGTGTCGGGGAGTGGCTCAGCCTGGTAGAGCACCTGGTTCGGGACCAGGGGGTCGGAGGTTCAAATCCTCTCTCCCCGACCATTTTTAGAATCAATCAGTTACAGCAAATCTCCCGGTGCCAAGAAGTATGCGCCAAGGGGTCATTTTTGGCAAGGGAAACGACTGCACCACTGCACCACTGACGCAGAGCGTCGCTGCTAGTAGCGGGGAATGCCACGCTGCTCAAGAATTCTTTCAGCGATGCCAATTCGTCTTCCCCAGCCTTCCTGATCTTGGCTCTTCGTTGCGTCTAAGCATTCAATCGACAACTGCCAGAGTTTGATTGCTTCTGCGGGTGAGGTAGTCTGCATCATGTGCGTCCAATCCTCTACGGAGGGAACATTCTTGACTGTTTCTATCGTGACCATGCAGACAGTTTAGCCCTACGCAATAAATGGTGACAGGGTTGCCGAGGTTACCACGTTTTCACATTATCCCTCTGACCCCCTACTTATTTTTGAGCAAGGGGTCAACCCGATAAGGATAAAAAGCAGTAACCCGGTAACACCCGGCTTGCGGACTAGGCCGGGTCAGCCTCCAGTGGCCGTAGCCGCACACCCACGAATCCCTTGACGGGCCGCCCGTCAATCTTGCACGTCTTGTACTTCACTCCTTTCTGTTTTTTCAAGTCCGCAATCACTTTTTGGATTACGTCCCCGTCCAGTTCACTATTGCTCGTCCACACGGTCACGGCCCGCACCATATCCGCGTAGCTCACCTTTCCATCCGGGGAACCCTCCAAACAAGCCGCCCGGAATTGCGCGGCCACGTCCAGCTCAGCAAACAGCTCTTCCGTTGAATTTTTCACGGCGGCTGGTTTCCCGAGTCCATCCCGAATGACAGACGGACACAGCGCAATCAACTCAGCAAGGATGCCCGGTAGCTCACCATGCAGCGTGCCATCAATGGTTGTCTCCGGTGCCTCGCTGAAATCAGCGCGGAATGGGACGAGATGAACGCGGCCACGGAACGCAGCATCAGCCGGAAAGATGGGCTGCTCGTTTGTGGTGAGAAACAGCTTCCATGTTGGCTTAATCTGCCGTGCATTCTCCCTCATGGCCGCTGCGCTTACTGTGTCTCCACCGCTCAGCACCTTCAGCAGCGGGAAGTCCAGGTTGTCTGTTTTGGCCTCCTGGACGCACACCAGCCGCGCACCATCCAGGGTTGAGAGCGTCCTCTTGTTTGCGTCATCGGCAAACTTACTCTCTGCCAGTTCACGCGGGCGCAGCAACACAGCCATGCTGCCAAGGATGCCCTGAATGACGCGGATGTAGCTGCCTTTGCCATTCCTGCCTGAGCCGTAAAGCGCAAAGATGGCGTGCTCAGCGTGAGCGGTCAGACACAGCGCACACAGCCGCCTCAGATACTCCGCAAGGTCAGCATCTCCGCCAGCAATCTCACGGAGAAACCGCGTCCAGCGCGGGGTGGGATGATTCGCGTCTGGTGCCACGGTCAGACACCGTGAGATGTAATCCTCCCTCTGCATATGGCGCACCTCTCCTGTGCGTAGATTGGCCGCCAGGCCGCCAGGCAAACCCAGGAGGTACTCATCAGTGTCAAACTGCTCCCGGCGCGTCTCAGACAAGTCCAGCCAGGCATAGGAGACAACGCCGCCCAAGGTGTCGCTTGCCTTGAGCATCCCCCGCCTGTCCCGGCCTTCCGCTGGTGGCGGGTAGAGCGCATACAGATTCTTCAGGTGGGCATTCACGGCCTTGCTGAGCAGCCGCCTGTCTGGACGCACCTCCCATGCCTTCCCCGTCCATGCGGCTAGCAGCGGAGGATTCGTGCCTACCAGGAGCGCAAAGTCCTGGTTATCCCTGAGAAAGTCCACCCCTAAGTCGGCTTGTAACAGTGGTGGGAGTGGCCGCGTGCGCCGTGCTGTGCCTATTGTGACCTCCGCGTCCGCTCCAGGTTCGGGCAAGTATGGGACGGGGTTGCGCTGCATCATTGCCTGTTTGAACACTGCCGTATTCCGCTCTGCCTTTTCGCAGGTGTTGTGGGAACATTTGAAAGACAAGCGGCCATTGATGATTTGCAGAATGGTGCTCGTCTCGCTTATGCCTTCATCGTGCGGCTGTTCGTCCGTCTCTGTGAGTGGGCAGTAGATGCCGACTTTCCAGCCGCCCGCGGTGCGCCGTGCTTCTTTCCGAGGCACCAGTTCAAAATGGTCCAGATAGCCCAGCAGCCATTCCCGCGCTGCCTTTGCTGCCTCGCTGGTTATCTCTTCCGGTGCCCCGTAATTGCGCTCACTGCCCGCGTGAGGCACTAACTCCCGCATCTGAGCCTCTGACACCACCTCCGCGTCGCCAGCCTCTAAAAGCGTGCTGGTGCGGTGTGGCCGCTCATCAGTGTGCTCACCTTTCCGCGCCCATGTCCCCGGCAGTTTGGCAACCCGCGCCGCATTGTGGTTTGTCACGTCCAGCATGGAGTAGCGCTCCGCAAGTGAACGCAGGACGGAGCACACCAGTTCATGCGCCGCTGCATCGTTCGGCAAGTTGATGTGATAGCGGAGGTGATAGCCATTGCCGCTGTCAATCAGCATGGGCGCGGGCCAGCTCAGCGCGGCCAGCTCATGCCTGCATTGTTCCGCTTGCTGGTGCGCGGCTGCTTTCTCCGCATCCGTGCTGTTGGTGCCCTTTGGGCGCGGTGGGTCAAAGTCCAGCAATATCCAATCACGGCGGAGAGTGTGGGCGTCCGCTGCGGCATTGTGCGTCCGCACCAGCTCAGCGGGGTTCATGGTGGTGTCTGGTGTCAAAACATCAGGGCGCAGCGGGTTGAGTGTTGCCCATGCTGCCGTGTAGTCGTCCAGCCGTTCGACTGCCGACAGCGCGGCAGCCTCGCTGTCAAAGTACCCGGCAAAGACACCCCGCGCCGTCTTGACCCTTACTTCATGCGTTCCGGTAAACAGGCTCATTCCGCCACCTCAAAGAGTGCGCCCTGTGCGGGCCGAACGGATTGCACGGGTTTCTTCTGTGCTAGTGGGGGCACTTCTGTAAGTGGCCGTCCGTCAATCCACTCCAGCCGCCGCGCGTAATCGCGGGGCAGTTTCTTGCTGGACACGTGCAACCCCAACATGATGTCGATGGGGCGAGACGTGAGTTTCACCATGCCGTTCAGCTCGGGATGAACGTACAGCAGAACACGCGCAAGTAACGGCGCAAGGCCATTCAGCATGTGCCAATGCATATCCCACCGCAGCCGCTCAAAGCACTCATGCACGGACGCAGCGCGATTGTCTTCAAGCCGGAAGCAAACCAGCTCGGCCAACCGTGGAATCACTTCAGTGTGGTCATGCGTGAGTTGGCTGAAGTCACGCAGCAGCCGTTCTTGGCTGATTGTTGTGGGCTGTGCGTTGCTAATTATGTCATCGGGGATGCGTGGACTCTCGGGACTCCGTGAGTTGCAAAGGGTCATTTCAGAACTGCGCAGTGTGACAGGGTTACTTTGATTTTTGAACATGACTTCTCCCATGCCGCACAACAGCGCTATGCGCGGCTGAATGTGCGGAGTAGTTGTGGGCGCTGAGAGAACGCAATTGCGTTACCAGCTCCGTTTGGTCTGCGTGATCGGCAATTCGATGGGAGAACGATTCAGGCCGTATTGAACATGCCGTAACCTCCAGCGGACCTACGCCCGCAAGAATTTCCGGCGGCTGCGGTTGGTGTCGCTGCCCTGTGGCCGGAGGTCACGTCGAGTCGATCCTCTGTTGGTTCGGCATTGAAGCCGCTACGCCGATATTCCCGACGTAGGCCCGCAGACTCGAAAGCGGGCCGCGAAAGGCATTCTTTGCCCTTCACACATCAATCATTCGTTTAAGCTCTATTTCGTACCCCTAATTCAATCCAAGTTGTTTAAATACAACCGTTAACAGGTAGGGGTCTTTTACGGTCTGGAGACAGACTTCCGAGATGCGCTTCCGACGCTTTCTGATGGCACCCTCCGAAACGCCCAAAGCTCTGGCGATAGCCACATTTGTCTGTCGTGCCGGATATTCGGCCACTAAACGTTCGAACAATTCTCTATCCCCTGCAATTGGCAACTTGCCGGGCAAGCCGAATTTGGTGAAGGCCCGCCGAACCTTTTTAGACGGCCACTGCCTTTCCACAGGATCATCATCGTCATGCTGCTTCCGACCGCGAATCTCTGCGCTACGCTTTCGTCTCTCGTGCCAACGAATTTTGTCTATTAGAGCGTTGACACACCTGCGCCCAATGTACCGCGCCCCATCCTCCAACGGCTCTGCGCCGGATAATTCGTCGCGAACCCAACCTCGCACCCAGGAGGGTAAGAAAGAATGCCCCCCGACCCATCGGCCCTTCCAGTAATCATGCTTGGGATTAGACTGCCATTCGTATGGGGGTGCAAGCAGCTTATACGGAGGTCCGTGCGGCCTGCGACGACATGCTGTAATGCAAATCGCCACCAACTGACCTTCAAAATCTGCGCGTTCTCGTGCTGAGGTGGCATCGAGCCAGTTCCGATAAATCCGCTCACTCGCTGTGGGCACGCGATCCTGCAAGGGCACGTCCAAAGGTCTGGTGTGCTGCCAGATTATCCTGTCAAGGGATTTGGGTGGCGTGATGAACCGCACAAGTGCTGCCGAGTTTCCGCCCGGATTTCCTAAACCGCTCAGACCTCAGAATTTCCCACGAAATTTCCAAATTCGGATAAATACTTGTTTGTGTAAATTTATGGATTGCGGCGCTCTCCAGAGGACTTTCTTTCAAGATTTGACCTTCGAGGCTTCGAGGCGTCCGTGCCCGCGCTTGCAGCGGGAAGACGGTCCGCCCCCGACACCAGTTTGGACAATGATGTCACCGGCGCTGCTATCTGAGCAGGCTGATTTGCTGGTGCGCGGCTTGCAGGTCCGCAACTGCGAGGTGGCAGTATCGCTGAGTGGTCGCAAGGTCAGCGTGCCCCAATGTCCGCTGCAAGGCAAGTGCGTTCCCTCCCCGGCGAAGGTAATTGGACGCGTAGCTGTGCCGGGCCGCGTGCAGCGTCCGGGCGGGCGGTTCAAAGCCCACCCTGCGGCAGAGCTGCTTGACGCTACGAAGGACATTCCTCCGCCCCAACTTGGTCCCGTTACGTGTTGCGAAGACAAGCCGATTGCCGGGGGCATCTGCGATGTAGCGCACCAGACGCTTGCGGAGTTCGGCACTAAAGGGAACGATTCGCGTCTTCCCGCCCTTTCCGTCCAGCCGCACCAGCAGATTGTCGAAGTCGATGGCGTCAGCACACAGTGAAAGCACTTCGCTGATGCGTGCTCCCACATCGAACAGGAACAGCATGATGAGGTGAGTCCTCAGTTCGGATTCGTTCGGCTTGTAGGCCACCAGACGGTGAATTTGCTGCTCCGAATACACGGCCAAATTGTTCTGTGGTTCCTTGAGCCGGGCGAGTTTCGGATGCTTGCAGCCCGGCCCGCATTTCGTCTCGGGTGACGCAAGCCAATGCGCGTAGGCATTCCAGCAGGTAATCGCGCTGTTGATCCCCGTTGGCTTCAGCCCGCGTTCACGCATCGCAATCACGGCGTTCTGGAGGTCAGCTTGTGACGGACTCTCCGGTATCGAGAGAAAGCAGTATTCATACCAATTCAGCGTTGCGGGCGAGACACCAACGAAGTATTTGCGGTGCTTGATGAAGTCGGCGAAACCAGCCATGAAAATTCCTCCCCAGGGGGTCAAATTCGGAGAGAAATTTTGTAAACATCTGATTCTAAAGGGGAGTGGCTCAGCCTGGTAGAGCACCTGGTTCGGGACCAGGGGGTCGGAGGTTCAAATCCTCTCTCCCCGACCATTTTTAGACCGTTGGGTGTTTTTCATCCCCGGCGGTGTACAGAGCTTCTGAAAAATCAGGCACAGGCTTCACAATCTCCAGTTCCCGCTGCGGTTCGAGCTTCCGTGTGCGGCAGTCGAGAGTCAGCGTTCGCGGTTTTTTGCGCCGCCTGCGAGAGTGGTGCCGCTGTGGCGTTGTCCATCCTGATGTCCGTGCGCCTGAGCGGGGCGGGAAATCCATCGGAATAGGTTGCGGCGTGCTACAAGAGAGAGCATGGTTCGTGTGCTGAAGCCTTTTCTTCTCTGTACGTTCTCCCTTGTCCTGGTCGCTGGTTCAACCGCAGTTGCTGCTCCTGATGGGCAGGAGAGTGCGAAGCCTTCCGCTTCCTTAGCGGAGCGAACGCAATCGATGCGGCATATGCCGGGGTTGCTGCCGCTGGACTGGGATCGGAAGGCGGGCAAGCTTTACATCGAAGTGCCGCTGACGGGGAATGCCGATCACACGCGGTCGGCAGATCTTCTCTATGCCGAGTCGCTGCCGTACGGGATGGGGTCGAACGACATTGGTCTGGACCGCGGGCAGATTTCGTCGGGGCGGATTGTTCATTTTGAGCGGACTGGGCCGAAGCTGCTGTTGATCGAACCGAACGCGGCGTTTCGGACCACGTCGACGGATCCGGCGGCGCAGCTGGCGGTGGCGCAGTCGTTTCCTTCGTCGGTGCCTGCGGGTTTCAAGGTGGAGGCGGAGAGCGCAGACGGAACGGTGCTGGTGGACGCGACGGATTTTTTCCTGAGCGATGTGCATCATGTGTCGGAGGCGCTGGCCGGGACGGGACAGGGCGCGTTCAAGGTGGATGCGGCGCGGTCGACGATTGCCCTGGACGGGACCAGGGCGTTCCCGAAAAACACGGAGATCGAGGCGGAGCTAACGTTTGCGGCGCAGGGCGAGGGGGGCCGCGAGAGAGCGCCGTTTGTGCACGATGTGACGCCCGATCCGCACTCGATTACGGTGCGGGAGCACCAGTCGTTTCTGGAGTTGCCGGGGCCAGGGTTTACGCCGCGGAGATTTTCGCCGCGAGCGGGATATTTTCCGGAGACATGGCGCGACTACGACACGCCGCTGGGCGTGGGGATCGATCAGCAGTTCATCATCCGGCATCGGCTGATCAAGAAGGATCCGAGCTGCACACAGGCGTGCGTGGCAGTAGCGCCGATTCAGTACTACGTGGATCGCGGCGCGCCGCCGCTGATTCGCGAGGCGCTGGTGGAAGGCGCGCGGTGGTGGGACCAGGCATTTCAGGCTGCGGGCTGGGCGCCGGGCACGTTCAGGGTGGAGCTGCTGCCGGCGGATGCCGATCCCATGGATATTCGCTACAACATGATCCAGTGGGTGCATCGGTACACGCGGGGATGGAGCTATGGCGGGGCGGTGGCCGATCCGCGGACCGGCGAAATTGTGAAGGGCAACGTGACGCTGGGGAGTTTGCGCGGGCGGCAGGATTATCTGATTGCCGAAGCGATGACCGCTCCTTACGCGAAGGGCAAACCGCCGGCAGATGCGGAACATGATGCGGCGCTGCAATTGGTGCTGCAGCGCATTCGGCAGCTGGCTGCGCACGAGACGGGTCATACGCTGGGGCTTTCGCACAACTTTGCAGCGAGCAGCTTTCCGCACGTTCCGGATCAGACGATTTCGGTGATGGACTATCCGCATCCGTGGATCACGCTGGGCAAGGATGGGGTCCCGGATGTTTCGCACGCGTATCCAGCGGGGATTGGGCTGTGGGATAAGGTTGCGATCGACTACGGATATCGGGAGTTTGATCGCGATGGGAAGCCGGTGGAGGATGCTGCGGGGCTGGACACGATTTTGCGCGACTCTGAACAGAGGGGGCTGGTGTACATCACCGATGAGGACGCGCGGCCGCTGGGCGGGGCGCATCCGCACGCGCATTTGTGGGACAACGGGACGGACCCGGCGGCGGAGCTGGATCGCGTGCTGGCGGTGCGGAAGGCGGCGCTGGCGCGGTTCGGGGAGGATGCGATTCGGGAAGGCACACCGTTGGCGCAGCTGGAGGACACGTTGGTGCTGGTGTACCTCTTCCATCGCTATCAGACAGAGGCGGCGGTAAAGGAAATCGGCGGGCTGGACTACCGGTACAACGTACGCGGCGATGGGCAGATGACGCCGAAGATTGTGGCTGCCGCGGATCAACGGCACGCGCTGGAGTCCGTGCTGAAGACGCTTTCGCCGGATGCTCTGACGCTGCCGGAGCGGTTGCTGGGGCTGATGCCCCCGCGGACGCCGGGGATGGAACGGACGCGGGAGAGCCTGCCCGCGCACACGGGGCTGACATTCGATCCCATTGCATCGGCGGAGTCGGCGGCGGATATGACGCTGACGCTGCTGTTTCATCCGGAGCGGGCGAATCGGCTGGTGGAGTATCACGCGCGGGACAGCGCTGAGCCATCGCTGGGCGATGTGATTCACGCGACGCTGCAGTCGACGGCCGTGGCGGAGAGTGCGACGGGGCTGGAAGTCGAGGTGAAGCAGGCGGTGGATGGACGAATCGTGGAGGCGCTGCTCACGCTGGCGGCGAATCCTGAGGCGTCGGCAGAGACGCGGGGCACGGTGCTGGTTGCGCTGCGCTCGTTGCACGATGGGTGGGCGAATGGTTCAGAGGGCAAGGAGGATCAGGCGTTTCGCGCGTTTGAAGTGGCACGGATCGACGAGTTCTTCCGGGATCCAGCGAAGTTTGTGCCGGCGAAACCGCTTCCAGCGCCGCCGGGGATGCCGATTGGGGAGGACGAGTAGGGGCGAACAACTTTTTCCCGGTCGGGGTGACGCTGGACTGGCCATCGCCGGTCGATTTGTGTTCACAATTGTGACGAATTCTGGTTAGAATGCCGTCGCAATGATGCTGACGCCCTGCTCGCGGCGGCGCCTGCTCAGCATCTGTTCCAGCGCCTTCGCTGAAAACCTGATTCCACGAAGCTTGCTCGCCGCGGCTGTGGCGGAGCCACCGCGGTTTTCGCGGTTTGTCGACGTAGCGGCGAAGGCAGACCTGACGCAAACCTTCTACTCCGGCGCCGAGGATACCGCGACCTTCATTGTGGAAGTGATCGGCTGTGGGTGTGCGTTCATCGACTACGACAACGACGGCTGGATGGATATTTTTATGCTCAGCGGGCGGCGTCTGGACGAGATTCCAGCGGGCGCGGGCAATCGGCTGTATCACAACAATCGCGACGGCACCTTTACGGATGTGACCGCCCGGGCGGGGCTGCAAGACACGGGCTGGGCCATGGGTGTGTGCGTTGGGGACTATGACAACGACGGATTCGAGGATCTGTTTGTTACTTACTACGGACAGAACAAGCTTTACCGAAACAACGGCAATGGCACGTTCAGCGACGTGACGGAGAGCGCGGGCCTCCGGCAGCAGGGGGTTCGTTTCGGCTCGGGATGCACCTTCATCGAACGGAACCGGAACGGATTGCTGGATCTTTTTGTGTCGAATTATGTGGAGCTGGATATCGCCAACGGCCCACGGCCATCCACGGACAATCCGTACTGCAGTTTCAGCGGGATTCCGGTGAACTGCGGGCCTCAGGGCCTGACGGCGCCGCCGCACAGTTTTTACCGGAACAACGGGAACGGGACCTTCACCGACATCACAAAGGAGACGGGAGTGGATCAGCTGGGCGCATCCTTTGGGCTGACGGCGGTGGTATGCGATGTGGATGAAGACGGCTGGCCCGACATTTTTGTAGCGTGCGATGCGACGTTCAGCTACCTGCTCATGAACAATCACGACGGAACGTTCCGGGAGGAAGGGTTGTTGCGCGGCATCGCCGTGGATGCGGGAGGACAACGGATGGCGGGCATGGGGGTGGGATTGGGAGATTGCGATCTCACCGGACATCTCGACATCGTGCGCACGCACTTTTACCGGCAGCCGACGGGGCTGTATCACAACGACGGCAAGGGAAATTTCGAAGACCACACGGTTCGCTCCGGATTGGCGAAAGAGTACCGATACATCAACTGGGGAACGGGGCTGGCGGACATGGACAACGACGGGTGGCCGGATTTGTTTGTTGCGAGCGGAACCGTTTATCCGGAGCTGGCAAAGCACTTTCCGGATCGATTTCCGGCCAAGGCACCCCGGCTGCTGTTTCGGAATCGGGGAGACGGGACGTTTGAGAACGTGAGCGACGACGCGGGACCGGGCATTACGGCGCTCCATAACTCGCGGGGCGTGGCCTTTGGGGATTTCGACAACGATGGGGATGTGGACATTCTGATCATGAACCGCAACGAGCCTCCGTCTCTTTTGCGAAACGATGTCTCGACGGGAAATCACTGGATCAAGGTGCGGCTGGTAGGGACGAAGAGCAATCGCAGCGCAATTGGCGCGCGGGTGCTGGCGCACTACAACGGGAAAGTTCAGGCGCAGGGCGTGACCAGCCAGAGCAGCTATTTGT
This sequence comes from Acidobacteriaceae bacterium, assembly GCA_036272255.1. Taxonomy (GTDB): domain Bacteria; phylum Acidobacteriota; class Terriglobia; order Terriglobales; family Acidobacteriaceae; genus Palsa-343. The sequence continues at coordinate 30,669 of DATAZC010000104.1, read as the reverse complement.
CGGCAAACGATCCGCGACTGCACTTTGGATTGGGAGCCGCGGAACGGGCGGACTTCGAGGTGTATTGGCCGAGCGGAGAGAAAGAGACGTTCCGGCACCTGGCCGCGGATCAGCTGCACGTGCTGCACGAGGGCAAGGGCTCAGAGCCAGCTGCGGTGTCCGATGCGGGAGACTTCGATCTGTCTTTTACCTAACCGGGAAAGAAGCAACGCTCAGACTGCGGGAGGTCCTGCTGGTCACAATCGAAGCCTCGCAGGCGGCGCATTTCCATTAACATCGAAGACACTCGGAGGATTTGATTTGAAGCGTTCGCTGGATGTTTGCGTTCTATTGTTTGCGTCTTTTGCTTTGAGCACGGTTCCTTTGGCTCGCGCGGCTGATGCCGCGCCGACGCGCGCCACGTTGCCGAACGGCATGCGTGTAGTGATTATCCGCAACACGCTGGCGCCGGTGGTGACCGTGGAGGCCAACTTTATTGCCGGGGGCAACGAGACACCGGATGGGTTCCCGGGGATGGCGCACGCGCAGGAGCACATGGCGTTTCGCGGCTGCAAAGGGATGACGGCGGATCAGACTTCGGCGATTTTTGCGCTGCTGGGCGGGGACAACAACGCGGACACGCAGCAGAACATCACGCAGTATTTCGAGACAGTGCCATCGGCGGATGTGGACATTGCTTTGCAGGCGCAGGCCGCTTGCCTGCACGGGATCGACGACTCGCAGGCGGAGTGGGATCAGGAGCGAGGCGCGATTGAGCAGGAAGTAGCGCGGGACTTGTCGAATCCGACCTATAAATTTCTCGATCGGCTGAACGAGGACATGTTTGCGGGCACGCCGTACGCGCACGACGCGCTGGGGACGCGGCCCTCGTTCGACAAGACGACGGGAGCGATGCTGAAGGAATTCGCGGATAAGTGGTACACGCCGTCGAACATGATTCTGATTGTGGTGGGGGACGTGGATCCGGCGGCAACGCTGGACAAGATCAAAAAGATGTACAGCGACATTCCAAGCCATCCGTTGCCTGCGCATCCGGCGATTGATTTGCAGCCGGTGAAGCCGGAGACGTTCACGCTGGACAGCAATTTGCCGTACGTACTCGGGTTTGTCGCGTGGCGGATGCCGGGAACGAGCTCGCCGGATTATGCGGCGATGCAGATTTTGTCGGACGTGCTGGCGAGCCAGCGAGGCGATTTGTACGGGATGGTGCCGGCGGGCAAGGCGCTGGCGGCGGAATTTGGAGTGGCGGAGACGTATCCAAAGGCCAGCGTAGCGTTCGGACTGGTGGCACAGCCGGCGGGGGTGGATACAGCGCCGGCGATCGGTGAAATGCGGGGAATCATCAACAAATACGCGCAGGAGGGCGTGCCCGCGGATCTGGTGGATGCGGCGAAGCGCGCGGAAATTGCGCAGGCGGAGTTCCAGCGGAATTCGATCCCGGAGCTGGCGTCGGCGTGGTCGGACGCGCTGGCGGCGGAGGGACGTAATTCGCCGGATGAAGATATCGATGCGATTCGCAAGGTCACGCTGGCGGACGTGAATCGTGTAGCGAAGCAGTATTTGTTCAACGCTCCGACGATTACAGCGACGCTGAAGCCGGCGCCCAACGGCGAGCCGGTGGCGGAGAAGGGATTTGGCGGTAGTGAGAAGGTGACGTCGGCGCCGACGAAGCCGGTGACGTTGCCGGACTGGGCAGCGAAGGAGCTGGCCCAGCTGCAGGTGCCGACGACGTTTATCCCGGTTTCGGATACGAAGCTGGCGAATGGCATTCGGCTGATCGTGCGGACAGATACGACGAGCCCGACGGTGACGGTGATGGGATCGGTGAAGCACAACGGCGATCTGCAGACACCACCGAACCAGGAGGGAGTGGGAGATGTGCTGGAGCAGCTGTTCTCCTACGGGACGACGTCACTGGATCGAATTGCTTATCAAAAGGCGCTGGACGATATTGCTGCGAACGAAAACGCCGGGTTCAATTTTTCGGTGAAAGTGCTGAAGGAGTATTTCTCGCGGGGCGTGCAGCTGCTGGCGGACAACGAGCTGCATCCGGCGCTGCCGGAACAGGCCTTCATGATCACGCAGCAGCAGATGGCGCAGTTTGTCGCGGGCAATTTGCAGAGCCCGGGATATCACACATCGCGGGCGCTGGATCTGGCGCTGTTGCCGAAGAGCGATCCGGTGTTACGGGAGGTGACTCCGGACACGGTGAAAAAGCTGACGCTCGATGAGGTGAAACAATACCACGCGGCGACGGTGCGGCCGGATCTGACGACGATTGTGGTGGTGGGCGACGTGACGCCGGAGGAAGCAAAGACGGTCATCGAGAAGTGGTTTGGCGACTGGAAGGCGACGGGGGACAAGCCGAACACGACGCTGGCGTCGATTCCTGTGAACAAATCTTCGGCGGCGACGGTACCCGACGCTCAGGCGGTGCAGGACACCGTGATTCTGGCGGAACAAATGGATGTGAACCGCTTCGATCCGGACTACTATCCGCTGCAGCTTGGCAATCACGTACTGGGCGGCGGCTTTTATGCGACGCGGCTGTATCACGATCTGCGGCAGGTGGCAGGCTACGTTTACAACGTGGACGTGAGCATGGATGCGTCGGAGACGCGCGCCAGCTACTCCGTGAACTACGGATGCGATCCGCCGAATGTGTCGAAGGCCAAGGCGCTCATTGTGCGTGATTTGGAGCAGATGCGCACGCAGGATGTTTCCGACGCGGAGCTGCATCAGGCGAAGGCGCTGCTGCTGCGGCAAATTCCGCTGGGTGAATCGAGTGAAGAGGCGGTAGCGGGCGGGTTGCTGGGGCGGGCCGAGATTGGGCTGCCGCTGGACGAGCCGATTGTCGCCGCAAAGAAATATTCGGCGCTCACGGCAGATGATGTGAAGGCGGCTTTTGCCAAACATGTGCAGCCGGACAATCTGGTGCAGATCGTGCGGGGACCGGCTCCGCAGTAGATTTGGTTCGGCAGATTGTTTGCGCGGTTCTTTTATCCGGATTCCTTATCGCCAAAATGATGCGTGCGTAACTGGAAGAGAATCAAGGCCAGAAGGAAGCTGCCATAGGTTCGGTGATGGCAGTAGCGGCAACGGAGGGGGTACCGCAGGACAGCCAGATGCTCCAGATCGCGGAAGCGAATGCTGGAGAGGCGGAACTCCGTCGCGTGGCAGCGCGAACAAACCATGGTTGGACCACGATACGAGTCTTTGGGCTCGAAATCCAGAGCACTCCCCCGGAAGGGCTACTGTCTCGGGGGGCGGTTCCGTTGTACCGTATCGGCAGGTGTGTTTTTGTCAGGAGTAACCATGGTTTGGGACGTTTCTTTCACCTGCGACATTTGCGGCAAGAAGAAAGGCGAGTCGAACCACTGGTGGATGTTTGTGCTTGGAGATGTGCCGTGCTTCGATGAGGGACAGCCGAGCCAGCGGTTCACGCTGCTTCCGTGGAACTTTGCCGAGAGCCGTAATCCGGAGATGCGTCATTTGTGCGGTCAGGGATGCGCGATGCAGGCGCTGGAGCGCTTTATGACGAATCAGAGCGTGGAGCGGGAGCGGGGCGAAGTCGACGAAGTGGCGTAGGCTGTATCAATAAAGCTACCAGGCCGTTCCAGATTTTCTGCTCCTCAACCTTCCGCTGGCGCACTCTTTCGATGCGCGGGACGCTGGATATCTGGCGCGTTTTCAGCGCGGAAATTGCGGGAAACAGGGGCTGCTGAGTTAATCCCGCGACTAAGTAACCTAACATCAAGTTACTCGGCGTAGTTATTCAATTAACTATGTCGAGAAAAGTCTTTACCGTGCGGGTGTCCGTCATCGTATTATGGGTGGCGCATGATTCGGAGAGCATTACGGTTTTTGGGGAACGTGATCACCGGCTCCCCCGACAGCGAAGAAGACCCTTGCCCGTCCCTGGTCCTGCTACTGGAGTCACCGGTAGCGCTAACGCGGGAAACCGCGATTGAACTGGCGGCACAGACGTGGGGCGAATCCAAAAGCCAGGTATCGATCGCGCGGGCTCCACGCAGGGGACAGTGGCTGATCCGTGTTTCCGATGTGCTGTTCGGGGTGCGCAGCGGCGCGGACCGTTATCGGCGCCCGGCTCAGGAGAGCAGTCAGGTGCGGCAGCGGGTTTGGGAGCGGCACTCGGCGTGGCTGGCGGTCGATTATCCGGACGGACCGAAGATCCCGGAGTCGGAATGGCCTTCCTGTTACAAGCTGCTTTTTCTTCTGGCGAATCAATTGTGGAACGAGAACTGTCTCGGTTTGTATCTGCCGGTGCAGGGCGTGACGGTGCCGAACATGGGCAATCTGATCGAGAGCATTCGCTGGGCGGGCAAAAACGGCACGCCGTTGCCGTTTCTGCATGAGGCGGATGAAAGCAGAGCTGACCTCCGCAGCTAGCGTGATTCTGAAGTGCCTTCACAGTCCGGGGTTGAAGCGAAGGAGCTGCTAAAAGCAACCGCAGATCCCTCCGCTGCGCGTTCGGTGCGGTGAGTTCAGAAACATCACACTAGCGCAGCAGGTCTTCGAGCGCGAGGCTGAGCTCGGTTTTCTCGTCGCGATATTTCACAATGACGGGCGTGTAGACGCTGAGGCCCCATTCGCGGCCCTTGCCCCTGGTGACGGCGCGGGCGCCGGGAACTACAACCGCAGCTTCGGGAATGATGAGCGGCTGATCGTCGCGCGCGCGCAGGACCTCGTCGTGGACCACATCGTAGACCGGGGTGCCGCGGGTGAGGATGGTTCCTGCAGCGAGGACGGCTTTGCGGCGGACGATGGTGCCTTCGTACACGCCGCAGTTGCCGCCGATCAGGACATCGTCTTCGAGGATGACGGGGCTGGCGTTGACGGGCTCGAGCACGCCACCGATCTGAGCAGCGGCGCTGAGGTGGACGCGCTTGCCGATCTGCGCGCAGCTGCCGACAAGCGCATGGGAATCGATGAGGGTGCCTTCATCGACCCAGGCACCGGTGTTCACGTACATGGGGGGCACGGCGATAACGCCGCGGGCGAGATAGGCGCCGGCGCGGACGGAGGAACCGCCGGCAACGATGCGGATTCCCTGCTCCGGGGTGAAGCGGCGCGCGGGGAAGGTGTCTTTATCGACGAAGGAGAGACTGTCGCCAGAGGACTCCAGCTGGCCGATACGGAAGCCGAGGAGGATGCCCTGTTTGACCCAGGCATTGACTCGCCATCCGGTGGGGGCGGAGGGATCGGGCTCGGCGGCGCGCGCGATGCCGGCTTCGAGCGCGAGGCGCAGTTCGAGGAAGGCCTCAGAGGCTCCGCGATCGCCGACAGCGGCGCCGCCGGCAGCGATGTATTGTTCCAGTCTTGCCCTGAGCGTATCGATCTGATCAGACATGGCGTGAGTGCAGGGGTGCCTGTTCAGAATAGACCGGATCTGTTTGGAATTGGGCGAGGGGTGTGCGGCTACGTGTGCCGGCTTCTGCCGCCCCAGAAGAGATCGTCGAGCGCGCGTGCCGGCATGTACGCGTTGGTGCTGCCGTCCGGCTTGCGCTCAGCGATTTCGGTACAGGTTCGTTCGCCGTGGGAGTCGACTTCGTAGAGGTAGGAGGTCGTGCCGTCTTCCGAGGTTACGCGGACATGGGTGCTGTCCATCCAGGCTTCGTTGGCCATGTTCACCTCCGCCCATCGCGGGCAGGCCAACATTACAGCCGTTGCTTCTTGTGCAAATCAAGTGGATAAGCCGGTGTGCAATCGCTCATGGCGGAGGGAAATGATTTAGCGGACGCGAAATTGTGAAAGTGCAACGAAAGCTGGGCAATGGGGCACGAGTATTCTGGTTCTTCGATGGCTGCGCGGACTTCATCTCGAAGAATTTCCGGCGAACTGGCGTTCATTGAGGCGATCCGGCGGAGAGTTGGGACGGGTCGCTCGGGCTCGTCCGGATTACGGTTAGGCATCGGGGACGATTGCGCGGTTCTGCGGCCGAAGGCGGGGCACGAGATTTGCGTGACGACGGACTTCACTGTGGAAGGCGTGCATTTTCGTCGGGACTGGCATCCGCCGGAGTCGGTGGGGCACCGGTGTCTGGCGCGGGGGCTGAGCGATCTGTCAGCGATGGGAGCGGAACCATTGGCGGTTTTTCTTTCGCTGGCGATTCCGGCTCGATTGCCGGTGGGATGGGTGGATCGTTTTCTGAATGGATTTTTAGCCCTGGCCGATGAGCACGGCGTGGCGCTGGCAGGCGGGGATACGGCGGAGTCTCCTGGAGCAGGGCGATCGCGGAATGGATTGGTGCGGGATGGTTTGATTTTCGTGGATATTGTCGCCGTGGGTCAGGTTCGTCGCGGCAAGGCGGTACTGCGATCGGGTGCGCGGCCGGGCGATTGGATTTATGTGACCGGGGCGCTGGGCGGATCGGCAGCGGAACTCGCAGCGCTGGGGGCGAATCCGCGGAGGTTTCGAGGAGTCACGCAGGCGGGGGCGGGGCATCCGCATCTTTATCCCGAACCGCGGATTGCGGTGGGCCGGCGACTCCGGCGACTGGCGTCGGCAATGATCGACCTGAGCGATGGGCTTTCGACGGACCTGACGCACCTGTGCGAGGAGTCGGGGGTCGCGGCGGTGATTGAGGAGGCTGCGCTGCCGGTTGACGCACTGGCGGTTGCGGGGCGAAACCGGCTGGGCCTGGCGCTGAACGGCGGCGAGGACTACGAGCTGCTTTTTACCGCGCCTTCGGAGGCGCGGGTGCCACGGCGGGTGGCGGGCGTGGCGATCCAACGCATCGGGGTGGTGAAGAGGCGGGGGCGCAAGACGCCACGCATGTCGATGAAAACGCTGGAGGGAAGGCAGCGGCAGGTGTTGCCGGGCGGCTGGGAGCACTTTCGGGACTGAAACCACGTTGCGGTCCTGTCAACAAGGGTGACGGCAAAGTTGGCAACGCGCGCCCCCAGTGCCGTGCATCGTACAGGGCGTCGGTGGTGGTCGAGCCACTGCCAGGGCCGATTATCAGAGGAGCTCCAAAGGCCACGCCAGAAGGACCCCGTTCAAAAGCATTCCGCTTCACAGGAGACCCGTGAAAAGCATTGGTGTACCCCGCGGCATTCTTCTCGTTGACGACGATCCAGCCGTCACCGAATCGCTCTCCGCCATTTTTGAGAAATATGGCTACGAGGTGCGGGGTTGCGCACTCGGCGGAGACTGCGATAGAGCTGATTGCGCAGTGGGAGCCGGATCTGGCGATTCTGGACGTGATGCTGCCGTGCATGAACGGAATCGATCTGGCGATGGTGCTGAAGGCCAACCTGCCACGATGCCATCTGGTGCTTTTCTCCGGACACGCGGGAACGCAGGCGCTGATGGAAGAGGCCGCGAAGAAGGGCAACATGTTCGAGATTCTGTCGAAGCCGGTGCATCCGCTGTTCATGCTGGATTTTGTTTCGAGCTTGTTTGCGGACGTGCCGAAGGGTGCGGCTTAGAGCCGAGACAAGGCTGGGCTTATTTTGTCCAATTTGTCTAATTTGTCCATTTTGATCCTTTTTTTGGGTTGAATCTCGGTATGCGATCTGTTTCGGCTACCGAAGCCAAGCAAGACTTCGCGTCTGTTTTGGATACGGCGCAGCGCAAGCCGGTCGTGATCCGGCGCCATGATCGCGATGTGGCGGTGGTTTTGTCGGCTGTGGAGTACGAACGCCTGCGGGGGCAGTATGTCGCCGAATTTGATCAATTCTGTGACCGTGTAGCCGCAGAAGCCGCCGCCGCGGCATGACTCCGGAAATACTTGAGCAGTTGCTTTCCGATGAAAATCCAACAGCGTCGGTCGTTGACCCCAACGCGCTGATCCGCTGCCTTCTTTTCCCCGAGTCGATACCGGGACAAGCGGTTCGCAGGGCCATCGCGCAAGAGCAGTTGCTTGTCTCTGAAGCAATCATGTGGGAACTGGCCGATGTATTTGCTCGGCCAAAATTCAACTGCTACATTTCACTTGGGAATCGTCAGGAATTTTTGCGCTTCCTTGGCCGTGTGGCTGAACTTGTCGAGATTCTGCGGGCAGTCCGCGCTTGCCGCTACCCGAGGGACGACAAGTTTCTGGAACTTGCGGTGAATGGCGGCGCGGATTTTATCCTCACTGGAGATGCGGACCTGCTGGCTCTTCATCCATTTCGCACGATTCTCATCCTGACTCCGGCGGAATGGCTGGCAGGTGTGGAACCTGACCAGGAAAAGTGAAGGCCCCGTTGCTCCTTGCCGGAGCAGCGGGGCCATTTGTAAACAGACAGACCTGTAAGCCGGATTCTGTCGAGGACGGCCATTCCTCTTGGCGGGGCATTACTGCGCCGCTCCAGCGACCTACCCGGAACTTTCATCCCTTGCGGGATGCCTCTTCGAGGCTGCCGCGCCGGGCCGGCGCGTGCCCGCATTGCTGCGGACTCGTTCCCTATTTGGTCTTGCTCCGTGTGGGGTTTACCCTGCCTCCGCCGTTACCGCCGGAGCGGTGCGCTTTTACCGCACCTTTTCACCCTTACCCTGATCCCTCTCGGGATGCGGGCGGTTTGTTTTCTGTGGCACTCGCCGTCCCTGAGCCTTAACGCTCAGGTCCCGGATGTTATCCGGCACACTGCCCTGCGGAGTCCGGACTTTCCTCTGTCGCTTTGCTTTTCGCTTGGGCTCCAGCGGCCGTCCAGTCTGCCTGCCGCTTGATTCTACCGCGAAACGGATCGAGGGCTGAGCGCGATTACGGCGACGAATCGCGTGCGTTACGGCGCCGGGGCGGGCGGCGGCGGTTGAGTCACGACGGGCTGGGGGGCAACGGGATGCTGAACGGCGGGCGCGGGAACGGGCTCAAGAACCACCTGGCACTCGGACTCGGAGTAGCCCTGGCGCATGAACATGTGGCCGCAGAAGCGATGCGTCTCGTGGTAGCCGTGGGTCTCGGCGTAGGGAATGATCCCGTAGACGTCCGCGAGCGGTATGCGACGGATTTCAACGGGATCGGGAGTGATCCAGTCGTCGGTGACGGTTCCGTTGTGTTCGCTCCAGTCAAAGCCGCCCACATCGATGATGTCGGGATGGCGAGCGATGGTCTGCGGCGCTTCCTGATCGACGCGCATGTTTCGGCTCCAGATCCAGTACGAGGTGGGCTGGTTGAAGTAGATGCGGTGATCGAAGAAGGCCGAGGTTCCGATGGAGTGGTAGCTGAAGCCGGCAATTTGTTTACCGGATCCCTCGGACTGGATGAACCGGGCCATGGCCTTGTCGCCGGAGTAGGGGCCGCGGAAATCGGCCCAGAGGGCGCGGGCTGTCCACCAGGCCTGATCGGCGGCGACGATGACGAGCACGGCGACGGTGATGCGATGCAGCCACAGGCGGAATCCGGTGGACGGGAGGGCGGGCCAGGTGAGCCAGAGCGCGGCGAGGAGCGACTCCCAAAGCATGCCTGCATGCCGTGGCGCGATGTAGATGAACAGGAAGAGGACGACGAGGAGGGCCCACGGCATGAGCCCGAGCCAGCCCAGTTCGCCACGCGACCGGCCGAATGCGATGGCGTGTACGAGGACCAGGATGACGCAGGCGAGGGCGAGGTAGCGGAAATTCGACACAGGAAAGGTAAGGAGCGAGAGCGTGTGCGCGACCTTGCGCCAGAGCACTTCGCGCGGAGTGCGGTGAAACTCAACGGGCGGAAGCGGCGCGAGCTCACCGGGCCGCACGTTGGCGACTCCCATGCTCAACAGCTGTTTTCTGGCTTCGGTACTGCCCAGCGTTGCCCATATCTTTTCCGCAGAGCGCTCCATATTTTTGCCGGAGCCGAAATTGATGTCGCTGGGGGGAAAGGCTGTTGCAACCGCAAAGAGCCAGAAGCAGGCGAGAAGGATGGAAGGGGCGATTTTGCTGACGGGGAGGCCGACGCGGGCTTTTCTGCGCAACAGGACGAAAGCGACGATGGCGAAACCGAGCGAGGCGATGAATCCATGGACGGAGAGATTCGCCATGAGCCCGAGGAGCAGCGCGAGCCAGATGAGCCGGCCGCGGCTGGCGGGAACCTGATCGCGCGTGACGCTGCGCAGGATGGCGGCTGCGGGAAACGCCAGGATGGCATAGAGGACGTAGCTGCGGGCCACGACTGCGTCCTGATAGGCGAGCCAGAATCCGAAGGGCAACAGGATTTTGAGGATCAGAGGGAAGGGCGACCAGCGCAGCAGCACATAGACGCCAGCGAGGGCGACGATTCCGGCGACCCAGTGGATGCCGGTGTAGCTGACGTGGGCGCGCGCGAGAACCCAAAGAAATGCGTGCCACAATCCTGGCGAGCCTTCGTAGCGCAGCGAATGCAGCATGAGTTGCCAGAAGCCCTGATCGCGCGCGAGCAGCCAGGCCTGGGCTTCGTCGGCCCATGGTTCGTGGAAGGCGATGCCGACGGCGACGACCGCGGCGTATACCACCAGCGCGAAGAGCTGCCCCCACTGCTGGCGTTGCGCGGCGCGCGCCTGGGGGACGTCGTCTTGTTGCTGTTCTTCTTCAGGGACGGCGGGGACGACGGCTACAGGCTCGTTTGGCCACACGACGGGATCGGCGCGCAGCAGACCTGGACTGTCGCCGGTGGTCAGGAAACCCACTTGAGCAAGCGAATTACGCCCATGGGCGTGGCCCTGGAGTGAGCGGAGACATCGGTTCTTTCTGCAATCTCCTCGCGCCGGGTTTCGTAGTAGCGATACGCCTGCACCAGCATTTCTTCGTTGGTGAGCGTGGGCTGCCAGCCCAGGCGCGACTGTATCTTTGTTGTATCAAACATGAAGTCTTCCGCGATCATGCGGTAGTGATACGGGCCCAGAGGGGAGACATGCAGGCGATGCGCAAGGCGCATCGCAGCGAGGGTGGGCCTGAGCGGCAACGATCGCACCCGGGAAGAACTTCCGGCAACATCGATCACGGCCTGATAGACGTCGCGTAGCGGTTTCACGTTTGCCGAGCCGACATGAAAGATGTCGGATTCGCCGGGCTCGAGCGCCAGCATGCAGGCGCGCACCAGATCTTCGGCATAGATGAACTGGTAGCGATTGCTGCCGTCGCCAACGACCCAAACGGTTTTGCCATCCTGAATAAATTCGAAAAGTATGGCGAGCAGGCCGAGGCGGCCACGATCGATGATGGTTGGGCAGCGCAGGATGACCACGTCGAGATAGCCCGCGTAGCGGGTGAGGATTTCTTCGGCGGCCAGCTTGGACTGGCCATAGATTTCGACAGGCGCGGGAGCATCCCCTTCGCGCAGCGCATGGCCGGGATTGCTGGCCCACAGGCAATTGGTCGAGGTGAAGATGAGTTTCGGAACGCCGTAGTCGCGGCAGGCCTCGGCGAGCATACGAGTGGCGCCGACGTTGGAGGCCCAGAGGTCGCGCTCGTTGAGCGACATGCCGTGCGCGAGGACCGCGGCGCAGTGAAACACAGCGTCGTAACGCGCGCGGCGGAAGACGGTGTTCATCAGGAACGGGTCGCGCAGGTCGCCGTTGATTTTGGTCAGGCGCGGATGCCAGCTGGGATCGGGCACGCGATCGATGCTGGTGACGTCAAAATGTTGCTGCAATAAGTGACGCTTCAGGATTCCGCCAAAGAATCCGGCGCCTCCAGTCACGAGTACATGGGGCATCAGGAAGGATCATCCTCAACCAATTTGGACTTGCTTCTTGATGTAGCCCCCGCCGGTCAAGCGGCCCCCTCAGGACCGCTCCCTCGCTAGCTGGGATTGGTCGCAGACATCGCGGCACGGGAACACCTGCTGGTTGGGATGGCAGGGATTGGCGATGAGGATGCCCGTGGTAAGGCGGTCGATCGGGCCGTGCGGTGTAAATGTAAGACTTTGCTATTTGTTATGGCTGCGTGAATAATCGCCGCTTTTGCCGCCCGTCTTCCGCTCGAGGACGAGGTCGCGGATGACGATGCTTTTGTCGAGTGCTTTGCACATGTCGTAGACGGTGAGGGCGGCGACGGCGGCGGCGGTCATCGCTTCCATTTCGACGCCGGTGGAGGCGGTAGTTGCGGCGGTTGCACGAATCGCGACGCCGTCGGGGACGACTTCAGTGTGCACGTCAACAAAGCTGAGCGGCAGAGGATGACACATCGGAATGAGTTCTGAGGTGCGCTTGGCCGCCTGAATGCCGGCGATGCGCGCTACCTCCAGTGGATTGCCTTTGGGATTGTGCGGGACCGCGGCCAGCGTCTCGGCATGGAGCGCGACGAAGACGGAGGCTTCCGCCTCGCGTCTGGTTGCGGGCTTGGCGCTGACGTCGACCATGCGCGCTTCGCCTGCGTCGTCGAAATGGGAGAGCTTGCTCATGCTTTGCCAGAATACCGCGATGGGAGGCCGGAATTTTGAAATGCGGGTTTGTCACGCGGAGCGCTCGTCGCGCCAAGGGCAGTGGCGGCATCCCGATCCGCAGCAGTAGCCGCGACGGCGGTGATATGCCTCGGTGAAGACGACATAGGGACCTTCGCGATAGAAGTCTTCGCCTTCGACCAGCGGTGCGGGTTCGGGGCTTTGCTCCTTGCGTTGGGGGACGGGTTCCGGACAGGGATCAGGCAAGGGCGCCGCCTTCAAGGGCGGGCGGGGTGAAGGCGAGAGCGCCGGCGATCGACATCTCGAGGACTTCAGCCTCCTGCGGTGTGGCGGGAAGGGGCAGCGTGACGGTGTTGCCCGCGATGGATGCGGTGCGGTCGCCCGGGATCACCACGCCGACGAGGTTCATAGGATCGGCAGCGGCCATGGTGAGCGGCGGCATGTCGGCCAGGGTGCGGGTGCGATTGGCGCGCAGAGCGTCGGCAGCTTCCGGCAGGGCAAATTGCTCTCCGCCGAATCCGGAGACGAAGCGGCCACCGCGCAGGACGCCACGCGCTTCGAGACGGCGGAACATTCCCACAAGCTCGCGCCAGGGCGGAACGGTGGTTTCGCGAGCGAGCACATCGCGCAGGACGACGCCGTAGCGGCGCAGCAGCACGCGGCAGGCGGACTCGATCTGCTCATCGCGCCGGGCGGCGGCGCGGCCGGCTGCTTCGGTCTCGGCGCGCTTTGGTTCGCCAAACTGCGGCGGGTCTTCTGGATCGGCCAGGAGCGCCCAGCGTCCGGAGGCATTTCTTCCTGAGGACTTTGTTTTGCCGGGCGCTGTGAAGGCACGCTTCCGCCGCGGATCGATCAGCATACGGAGGCTGTCGAATCCGTCGGCATTCACCAGACCGGCTGCGACTAATTCCCAAAGGGCGCGGTGGACTTCTTCGGCCGCAACACCAAGCATGCGGATGAGGTCCGCTGCAAACATCGCGCCGCGCTCGCTGAAGAGAGAACGCACCCGATTGGCTAACCCGCTGAGGCAGGCATTCAGATTCGCTTCAGGAATTTGTCGCTGTGACAGGCACAAATCCATCCAGAACGCCTCTTCGCGAACGAAGAAGGCTACCGGCGCCATGCTGGTGGGCACCACGCGACGCGGGCCGCCACTGGCTACGTCGGCAAACGCGGGGTGCGGGGAGATCCGGCCCCATCCCACGGCTCCCGTGAGGCAGAGCGCATCGAGCCAGCGAGGATCGTAGCCGGCCACACGCTGCGGCAGGATCGAACGCTCCCACTCCGCGGCTGGCGCTTCAAATCCTTCGAGTCCACGCAGGGCCTCCAGCAATCCCTGTTCGCCACTGAGTTGCCGCCGATCGCCGAGGTGCTGCCAGTCCAAAAGGAAGCGCATGTACGTGGCCGGCGTGACCGGCTCAACTTGTTTGCGCAGGGTGGCAAGGGTGCGGCGATGAATGCGCTGGAGGATACGACGCTCGCACCATTCAATCTCAACGTCGGGCACAAATTCCTGGCCGTGCCGGCCTTCGAACACTCCGCGGAGGATGATCCCGGTCGATTCGAGGTGAACCATTTGCTGGAAAACCGCGTTGGATTCAAGGCCAAGCTGGCGGGCGACGCCGGCGGAGGTGATGGGGCCAAGAATTTGTAACCATCCCTGTAACGTTTTCTTCACAACGTCACTGTTTTCGGGCACTTCCCCTGGAGTTTTCAACATTTCCACAGAGAATTCCACATCCGGCCAGAGGACCCTGAGCCATTCTGCTCTCTCGGCTGCGACAAAATACGCCTGCCCCTGTGTTTTCGCGATGGCGACGCGGTTCAACCGTTCCAGACGAGTAAGGAAAATGTCCCAATCCCGACACCCTTGGCTCCGGGAAAGCGCCTCCGCCGGGAAGACAACCAGCGAACAGAGCAGATCGTGGAGCTCGTGCTCATCGCGGATATCGGGCCACACTTCCTGGCGAATCTCCGCAATGGCTTCGGGGGACAGGCGGCCTGCTTCTCCCAGCACAGCATCCGGCAGGACGCCCCGCATTTGCACGGCGCGCGTCCGTCGCTCTTCCAGACCCGCATCATCGAGAAATGCATTGGGGTTGGCGTTGATTAATTCATGAGCGAATGCAGACGGCGTGGTGGTGTCGACGGCGACACACTGGATGCGTCCATCGTGCATGGCTTCGAGGACCGCTTTGAGGCCTTCGAGGTCCATGGCTTCCTGCAACACATCCTGCATGACTTCTTTCACCAGCGGATGGTCAGGAATCTGAATATCGCCTTCGATGTTTTCGAAACACGCCGCAGCCTGCGGAAAGACGCTGGCGAGAAGATCGTCGCTGCGGATGCGCTGGATTTGCGGGGCGACTTTTTTGCCTTTTTGGAACCGTAACAGCTGCAAACTCCGTGAGGCATCCCAGCGCCAACGGGTTTTGAAGACGGGCGCGGCGAGCGAGGCCTGCTCCAGCAGCTCGGTGACGGTGTCTGTGGTGAGGAAATGGAAGACGTCGCTGAGGGGAAAGCTGTGCTGTTCCGCGAGGCAGATGTTGAGACCGTTGTCGGTGGCCGCTGCCTGCAGCTCGAAGTTGAACCCGCGACAGAAGCGCTTGCGCAGCGCGAGGCCCCAGCCTTTGTTAATCCTGCCACCGAAGGGCGCGTGCAGGATGAGCTGCATGCCTCCACCTTCGTCGAAGAATCTTTCTGCAACGATGGTTGTTACAGATGGGACGACGCCGAGCACGGCGCGGCCTGCGGCGATATAAGCAATCATCTGTTGGGCGCCGGCGTCATCCACACCGCACTCGGTTTTCAGGAAAGCGACGGTATCGGCAACTTCGGGATTCGCCTGGCTGATGTAGCCAGGCAGAACATTGCGCGTGCGGCGGTCGATGTCCTCTCGCAATTTCGCAACAAACTCCGACAGCTCGCGGGTGCGCTGCGGCGCTTCGCCAAACCAGAAGGGCAACGTTGGCGGCTGTCCGTGCGCGTCTTCGACAAGGACACGGCCGGCGGACTCAATGCGCTGGATGCGCCAGCTCGCGTTGCCGAGCTGCACCACATCGCCGGGCGATGAATCGACGGCGAAGTGTTCGTCGAGGGTGGCAATTTGTACGCCTTCCGGTTGCAAAATAACCGGAAACATCGCGGTGTCGGGAATCGCGCCGCCATTGGTGATCGCCGTGGTGCGCGCTCCCCGGCGAGCCTGGACACGGCCCTGGACGCGATCCCGCAGAAGATAAGCTCCGTAACGGCCGCGGCTCGATTCAATCCCTTCGGAGAGCAGATGCAGGGCCTGGTCGAATTCTTCCCACGGCAAATCGCGATAGGGCTGTGCCCGACGGAAGACTTCGAACAGCGTTTTTTCCTCCCAGGGCTCGGCGGAACAGGCCGCGACGATCTGCTGCATGAGAACATCGAAAGGCTTGGCGGGAATCTCCAGGCGATCGAGAACGCCGGAGCGCATGGCGCGGATGAGCGCGGCCTGCTCCACGAGATCGTCGCGCGTGAGAGCGAAGAAACGGCCTTTCGGAGTGGCGCCGCGCCAGTGCCCGGCACGGCCGACGCGCTGCATGCCGACAGCGATGGCGCGCGGCGAATGAATCTGGCAGACCAGGTCGACGGTGCCGATGTCGATGCCGAGTTCGAGCGATGCGGTCGCGATCAGCACGCGTATTTCGCCGTTCTTCAAACGGCGCTCGGCGTTGAGGCGCAGTTTGCGCGAGAGGCTGCCGTGGTGGCAGGCGACATTTTCCGAACCGAGGCGCTCGCCCATCTGAAAGGCCAGCCGCTCTGCGAGGGAGCGCGTGTTGACGAAGACCAGGGTCGAGCGGTGCTCGAGCGTCAGCTCGGCCAGGCGCGCGTAGACGCTTTCCCAGATAGCCATGGTGGCGACGGAGCCAAGCTCGTCCGTGGGAACCTCGATAGCGACGTCGAGTTTGCGGCGCTGGCCCGCCTGAACGATCTGGACTTCGTCGCCGCGTTGGCCGCCGAGGAACTGCGCGACCAGTTCGATAGGATTCTGCGTCGCGGACAGGCCAATTCGTAACGGTGGCGGATACTTGAGCAGGCTGGCGCCCACCATCAGCGAATTTTCGCTGGTCACCAGCGCATCGAGGCGTTCGAGACTGAGGGCGAGGTGCGACCCCCGCTTGTCGTCGGCGATGGCATGGATCTCGTCGACGATGACGGTATGGACGCGGCGGAGATGCTCGCGGCTCTTCTGCGCGGTGAGGAGGATGTACAGCGACTCCGGCGTCGTGACGAGGATGTGCGGCGGAGTTTTGAGCATGGCGCGGCGTTCGGCGGTGGGCGTGTCGCCGGTGCGAACGGCAGCGCGTACGGGCGGACAGAGGTAGCCGCGCTCGAGGGCCAGCTGCTGAATTTCGCGGAGAGGGGTTTCGAGGTTCTTCTGGACGTCGTTGGAGAGGGCTTTGAGCGGGGAGACGTAGACGACCTCGGTTTCGCATCCCAGGCGGCCTTCGAGCGATTTGCGGATGAGGCCGTCGATACAGATGAGGAAGGCGGCCAGGGTCTTGCCGGAGCCGGTGGGCGCGGAGATGAGCACCGGCTTAACGGCGAGGATGACGGGCCAGCCCAGTTCCTGAGGCTCGGTGGGGGTGCCGAACTTGCGGACGAACCACTCCTGCACGAGCGGGTGCGCCCACTGGAGCGACTCGGGAACAGGGATATCCGGAGGAATTTCCGGGACTGGGGTCACCGGCGACAGCATCTGGCTATTTTACCCCGGTTTTCGTTTCTTCTTCGCCCTGACGCGCAGGCCTGTGGATCGGTGGCCATCCAACACTTGCTTGTGCAAAGCAGGCAAGGCAGGATGAAGACTGCAGTGTGAAAGCGGAGTGAACGATGAATCAGGTTGCCGAGGAGTGCATTGCGCTCATCGCGAGACAAAAGGGCGTGTCGCCGGAACAAATTCGGCCGGAGAGTACCTTTGACGAATTAGCGGTGGACTCGCTGGACCGCGTAAGCCTGGCGTTCGATATCGAAGAGAAGTACGACATTGAAATTCCTGAGGACAAGCTGGGCCAGATCAAAACGGTGAATGACATGGTGACCGGCATTGAAGACGCTTTGCGCCGGA
This sequence comes from Acidobacteriaceae bacterium, assembly GCA_036272255.1. Classification (GTDB taxonomy): domain Bacteria; phylum Acidobacteriota; class Terriglobia; order Terriglobales; family Acidobacteriaceae; genus Palsa-343. The sequence continues at coordinate 13,270 of DATAZC010000104.1, read as the reverse complement.
AGAGCGCGGCCCCTGAAGCCAAAGCATGACGCGTGTCGTGATCACAGGCGCGGGGTGCATCACGCCCATCGGTCAGGATGTGGCGAGCTTTACCGAGAATCTTTTCGCGGGCCGCAGCGGCATCACGGAGATGATGGGCCGGCCGCCGGAATTGCATTTCACGCACACGGCGAGGGTGGAGGATTTTCGCCAGCCGGAGTGGCTGACGGCGAGCCAGCGGCAGATCGCGGAGCGGTCGTCGGCGTTTGCGATTGCGTCGGCGCGGCAGGCGGTGCAGCAGTCCGGAATTCTGGGGGCGCACGCGAGGGATCGCATCGCGGTGATCTTTGGCTGCTCGACCGGAGGACGGACGACGGAGGAGCAGGAGTACGAAAAGCTTTACACGCGCGGGGGGCGGATCCATCCGCTGACGGTGCCGCGCGTGATGGCGAGCGCGGGCACGAGCCTGGTGAGCATGGAGCACGGGATCACGGGGCCGGCGTTCACGATCACCACGGCGTGCGCGTCGGGAACGCATGCCATCGGGCTGGCGTTCCAGATGGTGCGTTCGGGTGCGGTGACGGCAGCATTGACGGGTGCGCATGAAGCGCCGCTGACGTATGCGTTTCTGAAGAGCTGGGACAGCCTGCACGTGGTTTCGCCGACGGCATGCCGGCCGTTTGCGGCGGACCGCGACGGCATGACGCTGGGAGAAGGCGCGGCGATTTTTGCCATTGAGACGCTGGATTCGGCGCTGGAGCGCGGGGCCGACATTCTGGCGGAGATTGTCGGGTTCGGAATGTCGTCTGACGCGCACCACATCACGCAGCCTAGTCCAGCGGGGCCAGCCACGGCGATGCTGCGTGCGATCGAAGATGCGAAGGCGGCACTGGAGGAGGTTGGGTACGTCAACGCTCATGGGACGGGGACGGAGGCCAACGATCGCGCGGAGGCCGAGGCGATTCACGCGGTGTTCAGGGAGAGAGCGCGGAGTTTGCCGATCAGTTCGACGAAGGGGTTGCACGGGCATGCGATTGGCGCGTCGGGCGCGATGGAGTTGCTGGCGACGGCGCTTGCCTTCCGACAGGGATTACTGCCGGCCAATGCAGGACTCGCGAGCAGTGGGTCGAAGGTCGATCCGGCGTTCGATCTGGACCACGTACTGCTGACGAACGAACCGTCGGAAGTTTCGCTGGCGCTGTCGAGTTCGTTCGCGTTTGGTGGATTGAACGGCGTGCTGGCGCTGCGGCGCTACGAACGAGCGAGGGAGCAGGGAGCAGCTGAGATCAGGGACTCCGTATACTGAGTGCTCCCATTTCCACTCGGAGGAGTTCTGGTGCGAATTTTCATGATTCCGGTGCTGGCGTGTCTTTCGGCGATGGCTCTCGAGGCGCAGGATGTGCCCTCGTTCGTGAATACGGAGACGCCGGCGCTGGTGACGACTTATAAGGACATCCACGCGCATCCGGAGCTGTCGCATTTCGAGGAGCGGACTTCGGGCATTCTGGCAGCGGCGCTGCGCGAGGCGGGCTATACCGTCACGGAACGCGTGGGACGCTATCCCGATGGCTCGCAGGCCTATGGGGTGGTGGGAATTCTAAAGAACGGCGCAGGGCCAACACTGATGGTTCGCGCCGACATGGATGCACTTCCGATTGTGGAAGAAACCGGCGTGCCGTATGCGAGCCACGTCACGACCAAAAATAAATCGGGGCAGGAGGTAGGCGTGATGCACGCGTGCGGGCACGACGTGCACACGACGGTGTTGATTGGCACGGCGCGGGCAATGGCTGCGATGAAGTCGAAGTGGCACGGCACGCTGATGCTGGTGGGACAGCCGTCGGAGGAGACGATTGACGGCGCGAAGGCGATGCTGGCGGATCATCTGTATGAGCGCTTCGGACGGCCGGATCGCATTATCGGATTGCACGATACGAATGAGCTGGCGGCGGGATCGCTGGGACTGACGAGCGGGGTGATGCAGGCGAGTTCCACGTCGGTGGATGTTGTGATTCGGGGGATTGGCGGACACGGAGCCCACCCCAGCGGGGGACGCGATCCGATCACACTGGCGGCGCTCTACATCACGGAGATCCAGACCATTGTGAGCCGGGAGGAGGATCCGACGGATCCGACGGTGGTGACGGTGGGGGACATTCACGGCGGAACGAAGCGCAACATTATTCCTGACGACGTGAAGCTGGAGCTGACGACGCGGTCGTTCAGCGAGAAGAGCCGCAGCACAGTGATCCAGTGATTGAAGGATATGGCGGCCGGGATTACGGCCTCGGCTGGATTGCCGCCGGAGAAGGCAGCGACGGTCAAGGTGCTCGATGACGAATCGACGCCGGTGGAATATAACGATCCGGCGATGACGGCGCAGGTAAAGGGGATTTTGGTGAAGGCACTGGGGGCGGATCACGTCTTCGACCTGCCGCGCGTTATGGGCAGCGAGGATGTGGGGGTTTTTGCGCTGCCGGATCACCAGATTCCGCTGGTGTATTTCCGGCTGGGGGCGATGGATCCGGTGAAGCTGGCGGCAGCGCAGGCGGCGGGCAAGGAGTTGCCGGGGGTGCACACCAGCAAGTTTGAACCGCTGCCCGAGCCGACGCTGCGCACCGGGGTGACGGCGATGACGACGGTGGCAATGACATTGCTGCAGTAGACGGCCGGGCGCTCCGCGATAGGATAGCTGGCATGCGACGGACTCTGGTTGTTGGTGCACTCAGTCAGCTGGCGGTTGGTTTGGTTTCGTGCGCGGTGCAGGCGCAGGCGCCCGTGTCTCCCGCGATCGCGCGTGGATACGCGACGATTCAACAACCGGAGCTACGCAGCGATCTTGCTTATGTGGCCAGCGACGCGCTTGAAGGGCGCATGAGCCTCGAGCCCGGCGATGAAAAGGCCGTGCAGTGGATCGCACAGCAATTTGCCAGGGCGGGCCTGACGCCGGCGGCGAAGGACGCTGAGGGGAAACCGAGTTTTCTTCAGCCGCTCACGATGGTGGAGTATCACGCGGATACCGCAGCAACTTCACTCACGCTGAAGCGAGACGGCCAGCCGGCAGAATGGAAGACGCCCGCGGTTCTCGGGTCGTATCGCGACGATGTCGATGTCAGCGCGCCGGTGGTGTTTGCGGGGTACGGGATTACGGCACCCGAGCTGGGCTACGACGACTACAAGGGTCTGGATGCGCACGGGAAGATCGTGCTGCTGTTCGACCACGAGCCGCAGGAGGACGATCCGGCGTCGATTTTTAACGGCACCGGCAACACGCGCTACGCCACCAGCCGGGTGAAGCTGCTGAATGCGCAGGGGCATGGAGCCGTCGCGGTGATTCTGGTGGCGGAGCCGAATCGACATCACCTGACGAATGCGGAACGGTCGGGGAGGATTGGAGGGGCGGCGCGGAGCAAGCCGATCCCGCTGCAGGCGATTGCCGATGACGAACTGCACATCCCGGGCGTGGTGGTGGTGGATGAGGTCGCGGACACGCTGCTGGCCACCGATGGTGAGGCGCACGGGAAGAACGGAAAAGAGGAGGCGTCCGCACTGCAGTCGGCGATCGACAAGGACTTGACACCGCAGAGCCGCGCGCTGGCGGAGACAACGGTGACGCTGCACCTGCGTAACACGGGACGGCGGACGGGGACGACGTGGAATGTGGCAGGGCTGCTGGAGGGGAGCGATCCGAAGCTGAAGGCCGAAACCATCCTGATCACGGCGCACCACGACCACAACGGATCTTCGCCGTGCCCGGCGGGAGAAGGCGGCATCGATGCGCAGGGCCAGCCCACTCCGCCAGGGCCGAACTGCCTGCATGTGTGGCATGGCGCGGACGACAACGGCTCGGGCACGGTGGGAGTGGTTGCACTGGCGAGGGCATATGCTGCGAACGGCCTGCGTCCGAAGCGGTCGATTTTGTTTGTGGTGTTCGCTACGGAGGAACGCGGACTGCTGGGTTCGTATTACATGGCGCAGCATCCGCTGCGGCCGCTGGCGACGACGCGCGCGCAGATTAATTTCGACATGATCGGCCGGGATGAGAAACCGAGCCCACAGACCGATGGGCTGATCACGATTCCGGCCGACACATCGAACCGGCTGAACCTGATCGGCGCTCTCTACTCCCCGGAGTACAACGCGGTGGTGCACGAGGAGAATGCGCACGTGGGGCTGGTGCTCGATGACCGGTTCGACCATGAGAGCGCGCTGAATGTTTTCTTTCGGTCCGATCAATTCCCTTTCGTGCTGCACAACGTTCCGGCGTTCTGGTGGTTTACCGGGTTTCATCCTGACTACCACCACATTACGGACACGGTGGAGAAGATCGACTACGCGAAGATGCAGAAGATTCTTGAGCTGGCATACCTGTGCGGGTGGCGCTTTGCTAGCGATGCGCACACGCCGGTGTTTGTTGCGAACCCGATGCCGGCGGGCGCTCGACACTGAGTGACATTGTTGTTGACGGGATGCCAATCGGGAAGGCACCCTTTGTGTGAACCTGACTCTCCACCCGCCCCCAGCGAGGAAAAACTGTGACTACACCTGAGCTCCCTATCGAGCAAATCAAGGCATCGATGCGCGCGACGTGGATGGCCGGCGACTTTGGCGTCGTGGCGAAAACCATTGCTAAAGAAGCCGGGGAATTCATTGCTGATTTGCCGATCGCGGCGGGCGCGCGTCTGCTGGACATTGCCTGCGGCACGGGCAACACCGCGATTCCGGCAGCGCGGCGAGGAGCCGTGGTGACGGGCGTCGACATTGCGACGAACCTGCTGGAGCAGGCACGAGAGCGCGCGGCGAGTGATGGGCTGGTGATCGCCTTTGACGAAGGCGACGCGGAGCATCTTCCCTATGCGGAGGGGTCGTTCGATGTGGTGACGACGATGTTTGGCGCGATGTTCGCGCCGCGGCCGGAACTGGTGGCCTCTGAAATGGCGCGGGTGCTGAAACCGGGTGGACTGGTGGCGATGGGCAACTGGAATCCGGCGGGTTTCACGGGAAAGATGTTCAAGGTCGGAGCAGGTCATGTGCCTCCGCCGCCTGGTATTGCGCCGCCGGTGCGTTGGGGTGATGATGCGACGGTGCGCCAGCGGCTGGCGCCGTTTTTCTCCGACGTGCAGACCAAAATTGTGCCCATTGATTTTGATATGCCAGTGAACCCGGCGGGAGCGGTGGCATTTTTCCGGAAATATTTTGGACCGACGCAGATGGCTTTCAGCCGTCTGGATGAGGCTGGGCAGCGAGCGCTGGCCGCAGATCTGGAAAGCCTGTGGAGCGGGGCGAACATCGCACCCGATCCGGAAAATCACACGGTGATTCGCAACGAATATCTGAAGGTCACTGGAAAGCGGAAGCAGGGGTAGGCGGGATGCTCAACAAAACTTTCACTGCGCAACTGGAGAAGAGTCCGGCGAAGGGCGGCTGGACGTATGTCATCTGGCCAGAGTCGGTAGAATTTTTCGGGACGCGAGGGCTGGTGAAGGTGAGCGGGAAGGTGGATGGGGTTCCCTTCCGCAGTTCGTTCATGGCGTTGGGGGATGGCCGGCACAAGTTGCCGGTGAAGGGCGAGATCCTGAAGACGATTGGCAAGAAGGCCGGCTACCGGGTGAAGGTCGAGTTGGAAGAACGCTTGTGAGCGGCTGTTGAGCGGTCGGGGTGGCTGCAAAGAGAAACCGTGCAGGCTCCGGTGGGAGGCTGCACGGCTTTTGTAGTTGGCCCGCGTGTTGCTTGTGACGCAGCGGTTAGAGGTTGGCCGTGCGGTTGCCGCTGATGAGGCGAATGATCATCGTAAGAATGACCGCACCGATGACGGCGATGACGATGCTCATGATGAGGCCGTGCTGGCCCACTCCGCCGAGACCGATGTGGCTGGAAACAAAGCCGCCGATGAGAGCACCGACCAGCCCGACGACCATATCCATTAAGAAGCCGAAGCCAGATCCCTTCATCAACTTGCCGGTTAGCCAGCCGGCGATGAGGCCGATGATGCACCAGGCGATAATCCCATGTCCCATGTTGTCTCCTTGTTTTCGTTATTTTTGGGGGGAAGAGAACAGATAGTCCTTTCGCGGTGAAAGGTCAAGCATGGGATGCACGGCGCGGCTGGAGGGAAGGCCGAGCGGGCGCGGATTTGAGATACTTTTGCGATGTTCAGGAAATTGTTTGTACTCGCGGTTTTTCTCGCCAGCCCGGCTCTGCACGCATCCGCTCCTGAAGAAGGGGTTCCCTGGGAAACGAAGGTGGCCCAGGCGTTGCCGTTGCTCGGCCATCGCAACTGGATTCTGATTGTCGACTCGGCGTATCCGCTGCAGGCATCGCCGGGGGTGGAGACGATTGAGACGAACGCTCCGCTGGTGGCGGTGCTGCGTTTCACGCTGAACGCCATGGAAAACTCCGAACATGTGCGGCCGGACCTGTTTATGGATGCGGAGCTGCCGTTTGTGACGGACCAGGACGCACCGGGCGCCTCGCAGTATCGGGCGAACATTGGGGACATTCTGCGCGGATATCCGGTCCAGACTATGCCGCACAGCAAGCTGATCGGGACGGTCGACAGCGACAGCAAGACGTTCCAGGTGCTGGTGCTGAAGACAAACATGACGATTCCGTATTCGTCGGTGTTCATCCGGCTGAACTGCAAATACTGGAGCGACGAGGCAGAGGCGCGGCTGCGGGCGAAGATGGGGCCGCAGTAGATCAGCGCCGCGCTAGCGCAGGCCCATGAGGCCTCGCACCGACTCAATGAGCTTTTTGGGGTCATAACCAATGCCGTCTTTGAAGACGGTCTCGACCTTCTCCACGTCGGCGATGTTTTTTGCGGGATTGCCATCGACGATGACCAGGTCGGCAGCTTTGCCGACGGCGATGGTCCCGAGATGGCTGTCTTCGCCGAGGAAGTGCGCGCCGTTCTGGGTTGCGATATGGATCGCTTCTTCCGGCGTGAAGCCGGCTTCGACGAGCAGTTCGAGGTTGCGCTGATCGCCGAAGCCTGGGAGGACGCCGCCGTAGCCGGTGGGATCGCAGCCGGCCATGAGCACGCCGCCCTGCTTGACGAAGTCGTGCTCAAACTGCATTTCCATCTTCAGCAGGGTGGTCCAGGTGGCGTCGGATGCGTGCTCGGCGATGCCGGCGCGGGTGGTGGCGTAGCTGCCCCAGGCGTCGGGGATGAGCGAGGCGCGGACGCGCATTTCGCCGGACATGGGCGGGCGGTTGGGAACAAAACTTTCGAAGATGGCCAGAGTTGAGGTGACGGCGACGTGGTGGGCGATGAGGTCCTTGATGGTGCCCTGAATGTCGGGGCCTTCGACGTCCATCTTTGCCAGCTCCACCTGGGGCGCACGCTGGCCGGGGCAGACACCGGTCTTCTTCTGCGAATAGAACTCGGTATCGACGGCGAGGCCGTGCTCAAGATTGTCGATGCCGAGGCCGGCTGCCTCTTTGAAGCCGACCGCGCAGAGGTGGCCGGTGACCTTGAGCCCGCGCTCGTGTGCGTGGTCGACGGCGGCCTTCAGCTCTTCGGGCGTGATGTGCATGTACGCCTTGAACGAGGTCATACCTTCGGCGGACCAGTAGTCGACCAGGCGCGCGGCATCTTCGGGGCCGGTGAGGGTGTGGAGCTGCGGACCGATCGCGGGCGCGCCCTCGAGGTAGGGACCGGTAAGGAAGAGCCTGGGACCGGGGATCTGGCCGGTGTCGATGGCTTGTTTGACGGAGATATCGGTGTAGGGCTCAAGACTGCCGGCGGTGCGGGCGGTGGTAACACCTCCGGCAAGGTAGAGGCGCGGCGCCGAGTCGGCCATTTCACCATAGAGGGGAAGCAGGCCAGGGCCGCCGTCGGGGAGCGGGTAGAAGAGGTGCTCGTGCATGCCGACGAGGCCGGGGAAGATGGTTTTACCGGCGAGGTCGATGACTTTGGCGCCCGCAGGAACGGTTTGGTTTTCTGACTCTGCCCCGATCGCGGAGATCTTGCCGTGCTCGAGGATGACGCGCTGATTTTCTCTGGCGGGCGCGCCGGTTCCGTCGATAACACGGACGTTTTCGAGAACGATGACGGGCGCATCGAGCTGGATGAAGGGCTGCAGAGACGCGGGAGATGAAGTAGGAGGTTGGCTTGTCGTGGTCTGCGCTCCGGGAACCGGATGCTGCCCCGCTGGAGCCTGCGCCATCGCTGCTGCGCTCGACAACACGATTGCCACGGCGATTTTGTGTCGCATCCTATGCCCTCGATTTTCAGCTAGAAACGAAATTCCACCAGCAAAATCCCACTATCCTGGCAGACTGGCTGCGGCGTCAAGCGGCGGAGGGATTTAGCTGCGTCTTTTTTCGGAAGGAACGACAACAGGGCGGCGGAGCGGGACCATGGCGGCGCTGGGCTCGGCGGCGTGCTGCATGCGGGAGATCATCTCGGTGCGGACGTACTGGATGAAGTCCTGCATCTGCGAGTTCATGGATTCCATGCGTTCTCGCATCTGGAGAATGATGGCGATACCGGCGATGTTGACGCCGAGGTCGCGGGCAAGGTTGAGGATGAACTCGAGGCGCTCGAGGTCTTCGTCGGTATAGAGGCGGGTGTTGCCTTCGGTGCGGGAGGGCTTGAGGAGGCCTTCGCGCTCGTACAGGCGGAGGGTCTGGGGATGGATGTCGTACATCTCGGCAACGGCCGAGATCATGTAGGCGCCTTTGGATTTGCGTTTGGTGGGCATATCCGATTCACATTATGCACTGCGGGCGGGTACGGGTCGAGAGGTTAGCCAGCAGCCAGCAGCCAGCAGCCAGTAGCCAGTAGCCAGTAGCCAGTAGCCAGTAGCCAGTAGCCAGTAGCCAGTAATGAGATGCCGGAGCTTGGTTCGAAGCCTGAGCGGCTGCGGATGACGCCCAGAATCACAAATGCTGGATGGAGAAGAAGCGCGGTGTGGCTTCTTCGGTGACGGTTTGGCCGAGGGTGATGCGGCGGGGGATGAGGTTGTGGAGCTGGCCTCCATGGATTTTGTAGGGAACGGTAGTCAGGAGGGCGTGACCGGATTGCTGTTCGATGGTGAGGAGGATGGCGTCGGTAAACTTTTCGGCAGACGGCGTAGCGAGGGTGACGTTGGCGGCGACGGCCACCCCGGTGAGAAGTCCGCGCTGGATGCGCGTGGCAACGTGGTCGGTGAGGAGCTTGAAGAGGCGTTCGGGATCGCGCGGAAGGCGCGGGATTTCGAGGGTCTCGCGGGTGATGACGCCTTCATGATCTATAGAAAAGGCGAAGGGAGCGAGCTCGCCGTAGCGCCGGAGGATGAGGCGCGCGTACGACATGGAGGCGTTGAAGAGCTGGGTGGCGTGGCGGTGATCGCGGCTGGGAGCGGGAACGACGGTGGCGGGATCCGGAAACGGCTCGCGAAAGAGTCTCATTGTGCGGCCCGGATCCGTTTTGTGCCTGTCATCGTTACTAAACCTTGGCCCAGAGGGTGGCTCGGGGGTCGTCGGGGTTGAGTTTGGCCAGTTCCTTCAGGATTTCGCGGGAGCGTTCGTCGCGCACCTGAGGGACTGTGACTTCGACGGTTACAATTTCGTCGCCGCGCGTGCCTTCTTTGGTGGCGGAGGGGACGCCGCGTTCGCGCATGCGGAGTTTCTGGCCGCTCTGCGTGCCGGGCGGGATGCGAAGCTGAGCGCGCCCATCGATGGTGGGAACTTCGACGCGCGAGCCGAGAGAGGCTTCAGAGACCGTGACGGGCAGCGTGAGGTGGATGTCGTCGCCAGTGCGGGTGAAGACCGGATGCGTGCCGGCGCGGATGATGAGGTAGAGGTCGCCGGAGGCTCCGCCATGGAGGCCGGCATTGCCTTTGCCGGCAAGGCGGATGCGCTGGCCGTCGCGGGTGCCGGGCTTGATGCGGAACTCAAGCGGCTCGGTGCGGTAGACCACGCCTTCGCCGTGGCAGTTAGTGCAGGCGTTCTGCACTTTGCCGCTGCCCCCGCAGCGCGGGCACTGCACGTTGAACTTCATGCGGCCGCCCATCTGCGTAACCTGGCCGGCGCCATGGCACTCGGGACAGGTTTGCGATCCGCCGGTGGTGGCGCGGCCGTGGCAGCTGGGGCAAACTTCCTGGCGCTGGATTTCGAGGCGGGTAACGCCGCCGCGGATGGCGGTCCAGAAATCGACGTTGACCTGGTACTCGAGGTCGGTGCCGGGTTGCGGCCCCTGCGCCTGCGCGCGGTCGCGGGAGAACATGCCGGAGAAGATGTCGCGGAAGTTGCCCCAGCCCTGGCCGCCGCCGGCTGCGCCCGGTGCTTCTTCGGAGAAATCGAAGCCGCCGAAATCGAAAGGAACGCCTTCCTGTTGGCCGTGGCCGCCTGCTCCGTAACCGGGGTGACCGTAGGCCTGGCCGGCGCGAGCGGCTGCTTCGGCAGCGGCGGGATCGATCTGATCGGAATAGAAGCCGAACTGGTCGTAGATTTTGCGTTTCTTGTCGTCGGAGAGGATGTCGTTGGCTTCGGAAATTTCCTTGAACTTCTCCTCGGACTTTTTGTCGCCGGGATTGACGTCGGGATGGTATTTGCGCGCGAGCTTACGGAACGCCTTGCGGATGTCGTCCGAGGAGGCGGTTTTCTTGATGCCTAAGGTGGCGTAATAGTCTTTGTGCTGGGTTGGTGGCATTTTTTCTTCTGAGTCAGGCAGTCGCTGCGGGTTTCAGTTCTCCGGTTTTTGGATTGCGGGGCGCGGGGCGGACTTCGCGGCGGATGCGCGGGAGGAGTTCCTTTTGGGCGATGGCCAGTTCCCAGGCCTTCTGCATGTTCAGCCAAAATGCGGTGGTCGTACCAAAATACTGTCCCAGGCGCATGGCTGTTTCGACGGTGATCCCTCGCCGCTCACGAATAATCTCGGTGATGCGGGTTACCGGGACACGCAAGGCAATCGCCAGAGCGTTCGCCGAGAGGCCGAGGGGCTTCATGAAATCCTCGCGGAGAAATTCTCCGGGATGAATCGGGATGCTGTACTGATCGGGTTTGCGCGGAATGGACATTGTTTTCTCAGTGATAGTCGGCTATCTCCACGTCCCAGGCATCGCCGTCATGCCAGCGAAAGCAGATCCGGTACTGATCGTTGCGAATGCTGTACTGGCCTTCACGGTCGCCGCGCAACTTCTCAAGGCGATTGCCGAGGGGGTATCGGAGGTCATCGACTGAGGCGGCAGAGTCGATTTTCTGCAGCTTCCGAACGGCGACGCGGCCGACATTGCCAAACCTCCTGCTTCTTCCGGTGAGCCAGACCTCCTCTGTTTCTTCGTCGGCAAAGGAGCGGATCACCTCTTTAGCGTAGCACGTTTAACGCTGAGCGTTAAAGCACAGTTCTTAACGACGCTGGAGCGTCAGTTCCACACCATATCCGCGTCTACGGCTTCAATCCGCCAGAAAAGATCCGGTTCGACCTTGTGCATCTGGTGCACGAAGTCGTGGGCCTGGGCTTCGGTATCGAACAGGACTTTATTGGTGACCTGGCCGGCCCGAAACTGTTCGCATTTCCAAAGTGTGTTCGTCATCCGGGGACTTCCTTTCAACTACGGCTCCTTGCGATCTTAAAATTGGGGGCGTTCCTTTCGGAACGCCCCGCTTCGCTTCGCATCGTTCCTGCTGCTTATTTTTTCTCGTCGACGTCGACGTACTCGGCGTCGATGACTCCTTCGTCCTTCTTCTCGTCGGCGGAGCCTGAGGCTGCGGCGGCTCCGTCGGTTGGGGCGCCGCCCGGAGCTGCGCCTGGGGTGCTGGCGTTGGCCTTGTACATGGCCTCCGCGAGTTTGTGCGACGCGGCGGTGAGTTTCTCGCGCGACGCGTTGAGCTCGGCGGGGCTGGGCTGGCCTTCGAGGGTCTTCTTCGCGTCGGCCAGAGCCGTCTCCACATCGGACTTCTCGGTGCCGGAGACTTTGTCGCCGTTCTCCTTAAGCATCTTCTCGATGTTGTAGACGAGCGAGTCGAGCTGATTGCGCGCTTCGATCTCCTCGCGCTTCTCCTTGTCCTCGGTCGAGTGCGCCTCGGCTTCCTTCGCCATGCGATCGACTTCTTCCTTGCTCAGACCGGAAGACGACGTGATGGTGATCTTCTGGTCCTTGCCGGTGGCATTGTCTTTCGCGGTGACGTTGAGGATGCCGTTGGCATCGATGTCGAAGGTGACCTCGATCTGGGGAACTCCGCGAGGAGCGGGCGGAATGCCGCTGAGCTTGAACTTGCCCAGCGTGCGGTTCTGCCCGGCCATGGGCCGCTCGCCCTGGAGGACGTGGACTTCGACTTCGGTCTGACTGTCGGCCGCGGTCGAGAAGGTCTCGGTCTTCTTGGTCGGGATCGTGGTGTTGCGTGGGATCATCGGCGTCGCGACGCCGCCCAGGGTTTCGATCGCCAGGGTGAGCGGGGTAACGTCGAGGAGCAGCAGGTCTTTGACTTCGCCGGCAAGAACGCCGGCCTGGACCGCGGCACCGATCGCGACGACTTCATCGGGGTTGACACCCTTGTGGGGTTCTTTGCCGAAGAGCTCTTTGACCAGCTGCTGAATGCGCGGCATGCGGGTCTGGCCCCCGACGAGAACCACTTCGTTGATCTTGCTGGCGTCGACACCGGCATCGGCCATAGCTTTCTTCGAAGGCTCGATGGAGCGCTGGATGATGTCTTCAACAAGCCGCTCGAGCTTGGCGCGGGTGAGCTTTTTCACCAGGTGCTTGGGGCCGCTGGCGTCCGCCGTGATGAACGGCAGATTGATTTCGGTCTCGAGCGCGGTGGAGAGCTCGATCTTGGCGCGTTCCGCGGAATCGCGCAGGCGCTGCAGGGCCATTTCGTTGCCCTTGGAGCGGAGGTCAAGGCCTTCGTCCTTCTTGAACTCATCGATGAGCCAGTCGACGATGCGCTGGTCGATGTTGTCGCCGCCGAGGTGGGTGTCCCCGTTGGTGGACTTCACTTCGATGACGCCTTCGCCGACTTCGAGGATGGAAATATCGAAGGTGCCGCCGCCGAAGTCGTACACGGCGATGGTTTCGTCCTTCTTTTTGTCGAGGCCGTAGGCGAGGGCCGCTGCCGTGGGCTCGTTGACGATACGCTTGACGTCGAGACCGGCGATTTTGCCGGCATCTTTGGTGGCCTGGCGCTGCGCGTCGTTGAAGTAGGCAGGCACGGTGATGACGGCTTCGGTAACTGCAAAGCCGAGGTGGTCCTCAGCGGCCTTCTTGAGCTTCTGCAGGATGAGCGCGGAAATTTCTGGCGGGGTGTAGAGCTTGCCCTGCGCCACGATGGAGACGTGATCGCCCTGTTTGACGACCTTGTAGGGAAC
>DATAZC010000103.1:0-10673 GCA_036272255.1 Acidobacteriaceae bacterium | reverse complement strand
GTGCTCCCACGGATGCCCTCCGTAGAACCAGCGGTCGTACCACGAGCCGGCTTCGGTCCCGTATTCGCTTTCCTGGTCGATCACCGGCGCGCCGCTGATGATCGCCTTAAACCGATCCGTCCGTCCTTCCACGAACCCCGCCATCTCGCCGCCATAGCTGTAGCCCATCAACGCCAGCTTGCTGCCATCGATCGGGTACTTCGCGATCACCGTATCGATGCCGATCATGATGTCGCGATAATCGCCGCCGCCCATGTCGTTCTTGTTGGCCGCCGCGAACGCTGCGCCGTACCCCGTGCTTCCGCGCGGATTCGTCCGCAACACCGCCCATCCCTGGCCCACCAAAAATTCCGTCAGCGCATTCCAGTTGTCCTCAAATGCGCCCGTCGGGCCGCCATGCACATCCACCACCAGCGGCACCTTGCCCTTCGCCGCCTGCGGAGGCAAATACAGCAACCCCTCAACCGTGAAAGCATCGCTCTTCCACGAAACCGGCTGCGATGCGATCTCCGTCCATGCTGCAGGCAACAGATTCGGCGTGTTCAGGGTCTTCGCCGCATCCCCCAGCTTCTCCGCGTAAAAGAGTGCCGTCGGCTTGTCGCTCGAGGAGCCCAGCCAAACCCATGCCGAATGCTTTGTATTCGTGTTGAATTGCGAAACCGTCGCCGTATCGAAGTGCAACGGCTCGGCATGAGCTCCATCCCAGCGCACCAGCGTCGCCTTAAAGCCCATTTCCGCAGACTCCAGTACTTTGCCTTCCTCCGCGATCGGCTCATCGTGCCCCATACTGCCGCTGAACCCGTCGCTCAGGTCGCGGATCGAACCATCGCCCACCGTCATCTCGTACAGGTCCTCAACTCCCGGCGGCGCGTCGGCCTTGCTTTGCGCGAGGAAATAAATCCGACCGCTATTCTTCGACCAGGCAGTCGCCCCAATCGTCGCAGGCGCCGACTTGATCTGTGTCGGATGAGCAGGATCAGCCACCGATACCACCCACGCCGCACCTGCGGGTGACAGATCCCCCACGTCGTTCATCCCTTCGGTGATCGCCAGCAGCTTATCGCTTTGCTCTGTCCACGAAACGCGCTCCACGTCCGGCGGCACCGCCGTTGCCGTAACCTTTCCATCTGCCGGATCGAGCAAATACAGCCGCGACCCGTGCGGATCGTGATTCACCCAAACCGCATCGGCCTTGTCATCGTTTTGCTTCTTCTCGCCCGGAGTTTGCGGATCGTGCACCAGAATCGCAATGTGCTTTCCATCCGGTGCGATCGAGTAGCGCGAAACATCCACGTCAATCGGCTCTGGCTTCGCGGCCTCCGCGCCCGCCGCCGGCTTCTTTGCCGGAGGAATCGCGTCAGCCTCCTTCGACTGGTCCACAGGCGGCACAATCTTCACCTCGAACGCATGCGCTTCGCCGCCATTCATCGGCAGTCGGAACAGTTGCGTGTGTTCGCCGCGATGCGCCACAAACAGAATGCTCGCGCCGTCCGGCATCCATTGCCCGCCGGACTCGCCGCGCTTGTCGCCACTCGCCGAATACGTCAATTGCCGCGCGGTGTTCGTCTTCACGTCAACGAGCCACAGATGACTCTTGCCTCCATCAGCCGTCGCATCGGTAATCTGAACCAGCACGCTCTGCCCATCCGGCGACACTTTCGGCTGCGCCATCGAGCGTACGTGGCGCATATCTTCGTTCGAAGGGAAGTGATCCTCACCCATTCCATGAGCCCATGAGAGCGAACAGAGGCAGACGGCGGCCAGGAGCGTGCATCCTGAAAATTTCGGCATTCTGAGAGCATATCCCAGCCTCCTGATGTCCTGTTCGAAGGCTGAATCAAAAACAAAAATGTCATCCTGAGCGAAGTCCCCAAATTCGTTGCGCCAGTTCTCAGGCGCAACAAACAATTCAGACACGAGTCGAATGGACCTGCATTTTTAGTTCGATGGATGCCACGAACCTCAGGGACCCCGCTCCAGAAACCAGTGCAGCCGCGCCTCTCGTTAAACTGAGAGCATGCTGCATCTGCTCAATCCCATTCCGGCGGACAAGATTCGACTCATCGTCTTCGATCTCGACGGGACCCTGATCGACTCACGCAAAGATCTCACCAACTCCATCAACGCCATGCTCGCGGAGTTTGGCCGCCAGCCGCTACCGGAGGAAATCATCGCCACCTATATCGGCGACGGCGCCGGCATGCTTGTCCGCCGTGCCCTGGGCGATCCCGAAGACGAGCCGCTCGTGGAGAACGCTCTCCAGCACTTCCTCGCGCATTATCGCGAGCACAAGCTCGACTTCACCTATGTCTATCCCGGCGTCTTCGAATCGCTGAATGCGTTGCGCACCACCGCCAACGGCGCCCCCCGAAAGATGGCCGTCCTCACCAACAAGCCTGTCCTCCCTTCCGTCGCAATCTGCGATGCGCTCGGACTCAGCCCCTACATGTTTCGCATCTATGGCGGCAACAGCTTCGTGACCAAAAAGCCCGATCCCGAAGGCCTGAACGCCGTAATTCGCGAAGCCGAAGTTGCTCCTGGCGAGACTCTGATGATTGGCGACTCCAGCGTAGACATCCTCACCGCGCGCAGAGCCGGAGCATGGGTCATCGGCTGCCGCTTCGGTCTCTCGTCGCACACTGTCGAATCGATTCCAAGCGATTGCCTCGTCGACGCTGCTGCGGAGTGGGCGCAGGCGCTCGCGCTCAGGACCGATGCGAGGGGCCCCTTACCCGCACCCTGAAGGTGCAACATCACATTGGGTTGCCCGCAGAAAATTGTCTTCTGGCCACCAAAAGTCCCCTTAAAATGCCACGTCTCCGCATCCCACATACAAAGAACGCCGGCAAGATCCCACGAGGCGTTAGGAGACACACAAATGAGAATTACCAGAACCGCAACAGCACTTGTCCTCGGCCTCGCCCTGTCAGGCGGGGTGTCGCTGGCAGTTCACGCACAGGAAGGGCCGCCGCCTCCTGGTTGGGCGCCGGACGAGCCGCAGGGCAACTGGTCTTCGGCCTGGCATAGCGGATTCCACGATGGCATTGAAGCGGCGCGCCATGACGTCGACGCCCATCGTCCACCGGATCCCGGTCGCCATGACAACTTCCGCCATCCTGATCGCCCACGTGACGAACGTGCGGACTTTCGCGAGGGCTTCCGGCGTGGCTATCAAATGGTCTATGACCACGACTGGCATCACCGCGACTAATCAATCGGCTCCGTTCGTCTGAGCTGTCACGCAGGAAGGAGTCGGTTCGTCCGGTCCTTCCTGTTTTCGCGCCTAAGCTTTCCTGCGCCGCTGCGCTCGCCCCGGCGTTCCCGGAAATTCCACAAATGCTTCCTGCACTCGGCTGAATGACCGGCCCTTCAGTCGTGCAGCCGCAATCGTACGCATCGCCTTCGCATCGGAGACGCGCACGAACCGGCAGCCCGCGCGTCGGTCGATCGCCATCTCTGGTACCAGCGTCACTCCAATCCCAGCGGCCACCATCCCCAGCAAACTGCTGAACTGGCCGCTTTCAAAAGTAATGCGCGGATCCAGATGCGCGCGATGACAAGCGGTCAGCGCAATCTCGCGAAAGCAATGACTGTCCCGCAACAGCACAAATCTCTCCGACCGCAATTCGTTCAGCGAAATGCTGGCGGCGTCTGCGCGGGGATGAAACGCCGGCAGTGCCACGTATAAATGCTCCGTCAGCAGCGGCACAATTTCGAATTCGCGATGCCGCAGCGGTAGCGACAAGATCGCAATATCAATCGCCAGGCTCCTCAAGCTCTCTACCAGCACCGGCGTCGTCTCCTCCACAACCCGCAGCGTCGAATCCGGAAAGCGTCGCGTGAAAGCTGCTATGCGCTCCGGTAAATAATAGGGAGCGATGGTTGGAATCACCCCGACAATCACCGTTCCGCGCGCGTCTTTCCGCTTCCCATCCACTTCGCTCCGCGCTAATTCCGTCTGATGCAGCACCGTCCGCGCGTGAGGCAGAAACGTCCGCCCGGCATCGGTCAGCCGCACGCTGCGGCCCAGCCGGTCGAACAGCCTCGTCCCCAGTTCGTCTTCCAGCTTCGAAATCTGCTGCGAAAGCGACGGCTGCGCCACGCGGCATTGCTCGGCCGCACGGCTAAAGCTTCCCGTAGCCGCGATCGCACACATGTATTTCAGTTGATGCAGTTCCATAGTCGCTGCCTATGCTCCTGATGCGATCTATCTATTGGAGCAATGCATCTCCATGATGCTACATTGAGCCCATCGGTACAAACGCGGATCACCGCACCCTTTATTTCGTAAATAACCGTGACGCGCGCGTCATAGAAAGAAGTAGAAGAGAAGGACATGGCAGATCAAAACGCAACGTCCAACGGGGCGAAATGCCCGTTCAATCACGCCGCCGGCGGAGGCACAACCAACCGCGACTGGTGGCCGAATCAGTTGAACCTCAGGATCCTCCATCAGCACTCCGCGCTCTCCGATCCCATGGACAGGAATTTCAACTATGCCGAAGCGTTCGACAGCCTCGATCTGGCAGCCGTGAAGAAAGACATTCTGGCGGTGATGACCACCTCACAGGACTGGTGGCCCGCCGACTTCGGCCACTACGGACCTTTGTTCATTCGCATGGCATGGCACAGTGCCGGAACCTACCGCACCGGCGACGGTCGTGGCGGCGCGGGCTCCGGCCAGCAGCGCTTCGCTCCTCTCAACAGCTGGCCCGATAACGTCAGCCTCGACAAGGCGCGGCGGCTGATCTGGCCCATCAAGCAGAAGTACGGCAACAAGATTTCATGGGCCGATCTCATTGTTCTCACCGGCAACGTCGCCCTCGAATCGATGGGCTTCAAAACTTTCGGCTTCGGCGGTGGCCGCGAAGACGTCTGGGAGCCGGATGAGGACGTCTACTGGGGCATGGAAAAGAAGTGGCTGGGCGGCGATAGCCGCTACGGCAAAAGCCTTCCTGGCGATGGTACCATCGTCGCCAATGAAGAAATTCATGGCACTGAGTACGACCGCACGGGAGGCACCGGCCGTAATTTGGAAAATCCGCTGGCCGCTGTGCAGATGGGCCTCATCTATGTGAATCCGGAAGGCCCGGAGGGGGTCCCCGACCCGATCGCAGCGGCCCATGATATCCGCACCACCTTCGCGCGCATGGCGATGAACGATGAGGAAACCGTTGCCCTCATCGCTGGCGGTCACACCTTCGGCAAGACCCACGGCGCGGGGCCAGCCACCAACGTCGGCGCTGAGCCTGAAGCGGCGGGCATCGCAGAGCAGGGCCTTGGATGGAAGAACAGTTTTGGCGCCGGCAAAGGCCCCGACACCATCACCAGCGGCCTTGAAGTCATCTGGACCACCACTCCCACAAAGTGGAGTAACAATTTCTTCATCAACCTCTTCGGCTATGAATGGGAGCTGACCAAAAGTCCGGCCGGCGCAAACCAATGGAAGCCGAAGGGAAGCGACGGCGTCGATACCGTGCCCGATCCGTACGATTCGTCCAAACGCCGCACGCCGTCTATGCTCACCACCGACATCGCCCTGCGCGTCGATCCTGCCTACGAGAAAATCTCGCGGCGCTTCCTCGAACACCCCGACCAGTTTGCCGATGCCTTTGCGCGTGCGTGGTTCAAGCTCACCCATCGCGATATGGGTCCGCGTGAACGCTATCTCGGACCCGAAGTCCCAACCGAGGAACTCATCTGGCAAGATCCTGTCCCCGCCCTCGATCACAAGCTGATTGACGCGCAGGACATTGCAGCCCTGAAGGCCAAAATCCTGGCTTCAGGCTTATCGGTCTCGCAGCTCGTTTCTACTGCGTGGGCTTCAGCCTCCACCTTCCGCGGATCCGACAAGCGTGGCGGCGCTAACG
Organism: Acidobacteriaceae bacterium; assembly: GCA_036272255.1. Lineage (GTDB taxonomy): Bacteria > Acidobacteriota > Terriglobia > Terriglobales > Acidobacteriaceae > Palsa-343. The sequence goes on along the minus strand of DATAZC010000103.1, from coordinate 4,803 downwards.
GCGCCCGCATTCGCCTGACCCCGCAAAAGAACTGGCAAGTCAACCAGCCCGGCCAGCTGGCGAAAGTCCTTGGGACGCTGGAAGGAATCCAGGGGGAATTCAACAGCAAGCAAGCCGGCGGCAAGAAAGTTTCTCTTGCCGACCTCATCGTCCTCGCCGGAGACGCGGCCATCGAGCAGGCGGCGAAGAATGCCGGCGTTCCAGTCACCGTTCCTTTCTCCGCGGGTCGTATGGACGCCACGCAAGAACAAACCGACGTCGAGTCCTTCGAGGTCCTCGAGCCCATCGCGGACGGATTCCGCAATTACCTCAAAACCAAATACACCGTGCCTTCTGAGAAGCTGCTGATCGACAAAGCACAGTTGCTCACGCTGACTGCGCCGGAACTTACCGTGCTACTCGGGGGCCTGCGCGTCCTCAACATCAACGCTGGACAAGCAAAGCATGGCGTCTTCACGAAAAGGCCGGAGGCGCTGACCAACGACTTCTTCGTCAACCTGCTCGATATGAGTACCGAGTGGAAGCCGGTTTCAGAGGCGCAGGACGTTTTCGAAGGGCGCGACCGTAAAACAGGCGAACTCAGGTGGACCGGTACTCGTGTCGATCTGATCTTCGGCTCCAACTCGCAGCTCCGCGCCATCGCGGAAGTCTACGGGGGCTCGGATGCTCAGGAAAAATTCGTTCACGACTTCGTTGCAGCGTGGAGCAAGGTGATGAACCTCGATCGTTTCGACCTGAAGGTGCCAAAACCACAAACGTCGCACGTCAAAGAAGCTGTCCCCACAAACTAGCCCAATCCGACTCGGTTCGACCCGCCAGCGCCCGCATTTGGTCACAATGCGGGCGTTTTCTTCTTTCCACTCCTCCGATGATCGCGCTATTCTGCCAACCTGCCCCGAAACTCACCTGCCGTCTGGAGGCTTGCGCGTGAAGCTGCTCCGCTCCATTGCATCGGTTTTGCTCAGCTACATCGTGGTCTATGGCATCGTCATGTTGAGCGATCCCATTCTGACTCACTTCTTTCCCACGCAGTATGTCCGCGGCAAAGTTCCGCCGACATCGCTCACGATGCTCAGCACCGCCATCTATGCTCTGGCCACAGCCCTCGGCGGCTGGCTTTGTGTGCGCATCGCTCCCTTCAAAACAGGCATGCATCTGCTCATCCTGTTCGTTCTCGGCGAGATTGCCGGCCTCTGGTTCACCATCATGAACTGGGGCGCTTGGCCTCACTGGACCTCCATTGCCTGGATGCTCATCTGGCCTGCCTTCCTCTGGATCGGCGGACGAGGCAGAAAAACCGCGTAACTTCCCGCCTGTTCCGCATCTCTCCCCCATCTCCTAAAATCAACCTGTGGACTTTCAGCTAGTCAGCGACTACGTTCCCCGCGGCGATCAGGGCCGCGCCATCGATGAACTCCTCACCGGTATCGACGCCGGGGAGAAGCATCAGGTCCTGCTCGGCGTCACCGGCTCCGGCAAGACCTTCACTGTTGCCAAAATGATCGAGCGGCTCAACCGCCCCGCCCTCGTTCTCGCGCACAACAAGACCCTTGCCGCTCAGCTCTTTCACGAGTTCAAGCAGTTCTTTCCCAACAACGCCGTCGAATATTTTGTTTCCTACTACGACTACTACCAGCCCGAGGCCTACATTCCAGCCGGCGATCTCTACATCGAGAAGGAAGCCACCATCAACGAGGAGCTGGACAAGCTCCGCCTTTCCGCCACGCGCTCCCTCTTCGAACGCCGCGACTGCATCATCGTCGCCTCGGTCTCCTGCATCTACGGCCTCGGCTCGCCGGAAGCCTACTACGGCATGCTGCTGCTGCTCGAAAAAGGCCAGCGCGTGCGCCGCGACGACATCATCCGCCGCCTCGTCGAAATCCTCTACGAGCGCAACGATGCCGACTTCCGCCGCGGAACCTTTCGCGTCCGTGGCGATGTCATCGAAGTCTTTCCCACCTACGACGAAAACGCCTATCGCATTGAGCTCTTCGGCGACGAAATTGACTCGCTTTCGCAGATCGATCCGCTCTTCGGCACCGTCCGTCAAAAATACGCGCGTCTCCCCATCTACCCCAAGAGCCACTATGTCGTGCAGCCGGAGCGCAAGAAGACCGCCATCGAAACCATCCTCGAAGAACTCGGTTGGTGGGAGAAGGAACTCGAAGCCCAGGGCCGCATGGTCGAAGCACAGCGGGTCCACCAACGCACCCGCTTCGATCTCGAAATGATCAAGTCGGTCGGCTACTGCCACGGCATCGAGAATTATTCCCGGCATTTCTCAGGCCGCCTCCCCGGTGAGCCGCCGCCCACCTTGCTCGACTACTTCCCGCGCGACTTCATGCTTTTCATCGACGAGTCCCACGTCACCGTGCCGCAACTGCACGGCATGTGGCACGGTGATCGATCGCGCAAACAAAACCTCGTGGACTACGGCTTCCGCCTGCCCTCCGCGATGGACAACCGCCCGCTGAAATTTGAAGAATTCGAGGCTCGCACCAACCAAATCGTCTATGTCTCCGCAACTCCAGGCCCCTACGAACTAACAAAATCTGCCGGCGTAGTCGTCGAGCAGATCATTCGTCCCACCGGCCTCATCGATCCCGAGGTCGAAATCCGGCCCGTACGCGGACAAATCGACGACCTGCTCCACGAAATTCGCGAACGCGCACAGCGGGACGAACGGGTGCTGGTTACCACGCTGACCAAGCGCATGGCAGAAGACCTTGCCGGGTACTATTCCGAAGTCGGCGTGCGCTGTCGCTACATGCACTCGGAAATCGAAACCCTCGAACGCGTCAAGCTCCTGCGCGATCTGCGCAAGGGTGAATACGACGTCCTCATCGGCATCAACCTGCTGCGCGAAGGACTCGATCTGCCCGAAGTTTCCCTCGTCGCTATTCTCGATGCGGATAAAGAAGGTTTCCTGCGCTCTGCCGGATCGCTCATCCAGACCATGGGTCGCGCCGCGCGCCACATCAGCGGCCGCGCTATTCTCTACGCGGATAAAATTACCGACTCCATGCGCCAGGCCATGGGCGAAACCGAGCGCCGACGCGTCGTACAGCGCGCTTACAACGAAGAGCACGGCATCACCCCGCAATCCATCATCCGCCACATCGATATGTCCCTGGCCAAAATCCTCCAGGCTGAGTACGCCGATCTCGCTGAGGAAGCCGACACCATGCCGGAGTTCACTTCCCAGGAAGGACTCAACAACTACATCGCGAAACTTGAATCCGATATGCGCGAGTCCGCGAAGAAGTTTGAATTTGAGAAAGCGGCCAGGCTGCGGGACACGATCAAAGAACTCCGGACGAAAGAATTCCTCTTCAGTTGACGTGCCCGGACGGCCGTGCCCCCTTGCGAAACAAAGCAAACAGCGGCACGCCCAGCAGAATCAAACCCGTCCCAATCAGCGAGTTCTTCAGGTTTTCCGCATACGAATACACCAGCAGCACCGCGGCAGCCGCCACAAACAGTGCAGGAATCACCGGATATCCCCACACGTGATACGTCTGTGACCCGGCATCGCGCCGGCGATAAAAGAAGATCGTCGTTGCCGTGATCATGTAAAACAGCCACTCTGCAAAAATTGCCAGTTCGAAGAGCTGCTGGAAACGTCCCACCGCCAGCAGGAGTCCCGTCGTCAGTAGCGCCTGCACCATCAGCGATGTCGAGGGGCTCCGAAACCGCGGGTGTACATCAGCCATCCTTCGAAAGAACAGTCCATCCCGCGCCGCCGCATACGGCACCCGCGCCCCCGACATAATCGTCCCGTTCAGGGTGACAAAAATGCTCACCGCCATCGCGATCGAGACCAGTCCCGCGCCCCACGGCCCGGTAATCGCCTGCAGGGCCGTCACTGCCGGTCGTGGTGAACCAGCAATCTGTGCGGCCGGCAAAATGTACTGGATCGCCGCATTCGTCGCCATGTACAACACGCCGACAATCCCCAGTCCAGCAATCAACGCAACAGGCAAACTGCGTTCCGGGTTTCGCACTTCGCCCGCCACCATGGTCAGATCGTTCCAGCCGTCGTAGGCCCATAGCGCCGCAATCAGCGCGATCATGAATCCGCCGAACCCGCCATGCGCGCCCGCAAACTTCGTCGCAAAGTTTCCCCAGTGTCCGGCCATCGAACCAAAACAAATCGCGGCAATCGCCACAATCAACACGCCCTTCAGCCAGGTGAAAATCAGCTGAAAATCTCCGGCCTTCCGAATCCCCAGATAATTCAGTCCCGTGATCAGCCACGTGGCCGCGATGGCGAAAATCTGTGACCACGCCACAGCAAAGGGCGCATGGAAAGCAATCCCGTCGAGCCAGTGCAGAGCAGGGAAGATCGCCAGCGTCCGCGCCAGCCCCGTCGTCACGCTGGCAATCGACGCCGGCTTCGCCACCGCAAACCACGTCCACATGTAGAGAAACGCCGGCAGATCGCCATACACGCCGCGGATGTAAACGTACTCGCCGCCGGCATACGGCAGCAGCGTGCTCAGCTCGGCGTACGTCATCGCTCCAAACAGCGAAAGCAATCCGCCCGCGATCCACGCCAGGTACACCAGCCCCGACGAACCCGTGGCTCGCATCATCTCCTGAGGAACAAGAAAAATTCCGCTGCCAATTATGGTTCCCACCACAATGGCGGTGGCGTGCGAGGTGTTCAGCACCCGCGGCAGATCGGGCGCCGCATTCGAAGTGGGCCGCTTTGTCGCGCTATCCAGTTGGAAACCTCAGCTCAGTAGTAGTGCTTGAAGTCTTTCCAGTCTGCCGCATATGTGGATTTTCTGCCACGGCAAA
>DATAZC010000102.1:0-1748 GCA_036272255.1 Acidobacteriaceae bacterium | reverse complement strand
CGAGGTCATCCCCCTGATGGAACGCCTGCTCGGCCAGGGCTACGAGCTGATGATTGAAACCAGCGGCGAGCGGCCGCTGGACCAGGTGTCGCGTGCGGTGCATAAGATCGTCGATGTCAAATGCCCAGGTTCAGGCGAATCCAACAGCTTTCGCCTGTCGAACCTCGCCTGCCTCACAGAGCGGGACGAAGTGAAGTTCGTGATTGCGAATCGCGGCGATTACGAATTCGCGCGCGGCTTCATACGTGATCATGAACTGGAAAAGTGTGTGGGATCAATCCTGCTCTCTCCGGCATTTACCAAGACGCCTTCCGTGGAGCGAAGCAGCGAGAACTGCCTGCTCGATCCGCGCGAGCTGGTCGAATGGATGCTCGCCGACGGCTTGCCCGCCCGGCTGAGTCTGCAGATCCACAAATATGTATGGGAGCCGTTGAAAAAAGGCGTCTAAGGGCGTCTTTCTTACGGCAGACGACAGAAAAGCGGCGGGCGTTCCGATCCAACAACGCCTCGGTCGACTCAGCGGAAGGCGGCGATGGCTTGTTGCTCCTGGTCGTAGACCTCGAAGAGCGGCAGGAGTCGGCACATGCTGAGGGTTTGCAGGACGACCTTGGCGGGATTGACGAGCTTGAGCGAGCCACCGGCCTCCTTGGTGAGTTGCAGGCCTTTGACGAGGAGGCCAATCCCGCTGGAATCGAGTCGATTCACCTCCGTCATGCCGAGGACGATTTGGGTTTCGCCGTGCGCGATTAGGTTATCCAGGGTCTGACGCAGGTTGTCGGTTGGGGGGCCGAGAACAAGGCCTCCGCGCAGCGTGACGGATGTGACTTCTCCGTGCTTGAGTATGCCGATGTCCAACCTCGTCCCCCAATCGTGCGCAACTGCTGATTCTGGCAAAGCCGTTGAGTGATCGCGAAGCGGCCCAAACGTTTGTTCGGAGGCCGATTTCACGGCTTGCGCGCCGTCTGCAGCGTCTGAAAGAAAAAACTTAACCAGTGAAGCAGCGGCAGGATAACATACCGCCAGCGGATGCAAGGAAAGTGTTGCGGCTTCACCCCCTGAAGCCAATGAGTCGCGAGTCGATGACGCGAACTCGGCCCCCCGGCAACGCAAACTTTTCGTTCTTCGTGCACTCGCTGCGACGCACCTGGTGAACCTGGGTGGAAGGAGTCTCGCGGTTGAGCCATTCAGCAGCAGTGTTTCCATCGTCGGAAATCGGGGCGGCGTTGCTGAGCGAGCTGGAGCTCGGGCCGAGGGCGCGGATCGTTGCATCAGGTGTAGCCGAGATGGTGCCAGGTGCCGCGGTCGTCGTGTTCGCGATTGAGGATGCAGGCGTGCCGGTGTGGGTCGCAAAGGCAATGGTGGGCGATTTGACAGTCGATGGCTCGCCGATTGCGCTGGATGCGGGGACACTGGGGGCGGTGGCGGAGCGGCGGACGCTTTTGCAGTTTCCGGCGGAAGAGCTGGCGAGGGAAGACTTCGCGCATCTGGATGTACGGCAGAACGTCACGGCGCTTTCGTATGTTCCGTTGCTGCGTGAGGAGCAGCTGGTAGGCGCAATTGAAATTGTGAGTTTCGGCGATGCGCCCACCGAGGCGGTGCTGGAGCAGGTGGCCGAGATTGCAGGGATGGCGGCGATTGCGCTGGGGAGCGCGATGGCCTACATCGCGGAGCGGAACGCGGGCCTGGCGTCGGTGATGCGGCTGACGCAGCTGTACGACATCGAAAAAGTTTTTAACGCGACGCTTGAA
>DATAZC010000101.1:0-6005 GCA_036272255.1 Acidobacteriaceae bacterium | reverse complement strand
GGAGGCTTCGCTCAGGACGACAGAGCTTTCCTGGTCGAGGAGATTGCCGGTGGAGTTGAGTTCCTCCTGGAGCTCTTCAGTGAAGCGGGCGATGGCTTCCTGGGTGGACTGTACGGGGCTGGCGAGCATGAAGCCGATGGGATGGAAGAGCTGCATGCGGGCCTGGTCGAGCTGGCCCTGGGCGGCGAGGGCGACGACGGCGGGGAGCGAGCCGAGGAGCATGTCCGCTCGACGCACGGCCGCGGTGGTTGCAGAATACGCTGCGGCGATGGCTTCTTCGACGAGCGATTGTTTGACGCCGGTGCGCATGTCGCCCGTGGCGAGCTTGATGAGGTATTTGGTTTCGTCGGGAGTGGCGCGGCGGAGGAGGTCGAGAAGCAGGCGCAATTTGGGCGCGGGGCCACGGGCTTCGGCGAGCGCGCTAAGGGCGGATTCGACGTCGGCGAGGGTGAGGGTGGCGGAGTTCGGGGCGTGGCCATAGAGGAGAGCGGCTGCGGCTGCTCCGAAGTCGCCGTGGCGGCGATAGGCGCCGGACATTGCTTCGGCAGTGGCGCCGCTGAGCTCGGCAACGGCTTTGCTGAGGAGCGAGCCGCCAATGTTCAGCACGCGGGTGTCGGTTTCGGGGAAGGGAGTGCCGGAGAGCCAGAGGGCGGCGCGTGCGGCGTCGTCGACGGGGAGGGACTTGAGGTAGTCGGCGATGGCGGCGCGTTTTTCGAGTTTTTTCGTGGTGGCGGCGAGAGCGTTGTTGAGCTCGGCGAACTGGAGGAAAAGAGCCACGGGGGATCAGCGATCAGCGTACAGCGTTCAGGGAGAGCTGAGCATCGGGCCGGCGAGACCCGGCGAACAGAGACCCAACCCGCGACACTGTCGTTACACAGTCGGGGTACACCAGGCAATAACCCACCCTATGCGTCTTATCGGAGAGCAAAACATCGAATGGACGTAAAATAAATGTGATGAAGCGGCTTTTTCCCATCGGCGTTCTTCTCTAGCGGCTCCTGCCGCCTTCGCCCCTTGCTGCGTCTTTAAAACCTACAGTTTGAATTGCTACGAAGCTGGCTCTCGCCGGGAGGATTTTATGTTTGAACGTCTGGAACAAACCGAAGCTCGTTATGAGGCGCTGGGACGGCAGCTGGCGGAGCCTGAAGTGCTCGGAGATCACGCTCAGTACCAGAAGATCGCAAAGCAGCATCGCGAGCTGGAGGGGATCGTCGAGAAGTTTCGCGAGTACCGGCAGGTGAAGACCGGGATTGCCGATGCGCGGGCGATGCTGAACGAGACCGATCCGGAAATTCGCGCGATGGCGCAGGACGAGCTGACGGCGCTGGAGGCGAGGGAGCCGCAAATTGAAGAGGATCTGAAGCTGTTGTTGCTGCCGAAGGATCCACTCGATGAGAAAAACGTGGTGGTGGAGATTCGCGCCGGGACGGGCGGAGATGAGGCTTCGTTGTTTGCGGCGGAGATTTTCAGGATGTATTCGCGGTTCGCGGAACAGCACCGGTGGAAGGTGGAGGTGCTGTCGTCGTCGGAGTCGTCGGTGGGTGGATTGAAGGAAGTGATTGCGATTATCGAAGGGAACCGCGTGTACTCGCAGATGAAATACGAGAGCGGAGTGCACCGGGTGCAACGGGTTCCGGCAACGGAGACGCAGGGTCGGGTGCACACCAGTGCGGTAACGGTGGCGGTGCTGCCGGAGGCCGAAGATGTGGACGTGAAGATCGAGGCGAAGGATATTCGCATCGACACGTTTTGCTCGTCGGGGCCGGGGGGGCAGAGTGTGAACACGACGTATTCCGCGGTGCGCATTACGCACTTGCCGACGAATACGGTGGTGAGCTGCCAGGATGAAAAGTCGCAGATCAAGAACCGCGAGAAAGGGATGCGCGTGCTGCGGGCGCGGCTCTACGAGATGGAGATGGAGAGGCAGCAGGCGGCGCTGGCGAAGGAGCGCAAGCAGCAGGTGGGGTCGGGCGATCGCAGCGAGAAGATTCGGACGTATAACTTCCCGCAGAATCGGCTGACGGATCACCGCATCGGGCTGACGATCCATCAGCTGTCGGAAATTATGGAAGGGAAGCTGCAGCCGGTGATCGACGCACTGATTGCGCACTTTAATGCGGAGCGGTTGAAGAGTGAGGCGCAGGAGCAGGGAGTAGCTAGTAGGGAATAGGGAATAGCCAGTAGCGAATAGCCAGTAGGGAATAGCCAGTAGGGAATAGCCAGTAGGGAGCAGATTTGATGCAATCGAGCTGAGGTTGCATCGTCAAGGAAGATTCCGCGTGAAGATCAGGGACGCTGTGCCGGGGGATGCGGCGACGATTGCGCAGGTGCATCTTGCGAGCTGGAAGACGACGTATCCGGGGATCGTTCCGCAGGCATACATCGACGGGCTGCGCTGGGAAGACGGCGCGGCACGGTGGGCGGCGCAGCTGACGGAAAAGGCAAACACAGTTCTGGTAGTGGAAGACGATGCGGGCGTGTTTGGATTCGTCGCCGGCGGTGGGATCATGCACCCGGTGGAGGGATACGATGGGGAGCTCGGCGCTATTTATCTGCTGGCATCGCATCAGGGGAAGGGTGCGGGAGCGGCGCTGGTGCGCAGGCTGGCAGGGGAGTTGCGCGGGCAGGGGTTCAGGAACATGGCGGTGTGGGCGTTGAAAGAGAATCCTGCGTGCGGGTTTTATCAGCGGATGGGTGGGGCCCAGGTGGCGGAGCAGATGATTGAGATTGGCGGGGTGACGCTGCCGGAGCTGGCATTCGGCTGGCCGGACATCGATGTGCTTTGCGAGGACGAGAAGTAGAGGCGCGGTCGGATTCCGATGAGCGATGCGAACATTCTGAGCGCGGTTCTGCACCGTGGGGTAGGACGGTTGCGGGAGATGCGGAACGGGCGGCGCGATGCGCAGGTCCTGTTGCTGCGGGTGCTGGGGCGCGATGGAGCGTGGCTGCTCGCGCATCCTGAATGGAAGCTGAGCGACGAACAGGCGCAGCAGTACGACGAATGGATTACGCGGCGCGCGCACAACGAGCCGGTGCAGTACATCCTGGGCGAGCAGGAATTTTATGGATTGATGTTGCGCGTGACGCCGGATGTGCTGATTCCGCGGCCGGAGACGGAGCATCTGGTGGAAGCGGTGCTGGAGCGCGTGCCGAAGGATGCGGCGGTGCGGATCTGCGATGTGGGGACGGGGTCGGGGGCGATTGCGGTTGCCCTGGCCCATCAATTGCCGCAGGCGCAGGTGACGGCGGTGGACATTTCTGAGCCGGCGCTCGCGGTTGCGCGGGAGAACGGCGCGACGCATGGGGTTTCGGGACGCATCACTTTTCTGCAATCGGATTGGCTGGCAGCGGTGCGGGGCGAGCGGTTCGATGTGGTGGTATCGAATCCGCCGTATGTGGCGAACGGGGAGATTCTGGAGGCGCAGGTGCGGCTGTATGAGCCGCGCGATGCGCTGTTTGCCGGACCGACGGGGCTTGAGGTGTATCGCAAGCTGATTCCGCAGGCGCGGGAAGTATCAGGCGCCGGAGGTTGGCTGCTGATGGAGATCGGGCACGGGCAGATGGATGGGGTGGCCGCATTGCTGGCGGATTGGGATGGGGTGTGTTTCGTGGATGATTTGCAGGCGATTCCGCGCGTTGCCATTGCACAGCGCCGGGGCTGACAATAGAGACTATGAGCGCTACAGCAATCGCGGAAACTCCGACAACGACAAAAGATTTTGAGACGAAGCTCGACCGGCTGGCTGAGGTCGCGATCAAGTCCGGCCTGGGGCTGGCTCCCGGGCAGGAACTGGTGATGACGGCGAGCACCGACGCGATGCCGCTGGCGCGGCTGATCACCAAGCACGCCTACAAAGCGGGTGCATCGCTGGTGACCATTCTCTTCAACGACGAAGAGTCTGCGTTGCTGCGGTACCAGTATGGCGCCGATGCGACCTTTGACACGGCTGCGGGCTGGCTCTACGAAGGCATGGCGGCGGCGTACAAGAGCGGCGCAGCGCGGCTGGCGATCACGGGCGGTAATCCGTCGCTGCTGTCGCAGCAGGATCCGGAGAAGGTAAGCCGCGCGAACCGGGCGATGTCGAAGGCTTACCGGCCGGCGCTGGAACTGATTACGCGGCACGACATCAACTGGACGATCGTCTCGGCGGCGACACCGGCCTGGGCGGCTGCGGTGTTTCCTGAACTACCGGCGGATGCGGCTTTGGCGAAGCTGTGGGGAGCAATTTTTGCGGCGAGCCGCGCGGACCAGAGCGACCCCGTGGCAGCGTGGAAGACGCACGACAGCAAGCTGCACGAGTGGGCGGGCCGCATGAACGCACGGCGGTACTCGGCGCTGCACTTCAAAGGTCCGGGAACGGATTTAAAGGTGGGGCTGGCGGACGATCATTTGTGGCTGGGCGGCGGGACAACGGCGGGCAACGGAAACTACTGCATTCCCAACATGCCTACCGAAGAGGTTTTTACGACGCCGCACAAGGATCGCGTGAACGGCACGGTGACGAGCACGAAGCCGCTGTCGCACCAGGGAACGTTGATTGAGGGAATTCAGGTACGGTTTGCGGGCGGCAAGATTGTCGAGGCGCACGCGGGGAAGGGCGAGCAGGTGCTGCAGCGGCTGATCGACACGGATGAAGGAGCACGGCGGCTGGGCGAAGTTTCGCTGGTGCCGAATTCGTCGCCCATTTCGGCGAGTGGAATGCTGTTTTTGAACACTCTGTTCGATGAGAATGCGGCGTGCCATATTGCGCTGGGACAGGCCTACTCGAGCTGCGTGAAGGATGGCGACAAGCTATCGCCGGAGGAATTGGCGGCCAGGGGAGCGAACGACAGCCTGATCCACGTGGACTGGATGATTGGGTCGGGAAAGATCGATGTGGATGGGATCGTGGCGAGTGGCGCGGCGGAGCCGGTGATGCGCAGCGGGGAGTGGACTTAACCTCGGGGACAGGGTGCCGGGAATAGGGTGTAGGACGCGCTCGGGTCGGGGGTCGGGAAAATATCAGGGTCTGGATTCGGTTTGGATCCTGACTCCCGGCTTTTCGGCGATGGTGCCGACACTTTTTTGGGGAAAGGGCGTTTCAGTGAATATGTCGTATCGACGCCTCGCTATTTTTGCGTCCACAGCTCTGTTGGGCGCTGTCTTTGCAGCATCTTCGATTTTGGCCCAGGAGGGCCCACTGGCACCGCGTGGGATGGACGCGCTGGCGGCGCGGGCCACGTTCCACACGGACATGACTTTCGATCAATCGATGCTGCAGGCGGCGAGCCAGATCATGCCGGATGAGGATCGTCCGATCATTGCGAAGCTGCGCAGCATTTCAGTACACACCTTCCGCTACTCGGCGCCGGGACTGTACGACGCGGCGTCGCTGGATGCGGTGCGGGCGCAGTATCGGGATGAAGGCTGGACGCATCTGGTGACGAAGCAGACGCATCCGCCGGCCCAGGCGGTTCCCAGCGCGACGACGGATGCTTCGGGAATGGCTGTAGCGCCGCCCAAGCCGTTCGACCCAACGCAGACCGATGTTTGGGTGCGGATGGATCACACCAACTTCAACGGAGCGGTGGTGCTGGTGGCGAACCAGCGCAACGTGAATTTGATCGTGATCGACGGGATGATCAGCCCGGTGGACCTGCTGCACCTGCGCGGACACTTCGGAATTCCAAAGTTTAGCGGCGACCCTCAGAACAGCCAATAGGGAATAGAAAACAGGGAATAGCCAATAGGGAATACCCAATAGGGAATAGCCAATAGGGAATAGCCAATAGGGAATCGCCAGTAGGGAATAGAAGACCTCAGATCGAAAACGAGGGCCGCACGGCGGATGCTGTGCGGCCTTTTTGTTGGTCTTGGTGTGGGCTGCCCTAGATGTGAGGTTTCAACAGGTTGTCCATCTGATCGAGAACTGGGAAGCTGAGTTTGCGAAGCAAAGCGACTCAGGAGACCAGATGGACTACCACCAGAATGCCCGACTGACGATGCACAGTCGAGAGCAGCTATC
>DATAZC010000100.1:0-2639 GCA_036272255.1 Acidobacteriaceae bacterium | reverse complement strand
CGTCGTTGTACTGAATGCGGATCTCCTCTGGATTGTTCATCGGCTCACTGCTCCCATCTCGCTGCTATTTTCCGTTTCCGTTCTATTACTGCTTTTATTCCTGTTTCCTCGGGTTTTCCACTGCTTTTTCTCCACAGGCTGAAAAGCGCGCTTTCTACACGCTCTGGCCCCGAATCTTCACAGACTTCCCGCCGCAGTCTCTACAGACTGCCGGCAAAGATGGCCCGCAGCTTCGCCCGCAAACTATGATCTTCCGCCGCCTTCAGAACGCGAGTGCGATGCGTATAGAGCAGCATCCCGATCGCCGTCGCATACTCCGGCTGCACCAGCTCCTCCGGCATCCGCGACAATGCCGCCGGATAACCCATGCGCGCGGGAACGTGCAGCAGACTCTCCGCGGAGTCGAGCAGCCCGGCCAGCCGCGCTCCGCCCCCGGTCAGAATGCATCCCGCGCCCAGCGCCTCCAGCACGCCACCGTTGCGCAGGTTGTCGCGCAACATGTGGAAGAGCTCGCGTCCGCGCGGCTCCAGGATTTCGCAGATCTGCCGTTGCGGAATCGTCCGCGGTCCGTGACCCGGGGTGCCGCTGACCTCTACCTCGGCAGAGGAGGAGATCGCTGTCACGACGCAGTTGCCGTAGTGCTGCTTGAGAAACTCCGCCTCTTCCACGCAGACGTGAAGACCAACCGCGATGTCGTTGGTGAAGTGATCGCCGCCGATGGGAATCACGGCCGTGTGAGCGACCGCTCCCTCGAAGAAGACGACCACCTCGCTCGAACCGGCGCCGATGTCGATCAGGCAGACGCCCAGCTCGCGCTCGTCCGCGGAGACCGTCGCTTCCGCCGCGGCCACGCCTTCGAAAACCGTATCGGTGACTTCGAGGCCAGCCTTGTTGGCGCAGGTCACCAGACTCTGTGCCGCGCTCGCGGAACAGGTGGAGAGGTGCAGGTTCACCTCCAGCCGGTTGCCGATCATCCCCACCGGATCGTGGATGCCGGGCTGTTCATCGAGGATGAACTGCTGCGGCAGCAGATGAATCATCTCGCGCTCGGCAGGCAGGGAGACGGCGCGGGCGCGATCCACGGCGGCGCGGACATCCTCCCGCGTGATCTCACGCATGCGCGTTCCCAGGCTGATTCCGCCACGGCTGTTGACGCCGCGCACATGTGGACCGCCCACTCCGATCACGCAATGAGCCAGAATCGCGTTCGCGCTCTGCTCCGCCATGTCCGCGGCCTGGATGATGGATCGCGCGGCGGGTGCGAGTTCGGCAACCAGCCCCTTGCGCATACCCTTCGCCGCCGTCGAACCGTGCCCGCGATAGCGCAGGGCGCCGTCCACCACCTCGGCCACCACCACGCGCACCCGTGCACTGCCGACATCAAGCACCGTGATCAGGCCATCGTTGCGTTCGGGTGCGTTCATGCCTTGGTGTCCGGATGGGTGGGCGCTTTGTGGGCGGTTTTGCGGGCCGGTTTCTGGGTTGCGCTGGGCTTCTTCACTGGCTTGTGGATGGGCGATATCTTGCCACGTTGGATGGCGGAATGGCTGTGGGCAAGTGGCCTGGCCGCCGTTTTCGCAGCCGGCTTCGCAGGCGCGTGTGCCGATACGGCACTCGCGGCGGGCAGCGCAGCACCTTCGTCAGCAACCCTGGACATCTCGAGCACCGTCTGCCGCTGGTAGCGCAGATCGATCCCCGCAAGCCGCGGATATTGCTGGCGCCAGCCGGGAAGCTTTTCCTCCAGCCGCTGCCACCGGGCTGCGAACTCGTCACTGCCGAAGTGCACCAGCAGGTCCGATCCGGCCGAGGGCAGCAGGACCCGCACATCCTCCGGGTCGGAGAGATCGACCTCGCTCAATTGCGCAGAAGCCGCGCCACCGGTGGAGTTCAGGGCACTCATGAAGTCGGCATAGAGCCGCATCCGTGATGCGCGATCCTCCGCTGTCTGCTGCGCGGTGACGCCGGTGACCACGGGAAAGGAATAGCGCTTTGCCGCCATCATGGCGGGCGGCATATTGAGCAGAACGCCCTGTCTGTCCACCAGCCCGATCTGATTTCCTGCTCGGACAAAGGCCACCGGGACCCGCTCCACAACGGCAACGCGAAGCTGGTTGGGCAGCAGACGCATGACGGTGGCGTGGTCCACCCACGGCAGTTGCTCGAGCTCCGCGCGTCGCTGCGCCAGCGGCACATGGAAGATGTTGCGGCCGATATCGCTGCCAAAGACGGAGAGCAGCTCCGGCCGCGTGACCTGGCTGTTACCCAGCACCTGGATCGACGATGCAGTGTCGATGCGGAAGCGCGCGTCCGTCATGAAGAAGTTATGCACCGCGAAGCAGATCGCGAGGATGAGGCAGAAGGCACCGACCACGCCGCTGATGACCAGGATGCGGCCGAGCCGGCCATGCGGGAAGCGTCCGCGTTTGACCGGGACACGACGCCGCGTCCGGAGCACCGGCAACTCGTCGTCGTCATCTTCTGCAAGACGACGCGCGGAGTCGGCCTCCTGAAAGGAGGAGAGGGGGCGCGGGCGGCTGACCGCGTGCGGACGGAAGACGTCGTCGAAGCCTTCCTCTTCCGCCAGGGTCGCTGCCGCGCGGCTGAATTGTCTTTCTACTTTCGCCACGCCCGAGCCAGGT
>DATAZC010000099.1:0-19734 GCA_036272255.1 Acidobacteriaceae bacterium | reverse complement strand
GCTGGTAGCGCTTGACCCGCTATACACAAAGAAGTAAGATTTATACACATCGGAGCTGAATATGCGGACTAATATCGATATCGATGACAAGCTCATGGCCCAGGCCATGCGCTCCAGCGGGGCTCCCACAAAGAAAGCCGCAGTGGAAGAAGCGCTGCGCATGCTCGTCCGCACCCGGGCACAGGCCTCCATTCGCGACTTGTTCGGTACTGTGGAGTGGGAAGGCGACTTGAAGCGATCTCGCCAGGGACGCTTCCCGAAATAACATCGACTGTATGGTCATCGTGGATACGACCGTCTGGATCGACTATTTCGGCGGAATCGTGAACAGGCATACCTCGTGGCTTCGAGGCGAGGCCGGCTTCCGTACTTTGGCGCTCACCGATTTGATTCTTTGCGAAATACTGCAGGGATTGCGGGATGATGCACAGGTTGCACGCGTCCAGAGCCGTCTTGTGAATTTTGACGTTCTCGATTCAGGCGGGACCGCGCTTGCCGTTGAGGCGGCTCGAAACTATCGCTTTCTCCGCGGCAAGGGTTACACAGTTCGTACCACGGTTGACCTTTTCATAGCTACCTTCTGTCTTGAATCAAGTCACGAACTCCTCCACTGTGACCGCGACTTCGATCCGTTCGAAAAACACCTGGGCCTGCGCGTGGTTCACCCCGGACCAACATCGGCGGAACGCGAACATTCCTAATCTCTGGCATTGGCTACTCCCTATTCCCTACTCCCTGTTCTCAAAAGTTCACCCGCAATCCCCGGAGTGTCTCGCCCCGTCATCCCTGACATCCTCATCTTCGAGGTGCTAGTACGATGATCACAGCCGCCATGCTTTCTGAAGACCAGGCCTGGGCCGCAGTTCTGGCCCGCGATCCCGCAGCCGATGCGGAGATGGTCTACGCCGTCACCACCACCGGCGTCTTTTGCCGCCCTACCTGCCCCAGCCGCCGTCCCGCGCGCGGTAACGTCGTGTTCTTTCCCGATCCAGCCACTGCAATGAGCGCCGGGTTCCGTCCCTGCCGCCGCTGCCGCCCGCAACAGCGCCACATCGACGCCGGCCTCGTCGAAGTTATTTCCGCAGGCCTCAAGCGCGACCGTCAGGTCACGCTGAATGAGCTGGCCCGCATGACCGGCCGCAGCCCCTTCACCATCGAGCGCACCTTCAAGCGGGTCCTCGGCGTCACCCCCGCACAGTATCAGCGTCAGCGCCGCGCCGCGTCCTTCCGCAAAGAGTTGACCGAAGGCTCGGCCCGCGTGACCGACGCCATTTACGACGCGGGCTACTCCGGTCCTGGCCGCGCGTATGAAAACACCCAGCTCGGCATGGCGCCCGGAAAATACCGCGCCGGGGGTCCGGACGCCCACATCGGCTACGCCATCGGTGACTCGCCTCTCGGCAAGCTGCTCATCGCCGCCACCGAGCGCGGCCTCTGTGCCGTGATCCTCGGCGACAACGACGACCAGCTCACCAACCAGCTGCGCGCGCAATTTCCCGCCGCCGCCATCAGCGTCGAGCCGCGTCTCGAACCGCATCTTCAGGAGGTCCTCTCGCAGTTCACCGAACATCCGGCCGCGCTCGATCTTTCTCTCGACCTGCGCGCCACCGCTTTTCAGATGCGCGTCTGGGAAGCGCTCCGCCGCATTCCTCGCGGAGAGACACGCAGCTACGCGCAACTCGCAGCCTCCATCGGTCAGCCCACCGCCGTGCGCGCCGTGGCGCGCGCCTGCGCCACCAATCCTGTCGCCGTGGTCGTCCCCTGCCATCGTGTCATTGGCAGCGATGGCAAGCCCACCGGCTACCGCTGGGGCGTCGAACGCAAAAAGAAGCTGCTGGAAATCGAGGGCGCCGCGTCGCCCTCGAAGTGACTGACGGCACCATCCCTTCCGCCGCCACCTTTGTGGGAGTGGTTTCGTTCCCCCTCTTTGTTACGGTTCTCGCTGCACGGGAACTCGAGGAGGATGGGTGGTGGCATCAGCCGTAGCAGAGCGGATCGAGCTTTCCAGCCTCTCCGATCCTCACCCCATCTCGCTCGCGGAAATTCTCTCGGCCCTCTCCTTCGCCCTCGACCTTACTGAAGGAGCGGTGCCCGGCCATGCTCTGCGCAGCTGCGTGCTTGGCATGCGGCTTGCCACCCAGCTGCAGTTGCCCCGCGACCAGCGTGCCAGCCTCTACTACGCGCTGCTGCTCAAAGATGTGGGGTGCAGCAGTAATGCCGCGCGCCTTTGCCAGATCATCGGCGGTGGCGACGAGCGCCGCGTCAAGGCCGGCGTCAAGCTTGAGGACTGGACGCGTCCCGGCCGTCCCAAACCTTCTACCCTGCGGCTCCTGTGGACCAGTGTGCTTCCCGACTCGGGTCCGATCCAGCGCATTGCCGGCATCGTGCGCATCGGACTGACGCAACATCGCAACAACGAAGAGATGATCACCCTGCGCTGCGATCGCGGCGCGCACATCCTGCTCAAGCTCGGCCTCGGCGACGCGGCCGCTGAAGCGGTTCGCGGTCTCGACGAGCACTGGGACGGCAGTGGATATCCGGAGCGCCGCATCGGCGCCGCCATCCCTCTCGAATCGCGCATTCTTGCTGTGGCTCAGCACCTCGACGTCTTCGCATCGGAGCAGGGAACCGACCGCGCTATCGAAGTCCTGCGCGAGCGCGGTGGGCGCTGGTTCGATCCGGAACTCGTGCGCATTGCGGAGATGCTCGATCGCAGCGGGTCACTCTGGCATAACGCTCTGTCCGCTGCTCCGGAATGCGACACCCGCCAGGCCGCGATCGATCTGGCCCCCGAGGAAGTCCACCACCTCGAAGCATCGGACATCGACCTCATCTGCGAAGCCTTTGCCGACGTCGTCGACGCCAAGTCTTCGTTCACGTTTCGTCACTCGCTCGGCGTCACCGATGCCGCAATGAGCATCGCCCGTCAGATGGGCTTAGGCCGCGAGCGCAGGCAGTTTGTCAATCGCGCCGCCCTGTTGCATGACCTCGGCAAGCTTTGCGTTCCCAATTCGATTCTCGACAAGCCCGCCAAACTGGATGCCGGCGAATGGCAGGTTGTCCGGCAACACCCAGGCCTCACCCGTGAGATCCTCTCGCGCATCGGCCCCTTCCGCGAAATGGCTCTCATCGCCGGCGCGCACCACGAACGCCTCGACGGCACCGGCTATCCCAATCAGCTCACCGCAAAGGAGCTGCCGCTCGAAGCGCGCATCATCGCCGTCGCCGACGTCTACGGTGCACTGGTTGAGGATCGGCCCTACCGCGCCGGTATGACCCACGAACAGGCACTCGAAATTATGGCGCGGGAAATCCCGCACCGGCTCGATCCGGATTGCTGCGAAGCCCTGGCGAGCTTCGTCGCTCACTGAACCTGCCCACGTCCCAGCTTTTCTGAACGCTCAACCCTGAGCGCTGGCTCTTTCAGTTCAGGTCGTTTCCAATCGCCACTGTCACCGGCGGATCCTTCGTCAATTGCGCGTCCATGATCAGCGCGGTGCGCACCTGCCCGGCAACAAAGGTGATCTGCGAGCTGGTGTACGGCGTCGTGATCACCCCTGTGGGCGTCACCACAATCGTGTACCCGCCCGCGGGCACGTTCAAATATCCCACCACCGACTGCGGCTTCACATCGGTGTATACCGGTTTCGCGCCGGCCAGCGTATCGCCGGCAGGCACCAGATAAATGTCCACCGCGCCGGCCACCAGAGCCTGCTGCAGGAAGCGAATCGAAAAATATCCTGCGGGCGCGGCAATCGCCTGGTCGGCCAGGATGCTCGCCGTGTAACCGGTGCCAGAATCCGTGATCAATACTGAATTCTGCTCGGAGACCAGGAACTGCCCGTCCGCCGTCTCCGTCGGCTTCGTCGTGCCCGCAGGAATGACATACGCCGTCGCATTCTCCGGCGGCAGGAAAGCGTAGTTCGTAAAACTCGCCGCCCCAACATTGGTCGCGATGGGCGTGGTGGCAACGTCCACGTTGACCGCCGGCGCGTTGTAAGACGCGTCGATCACGCGCACCCGCGTCTGCACCGTCATCGAAGTCTGCACGTTCTGACATCCAACAAGCGGCAATCCAGCCAAAGCCGCTGCCACTGCGACGCGCGTCCACAACTGCCTGCGATCGAAGACTGCCATATCCGAAATGCGCCGCCTGGTCCGGGGAAGATTGGTTTCATCTTAATGTGGGCCCGCCGCGCTCCCACCAGGAATCGCGCGCCCGCCCCTGCAACGAACGGGTCAACCATAGCGGACGTTGGGGCGAATTTCGCCTGACCAAAGTACTCTGCCGGTAATCGCCCGGCCGCCTGTTTTTCATGAACAGCACACCGCCCCGCTGCGTATACTGCTCACCTATGTTCGCCGCCATCCGCAACACTGCTTTGTGCGCCACCTTGACCCTGGCTGCATCAGGGTTCGCCCAAACCGCCGCCACGCCCGCGCAACAGCCGGCGTCTCCAGCACCTGCGGCCCCCGCGGCTCCCGCGGCTCCCAAAATTGAAGACCAGCCTAGCTTCACCGTCGTCGGCGTTACCGTGCGCACCAACAACACAAAAGAAGCCGGCGGCCAGGGAGAAATCCCGCAGCTCTGGCAAAACGCCATGCAGAACGGCACCCTCGATCAGGTGCAGAACAAGGCCGATGACGGCCTGATCGTCGTCTACAGCGACTACGCCTCGGACAACACCGGCGACTATAACTACACCCTCGGCTACAAGGTCACTTCCGCCGACAAGGTTCCCTCCGGCCTCGTGGCAAAAACGGTGCACGCTGGAAAGTACTCCCTCTTCACGTCCGACCAGGGCGCTCCGCAGGAAGTCATTCCCGCCCTGTGGCAGCGCATCAACACCTCAACGCCCAATCAGATGGGCGGCACGCGCGCCTATCAAACCGACTATGAGACGTACGGAAACGTCGTCGACTTCGGCAACATGCAGGTCACCGCGCATATTGGCTTGAAGTAGATCGGCAGAACGACGTTTCTGTATCAGGGCACGACCTCGGTCGTGCCGTAACGGCGCCGTGAACCGGGCTTCAGCCCCTGCGCCTTTCCAAAGCACAACACGGGGCCGCAAAACACCCGCGCTGTCGTCCTGAGAAGCAAGCGACGAAGGGTCCGCGCTTGCTTTGTTCGTCTGCAGAGCCAGGCCAGTAGCCCCGGAGAAGCCGCCCCCCCAACATGCGGCTTCAGCCGCGGTCCAATTCCCCCTCAAAAATGCATTCCCCTGCCACGGGCGATCCTGTTACTCTCAAAGTTTCGCCTATGGGTCAGATCTTCGACAGATTCGCGTTCTGGACCGCCGACGTGCTGCTGCTCAGCAGCATCCTCGCCGTCTTTGAGATCGTTCTCGAGAAGGATCGCGGATGGGCGTCTGCCCTCGGCGAGGGCGTCTGGGGCAAAAAGCTTTTTGCCGGAAATCCTCTCGTCCGATGGATCGCCGATAAGCCGTACGTCACCACCTATCACCTCACGGTTTTCGGTGCGATCCTGCCCATCGTGCTCTGGACGCAGTACCGCATCGGCGCTTTTCTCGGCTTCCGCTCCGCGCTCCGCAGCGGTCACGCGATCGCGGACCTGCTGTTCCTTTTCTCCGCATTCCTGGCGATCTGTGTCACCGAAGATTTCCTCTGGTTCGCGCTGAACTGGTATTACCCGAGCAGCCTGTCGGACCTTCTCGCCGGCCATATCTGGTGGCATACCGGCTATATCCCTGTCGGCCGCTCGGTTCAGCTTCCGCGTTGCTATATCTCCATGGGAACCATCGCCCTTCTCGCCCTGGCAACCAGCTTCGCGCTGCGTATGTAGGCTCCCCGCACTTGCGGCACAGGGAAAATTGCGTCGCATCCGTCGCCCGGTCCAATGATCTAAAATCAACCCGGTCCCTCCGGAAGATCACGTTGAGCCGAGTTCTCATCATCGCCAGTCAAACCCCGGTCAGCCGCGAAGTCGGTGAGCTCCTGACCGCCGCCGGTTTGCCTTTCGAGTACGCCGCCGGCCACATCGATGCACTCCACCGGATGCGCTGCCGTGCCTTCAGTGTCATCATCACCAGCGCCGACGGCGTCATCGAAGAAGCTCTCGCCCTCCTCGAGGAGATGAGGCTCATACGCCCCAATCTCAAATGCATTGTGCTCGCCCCTCACAGCACACCCACCGAGATCATTCGAGCTCTTCGTGCCCGCGTCTTCGGCTGCTTCACTCCACCCTTCGACGCGGCCGAGATTTTCTCCGTCGCGCGTAACGCAGCGACCGGCGTTGACTCCAACGAAGACATCGAAGTGATCTCCGCACGCCCCGGCTGGATCGCCGTTCGCGTCAACTGCCGCCTCGCCACCGCTGACCGCATGATGTCCTTTGCCAGAGAGTTCGCCGCGCAGCTCCCCGAGACTGCACGTCAGGAGATCATGCTGGCGCTTCGCGAAATCCTCGTCAACGCCATGGAGCACGGCGCCGCGTTCAACCCCGATCAGGTCGTGGAGGTCAACGCCATCCGCACCGCCCGCACCATGACCTTTCGGGTACGCGATCCGGGCGCGGGGTTCCGCAAGGAAGCCATCACCCATGCGGTCCATTCCAATTCGCCCGACGATCCTACGGCCCACATCGTGCAGCGCAACCAGGAAGGTATGCGCGCCGGAGGGTATGGCCTCCTCCTCGCCGCCGGCACCGTCGACGAGCTCATCTACAACGAGCTGGGAAATGAAGCCCTCCTCATCAAATACCTCGACTCGCCCGCTCCAAAGCCATAACCGGCGGAGGGATTCTGCGTGGGGCCCGGAGCTTAGCCCCAAGTTCCAAACTGCCCGCCAGGCTGAATAGCAGACGAAAAAGGGAAGGGGCACGACTTCAGTCGTGCCGAAAAGCCAAAAATGATGCAGCCTTCCCCGATCTTCAAGCTGCCCGCCAACCCGAATAACAAGACAGGGAAAAAGCGAAGGGGCACGACTTCAGACGTGCCGTAATGAGCCAAAAATGATCCGGGCTTCAGCCCCTGAGTGCAACCGCCAGGAAACTTCTTCGCTGTCGTGATTCAGCCGAACCTAAAACTGCCCGCCAACCTGAATAACAAGACACGGAAAAAGTGAAGGGGCACGACTTCAGTCGTGCCGTAATGAGCCAAAAATGATCCGGGTTCAGCCCCTGAGTGCAACCGCAACCACCCCCGGAACACTGGAGCCCTCAAAGAGGGGAATATCGAGTTTCCTCCAGGCCGATGACTCTAAAACCCCGGCCCAGGACCCGAGGGGGGGAGGGGGGTGTCCCACGCACAACAAAGCGCCTCCCGATCCACCACCGCTGTTCGTGATCTCGACCCTGCACCCTGTACCTTGTACCCTGCTTTTATATGAGTTCGATTCAGGTTCAGCTTCCCGATGGATCGGTACGCGAAGTTCCGTCCGGCACCACCCCCTTCGCCGTTGCAGAAAGCATCTCGCCGCGCCTGGCCCAGGCAGCCGTCGTCGCGCGCATTCGCCCTCTCAAGGCAGTTCCCATTTCCGCAGCCTCCTCCGCCGCGTCCGGCGAGGCCGAAATGTATGCCAGCGAAAATGCCCACGCCGAGCGCCTCGTCGATCTGGCCACTCCCCTCCAGGAAGACGTCGCCCTGCAGCTCATTACGGAGCGGGATCCGGACGCGCTCAAAGTCCTGCGCCACTCCGCCGCCCACGTCATGGCAACCGCGGTCACCGAGCTGTTTCCCGAAACCAAACTGGGCCACGGACCGGCCACCGATGCCGGCTTCTTTTACGATTTCTGGCGCCCCACGCCCTTTACCCCCGACGACCTGAAGCTGATCGAAGGCCGCATGGCCGAGGTCACCGCGCGTGACGAAAGGTTCGTCCGTGAACTCGAGCCGCGCGAAAAAGGCCTCGAGGAGTTCAAAACCGGCAACGACTTCATGAAGGTCCACTTCGTCGAAAAATTCACCAGGCCCGGCGATGAAATTTCGCTCTACCGCAACGGCAAATTTGTGGACTTCTGCCGTGGTCCGCATGTGCCATCCACCGGTCGCGTCAAGGCCTTCAAGGTCATGAGCCTTTCCGGAGCCTATTGGCTCGGCGACGAAAAGAATCCGCAGCTGCAGCGCATCTATGGCACGGCGTTCTTCTCAAAGAAAGATCTGGAGGAGTATCTCGAGCGCATCGAAGACGCGAAGCGCCGCGATCATCGTCGCCTCGGCAAAGAGCTCGAGCTTTTCACCGTCAGCGAAGAAGTGGGCGCGGGCCTGCCATTGTGGCTCCCCAAAGGCGCGACCATTCGCCGCCTCCTCGAGGACTACATTCTCGGCCTCGAACGCGAGCTTGGCTACGAGCATGTCTACACCCCCGACCTCGCCAAGGTCGATCTGTACAAACGTTCCGGCCACTGGGAGCACTATCACGAGGACATGTTTCCGCCCATGGACCTTGAGAACGAGCAGATGGTGCTGCGGCCCATGAACTGCCCGCACCACATCCTGGTCTACGAGTCCAAGCTCCACAGCTATCGCGATCTGCCCGTCAAGATCGCCGAACTCGGCACCATGTACCGTTATGAGCGCTCAGGAGTGCTGAGTGGCCTGAGCCGCGTGCGCTGCATGACTCTGAACGATGCCCACATCTTCTGTATGCCCGATCAGATCAACGAAGAGTTCTCGAACGTGATGAAGCTGGTCGAGCGCACCTATAAGGACCTCGGCATTACGAAGTACAGCTACCGTCTCTCCCTGCGCGATCCCGCGAACAAGGAGAAGTATGTCGACAATGACGCCATGTGGGAGCTCGGCGAGCGCGAATTGCGCGAAGCCATGGATGCGCTCGGCCTCAGGTATCGCGAGAGCAAAGGAGACGCAGCCTTCTATGGCCCGAAACTCGATATTCAGCTCGCCGACGTCATGGGCCACGAAGAAACCTACTCGACCATCCAGCTCGACTTCCACCTGCCCAACCAGTTCGGCCTCAAATACACCGCTGCCGACGGAACCCAGCCACGCCCGGTCATGATCCATCGCGGAGTCATCAGCACCATGGAGCGCATGGTCTCCTACCTCATCGAGCTCTACGCCGGCGCTTTCCCGCTGTGGCTTGCGCCCATCCAGGTCGGCCTCGTGCCCATCAGCGAGCGCCATCAGGAATACGCGAAGAAAGTGCAGGCGCGCCTGCTCAGGGCCGGACTGCGCGTCGAGGTCGATATGCGCAACGAGAAGATGAACGCAAAGATCCGCGACCTCACGATGCAGAAAATCCCTTACGTCCTCGTGATGGGCGACAAGGAAGAAGCCAGCGAAGCGGTCAGCGTACGTACCCGCGGCAAAGGCGATCAGGGATCCATGCCGCTCGAAACGTTCCTCACCCAATCCCAGGAAAAAGTGGCGAACAAGACCATCGAACTATGAACAGATCAGCGGCCGGATGGGGCCGCTGAGGGTGTCTCGAAACACCACAGTTATCCCACAAAGGTTTTTCCAAACCGGAACCAGAGGGTCTCGTCGTGAGGAGTCCTCGTCGCTAAAATCGGCAGCAGACGAAGAGACTTTAACCGTACGACGAGGAAAGATGCGCCTCTCCACCACTGCCGAACCGTTTCGAGTCAGCGACCGATTCCGCCTTACCCTGGAATCCACCATCCTCGACCTCGAGGCAGGCGCGGCACGGGACGAGCAATTGGTCCCGTTCCTGGACGATCCCGATCACCGGCGCCGTCAGGAGCTTCTGGTCGCCAGCCAGCTCGAACGCGCCTTCCGTCTGCGTGAGCTGCTCGCCCGTACCGTGCGCTGGCCCGGACAAGCAGCCTGATGTGCCGCCGACCTTACTGCGGATGTTTGTCGTTCGGCTTGTTCTCCGGATGAGGTTGCTGTTTCGGAGCAGGCGCCGGATGCGACTCCTGGTGTTGCGGAGGCGCGGGGCGACTCTCCGGCTGCGGGCGTGATTCCGGCCGTGATTCCGGCCGCGAGGGTTGAGGCGCAGGCCGCGATTCCGGCTGAGGCCGTGATTCCGGCCTGGACGGTTGGGTCGCCGGCCTTGACTCCGGCTGTGGGCGCTGCGCGGGCCGATTGGACGGTTGCGGCTGGTTGTGCGGTTGGGGAACCGGCCGCGATTCCGGCCTCGGCTGCGGCGCAGGCCGGTTGTTGGGCTGCGGCGCAGGTCGATTCCCAGGTTGCGGCGCAGGTCGATTGTTCGGCTGCGGCGTTGGCCTTGATTCCGGTTGCGAACGCGGCTGCGGCGTCGGCCGTGATCCCGGTCGATTCAAAGGCTGCGGCCGCGATTCCGGAGTCGGTCGACCCGGCTGCGGGCGCATTCCCCCTCCTGGCTGCGGACGACCGCCGCCCATCGGCGCAGGCGTTCCCGCCGACGGACGCGCTGCCGGCCCGGCATTCGGAGGAGCGGGGTGGCCTCCTGCGGTGCGCGGACTGGGCGCTGGATGAAAGTCTTCCGCGCGGGGAGCAGGAGCCCTCCGTCCGTCGTTGACCGGACGGCTCTCCGCCACGGTTTGCGGACGTCCGTGGTTCTGGTTGGCAAACTGCGCGCGATTCTGCATGGCCGCCTGCGCGTTGGTGCGCTGCGCCGGCAGAGCGGCGAAGTGGTGTTCGTTGCGGGCCGCAGCCTGCGCAGCGTTGGGGCGATACTTCAGTCCGCCGTTGCCGCCGTTGTAGCTTACGCGCGTGGAATTGTAGTTGTTGGTCACGCGGTAGTTGTAAGTGTTGCGGACGTTGTGTTCGTCCACGCGGCTGACGGCCGTGTTGTAGTAGAAATTGCTGCCGCGCCAGTAGCCGCCTTCATATCCATCGCCGCCATAGCCATGGCCGTAATTTACGCCGCCATAGAAGCCGATATGCGGTCCCCAGTAGCCATGGCTCCAGCGGTAATGGCCGCCCGAATAGCCCCAGTAACCCGGCGTCCAGAGAGCGCCGACATAAGGCGCCAACACCCACGCGCCAGGCACCCAGTAATAGCCGCCATCGGATGCGTAGCCCCAATAACCGGGCGTCCATTCATAGTCGTCGCCGGGCGCAGGCGGCTGATCGTAGTCGGGCAGCGGCGGCGGCGGATCCGAAGCAACGTCATATGAACTGTCGTCGTAGCCATCCGATGGATCGCCACCGTACTGATCGTCGTAGCCGGGCTGATCCTGGTATCCGGAGGGGGGCGGCGGAGCCTGAGCCTGCGACGGAGCTGGGGCTTGCGGCGGAGCGGACGCCTGCGACCCTGACCCCTGATCGGCCGGGGGTGGCGGCGGATTCTGACTGGCGTCTGTCGTCGTATTGCTGGCGTTCGCCAGATTCACGGTGGCTGGGTCGTCGCTGGAAGGTGTCTGCGCCTGGTTCGCAGTGTTCGCATTGCTGTGGCATCCCGCGAGGGCGGCTGCCAGAAGCGCCGTGGTTAAAAGAAATGCGCTGATCTTGCTCATGGATGATTTGGATGCCGGAATGGCAGATAAGGGCGATGCTATGCTGCACAGAATGATACGGTTTCGAGCTGCAACTACGACGGTGGGGCTGGGAATGCTGCTCGCCTTGGCGACGGCAACGGCTCAAAGCCCGGCGACGGCAAAGGGAGAGGTGAGCATGCATCAGATTTCAGGACCGTTTGAGGTAAAGATGGCCCCGCAAAAGGCGGATAATCCGCAGGCGGAAGCGGCCGGATTGGGCCGGATGTCCATCGATAAGCAGTTCCACGGCGCGCTGGAGGCGACCAGCCAGGGAGAGATGCTGAGTTTCCTCGACCGGGAAAAGGGATCGGGCGGCTACGTGGCGCTGGAGCGCGTGTCCGGAACCCTGGAAGGGAAGACCGGCACCTTCGTGCTGCAACATAACGCGACCATGAACCGCGGCGTCCCGGCGATGAACATCAACGTGGTGCCAGATTCGGGGACAGGCGACCTGACAGGAATTTCCGGCTCGATGAAGATTCGAATCGAAGAAGGCGGAAAGCACTTCTACGACTTCGAGTACACGCTCGCAACGAAATAGCGTGTCACAAGTCCGCTGCCTGCGGCTGGTTCGCAGAAGATTCCCTCAAATACGGGGCGATGGAGTCGAGGTTGCTGGTCTGCGAGTCGCGCATGACTTCGCCCGCGAGCAGGATCGAGGGTGCCGCTACGGGAGCAATCCGGTCGAGCTGTCCGAGCGTGGTGCGGACAATCTGCTGATCCGGTTGCGCGGCGCGCGAGACGATGACACAGGGCAGATCGGCGCTGAGTCCTTCGCTGCGTAACTGCGTTGCGACGGCGGACAAATTGCGGCCTGGCATGTAGACCACCCGCGTCGAAGCGCTCACCGAGGCGGGATTCAACTCCGAACCCGGCGCGTGCTGGCCGGCGGAGAAGCTGATGCTGGAGGCACTGCGGCGGTCGGTGAGCGGTTGGCGCAGCGCGGCGGCAGCAGCAGAGGCCGCGGTGATTCCTGGAATTACTTCAAAGGGAACGCTGGCCGCACGCAGCGAGTCCATCTCCTCGCCAGCGCGGCCAAAGACGAGCGGATCACCGGATTTGAGGCGCACCACGCTCAGACCGCGGCGGGCGTAGTCGATCATCATCGCGTTGATCTGTTCCTGCGAGATATTCTTGCGGCCGCAGCGCTTCCCGACGTTGATCACGAGAGCGTTGCCGGCATGCGCCAGGACCGCAGCCGGAATCAGATCGTCGTGCAGCAGGACGTCTGCGGAAGCCAGCAGCCGCGCCGCCTTCAGCGTCAACAGCTCGGGATCGCCCGGCCCCGCGCCAACGAGATAGACGTCTCCTGGATGCGCAGCGGTCACGCAGTCACCTCAGGGGGGTGAAGGGCGCGGATGTGCTCGCTGGCAAAGGTGCGCGTTGGGCACGACGGCGAGCTGCAAAGGGAACGCTGCGCCAATTCGTGCAGGAGCAGGTTGCGAGCTTCGCCGGCAGGCGTGGCCGAGCGCACTTCGTCCCGCAGACCTCCGAGTTCAGTGAGCCAGGGGCCGAGATCGGCAGGCAGCTGTTCGTCAATTTCACGGCGCAGCCGCTGGGCGAGCGCAGGGCTCGCTCCGGCAGTGGAGACAGCGATTTGCAGATCGCCGCGGTTGACCACCGCTCCGAAATAGAAGTCGCAGTTTGGAGGATCATCGACCGCATTACAAAGAATGTTGCGCCGCAGAGCTTCCTCGTAAACGGCGTGATTGATGTCCGATGCGTTGGTTGCGGCGATGACCAGAAAGACGCCCGCGAGATCGCCTGGGGAAAGGGCGCGCTGATGCCACGTAAGAACGCCGTTGTGCGCCAGCGCGCGAACCTGCGGGATCGCCTGCGGAGCCACGACCGTGATCATGGCTCCAGCTGTGCGCAGCGTTTCAATCTTGGCGAACGCAACTGTGCCGGCGCCCACTACCAGGACGGGGCGCCGGTCGAGGCGGAGAAAAATCGGAAGCAGGGTCATCGTCTCTCCTTAACCGGCCAACTCAACGGGAATAGCGCCGCCGGTCACATCGCGCTCCACCGGAATGATCTCTTCGCCGGCCAGCGCGGCACGCAGATCGGCGTCAGAATTTCGCGCGAAATATCCGCGCAGGTTTTCGCCAGCATCCCGCTCGGCCAGATATTTGCGCAGCAGGCGCTCGATGGCCTCCGGTACCTGTTGTGCCGGAGTGCGGAACCCCACCGGGCGCGCCGTTGCAGCGTGTTTGCCGACCGAGCCGCCCACGCAGAAGTAGTACGCGTCCGTCAGCACCCCCTCGTGCTTGACCTTCTTGCCCTCCAGCCCGATGTCCGCAATCCAGTGCTGGCCGCAGCTGTTGGGGCAGCCCGTGACGTGTAGTCGAAGCTGCTGGTCGAACTGTGGCAGGCGCTCTTCCATCTCTTCCACCAGCCAGCGCAGGAATCCTTTGGTCTCGGTGATGGCCAGCTTGCAGAACTCGCTGCCCGTGCAGGCGATGCCACCGCGCCAGAAAGCGGTGCCCTCCACGCGAAGGCCAAGGTGCTCAAGTTCGCGCGCCAGGTCGCCGGCGCGCGCGGTGGGAATGTTAAGGAAGAGCAGATTCTGCATCACCGTGAGACGAAGATCGCCGGCTCCGTACCGCTCCGATAAGTGTGCGGCCGCCTCAAGCTGCTCGCCCGTGAGCCGCCCGCGAAGAACGCTGGCTCCGACGTAGCTGAGCCCCGATTGTTTTTGGGAGTGAATGCCCACGTGATCCCGCAGGATGTCGTCGGGAATCGATTCGCTGACGCCGGGATCGAGCTTGTAGCCGATACGATCCTGAATCTCTTCGAGAAAGCGGTCAGCGGTCCACCCTTCTTTCATGAAGAGATATTTCAAACGGGCCCGGTCGCGGCTTTCGCGCAGGCCTTGCTGGTCGCGAAAGATTTCCGCGATGGCGCGGACGACCACTGCCGCCTGATCGGGACGAACGAAGGCGTCAAGACGCACGGCAAGATGCGGTTCATTGGAGAGGCCGCCACCGACCCGCACCGTGTACCCAACTTCTTTTCCGCGGCGCGTAGCCGTGAGCCCAATGTCGTTGATCTCCGGATAGGAGCACCAGACCGAGCATCCCGTGATGGAGATTTTGAATTTGCGCGGCAGATTGTAGAAGTCGCTGTTGGCCTGGAGCGCATGCGAGACTGCGAGAGCGAGCGGGGAAGCATCGATGATTTCGTCGTGCGCGATGCCGGCAAGCGGGCAGCCGGTGACGTTGCGGACAACATCGCCGCAGGCGCTCTTTGGAGAAAGGCCCACCGCGGTGAGCGCTTCCATAATTTCTGGCAGCGCCTCAATGGTGAGCCAGTGGAACTGAATGTTCTGTCGGACGGTGATGTCGGCGAGGTTGTGACCATGGTCGCGCGCGATGCCGGCGAGAACCCGTGCCTGATCGGCGCGAAGTATGCCGTTGGGAATGCCAATGCGCATCATGAAGTATTCGGTGGCTTTGCCTTCGCCCCCTTTGCCGCCCGTCACCCCGGCGCCATCGCCCTGGGTGTAAATGCCCCACCAGCGAAAATACGTGTTCCATTCTTCGGGGATGGAGGAGCGGCCGTCGCGGGCGAAGGCGCGAATCTCTTCAATCGCATCCCATGGATTCTTTTCGCGCTTCAGGCGCTCCATCTTCTGCGCTTTGGTTTCCTTCGGTGCGGAAAGGTCCGCCATTGATGTCTCCGTTTCGATGAAAGGACAATAAAAAACCCGCGTCAGCAGAGAGCTGAAGCGCGGGAGCGATGGGCAGGACTTTAAAAACTTAGCTTAGAGGCTCACCCACAGATCCGGCGCGGCGCACAACAACAAGCGCAACAGCTGACCGGATTGAGGTAAGAAGCCATTACCCACATGCTAGGCGAGCATGGTCGGCTGGTCAAGCTGCGATACCCGGCCGGCCGAGAAAGCATGCAGGCGATTCGTTGACATTCGGCCGGTCTGATCCTACAGTCAATCATTCCTCGCAGTTCTAACAGGCCAATTTTCCTGAAAGGGGTTTGCCGATGACGCGCATAATCGTGGGGGTAAAGTGTTTCCAGTCGACGGATCGTTGCGCCTTCTACATTCCGAGAAAAGCATTCTTTCTGGCATTTCTTTGCGCACTCGCACTCGGCATTTCACCCGCGATCTACGGTCAGGCCGCGGGAAGTTTCTCCGGCAACGTCACAGATAAATCCGGCTCCGGCGTCGCGGGAGCAACCGTCACCGTGGTCGCGGAGGAAACCGGCCAGTCGCGCACAGCCAAAACGGACAATGTCGGCCACTACCTCGTCCCCCTGCTCCCGGTCGGAAGCTACACGATTCGCGTCGATGCACAGAGTTTCAAAACTGCAGAATCCAAAAACCTCAATCTGCAGGTGCAGGAAGCTCGTGAGCTCGATTTCACGCTCGTGCCCGCAACCGTTGTCGAATCGGTGACGGTTGCCGGAGACGCCGTTGCCGTTGAAACCGCCAACCCCTCCCTCGGCCAGGTCATTACCTCCCAGCAGGTCGCGCAGCTTCCTCTGAACGGCCGCGACTTCGTCCAGCTCGCCACGCTCACCGCCGGCGCAACGTCGGAAACCAATCCGAACAGCTTCTTCACCTCCGGCAGCGACAGCGAGGTCGCCGCGCGCGGATCGTTTTCCTTGTCCGTGGGCGGCTCCCGCCCCAACGCAACCGATTGGCTGCTGGACGGTGTCGACAACAATGAGCTCACCGCCGGAGGCATCGGCGTCTTTTCCTCCATCGACGACATTCAGGAATTCAAGGTTCTCACCTACACCTACTCCGCCGAATTCGGCACGCGTGCCGGACCTACCGTCCTCATCACGACCAAATCAGGTACCAACAATTACCACGGCTCCCTGTTCGAGTTTGTGCGTAACACCAACCTCGATGCCAAAGCCGACTTCGACATCACCACCCCGAAGTTCAATCTGAATCAGTTTGGCGGCTCCTTAGGGGGTCCCCTCCTCCACAACAAGCTGTTTTTCTTCGTCGACGCCGAGCAGAAGTATCAGCGCGAGGGAATTACCTTCACCGGCCTCGTTCCCTCGGTGGCCATGCGCAACGGCGATTTCTCGCTGGATCCCTTTGGCAAAACCGTTTTGGATTTCAGCGGCAACGTCGTCGCGAATCCCATTGCCAATCCAAATATGGTGGGCGCCGCGGATCCGTACTTCCAGTGCGATGGTTCAGGAAACCCAATCGCAGCCAATGCCGACGGAAGCCAGGCTGCAGGAACGGATTGCAGCAAGATTCCCGCCAACCTCATCGACAACGTCGGCAAAGGCATGATCAGCATCTACCCCACGCCCAACGCGAACAATCCCAACCAGGGATACAACTACGTCAACGAGCCCGTGCGCAGCCTCGACGAAACCAAATTCGATATTCGCCTCGACCAGACCATTTCCGCCAAAGACAATGCCTTCGAGCGCTTCAGCTACGATCAGGCATTCTCCTTCGTCCCTGGCGGCGCGCCCACCCTGGCCGAATCGAACGCCTTCGGCAGCAACGAAAACCTCATCAACCACGCCCGCAATATCGCTCTCGGCTGGAGCCATGTCTTCTCGCCCACCACGCTCAACACCGCCTCCGTGGGCTACGACCGCATCTTCGACTACATCGATTCGCTGGGTAACTTCACCTGCGGCTCGACCAAGCTCGGCATCCCGGGCGCCGATCTGGGCTGCTCCTCCACGGGTTCGCTCCTCCCCGGGGGTACCTACAGCCAGGGTGTGGTTTCTGCCCAGGTCTACGGCGGCTATTGGTCCCTCGGCGACCGCGGCTACTCTCCCTTCCAGGGAGGCACCAACATCTTTTCGTATAAGGATGTCGTCGACCTCATTCGCGGTAAGCACGATATCCGCACCGGCATCGATCTCCGCGACAATCAGCTCAACGTCGGTACCGAGGAATTTCAGGACGGCTTCTGGCTCGTCGGCGCTTTTGGTGATTTCAGCGGCGCCGGCGTAGCTCCCGGAAACTCCGAAGCCGATCTGTTGATGGGAATCACCGGCGGCGCCATCCACGACCAAACCTATTTCGGACCCACCACCGGCCGCCGCTGGAAGATCATCCGCCCCTTCGTCGAAGATGACTGGCGCGCGACTCCCTCGCTCACCCTCAACCTCGGCCTGGCATGGGACATGACCACTCCCATCACCGAAATTCACGACCGCATGTCCGATTACATCCCCCAGACCGGACAACTCCTCATTGCCGGGAAGGGTGGAGTCAACCGTGCGGCCGGCATCAATATGTACTGGGGCGCCTACGAGCCCCGCGTCGGCGCTACCTGGAAAGTTCTGGGCAGCGACAAAACCGTTCTCCGCCTCGGATTCGGCATCTATCACGATTCTTCCTGGAACCAGGGTGCGCAGGGCCTGTGGCAGAATCCTCCCGACCTCGGCGAGTCCGATCAATTCCCCGCGACGTTTTCTACCGGTTGTGCGTTCGCCACATCCTGGTGCGCCGGCGCCGCAGGCGGCAGCCAGACACCCGAGTTAAGTTTCACCACATCCACGGGGTTTCCTCTTCTTCCAACTCCGCAAACTGCGGCGATCTACCCGGGGACCTTCGTTTATCAGCCCACCAACTTCCAGCCCGGCCGCGTTCGCCAGTACAACGTCAACATCGAACGCCAGCTGCCCGGTAGTGTTGTCCTCACGGCCGGCTACGCTGGTTCAACCGGTGGCCATCTCCTGGTGATTGGGAACGACCTCAACACCAGCAGCCCCTCGGGCTGCGGAACCATCTCCGGATACACGCTCGGCTGCCTCTCCAATGGCAGTCCCTACCTCTACCCGTATACGCCCGCAAACTTCAATGCGATCCTGCTCTACGGCGACGTCGGAACCACCCACTACAACTCGCTGCAGATCAAAGCCGAAACAAAAAATCCGAGCCACGGCCTCTACACGCTGCTGGCGTACACCTATTCCCACACCTACGACAACGGCCTCTCCGACGGCCTTGGCTCCGAGTTGAGCGCGCCTTACTTCCCCTTGCCGAACTGGCAAAATCTTGACTGGTCCCTGTCGCAGATCAATCTCAATCAAAGCTTCACGGGCAGCGTGCTCTATCACCTGCCCTTTGGTAAGGGGAAGAGATTCGGCAACGACTGGAATTCCGGCGCCAATACATTCCTCGGCAACTGGCAGGTCACGCTGATCGAGAGGATCTCTTCCGGATTCCCCGTTCCCCTCATCGACAGCAGCAATCAATCGGGCGTCGCTTTCAATACCGGCGGCGACGACTATGACTACAACCGGCCCAATCGCGTCTCGGGGTGCAATGCCTATTCCGCCAGCCACAGCCAGTATCAATTCATCAATGCGTCCTGCTTTGTCGCCCCGCCTGCCGGCGAGCTGGGCAATGCCGCCCGCGTTCCCGTCACCGGCCCCGATTTTGTGAACACCGACTTCTCCGCCATTAAGGATTTCGCTCTGCCCTGGCATGAAGCCGGCCTCAACTTCCGCGCCGAGTTCTTCAACCTCTTCAACCATCCCGAGTACGGTATGCCGATTAACGACATCAACGCCCCGGGCTTCGGCTCCGTCAACTCGACCGTCAATAACCCACGCCTGGTGCAGCTCGCACTCAAGCTGACGTTCTGAAGACTCGCACCCGTAGGCCGGACCTCGTCGTTCAGGGTCCGGCCCCTCGGGCCGCCTCGCAGTCTTATGCGCCCGCGCGGCCGGTTTTGCTCAGCTCCTTGTAGAAGCCGAGGTCCTGATCCCCGAGCATTTTGGTGATGTAAGCAATTTGGCCGAAGTGAAGGCCGAAGTGTTCGACCACCTGATAGACAGCGTCGAGGCCGCGCACGCTGTACCCCTGAATGTCATACGGCGCTACAAGATCGGCTTCGCCCAGCCGATTGAGCACCTGCTCGGCCTCATCCATCGTTGAGCTCAATTGTTCAAGCAGCGCAGCGCCGGTCCTTGCTCCCGTCGCTGCGAATTCTGCCGGCCGGTCGCGCTCATCTTTCTTCTGATTAAAGGAGTCGACCAGCCACTGGCGGACGTTGCCGTCGAGGTGCAGGACGAGGTTGCCAATCGAGTTCGAGGAAGGATTGGGCCGCCACCAGATTTGTTCCTCCGTCAGCGACTCGACACACTGCCGGAGCCGCGGCCAGAACTGCTTCACGAGTTTGTCGCGAGAAAACAGCAGGAAAAGGCTGGCCGGGGTGGGTTGGAATTGCATGGCTAGTGTAGTGTCTCATTAATAGAATCATTTATGAATCGAGTCTTCTCTTATGATGAGGAGACTTGGATATGCGTGTAGCGGAGCCTGTTGTTCTGAGTGAAGAGGTCCGGCGGAAGCTGGAGCAGCATTCGCGCGGGCG
>DATAZC010000098.1:0-2135 GCA_036272255.1 Acidobacteriaceae bacterium | reverse complement strand
GTTACTGGGTATTGGCCAGGCTTTCGCGAAATGTGGCCTCTCTTGCCGGAAATGCCACGCGGACAATGGCACACGTGGATACACCTACAGTGAAAATGCTCTATCGGCGGCAGCGGGGAGCAGGTAGGATAGGGAGTCCTGCCATCTCCCCCTTGCGAGTTCGACATGCGTTTCCGCCTGTGTGCCACGCTGTTGCTTCCCGTTCTTATTTCCATCCAACTTTATTCGCAGGCAGCCCCGACGCAGCGTCCCATGACCTTCGAGGACATGCAGCACATGCGGCGGCTGGATGATCTGTCGCTCTCTCCCGACGGGCATTGGGTGCTGTTTGCAGTGACAGATGTCGATCTGGAGCAGAACCGGAAGACATCGCACCTGTGGGTGGTGACGACCGGCGTGGGTTCAAAGCCGATGGAAGAGAAACCAATCACCGCCGCGCAGGCCGGTGAGGGACACGGACGCTTCTCTCCCGATGGAGCGCAGGTACTGTTTCAGAGCTCGCGCGATGGCGAACAACAAGTATATGTAGCAAGTTTCGATCCACGCAGCGGCACCCTTGGTGAGACACGGCAAGTGACGCACGCTGCGATGGGCGCCGATGGGGCAATGTGGTCGCCGGACGGAAAAAGTATTCTCTACACCTCATCTGTGTATCCGGAATGCGGCGCGGGACCTGACGAAGAGAGCTGCAACAGCGAGCGCGCAAAGGCGGCGGCCGAGAGCAAGGTGAAAGCGAAAATCTTCACGCACCTGCTTTACCGGCACTGGAATGCCTTCACTGGTGAGAGGCGTTCGCATCTTTTCCTGCAGATGCTGAGCGGCGGCGTGGCGCGCGACCTGAACCCCGGCGATGAGCATGACGTTCCGCCGTTCTCTCTGGGAGGACCTGATGCATACGCATTTTCGCCCGATGGCAACGAGCTAACATTTGAAGAGAACACCGATCCGATGCCGGCGATCTCCACCCACGTGGATCTGTGGACGCTGAATTTGACCAATCCGGCGGCCAAACCGGTGAAGATTTCGACCAGCGCGGGCGGCAACTTCAGCCCCATGTACTCGCCGGATGGCAAGTACATCGCATGGCGCTCGCAGGCGCGCGCCGGCTACGAGAGCGACCGCTTCCGGCTTGCCCTCTACGATCGCGCGACGAAGAAGATCACGTTGCCCATGGACGATTTCGATCGCTGGGTGGATGAACTGGTGTGGGCGCCGGATTCGCAGAGCATCTATTTCACCGCTGGCGACGAAGGTGAGGAGCCGATCTTCCAACTGGATCTTGCGTCCGGCCAGCGCAGCTACATCGCGCGCCGCGGAGAGTACGGCGACCTGCATGTGACGCCGGACAATACGCACATGGTGGCCAGCCGTACCACGGTGCGGCGGCCGGCCGAGGTCACGCTGCTGAATCTAACTGAGGAATCGGTGCCGCGGAAAAATCCGGCCACGGCGAATCACGCGGCCAAGGAGCCTATGCTGCATCTGCGGGGCACACTTGCCAGACGCGCTCCGTTGGCGGAGCCCTCCGACGTGACCGAACAACCGCTCACCCGGCTCAACCGCACGCTGCTGACGCAACTGGATATTCCGGACATGGAGCACTACTGGTTTCGGGGCTCGGGCGGTGTCCGGGTAGAGGGCTTCCTGATTCGGCCGCCGGGCTTCAATCCAGACAAAAAGTATCCGGTGAAGTTTCTTATTCACGGAGGCCCGCAGGGGGCATGGGGTGATAGCTGGAGTTATCGCTGGAACGCGGAGCTGTTTGCCGCCGACGGCTATGCCGTGGTGATGGTGAACCCGCGGGGTTCAACGGGATACGGGCAGGCCTTCGTCGATGGCGTGAATGGCGACTGGGGCGGCCGTCCGTATATCGACCTGATGCGCGGGCTGGACGCGGCGGAAACGCAATTCCCTTTTCTTGACAAGACGCGTGAGTGCGCGCTGGGCGGGAGTTATGGCGGCTACATGGCGAACTGGATCCTCGGCCATACAGATCGCTTCCACTGCATCGTCACGCACGATGGCATGTTCAATCCGGAGTCAGCATACGGAACGACGGATGAGCTGTGGTTCGGTGAGTGGGAGTTTCGCGGGACGCCATGGACCAACCGGTTGATGTACCGCCGGTGGTCGCC
>DATAZC010000097.1:0-14307 GCA_036272255.1 Acidobacteriaceae bacterium | reverse complement strand
GACTCCACCGACTACGCGCCCGTCTCCAGCACCGTCAGCGTGCTCGTGAACAAGGCGCCCACCACCGTCTCCATCCTGCCGACGGCGACCGCAATCACCTCCGGTCAGACGCTCGCGTCGTCCATCCTCAGCGGCGGTAAGGTCGTCTCGACCATCACCGGCGCCACCGTTCCCGGCAGCTTCACCTTCACCAATCCGCTGCTCGCGCCTCTCACCACTGCATCCGAGGCCGTCACCTTCACGCCTTCCGATACGACGGACTACCTCGGCGCCTCCACCTCGGTCTCCGTCACCGTCAGCGCCGCGGCGGTCGCGAACATCTCACCCTCCAGCATCGACTTTGGAACGCTCTACCTCGGCTCCATCGTCACAAAGACAGTCACCATTACGAACAAGGGCAACGCTGCCATGACCATCAGCGATCCCTTCATCGCCATCGTTCGCGGCGGCAATTCGCAGGAGTTCATCACCCTCAACCTCTGCCCGAAATCGCTGGCCGCCGGCAAGAGCTGCCTCATGACCGTCACCTTCGTCGCCGGGCCGTTCTACACCCAGCAAAACGCAACCCTCA
Source organism: Acidobacteriaceae bacterium (assembly GCA_036272255.1). Taxonomy (GTDB): domain Bacteria; phylum Acidobacteriota; class Terriglobia; order Terriglobales; family Acidobacteriaceae; genus Palsa-343. The sequence goes on along the minus strand of DATAZC010000097.1, from coordinate 13,736 downwards.
GCATCACGGACAGCGCCCCCGGAAGCCCGCAGACCGTGCCTCTTACCGCGCTCGTCATCAACCCCGTCGCTCAGTACAGTCCTACTAACCTGAGCTTCGGCACGGCGAAGACCAACTCCGGCAGCGTGACCAAATCCATCACCCTCACCAGCGCCGGCGGTACCGCCCTCACCATCACGAAGTATGCGATCAGCGGTGGGAATCCGGGGGACTTCTCAGAAACCAACACCTGCTCCGCCACGATGAATCCGAAGGCGAACTGCTCCATCACCGTCACCTTCAAACCCACAGCCAAGGGCACGCGAACCGCAACCCTGGTCGTCACCGACAACGCTCAGAGCGGCTCGCAATCGATCCCACTCTCCGGCACCGGCAACTAAGAATCCGCACCAACACAATCCAACAAAAATCCCGGTGGCCAGTCCACCGGGATTTTTTGTTGTCCGCGCTCTCAACTCAGGGAGCCAAACAACGAAGCACGGGTGTTGCAGCTTTGCGTCTGATCGATGCCCAAACCTCCCTATTGCCGAAATACCTCCATTTCGCGGACACGTTCCGATTATGAAGCGATAGAGTGGACTGCGAGCATGCTTCGTTGGCTTGGATCGCTGATCTTAATCAGCCTCGGACTGATTGGGGTGTACGAGGCCATCACAAATCCCTGTGTCACGCTTCGGGGCATGAAACGCCCTTTGAATAAATGGCAGGGGAGGCTGTGGTATGCGTTCTTTGCCGCGTTTTGCATCGGCGGCGGAGTAGCAATTCTACTCAGCTAAAAACGCGAATCGAATGCACCGGCATTTCCTGCTTCGCCTGGACCGAGTGAGCCCGTCGGCTCCATCGCCGAGAATCAAGAGGAGGCTTGTAACGGAACTCACGCGCTGGCCTGCTTCCAGCTAACGACCCAACCCTCTACTGCGCCGCCGAGTAAATCGCCTTCAGATCCGCCCGGTCCAGCACCTTCCCCGCTCCATCTTCCTTGCTGATCCCGTCCAGGATCCGCACCACAGCGTGGTTCTCCATCGTCGCCTCGCTGCTCTTGCCGGCCTTCGCCGCCAGCGCCGACTGCAATGCCTGCGCCTTGGCATCCAGCACCCGCAGTCCCAGATTCTCTGCCCGCGCCTGGGTCAGCACCAGCGTCTGCTGCGCCGCTGCCGCATTCTTCGTCGCCACCAGCGCCTGCGCCAGCACCACGGAGCACTCAACGGACACCGCCTTCAATCCCAGCCCATCCGCGTCCTGCGCCAGCTTCTTCAGCTGCGGAATCACCGCCGCCGCGTGCCCCAGCGCCAGATCCGTCTTCGCCAGATTCACCTTCGACAACAGCTGCGTCTCCTTGTCCGCCGTCTTCGACGCAATCCCCAGCGCCTGGCTGTACTGCTGCCGCGCGTTCGCGTAATCGCCCTGGTAGGAATAAAAATCCCCCAGCCAGTTCGTAGCCATCGCCGCCGCCGCGTCGTCCTTGATCTGGTGCGCGTCGTTCAGCGCCTCATCCAGACTCGCTTTTCCTTCCTGTCCGCGCCCCACCTGCGCCAGCATGTCGCCCCATCCACCCACAATCTCCACCGTGAACGAGGTCATGTCCTTCGTCTGCCGGATGCTGTCCAGCGCGTTCTTCATCGATCCCAGCGCCGCGCCGTACCGCCCCTGCGCCGCAAAAATCTTCGCCATCCCGTCGGCCTGCTGCGCCAGCCCCACCGGATCGTTCAGCGCGCGATAGCTGTCAATCGCCTTCAGATAAAACTGCAGCGCCGTGTCGTATTGCCCCAGCTTCGTGTTCACTTCCGCCAGATTGTGCTGCGAATCCGCCACGTCTCCAGGCACGTTCAGCTTCTGCCGCAGTTCGTAGGCCTGCTCAAGATACGTCATCGCGTCCTGGTACTGCCCCTGATCCACCTTGATCGACCCAATATTGTTCAGGCACAGCGCCTGGTTCGCCTGATCGCCCAGCTGCCGCACCAGTTCCAGCGCCTGAGTAAAGTACTTCAGCGCATCGTCCGGCTTTCCGTGGTCGTGATACGACGAGCCAATATCGATCAGCGTGTTCGCAATCCCTGCCTGATCGTCAATCTCTTTCCGCAGCGCCAGCGCCTGCTGGTAATTCGCCAGCCCGTCTTTCTGATTCCCCGCCAGGTCCTCGATCGACCCGATCTGCTCGTGGCTCGCCGCCGCGCCCCGCTTGTCCCCGATCTGCTCCTTGATCGCCAGCGACTGCTTCAGGTTGTTCAGCGCATCCTCCGGCCGGTTCATCCGGTTGTACGCGATGCCCGTCGCCTGCAAAATCGCCGCCTTCTCTTCCTGATTGTTCAGATCCACGGCAATCGGCAAAGCCACGCCCAGAAACTGCAACCCACCTGCCGGATCGCCGCTCATGATCGCCACCCGCCCGCTCGCCAGCAGCGCCGCCACATTCTTCGGATCGCTTCCCAGCACCGCCGTCAGCCGCTGTTTCGCCGCCGGATAATCCCGGTTCTGCTCGTACAGCTTCGCCAGCGCGAACTGCACCTCGGTGTCCGACGGATTCGCCGCCGCCAGCTGCTGGTACGCGTCAATCGCCTTCTGCGTGTTGTGGTTGATCTCCGCGTTGTTCGCTTCGATCAGATACCGCTCGCCCGCCGGCAGCGTCTCGCCCAGTTCCATCGCCGTCCGCGATGCTGATTGCGCCAGATCGTCCTGCCCTAAATTCGAGTAGGTCTCCGCCATCCGCGAAAACGCGAGCGCAAAATTCATGTCCGCCGCCGTCGCCGCCCGGAATGCGTTCAGCGCATCCATGTTCTTGCCCGCCCGCTCCAGCGCTACGCCGTTCTCGTAGTCGTGCAGCGCCTCTACCGACGTCGTCGTCGGCCGCAGAGCGTGCGCCTTCAGATCGTTCAGCACCTTCGGATCCGCCGTCAGCTTCTCCCGCAGCTCCCCGGCCAGCTTATCCACGCCCGCCAGCAGCTGGTTCTGGTCCGGTACGTCCGTCGTCACCACCGACCGCGTGTCGTGCGCCACGCCCATCACCGTCGTGTTGATCCGAATCGTATTTCCCGCCTTGATGAACTGCCCAAAAATCAGCGTCTGCGCGTTCGTGAACTCCGCTACCCTATTCAGTGTCGCTACATCCACCTGCGAATTCGCCGTGATGTGCAGATCCCCCAGCACCTGCTGCATCCGGTCCGCCGACACCATCCGCACCTCGGCCGACGTGCCAATGTCGCTGCCCAGCATCTCCGCCAGACTTGAGCCCAGCCAGTCCAGGCTCGTGTCCCCTGACGCGTTGTAGAACGGCATAATCGCCAGCGAAATGGTCGGCGCGCTCGCCACCGTCCCGGATGGCGTCGTCGTATGCGCAGCCGTAAAGTGCCGCACCGTGAGCGAGACGCCCGCGATCAGCGCAATCGCCAGCACCCCTCCGCCCACTGTGAACAGCCACTTCCCGCTCAGCCCCGTCGACGGCACATCCGCTTCGAAGTGCAGGCTTGCCGCTGCCGTTTTTCCTCGCCATCCTTCCAGATCGTGCAGCACTTCGCCCACGCTCTTGTAGCGGTGCTCCACGTCCACTTCCAGGCACTTGCCGATAATCCCGCTCAGCTGCGGTGGAATCGCCGCGTCTACCTGCAACAGCGGCTGCGCTTTGTCCCGCGTCCGCTTCAGCAGGCTTGCAATCGCGCTTTCTGCCCTGAACGGCATCAGCCCCGTCAGCATCTCGTAGCCGATCAGCCCCAGCGCGAAAATGTCCGACCGCTGATCCAGCTCCTTGCCCAGCGCCTGCTCCGGAGACATGTACTCCATCGTCCCCACCAGCGCGCCCGACTGCGTCATCCCATCGCCTTCAAACGTCCGCGCAAGGCCGAAATCCATCACCACCACCCGGCCCGACTCCTCGCGCATCACGTTCTGCGGTTTCAGGTCCCGGTGCAGAATCCCTTCACTGTGCGCCGCCTCGAGTGCGTGGCAAATCTGCTCCAGGATGTCCGCGGCCTCATCGGTCGGCAGCTTTCCCCGCTCCTCCAGCAGCGAGCGCAGATCCCCGCCCGCCACCAGCTCCATGGTCACGAAGCGCATGCCCAGGTCTTCTGACAGGTCGTACATGCGCACCACGTTCCGGTGCGTCACCTTGTGCGACAGCCGTATCTCCTGTTTGAACCGATCCACAATCGCAGCGTTCTGCGCCAGCTCCGGCCGGATCACCTTCAGCGCTACCTGCCGGTCCAGCTCCCGATCCTTCGCCCGGTACACGGCGCCCATTCCCCCCGTGCCCAGCACCTTCTCGATTTCGTAGCGGCCGGCCAGCATCGTGCCCGGCTCCAGATCCACGCCCCCGCCATATCCACCCGCACCGCCCGCCCGGCTCCCTCCGCGATTCCCAACCGCCGACGCACCCGGCGCCATCGTCGCCGCATCGTTGCGCGACGCAGGCACCATCGTCTCGTCTCCGCGCGTTCCCTTCGCAGGAGGAACCAGCGTGTCATCGCTCTTCACAACATCGTTTTTTGAAGGAGGAACGAGAGTCTCGTCCAGACGCAAATTGTCCGCCGAACTGCTCACAGCCGTGGCAGTGCCGATTTGCGCAGGCATTTCGCTTGCAGGTCGTTTGGGGCTTTCTGCCATGCCAATGCGATCCCAGTTGAGCCAATCCGTGCAGGCCGAAATAGAACATTCGGGGTAGAACTTCGGGGGGGCCCCGGGGGTTTGCGTTCAGGATATAACGCAATATCTCCAAAGTCCCGCATTTTCCTGCAGCCCCCCTGCCGCCAAAGTCCGCCTGCCCAGCGCACGGCCCACCCTTCGCGGCCCGGCCGCGTTCCCCGCATTCCACAGGAAAATAGCGCTGACGCCCAAGTTTCTGTTGCCCCACGAGCCCCCGCCTGGTATCGTTGCCAGAATATCCCCGGCGACAAAGTATCCCGGCTGTGTAGTGCCCCGGCTCCTGAAGCAGATGCCACAATTGCAAGCCAACGCTTTCCTGACTGCGTTCTATCGCTGTCCCGAAAAATTTTCCTGCCTCGTCGCGCCTCCCGCTGGCTCCGCGAGCACGGGCTATTTCGCCTTCGGCCCCGAAACCACCTGCTACGGCAACCTCACCCGCCACTCCCCGGCCCCGTCCCCCGATCACTCCCTTCATGACGCCGGCACGGACGTCGACTTGAAGAATGGAGAGGTCCACCTCTCCTTCGATCCCGGCGAAGTTATCACCAACCTCCGCCACGAAACCTATATGGGTGGCGATGCCCGCTCCGGCACCTCATCCCTCATCGCCAGGATTTACTACTTCTTTCGCCCCCTGCTCCCCGTCCCCGTCCGCAAGCACCTGCAGAAACTTCACCTCCGCAACTGGGACCAGCGCCCCTTTCCCCGCTGGCCCGTCGACTTCTCCGTCGACAATGTCCACGAGAGGCTCCTCCTGCTCTCGCTCCGCGCCAGCGGCGTCGAGCGCGTCCCCTTCATCTGGTTCTGGCCCGATGGCAAATCCGCCTGCGCCATGATGTCCCATGACGTCGAAACCAAAGCCGGCCGCGACTTCTGCTCCACCCTGATGGATCTCGACGACGCCCGCGGCATCAAGGGCTCCTTTACCGTCATTCCCGAAGAGCGCTACGAAGTTCCGCAGTCCTTCACCGATTCCATCCACGCCCGCGGCCACGAAGTCGCCGTCCACGATTTCAATCACGACGGCCACCTCTACGACAGCCACCAGCAGTTCCTCGAACGCGTCCCCAAAATCAACAACTACGGCCGCAAATTCGGCGCCTCAGGCTTCCGCTCCGCTGTCCTCTATCGCAATCAGGAATGGTTCGACGCGTTCGAGTTTGCTTACGACATGTCCGTCCCCAACGTCGCCCACCTCGATCCGCAACGCGGCGGCTGCTGCACCGTCTTCCCGTACTTCATCGGCAACCTGCTCGAGATTCCCCTGACCGACATTCAGGACTACTCGCTCTTCAACATCCTCAACGACTTCTCCATCGACATCTGGAAGCGCCAGACTGCCATGATCCTCGCCCGCCATGGCCTCATGAGCTTCATCGTTCATCCCGACTACATCATCGAACCACGCGCTCGCGCCGCCTTCGAGGCTCTCCTCGACCACCTGGCAAACCTGCGCCGTGACGAAAATGTCTGGACCGCGCCTCCCGCCGAAATCAATCGCTGGTGGCGTCAGCGCGCCGCCATGACGCTCGTCGATACAGGATCGGGCTGGCGCATCGAAGGCCCCGGCTCCGAACATGCCTCCATCGCCTGGGCCACTGAAGTCGACGGCCACCTCTCGATGTCTTTGTCATCCTGAACACGCCGGCGGATCACGAAGAGCCCGGCGTTCCATCGCTTTTTCTGCAAATAGATTCAGACGCGAGTCGAATGGACCTGCATTTGTTGAGCCACCGGCCCTCCTTGCGTCCTCACCAGCCGCCAGCTAAAGCACCGCGTCCACTTCCCGCCGCAGCGGCATCGAAGGCGCCGTCCCCGCGCGCGTCACCGAAATCCCCGCCACCGCACATCCGAATCGCACCGCTTCCACCACGTCGCGCCCTTCAGCCAGCGCCACCGCCAGCCCTCCGTTGAACGCATCGCCCGCTCCGGTCGTCTCCAGCACCGGACCCGCATCCACCGCCGGCACATGCTCCCGCACCCGAGCATTCTTCACCAACGCGCCCTGCGCTCCCAGCGTCACCACCACCGTCCCCACACCACGCGCAAGCAATGCATCCGCCGCGCGCTCCGCATCGGCAAAGGACCCCACCCGAATCCCCGTCAGCACCTCCGCCTCACTCTCGTTCGGCGTCACGTAATCGCAGTTTGGATAAATCCCCGCCGCCAGCGCGCACCCCGGTGCCGGATTCAAAATCGTTGTCACGCCCAGCAAATGCGCCATTTCCAGCCCATACTCCACCGTGGGCAGCGCCAGCTCCAGCTGCGTCAAAAACACCGCCGATTCCGCAATCCGGTCGCGTGCCTTTGCAACCTCCTCCCGTGTCAGCGCAAAACACGCCCCCGGCACCACGATGATCGCGTTCTCCCCGCTCTTCGCGTCCAGAATGATCGCCGCCGCGCCCGTCGGCTCTTCCGTCTCCAGCAAATATCGCGTGTCGATCCCCTCCGCCCGATACAAATCCCGCGCCATATCTCCCAGCGCATCCCGCCCCAGCTTGCTCATGAAGCTCACCCGCGCTCCGGCCCGCGCCGCCGCCACCGCCTGGTTCGATCCCTTCCCCCCAGGCCCCAGCCGGAATTCCTTCCCCATATACGTCTCGCCCCACGCCGGCAGCTTCTCCGTGCGAAACGCCATGTCCGCCACATAACTACCCATCACGGTTACAAATTTCCCGCTCATCCCACCATCTTCACACTCAGCGGCGCGGAAATGCCCTTGCCCACGAAAATCTCAACAGGCCCCCCCAACAAGAGGGCCGGTCGCCGAACCGAGTTTCGCCGCTTCAGCTTTAATCACTGATCGCTGATGACTGATCGCTGATCGCCGGCCCATTAACCCAGTCCCAGCGCCGCTCGCAGATCCTCGATCTGCGCCGCCTTCCGCACCGGCAACGACGGAAACGAAAACCGCACCCAGTTCTCCTGCCGTCCCACCAAACTGGCCGCGATTCGCAGCGGCTCGCCATGCGTGCGCAGCCACACTTCCACCATCGTTCCCGGCTCCAGTCTGCACTTCGTCTCAATCACGCATCCCACCGCCCGCAGCTCCACAATGTGCCCGTTGTATTGCAGGCCGCGGCCCGGCAGCACGATCTCCGCATCGCTGTCTGCTCCCCGCCGCGGAGCGCCCACGTTCCCCGCTGCGTCCACCGTTTGCATCACGGGAACATCGTCCCATCGCAAAACTGTCTTGCTGCCGCCCATGCCGTCGTTATCGGCATCCGGTCGCTTCTACTTGAAATCCGCCTCGCACTCCCCTGCAACCCGTTCCCTGCAACCTGTACCCTGCTTCTATGCCCCGCTCTCCTGTCCTCCTTATCCACGGCGGCGCGTGGGATATCCCCGCCGACCAGCTCGACGCCCACGAGCAGGGCGTCTTCGACGCGCTTCAGGAAGGCTGGCGCATTCTTGAAGCAGGCGGCTCCGCCCTCGATGCCGTCGAAATCGCCGTCACCTCCCTTGAAGACGATCCCGCCTTCGATGCCGGCCGCGGTTCCTTCCTCACCCGCGACGGCCGCGTTCAGCTCGATGCCCTCATCATGGATGGCGCCACCCTCCGCGCCGGCGGCGTCGCCTGCGTCGAACACATCCGCAACCCCATCCAGACCGCGCGCCTCGTCCTCGACCGGAGCCACCACGTCTACTTCGTCGGCCCCGGTGCTGAAGAATTCGCGCGAGCGCAGGGCATGGCCCTCATCGATAATTCCGAGCTCGTCCTCGATCGAGAACGCGAGCGCCTCGCCGCAGCCCAGGCTCGCGAACAGGCCGGCTCTCCCGACCGCACCTTCTCCGGCCCTGAAGGACACGACACCGTCGGCGCCGTCGCCCTCGACTCCGAAGGCCGTATCGCCGCCGCCACCTCCACCGGCGGAACCCTCAATAAGGATCCCGGCCGCGTCGGCGACTCCTCCCTCATCGGTTGTGGTTGCTATGCCGACAATGCCAGCGCCGCCGTCTCCCTCACCGGATGGGGCGAGCCCATTATGAAATTAGTTCTGGGAAAGTGGGCCACCGATCACGTTCTCTCCGGCCGCTCTCCCGAGCAGGTCGCTTCCGACGCTATCGCCTACCTGCTTCGCCGCGCCGCCGGACACGGAGGCATCATTCTTCTCGCCCCCGACGGCCGCTATGGCATCGCCCACAACACCCCGCGCATGGCCTGGGGCATCCATACCGCCGAAGGTCCGCGCACCGGCACCATCATCAACGAACAGGAAGTCACCGACTCCGACATCGGCTAGTGCGCCTGTCGCGCTTTCGCCGAATGCCGATCGCTTCGACTCGGCCCTTCCGGATTTCGCCGGCCCCTAACTCGAGAAAAACTCCGTCAAAAAAGTAATCCTCAATATCTCCCGGATCCGCGCCGTCACATTCTCCAGTTCCAGCCGGCACCCCTGGTTGCCCGCCGACACCTTCAGTCCCACCAGCGCGCCCAGCCCCGAGCTGTCCAGATACTGCACGTCCCCCACATCGATCACCACGTGACCGCCTTCTGCAATCAAAGGCTTCACCGCACCTCGCACAAGATCCGCCGACTGCAAAATCAGCTGCCCGTGCAGCCGTACCGTCGTCGTCTTCCCGCCCTGTCCCTCCGCCTCGTCCACTTCATAACGAATCGCCGGTTCGCTCATCGACATCGCGCCTCCTGTTCCCACTACTCCGCTCCGTGCCATACTAGCGTTCCGGCCGCGGACATCGTATAAATTCTCTGTCCATCCGGTTCAGCCCGCCCCCGTTCGCTCCGGCCTTGTTTCCATCGCTCTATTACTCCATCAGGAGATCCATCATGTTCAAAGGTTTTCGCGACTTCATCCTCCGCGGCAATGTCATGGACCTCGCCGTCGCCGTCGTCATCGGTGCTGCCTTTACCGCCATCGTCAACGCCCTCGTCACCGACATCGTTAACCCGCTCATCGCCGCTATGGTCCATAAGCCCGACTTCTCCGCGCTCATCCTCGACGTCAACGGCGGCAAGATCAAATACGGCGACTTCATGAACGCCATCATTTCCTTCCTCCTCATCGCCGCCGTCGTCTACTTCGTCTTCGTTCTTCCCCTCAATGCGCTGATGAAGAAGTTCCACCCCGCCAAGGCCGAGCCGCCCAAGACCCGTCCCTGCCCCGAGTGCCTCTCCGACATCCCTCTCGGCGCCAAACGCTGCTCGCATTGCGGAGAACCCGTCACTCCCCTCCCCGCCACCGCTTAACATCCGGCGGCGAAGGTTTGCCTGAGCATCCCGGGCCGGGTCTCCCCGGAGACCCGGCCCGAAACCTGTAACCTCCTCCCTGCTCCCCGCTTCCTGCTTCCTGTACCCTGTTCTCCATGCCATCGCGCGTCGCCGCCCTCTTCGCCTCCTTCCTCCTCGCCGCCTCGGTCTTCCTCATCGCCGCTCAGAGCGCCACCTCTGCCGCATCCCAGCCCTCCGTCTTCGGCTTCCACGACTTCGCTGCCGAGCAGGCACAGATCGATAAAACCTTCCTCGCTGTGCCCGACCCCAAACTTGCCGGCGAAGAATTAAAGACCCTCACCGCCGAGCCGCACATCGCCGCCTCGCCGGAAGATCACAAGACCGCCGAGTACGTCGCTTCCAAATTCAAAGAAGCCGGCCTTGACACCGAGATCGTTCCCTACAAGGCCTGGCTCAACATGCCTAAATCCGTCAAAGTCGAGGCCTTCGACTCCGACGGCAAACTCCTCATGTCCGGCCCCGTCAAAGAACATGTCGACGGCAACGAACCCTTCCAGGACGATCCCCGCGTTACCCCCGCCTTCAACGGCTCCTCACCCTCCGGCGACGTTACCGGCGAAGTCGTCTACGCCAACTACGGCCGCCCTGAAGATTTCCAGAAGCTCAAAGACCTCGGCATCGACCTCCACGGCAAAATCGTTCTCGTCCGCTACGGCGGCAACTTCCGTGGCGTCAAGGTCTACATCGCCCAGCAGCAGGGCGCCGCCGGCGTCCTCATCTATTCCGATCCCGCCGACGACGGCTACTACCGCGGCGATATGTATCCGCACGGTCCCTTCCGTCCGGCCACCGCCGTCCAGCGCGGCTCCGTCCAGTTCATGTTCAAGTATCCCGGCGACGCGCTCACCCCGGGCGTTGCCTCGCGCCCCGACCTGCCCGAATCCCAGCGCATCCCGCTCGATAAAGTCACCAGCCTGCCTTCAATCCCCTCTGAACCGCTCAGCTACCACGATGCCTCACCCATCCTCGAGCACCTCGGCGGCCCCGACGCTCCCCGCGACTGGCAGGGCGCGCTCCCCTTCACATACCACATCGGAGCGGGCGTGAAGGTTCACATGGATCTCAGGATGGACTATCAGTACCGCACCATCTGGGACGTCATCGGCACCATCCCCGGCACCGACTTCCCCGATGAGTGGGTCGTCGCCGGCAATCATCGCGACGCCTGGGTCTACGGCGCAGTCGATCCCAACAGCGGCACCGCCGCCATGCTCGAAGCCGTCCACGGCGTCGGCGCTCTGCTCAAATCCGGCTGGAAACCCAAACGCAAAATCGTCTTCTGCTCCTGGGACGCCGAAGAAGAAGGCCTCATCGGCTCCACCGAATGGGCCGAAGATCACGCCAACCAGCTCGCCCACGCCGTCGCCTACTTCAACACCGACGTCGGTGTCTCCGGCCCCAACTTCGAAGCCTCCGCCGTACCCTCGCTCAAGGAATTTATCCGCGACGTCACCAAAGCTGTGCCCAGCCCCAAAGGCGGCACCGTCTATGACCAGTGGAAGAAGAATCAAACCGAATCCGCCCGCCGCCGCGGCACCAATGGCGTCGAAGAACACGGCGCCCGCGGCAACGCCCACATCGACAGCGACGTGAACGTCGGCGACCTCGGCTCCGGCTCCGACTTCACCCCCTTCATCCAGCACCTCGGCGTCCCTTCTTCCGACATCGGCTCCGGCGGACCCTACGGCGTTTACCACTCCGTCTTCGACAACTACGCGTGGTTCACCATGAACGCCGACCCCACCTTCGTCTATGAACAGGAAATGGCGCGCGTCTTCGGCCTCCTCGTCATCCACATGGCCGATACGGACGTGCTCCCCTACGACTACGTCACCTACGGCAAAGAAATTTCCGCTTACCTCGACACCGCGCAGAAAACCGCGCAGGAGGATGGCGTCAGCGGCATCGACTTCGCCCCCGCCAAAGCCGCCGCCGAAAAATTCACCCAGCTCGCCCAGCAGGTCAGAGACAAACAGAAGCAGGCAACCGCCGACTCCACGCAGCAGCTCGCCACTCTCAACGCGCAGCTCCGCGCCGTCGAAGCCGGCTTTCTCTCGGAGCCTGGACTCCCCAACCGTCCCTGGTTTAAGCACACCATCTACGCCCCCGGCGAATACACCGGCTACGCAGCGGTCGTGATCCCCGGCGTCAACGAAGCCATCGATGCGAAAGATGCCTCACGCGCCCAGTCCCAAATGACCGTCCTCACCGAAGCCATCAACAAAGCCGCCGCCACCCTCGACGCCATCACCCAATAAACGCAAGTTTCGAACGCCCACGTCTCGATCATGAGACGTGGGACCCCCCACTCCCTGCACCCGAATCCCGACTCCCGACTCCCTGCTCCTACAACGCCACCCCATCCAGAACCTGCACGCAGTCCATCCGCAGCGTTCCCCCATCGTTGAACACCACACCTGTAAACCGCAGCACCGTTCCCACCCCAGCCGCAGCCGCATTCAGCATCTGCGTGTTCGCGTCCGTATACACCACTACCTGCTGCGGATTGGTCAAGAGCGTCGTCTGCCCGCCCTGCACCGCAAACTGCGGAAACGCATCGTAGGGCGCCAGCGTTACCGTGTATTCGGTAAAATTCCCCGCCGTCGTCACCGCTCCTACCGTTCCGTCAATCGTCTGCGGCATCAGCGTCATCACCGACGCCGGCACATAGCCACCCGACCCCGAAGCCACCGACGTTACGTGCGTCGTCAGCGACACCATCTGTCCATCCACCATGTTGCCCGCATGAAAGCTCGCCCCAAACGGCAGCGTCGCCACATTCGTCAGCCCGCCCCACGTCGCAAACGTCGCGCTGCTGAAGTCGTAAGCTCCCCATCCGTTCACATACATCTGCGATCCCTCTGCCAGCCGGTTCCCCTCGAACAGGTCCGGCACTGTCGCCCCCACAAACATCAGAGACCCGGTATTCACGGTCAGGTTCGTCGTGTCCGCATCCGATACCGCCACCCGCGTCGCCAGCACCGACCCATCTGCCTCCAGCACACCGTCCATATCCACCGGCATCCCCGCCGTCAGCCCCGCCGCATTTCCCACTCCCTCGAACACCGTGCTGCTGTTCGTGCTCACCTGCCACGTCCAGTTGTTGGTGGTTCCCGCGTTCGTCCCGTCCGGCGGAATCACCGTGAACCCGTTGCCGCTCGCCCCCGTGGTCCCCACCAGTCCCTCCAGCGCCGTCAATGGCCCGTTCGAAGAGTTCGTTGGCGCCGCCGCCACCGGCATCACCGACAGGTGAAACGTCGGCGTGATCGTGTACTGTGCAACCCCATTCACCGCGCACGTTGAGGGGACGGTCGCCGACTGCGACACCAGCAGTTCCAGCGACAGCGCCATCGTCTCGCCCTCTACCGTCACCGGCGCCGGCATTTGCACCGTCACCTGCGCATTGGGTGTGGCCCCGTAGGCATAGGTCGCCGTCGTGTCCGATCCCTGGTTCTGCACCAGACATGTGAACGACGCACCGCCCACCGTCGCCGTCGTGTACACATCCTGGGGCACGCTCGCCGTCATCAGCGGCTCCGGGCTCCCGTTCAAATGCATGAACTCCACCTGCTGTGCCGCCGGCAACACACTCACGGTTTTGCCCGCCTTGTTGGTCAGCGTCAGCGTGTTCAGCATCATCCCGAACCGCGACAGCTGATCGTTCGCCGCGCTCGATACCACCACCGTCACCGTGGTGCTTTCGCCCGCCACCGGCCCACCGCCGCTTCCGGTCGAGCCCATCCCGCCTCCGCCGCATCCCGCAGCCAGAGCCAGCAACGCCGTTCCCAGCGCCACCCAGCCAGAACTTCCTGTTGTCAGCCGATTCGCCTTCTCAACCTTCGCACTCAAAGCA
>DATAZC010000096.1:0-2022 GCA_036272255.1 Acidobacteriaceae bacterium | reverse complement strand
GGCCGGAGCGAAGGTTGCGGATATCGGCTGCGGGCATGGCGCGTCAACGCTGCTGATGGCGAAGGCGTATCCGAAATCGAAGTTCACGGGCTTCGACTATCACGACGGATCGATTGCAAGTGCGCGGGCATCGGCGAAGCGCCAAAGCCTTCACGATGCGGCGAAATTTGAGGTGTCGGCTGCGGCGGCGATTCCTGGCAATGGTTACGATCTTGTGACCTGCTTCGACTGCCTGCACGATATGGGCGACCCGGTGGGGGCGGCGCGGCATATCCGCAAGGCGCTGGCACCCGGCGGCACCTGGATGATCGTGGAGCCGATTGCGGGCGACGACACGGCGGCGAATTTGAACCCGGTGGGGCGGATTTACTATTCGGCGTCGTTGCTGTGCTGCGTGCCGGCTTCGCTCTCCCAGGAGGTTGGACTGGGATTGGGTGCGCAGGCGGGAGAAAAGCGCCTGACCGAGGTGCTGCATGAGGCCGGCTTCACGCAGGTGCGCCGAGCGGCACAGACGCCGTTCAACATGGTCCTGGAGGCGCGCGCGTAGGTCCGGATAGAGGCGGAGTTTCTGCAGTGTGGGTGGTGAAGCTCCGCTCCGCTTTCTTTACGTCCCGGCTCCAAGCAGACGACGCAGCAGACGAGAATGCAAACGGAACGCGATGATCAGAGGCGGCGAGCGCGGCGGCGAAGCCAGTGGCGGATCAGCTCGTAGTCTGGAGTGCTGGTAGCGGAACGCCGTCGAACCTGCACCAGATGACGGCGCGTGAGCAGCCGGACCGCCTTTTGCACGGCCGATTTCGAGAGTCCACTGGCTTCGGCGAGCTGGTGGAGACTCATCCGGGCGCGGCGCTCCCCGGAGCGAAACAGGACCGTCCACAAGACGAGATAGACGAGAAACGCGGGCGCTGAGCGGTCGTGTCCGACCAGATCAGGCAGGAGAACATCCAGTACATATTCGTCCACAGCGATATGGTTCATTGCACTATAGTGCCAGAGAACATAGCAGGGTTGTGGCGGAGCTGACTGCTGGGCAACAATGTGTGCCGGAGGAGACTGCAATGATTCGAGGCGTCAAGTTTGTGAGCATTCCGGTGGTCGACCAGGACCGGGCCCTGGCGTTTTATACAGAGAAGCTCGGGTTTCGCGTCGCCACGGATCAGCCCTTCGACGGCAAGCAGCGATGGATCGAACTGGCGATTCCGGGCGCGGAGACGGGCGTGGTGCTGTTTCGCATGGACGAGGGACCGCAACCGGGCGGGTTCATGAATATGTCGTTGTGGACCGACGATGTCAGGGTGACGGCCAGGACGCTGAAGGAACGCGGTGTGGAATTCATTGCCGAGCCGAAGAAAGAGGAGTGGGGCACCTCGGCGATCTTCAAGGACTCCGAAGGAAACCGCTTTGTGTTGAGCTCGCGCTGAGCGCTCAGCAAGTGTCCGGCTGCGGACAGCCGATTCCGTGACTGAACACGACAGGCTGTGCGACTGCACCGCAATGTGTCACGCATGCGCTGATTTCAAATGGATTCTGTGGATTTGTCGTTCCGCTTGAGTGGGCCGGGACGTGCACCATCCCCAGCGAGTTTTTTTCTAGCGAGGGTCTTCATGGAGCGCTTTCTGGGGTATTTCCGGTTCAGCATCCGGCAGTTGCGGAAGAGTCCCTCGTTTGCGATTGCGGCGATCGTCACGCTGGCGCTGGGGATTGGGGCGACGACCGCGATCTTCAGCCTGGTGAATGCGGTGCTGTTGAAGCCGCTGCCGTTCCCGGAGCCGGACCGGCTTCTGTCGGTCAAACAGGAGGACCACGAGGGGGGCGCGGTAGCCCCGGAAGCGCTGAGCTATCCCGACTATTTTGATTGGCGGGCGCAGAACCGCACGATGAGCGGGCTGGCCTCGTACACGGGAGAGAATCTGACACTGACCGGCCTGGGCGAGGCTGAGCAATTGAGCGGCCAGGCGGTGTCGTCGAATTTCTTCCAGGTGCTGGGTGTTGCACCCATGGTGGGGCGCGATTTCCGCTGGG
>DATAZC010000095.1:0-3094 GCA_036272255.1 Acidobacteriaceae bacterium | reverse complement strand
GCGGCTGTCGAGCTGCTGCGTGACCCAGCGTTTTTTCAATGCAACGTGAAGGACGGCTGCGCCGAGTGCGCCGCCGAGGTGCGGACGGCGCTCGCTCCAGTCGAGGCAGGCGTAGGCGAAGCGGCGGCGGAGATTGCGCGTAGCGTCGACGTCGATGCCGAGCGAGGCGAGAGCGCTGTTGCCTTCAAGAGTGAGCGTGTAGGCGTCTTCACGCGCCTTATTGCGTGCAGTATCGAGCGTGATCCAGCGCAGTGCGGTGAAACGATCGTGCAGTGCGACGCCTGCCGTACCGGCCATGTGGTCGTAACAGGTGCGCGCGAAACGCAGCGGGCCAGGGGTAGTTGGCGTGAACGCTTGACGCGATGCGCCGGCAAGGACGCTGAGGCTTTCGAGCGCAGCGCCGACATCGACGCCATCCAGGCTGTAGTAGCGGCATTTGCCCTGTTCGAGAACCTTCACGAGCTGCGCGGATTTGAGGCGTTGCAGATGCACGCTAGCCGTCGACGCGGTGACGCCGGCGACGGCAGCGAGCTCGGTTGCGGTGCGAGCGCGCCCATCCATGAGGCTCGAAAGCATGCGGGCACGGGCCGGCTCGCCGATCGCGGAGGCGATATCCGCGACAGTGAGACGTGATCCAAACGGGTGCGGTTTTGCTGGCGCAGGCATGGTTTGACGGTAGACGAATCGTCCTTGACTGCGCAAGCGGCATACTGCGGTCGCATGCGAGAGCCCGATTATTCCGTGGCGAAGGTGAGCCGGCGCAGGATGCTGGGCGGCATGGCGGCAGCGGCGGGTGCGCTACTGACGACGGGATGCGATGCTCCGGTTATGGTGGAGGGAAAGGCGAGGATGACAGTTACGTGCTTTATCCGGTATCAGATCGATCCATTTCAGCGTGAGGCGTTCCAGAAGTATGCGGAGAACTGGGGCCGGATCATTCCGCGCTGCGGCGGACGCCTGGTGGGGTATTTTCTGCCGCTGGAAGGAACGAACGATGTGGGCTGGGGACTGATCGCCTTCGATGGCCTGGCGGCGTACGAGGCGTATCGCGCGCGGCTGCGCACGGATGCAGAGGCGCGGGAGAATTTTGCTTTCGCGCAGGAGAAGCGGTTTGTGCTGCGCGAGGAGCGGACGTTTCTTGAAGTCGTGGACGGGACGTTTTGTCTGCCGGCGGCGACAGTGAGTCACGGCGGTGCGCTCTAGGATTCTCCGCGGACTAGCCGTCCGAGGCACAAGCGCCTGCGGCGCGGGACTGGCCGTCCGGGCACAAGCGCCTGCGGCGCGGGACTGGCCGTCCGGGCACAAGCGCCCGTGGCGCGGGGGGGTCGTTCGCTTCCTTTGGTCGCTCGCGTTTTGGATTCACGCTGATCCGCCGGCATGCTCGCCGCGTTGGCGACTCAACTGCATGATCCAGGCGACGGGCAGGACGGCGAAGGCGATGCTCCATGCTGCGAAGCCGCGGATGAACCAGTCAGAGCCGATGCGTTCGGAGACGGACATGCCGAGGCGGAAGCCGAGGGTTAGCGCCAGGCATGTTGCTGAGAGCAATGTTCCGGCGAGCAACAGCGACCAGTGAAGGCGCTCTTCGCCGATCAGACCATCGAGACCGCAGCCGACGAGCCACCAAAAGGGCAGTGCAAAGAACGGAAAGACGAGGGCCTGCCAGGTCTGGAGCGTAAGCGCCTGGGGATGCCAGCCTTCGGCTCCCGATTTGAACGATGGAAGGGAGATGAGGGCCTGAAGCAGAACACCGGGAAGATTGATGGCCATCATGGTCTGCGCTTTCGATACCGTCACCATGCGGATGGCGGCGGGCACAATCTGATCGCGCGGGAGGGTCATGTCGAATTGCCCGCTGTGTATCTCGACCTGGCTGGAACCCTTGAGTGCTGCGTAGAGGTGCATGGCGGTCATCGTGATGGGGACGAATACCAGCCGGACCAGGAGCGCGAGGTCGACGACTGGCAGGATGTGCGAGAGGGGGATGCGGTCTTCGCGCATGGGTTTGAGGTTAGAAGACGGTGCGGTGATTTGCAGTGAAAATCGGCGAGGCGCGCGTGACGCTGGTGCTGCGAGGGCTTCCCGCTTCCGGGAATACAATGGCGCGGTACGCATTCGATTGTCTTGAGAGGTATCTGCCATGAAGCCGACGCGTGTTTCTCGTGTTTCTTCGGATCGCCGTAGTTTTCTGAAGGCTGGTGGCGCTGTGGCTGCCGGGCTGCTGGCGCAGGGTGCCGTGCCCGTGCGGGCGGCGACGACGCTGGGACCGATGCCGGCGAATCCGCGAACGATGGCTGCGATGCCGACGCGCAACCTGGGCAAGACCGGCTACATGGTGGGGATCTTCAGCCTGGGCGGGCAGGCGGCGCTGGAGAAGCCGGACAACTTCGATCTCGCGGTGCCTATCATCGAGCGGGCGCTGGACCTGGGCGTGAATTATCTGGACACATCGTCGATTTATGGCGGACCGCCGCGCTGGAGCGAGCAGTATGTAGGCCGGGTGATGAAGACGCGGCGCAACGAGGCGTTCATCGCGACGAAGACCAAGGAGCGTACGCGCGACGGGTCGATGCGGATGATCGAGCGGTCACTGCAACTGCTGAATACCGATCATGTGGACCTGTGGCAGTTGCATGATGTGGGGCTGCCGCAGGATGTGGACGCGATCTTTGCCAAGGGCGGCGCCATGGAAGCTCTGGTCGAGATGCAACAGCAGAAGGTGGTGCGGTATCTCGGGGTGACGGGACACTATCGGCCGGATTCTCTGATCGATGCGATCCGGCGCGCGGCGGCGGAGGGGCATCCGTTCGACACCATCCTGATGGCGCTGAACGCGGCGGATCCGCATATCTACAGCTTTACCGACAAGCTGCTGCCGCTGGCGGTGGAGAGGCAGATGGGGATCATCGGGATGAAGGTCCCGGCGCGCGGGCGGCTGCTGGCGGGCTGGACACCGCCACCGGTGGAGCAGCAGCACCATATGTGGGAGGGCTCGGCGATTGCGACGCGGACGGGCGTGATGAAGATGCGGGACGCGATGCAGTACACGCTTTCGCATCCGGTGAGCACGGTGATCATCGGCTGCGACAACGTT
>DATAZC010000094.1:0-9389 GCA_036272255.1 Acidobacteriaceae bacterium | reverse complement strand
AGAGTGCAACGGTGAAGGTCGCCGTCTTGCCCTGAAGCACAGAGACCGAGGCTACCGAGGGTTTGAGCGTCAGTGTTGTAGCGCTGACGGTCACCGTTTCGCTGGCCGAAGCGGTAAAGGTCCCACTGGTGCCGGTGATGGCGATAGTTCCAGAGCCGATTGCGGTGGTCGCCGGGGCCGTGACGGTAAACGTGACTTTGGAGCCAGTATTCACGCTGGCGGAGCTGAGGGCGACGGTTACGCCGGTGGGGGCGGTTGCCTTCAAGGTCACAGCTCCGGAGTAGTTGCCGGTTCCGGCGACTGCGACGGTGAAGGTCGCCGTGGTTCCCGGGACCAGAGAGACGGATGAAACCGAGGGAGTGAGGGTGATGCCCTTCTGGGGCAGCGAGGTTCCGGAAGCCGGCCACTCATTGACCAGCAGGTTGCCATCCACCGAGCCCAGGCCGGTGGCCATGTTGTAGGCCGCGCCGCTGGCGGTGAAGCCGGTTACTCCGGGGACGGAGTTGTTGCCTGAAAGCGTCGCATGGAAAGGATTCTGGCTGGCATCGAGCAGCGCGTATAGGGTTGGATTGGCATTGCCCTGGCCTACGCCTCCCTGCTTCTGGTCAACGATGGCCATGATGCCGGCGAAGGAGGGAGATGCCGCCGAGGTGCCGGCGATGACATAGAACGATCCGTTTTCGCAGATCAGATAGCCATCATGGCTGGCCGCAGTTAGGGCTACGTCGGGCACGCCGCGTTTGCCGTTGGTGTTGGCTCCGGGGACACCCTCCTGCCAGGTTGGCTCGGTATAGATCTCGCTGATGCCGCCAGTGGAACCCCACAGGCCTGAGCCGCCGTCGCTGGCGCTCTCGTTCCAGACTTTTTCCGGGATGTAGGAGACGGCCGATCCGCCGCCCGCGCCATTGGTCGCGGACCAATAATTGCCCGAGCCCTCGTTGAACTCGGTTCCGCCGACGCAGGTGGAGTAGGGTGAGCTGCACAGGCCGTTGACGCCGGCCATTGAGCCGCTGGTTGAGGAGCCGCCATTGCAGCCTGCCGCACCGCTGTCGCCCGAGGAGACAAAAGAGCTGATGCCTTCGCTGGCGGCCTGCTCCCAAAGGCTGTTGTAGAAAGCGAGTTCGCCGCTGCCCATGTAGGCTTCGCAGCTGCCGTAGCTGGTGCTCATCACGGTGGCGGTCTGGTGGTTGACGATGTACTGCGCGGAGAGATCGACGCCATCGGTGGTGGAGGTGGATGCGGCAACCACAAACTTGACCGATGCGGCTGGCGCTGTGGCGCCCGACCACTCCACATCAAGGGTCGATTCGTCCTGATCGCCGGCAACCAGGCCGGGATTCGCGCCCTCAAGGATTACCGTCGGCTGATTGACCGAAAGGCCCGAGTTGCTGCGGAAGGTGCTCACGTCGCTCAGGTTGATGTTGCTGCGGCCGACGATGGCGATGGAGACGCCATTGCCGCTGCGTCCGGCGGTGTATTGGGGGTTCAGGTCGTAGATCGTGGCGTAGTCGGCGGGGAAAAGATAGTGCGAGCCGCCCTGCGTATTCTCGGGGTCAGACTGGCCGGCTTTGAATTGGCCGGAATTGGACTGCCGGCGCAGAGTCGATTCCGGAGCCGTAACCTCGTGGATCGAACGGATGGCCGAGGAGCGGCGGAAGTCGTGCAGCGAAAGGACGCCTGAAACGACGGGTGCAAGCGCAGCTGGAATCTGGGGATCGAGGGTGTTCGCAATGTGCATCACTCCGCCCACGGCGAAGCGATGAATCTCGGTATGGAAGGTGTCGGCGACCTGGGCGGCGTTGCCTGAGAACAGGATTGCGCGGCGTCCTGCCTGCACCGGTTCGACCGTGAATCCATGGCTGGCGAGCCAGCTGCTCACCTTGGCCACATCGGCGTCGGAGGCGCCGAAGCGCTGGCCGTATTCGGCAGCCGAGATCCACTGGTGATACATGGAGGAGTTCGGGTCATGCTGGGCCTGCACGAGGGCGTCGAGCGCCTTTTGCTGATCGGAGTCGGGCTGCAGCAGCAGCACCATTCGGTTGAGGCGGGTCTGATCGGCGAGCGGGCCGCGATCGAACTCGGGCCGCGCCATCGGATGGAGATTGCCGTTCAGGGTGACGACGTCGGACTCGACGATAGGGCGAACGATCCGGTTGCGGGGAGTCGCCGTGATGCTCTGTGCGGAAGCATACGAAGAGAGTGCCAGGAGAGCGGCAAAGGCAAACAAGAGTGAGCGGGTGCTACAAGAGCGGGCCATTCGATTCCTTCCAACAGTTGGATCAGCCAGCTCAGTTAAAGCATTCCAATTAAGAGCGTTGGCGTCCTTTCACTCATCGGCGATTTGTGTTGTCAGGTTAGAACTTACTCAGGCACGCAGGTAATCCCACGATGGCGTCAGGCTGCCGCGCGTTATTCTAAAGAGTTCACGAAAGCGGTCCCGACCATGTCTGAAAACGCTACAACGACTTTGTCTCCTGTCTCCACCATCGCCGACATCGGCCAGCATGAAGGCCAGTCTGTGACCCTTCGCGGCTGGCTCTACAACTTACGTGAGAGCGGCAAATTGCTGTTCCCGATCTTCCGCGACGGCACCGGGACGATCCAGGGTGTTGCGCACAAAGCCGGCGTCGCGCCTGAGGTCTTTGAGGCGCTGAAGGGGCTGACGCAGGAGTCGAGCGTGATCGTCACCGGCAAGGTGCGCGCCGACAAGCGTGCCCAGGGCGGCTTTGAGCTGGATATTGAGCAGGTGCAGGTCATCCAGCGGGTTCCCGAGGACGATCCTTATCCAATTACTCCCAAGGAGCACGGGGTTGAGTTCCTGATGGAGAGGCGGCATCTCTGGGTGCGCTCGTCGCGGCAGGCGGCGATCCTGCGCATTCGCGCGGAGATCATGCGCGCGGCGGCGGAGTATTTCGACAGCAACGGATTCACACGCACCGATCCGCCGATTCTGACCCCGGCGGCGTGCGAAGGCACCTCGACGCTTTTCCCGGTGGATTACTTTGGCGATGAGGCTTTTCTAACCCAAAGCGGCCAGCTCTATATCGAATCGACCGCGCTGGCGCTGGGCAAGGTGTACAGCTTTGGGCCAACCTTTCGCGCGGAGAAGTCCAAGACCCGCCGCCATCTGACGGAGTTCTGGATGATCGAGCCGGAAGTCGCGTATTGCGATCTCGACGGCCTCCTGGAACTGGCGGAGAATTTTCTTTCGCACATCGTGCAGTCGGTTCTGAAGAATCGTATGCCGGAGTTGCACGTGATCGGCAGGGACATCGCGAAGCTGCAGGCGATCCAGGCTCCTTTCCCGCGGCTGCGATATGACGAGGCTGTCGCCATGCTCAACCAGGCTCACAAGGATGGCCACCTGGAACACCCCTTCGAGTATGGGAACGACTTCGGTTCGCCCGATGAGACGTGGCTGAGCAGCCAGTTCGACCGCCCGGTGATGGTGCATCGCTATCCGGCGAACGTGAAGGCTTTCTACATGCAGCCCGACCCGGCCGATCCCACATTTGCGCTCTGCGTGGATGTGCTGGCGCCCGAAGGTTATGGCGAGATCATCGGCGGCTCGCAGCGCGTGGACAGCTACGACCTGCTCAAGAGCCGCATCGAGGAGCACAAGCTGCCGCTTGAGGCCTTCCAGTGGTATCTGGACCTGCGGCGCTATGGTTCGGTGCCCCATTCGGGCTTCGGGATGGGCATCGAGCGGGCGGTAGCGTGGATCTGCGGGCTGGAGCATGTACGCGAGACGATCCCGTTTGCCCGCACGCTGAACCGTATCTTCCCATAAGGGGTGACTGGCTCACCATCCAAAGTGCACGGGGGTAACGCGAAGTAATGCGACGTTGGGCCTGAGTTCGGGCTACAATTCCTCCATCACTGCCGCTCGCACTATTTCGATTGCACGACGGATCGTTTTCGGCGGAGATTGCCCGATAAGCATGTTGGGATGCAGGTGAGCCAAATGCCCTCGCTGCGGCACAGACGCCTTTCGATCGCCATGCTTGCGCTCTTTGGAGCGCTGGCTGGAGCTGCGAGCGGCTACTGGCTTGGTCATGTCACTCTGTTGCGCACAGCCAACGCGGGTCTATCGAGTTATGCCTCGGACCTGATCGGCCACTCCGATGAGTATGCGGTCGAATTGGGCAATATTCGCAAGGCCTTCAACCCTTCGCCCTACCCGTTCTGCTCACGGCAGGAAATTACCCTGATGCAGACCTTGACCTTCCGATCGCTCCAGGTGAAGGAAATTGGGCGTACACACGAGGGCAAATTCTACTGCTCGGCCTTTGTCGGCCGCCTCGATGTTCCTAAGCCGCTGCCGCCGTTGACGATGACGACCACCGGCGGCACCCATGTATACAGCGACAGCCGGCTGACCTTTGCGCCCACCGCGACGGGAACCATTCTCGAAGGCGGGGACGTGGATGTTGTGCTCAGTCCCAACGCCTTCGATCATTGGAACCGGCCGCACGTCCGTTACATGGTTGTGGTGGTCAATGGCAAGACGGGGCAGATGGCCTATCTTGCCGGCTCGCGTCTCGATGTGGACTTGCCGTGGATACTGGCACAGAAGGAGACGCGTAAGGGCGGGGATCTTTATCGATCCCGGTGTTCGAGCCGGTATGACGTTTGCATCGTGACGGAAGAGTCGGCTTCGGAAATTCTCCAGGGAAACCGTGCGTTGCTACTGGAATACTGCGGCATGGGCGGCGCGGCTGGTTTTGGGCTGGGGCTGGCGCTCGGGCAGTTTTATCTGAGGCGCATCGGCCTGGCGCAGCAATTTCGGCGAGCGCTGCGCAGGGGGACGCTTGAGCTGGTCTACCAGCCGATCCTGGAATTGCCCTCGCGGGCGTGCGCCGGAGCCGAAGCGCTGACCCGCTGGTCGGATGAGGAAGGCAACGCTATCTCTCCGGAAATTTTTGTTCGCATGGCCGAGGATCGCGGCCTGATCGGTCAGCTGACATCGTTCGTGGTGCAGCGGTCGATCGAAGAGGTCGGATGGATTCTGCGCAAGAATCCTGAGCTTACGCTGAGCATCAACATCGCTGCTTCGGATCTGGAAGGCGAAGCGCTCTTTGCGCTGCTCGACCGGTATGTGCGCAAAGCCGGCATTCGCCCCCGGCAGATCGCGTTGGAACTGACCGAACGCTCGACCGCGGATCTCGACGTGGTGCGGCGGGCGGTGCTGAGGCTGCATCATGAGGGCTATCAGATCCATATCGACGACTTCGGCACTGGATTCTCAAGCCTCGCTTATCTGCATGAGCTGGCCGTGGACGCGATCAAGGTCGACCGCACCTTTACGCGCACCATTGGCACGGACGCGGTGACTGCCTCGATTCTGCCTCAGATACTGTCGCTGGCGGAGTCACTGCAGCTAGAGGTGATCGTCGAGGGTGTTGAAACCGAAGCGCAGGCGGAGTATCTGATTGCCACGGGAAAGCGGATGCAGGCGCAGGGATGGTGCTTCGGCAAGCCCGTGACGGCGTCTCAGCTGCCGAAGTATCAAGAGCAAAGGCGCGGTTCGCCCGATGCATCTCACGCCAACGATGAGGTCGCTGCCAGCCGCAGCGAATAAGTCATTCTCTGGAAGACCATCCTCTGGAAGTCGACCGGGACTTCGGCCGGCATCTTTGCGCCGGAGTTTCTACCTCAGTCGATTGTCATTTCTTGCCCCAGCCGCCACCGCCTGGCGATTCGATACGCAGAGTATCTCCCCTGGCTACGCTGCGGCTGCACTTGCCGGGTAGAGCAACGACTTCGCCTGTGCTGGAGGTGATTGTGGCTCTGCCGGGCGCACCGTCATCGCCCCCTTGCAATCCATAGGGGCGAAGCTTTCTCCGGTCGGCGAGAAGCGTCACCTGCGCGTCGGCGAGCAGTTCGATTTCGCGGATCAACCCATCACCGCCGCGAAACTGGCCTACGCCTCCAGAGCCGTCGCGATAAGCATAGCGGCGCACCCGGAAGGGATAGGCGTATTCGAGCGCCTCGATGGGCGTGTTGAGCGAGTTGGTCATGTGTGTCTGCACGCCGGAGATGCCGTGGATTCCGGGCCGCGCGCCCATGCCGCCGGCAGTCGTCTCATAGTAAGTGAAGGGCAGGCCGGTGCGAGGGCCTAACCGCGTGTCGATGCCGCCGATGGTCAGATTGCTCATCGTGCCGGCGCTGGCAGCAGGTACGCGCGATGGGACTGCCTGGGCCAGCGCGCGCAGGAGCACATCGACGATGCGCTGCGAGGTTTCCACATTGCCGCCGGCAACCGGGGCAGGCGGACGCGCGTCTACGATGCTGCCGGCAGGAGCGACGACCGTCAGCGGGCGCAGAATGCCTGCCGTGGCTGGAGCGTCGTCGGTCAGCAGGCAGCGCAGTACGTAAAAACAGGCAGACATCGTGATGGCGCGGACTGCGTTGATGGCGCCTGCTACCTGCGGCGAGGAACCGGTGAAATCGACGTGGAGTTGCGCGGCTTGGGGATCGAATCGAAGGCTGACGGCAATCCGGCAAGGCGAATCCGAGACGCCGTCGTCGTCGAGCCAATCTTCGGCGCTGAATTCGCCAGCGGGCATGGTATGAATCTGCGCACGCACCAGACGCTCGGAGTAATCGAGCAGTCCTTCGACGAGCGAGGCGATCATGGCATCATCATATTTTTGAGCGAGCTCAAGCAGCCGCTGCTCGCCCACACGGCAGGCTCCGATCTGTGACTCAAGATCGCCTTCACGCTCTTTGGGTGTGCGGACATTGAGCAGGATAAGATCGAGCATCGCGCGGTCGACCTTGCCGCGGCGCACGATGCGCACCGGAGGGATGCGAATGCCTTCCTGGAAGATCTCGCTGGCCGGTCCCATCGATCCGGGAAATGTTCCACCGACATCGGCATGATGAGCGCGATTGGCGACATAGAATGCCGGCCTCTCCCGATCGTCAAGAAAGACCGCAAGCACCATGGTGATGTCGGGCAGGTGTGTGCCGCCTGCGTAGGGATCATTGAGGATGGCGATGTCGCCGGGCTCGAAGCGAATGGCCTCGACCGCAGCCGTAACCGACATGGGCATGGAGCCAAGATGCACCGGCATATGGTCGCCCATGGCGATCACGCGGCCCTGGCCATCGAAGACTGCGCAAGAGTAGTCGCGCCGCTCTTTTATGTTCGGTGAAAGCGCGGTGCGTCGCAATGCCGCGCCCATCTCTTCGGCGATGGAGTGGACTGCCGACTGAAAGATGGCAAGCTCGATAGGATCTAGTTGGCCCATTGGATCGATTTGCTCTGTTCGCATCATGCTTCTCCCGGGATGGTGATGACGATGTTGCGATAGCCGTCGATCTGCGCATAACAACCGGGGGGCAAGACAGTGGCCGAAGTGTATTCGGTAATCATCGCCGGGCCATGCAGGATGGAGCCGGGATTGAGTGCCTCCCGGTTGTAGAGTCTGGAACGCATCGAGCTTCCATCGAACACGATCTGCCGCTCGCCGTAGCAGGCCTCGCTTCCGTCTCCGCGAATGAGCTCTTCCTCCGGTGGCACATACGCCGGCGCGGGCGCGACGGCCCGCAGGCGTAAGTTCACAATCTCAATTAGTCTTTGTGGATCGCTGAAGCCGTAGCGCTGCAAATGAAGTTGATGAAATGCTTCAATGGCAGCGATCGGAGAAGCCGGGTCGTAAGAAACATTCAGTTCGTAGCCCTGGCCGCGATAGCGAAGATCGACGGATCGATGCACTTCGAAGGCGAGACTTTCCGATGCGAACTCCGCTTGCCCCTGCTGTTCCATCTCGGCGAAGGGGATTGCGAGGCTCTCGATTGCGTCGCCGGGCAGCATCACGGTGCGTGAGTAATCCCGCACGGCGTCGGCGAGCAGAATTCCAACCGCAGAGAGCGCGCCCGGCATAGCGGGAATGAGCACGGTGTCGATGCGTAGAGCGCTGGCCAGGGAACAGGCATGCAGGGGTCCACCACCTCCAAAAGCTACCAGCACGAACCGGCGCGGATCGTGGCCGCGCTCGACGGAGATGACGCGGATGGCCTTCTCCATGTTCGTCTCGACCACGCGTAAGATGCCTGCGGCATAGTCTTCGACGGTTGCCAACGCACCTTTTTCTTGTTCCAGGGTCAGCCGGGTTTTCTCCATTTCGAGCTGCACGCCGCCGCCAAGAAAGCTTTGGGCATCGAGCCTTCCCAGGATGAGGTTGGCATCAGTCACAGTAGGCTTCGTTCCACGGCCAAAACAGATCGGTCCGGGATCGGCCCCGGCCGACTCCGGACCAACGCGCAACATGCCGCCGGCATCCCAGCGGGCGATAGAGCCGCCGCCGGCGCCGACGGTATGAATGTCGAGCATCGGCACGCTGATAGGCACGCCGCCTACTACCGACTCACGCGTGCGCTGCACTCCATGCAGCATGTCGGCGAGAAAAACATCGGTTGAGGTGCCGCCCATGTCGAAGCCGATGATGCGTTCAAAGCCCGCCCAGCGCGCCATCTTGAGCGCGCCGATCACGCCGCCCGCGGGGCCAGATAAGACAGTCCGCACCGGCTCCTGGGCCGCCAGCCGTGCGGGGATAATGCCGCCGGAGGACTGCATCACATCGACCCTGCTGCCTGCGTGCTGTGCGATTACACTCTGCTCCAGATGCGTCAGGTAGCTATGCATGCGCGGCGCGAGATAGGCATTGACCACCGTGGTTGAGGCGCGCTCATATTCGCGAAACTCAGGTAATATGCGGTGCGAAGTTGATATGGGCAGATTCAGCTCACGCAAAGCCCCTTCGACGCGCTGTTCGGTCTCAGGATTGGCGAAGGAAAAGAGCAGCGAGATGGCAATCGATTCCGCGCCGCTGCTGCGAACTTCCGCGACGAGTGCTTCCAGCTCTTCCTCCGTGGGAGCGCGCAGGATTTCGCCTTCCGCGCTGACTCGCTCGGGAACACCGAAGCGCAGCTCGCGAGGCACCAGGCAAACAGGCACCGGCGCGAACCAGTCATAGAGCCGCGCTCGCGTCTGGCGGCCGATGGCGATGGTGTCTTCGAAGCCCGCAGTGGTGAGGAAAGCGACGCGCGCGCCTTTGCGCTCCAGCATGGCGTTGGTGCCTACAGTAGTGCCGTGGCGCACGTCGAGCGGCGTGCCATCGCTGATTCGATCCAAAGCTTCGAGCACACCCAGCGATGGGTCGGCTGGCGTGGAGAAGACCTTGAGCACACGCAGCTCGCCGTCCACAAGATAAACGCAGTCTGTAAACGTGCCGCCGGTATCGATCGCTACGCGCAAGCCGCTTCCCTCGCCTCTTTATTCATCGCTCTCCGCTCAATCTCCGAAACCCTACCCTTAGACTGTAAGTCAACGCCGCGAGGAAAAGAGGAGCTGACTTTGGATGGGGTCTTCGATTGGCTCA
>DATAZC010000093.1:0-67347 GCA_036272255.1 Acidobacteriaceae bacterium | reverse complement strand
GAGCCAGGCCAAACCGTTCTCATCAACGGCGCTGCCGGCGGCGTTGGAACCTTCGCCGTCCAGATCGCAAAACATTTTCGCGCCGAAGTGACCGGGGTCTGCAGCACCAGCAACCTTGACCTGGTCCGATCCATCGGCGCAGATCACGTCATCGACTACACCCGCCAGAATCTGTCCGATGCCAACCCGCAGTACGACCTGATCCTCGATTGCGTGGGGAATCTCGCTCCGCCGCAGCTCCGGCGCATGTTGAAGCACGATGGCAGAGGTGTGATCATCGGAGCGCCGCCCGACGCAGGCTTGCTTTCGGTCATGACAGGCTTGCTGGGTCTCGTCCTGCTCGCGCCCTTCAGGCGTCAGAAGATCGGCTTCATGATTGCAAAACGCAACCATACGGATCTTCGCTTCCTCGCCGATCTCATGGCGTCCGCCAAGCTGCGGCCGGTCATCGACCGCTGTTACCCGCTCGCCCAAACCGCCGATGCCCTGCGTTACCTCGAAGCCGGACACGCCCGCGGCAAAGTCATCGTCCAGATCGCCGGCTGACCCTCAGTACGTCCGCAGCATCGCCTGCGGCTGCACCTGCGGTTGCCCGCCCGGAGGCACCGTGTACTGCGGAGGCTGCTGCCCCTGCGGCTGACCCTGATCCTGCGGCGGAGGAGCCTCACCGTGCGGCGGCGTATATTTTGGCCGGCTCTGCAGCTTGAAGTCGTCGCGGATTACATAAAAATTCTGCTCCGGCAGATCCGCCTCCAGCAGCGCGCCTTCACTCGTGTAGTAGAGCTCCACCGTGATCCCGTTCTGGTCGCTCACCGCCACCGTCGTGTGGTGCGCGTCGATGGGCTGCCCGTGGAACGTCGCATGGACGTCGGGCTGCGCCGTGTACTGCGCCGGCACCAGCATGCCGGTCTGCTTCGGAATCACAATCCACGTCGTTGCCGGATGCTCGATCGCGAAATGAACCATCTCCGTGTACGCCGCGCAGTCGAGATCCCCCAGCAGCACCGTGTGCTGATGGCGATCGAACGCGTTGGTCGTCGCCTTGCCGTCCGCGTCGATGCTCACCTGGAACTGCCGCCCTGATGGATCGGAGCCTAGCGTGAACGTGACCTGCTTCCCGTTCACCGTTCCCGTCAGCTGGTCATGCACGATGTTCAGCCCGCTGTCGAGCCGATTCTCGTTCGTAAAGCTGTAACTGAATTTCGGCATTTTCAAATCGCCCTGCGAGACGATCTGGTAGCCGCCTGGCGCGGCGGTCACCGTGCAATCGGCCGAGCCGACGGTTTTTCCGTCATTTGCCGTAACCAGGTTGAAGTGAGCCTGGCCCGCCGGCACCGCCGGGGCCTGCGCGTAAACGGCTCCCGTAAAAACCAAAGAAGCCAGAGCAGAAAACAAGGGCAAACGCATGGTTCGACAAGACCTTCCTGAGGGTCGACAAAACATCCTGCCCAATTAGACACAATTTCTCGCCAAATGACGCGGGGACTCGCCGTCCAGGCACCCGCGCTGCGCGCCACTTCGCGTGACCCCGCCACGCATCGCCTACAAGCGGAGTGAATTATGCCGCCTGCGCCCGCTCCGCGGGCGTTTCCGGCTCCGACGAAAGCTCTTCGAGGCTCTTGCCCTTGGTTTCCGGCAGCAGCGCCAGCGTCGCAAACAGGCCCAGCACGCTCACAATCGCCGCCCCCGACTCCGCGGCCAGCAGTCCATGCCAGTGCATCAGGAACGGAAAAGTGAACACCCCGAAGAAGCCGCCCAGCTTACCCATGGCCGCGGCAATCCCGTGCCCGGTGCTGCGCACGCGCACCGGAAAAATCTCCGAGAGATAAACAAACGTCGTCGCGTTCGGACCAAATTCCGTAAAGAAAAAACTAATCCCGTAGATCACCACGAACGGCATCACCATCTTCTGGATATTCGGCACCAGCGCCATCACTCCAAAAGCCACCGCCATCATCCCGAACCCCACAGACTGAATCGTCTTCCGCCCAAGCCTGTCCATGGTGAGCACCGCCGCCGCATACCCAGGAGCGGCGAAAACCCCGAAAATCACCAGCTGCGTCAGCGTCTTCTTCAGCAGGCTGTCATGTGCGCCCAGCGCGGAGAGCACCAGCGGACTCCACACCGTGTTGCCGTAGTGGGCAAAGTCCATCAGGAACCACGCCAGCGAAACCCCCACCAGCCGGCTCAGCAGCTTGTTGTCGTTAACCAGGCGGTGAAAGCCGTCCCAGAAGGAGACCGAATGCTCCTTCTCATTAAAGTGCTCGGCGCGGACCAGCTTCCCCTGGTCGTCTTCCTCGTGGCCGGAGGCGTGCAGAAAGCGCGGCGTCTCCTTCAGATGACGGCGCGACCAGTACACCGCCAGCGCGGGCACAGCGCCAAATGCCAGAAGGATCCGCCAGATAATGTTGTGCGAGATATGCGTCGAAAGCAGCGCCGAGGCCAGCAGCGGGCCGACGATCAGCCCCGCGGCCTGCATCGCGAACACCATCGTTACCATCATGCCGCGCGACGCTTTGCCCGCGTACTCGCTCATGATGATCGCGGAAACCGGGTAGTCCCCACCGATGCCGATGCCCAGAATAAAGCGCAGCCCGATCAGCCACCAGATATTCGGAGCGAACGCGCACGCAATCGCGCCCGCGGCCAGCACCAGCACTTCAACGCCGTAGATGCGTTTGCGGCCGATCATGTCCGCGATCCGCCCAAACAGCAGCGCCCCAATCGCGGAAGCCAGCAGTGCCGTCGATTCCACCAGCCCCTGCTCCAGCTTGCCTACGTGCCACAACGACTGCAGCATGGTCATCACCACGCCGATGATGAACAGATCGTAGGCATCGGTAAAAAAGCCCATGCCGGAGATGAACATGATCTTCCAGTGCATGCTCGAGGGCTTCGCTTCGTCGAGTTCGCGGAAATTGCCGGTGCGGAAGGTTCGGATCTCGGCCATTGCATCACCTCGCGGGGCTCTCGAAGCGGCTGCGATCGCCGAACAGGGGGCCCGAAGCAGGAGCGTGGCTGCTCCCGCTTCTAACAGGGATGGTGCCAGAGTTCACTGCACCGTTAAAGACAGATGAATTCAGGGCTGCGGTCCCGAAGGTTGCCGCCCTTTTCTCATTTTTTCCCCATTACGCCTCTACCGGAAAAGGCTCAGGTCAATCGAATCCGCCATCGAAGAATACCCCGCATCCTTCGGGTGCAGATGGTCGCCGCTGTCCGCTGCGGAGGAGTAGACCAGCGGATTGGCCGGGTCGCGCGTCGCCTTGTCAAAATCGATCGCCGCATCAAAAACATGGCTGGTCAGAATCCACGTGTTCACCGCTTCCCGGATCTGCTCGCCCTGCTCGGTGAAATATCCAGCGCCCTTGTACGGAGTCAGCGTCGCGCCAAATACCTTGATCCCATGCTCGTGCGCGCGCGCCACAATCTGGCTCAGCCCCATCTCCAGGTCCTGCGCGGTCAGCGTGTAGTCGGGGTGGTTGGGTTCGTGCAGCTGCCCAATGTCGTTGATGCTCTCCAGAACGATGACATACCGAACCCCCGCCTGGCCCAGAACGTCGCGATCGAAACGCGCGAGCGCGTTGGGCGCGATGCAGGTGATCAGTACGCAATTCCCTCCAATGCCTTCGTTCAGCACCGAGAGGTTCGCGGTCGCGGCATTGTTGTGCAGGCGCACCGCCAGATAGTCGCTCCAGCGATGGTTCATGTTGTCGGTAGCGTAGGCGCCGTCCGTGATCGAGTCTCCGAAAGTCACAACCGCTGCCGCCCGTGGCTCGACAGGCGTCACGTCGATGCCTTTCAGGAAATACCACGAGGAATTTTTCTCCGGCGCACTCAGCGAGGGCGCGGTCACTTCGTTCCCGCGCTGAATAAAGTTCGTCTGCTGCGCTCCGCCATGGAACGTGATGTTCGTGATGGTCTGGACCGGCAGATACAGGCTCACCGTAAGGTCGGCAAATGCCGGCGTAGCCAGATCGACCGGATCGCTCAGCACCATCGCTCCATAAGGAATCACAACGGAGGCCTGCCCGCCGAACGTCAGCGGATGCATCGTCTGCGGCTGAATGGCATCGGCGCCCGCGCTCAGAGCGACACTGGCAGCATCGATGCGCAGAGGCTCGGTGCCGTACTCATTCGTCAGACGGACGCGGAGCGATGTTCCCGACAGCGAAGTGTGCACAACCTCGCGAAGAGTCGAATCGATCAGCGTAGGCACCGTGTGCCATGGATCGCCCGCGTACGGCGCCGTCGACCAGCTGCCCACCCAGCGCACCGCGGCCGAAGCAGAAGTCGTCGCAGCGGCCTGAGCCTGGGCGCCAACCGCGTAACCGGCCAGCACCAGAGCAGCCAGCAGAGAAAGACAACCGTGCCGCAGCCAGCCGGCGAACCAGGAAGAGCGCATGTGAGTGAATCCTCCACGAAAAAAATAATGTCGATAACAGCTTTCCGCCGAACGGTCCATCATAGTCGCGGCCAGACGCAAAAATGCCCTTTCCGCTGTGTTCGAGCGGAAAGGGCATGGGCTGTTCGTGCTGTCAGCGCCCGCGTTGCTACTTTTTCGCCTGCGCGAACCGCTTGTTGACCTCGTCCCAGTTCACTGTGTTCCACCACGCCGCGAGATAATCCGGCCGGCGGTTCTGGTATTTCAGGTAGTACGCATGCTCCCACACATCGTTGCCCAGAATCGGGAAGTGCCCCTGCGATAGCGGGCTGTCCTGGTTCGGGCTGGTGACGATTTTCAGCTTGCCGTCCCAGATCAGCCATCCCCAGCCGGAGCCGAACTGGCTCGCGGTGGTTTCGTTGAATTGCTTCTTGAAATCCTCGAAGCTGCCGAAATCTGTCTTGATCTGGTCGCCGATCGCGCCCGCCGGCTCTCCGCCGCCGCCCGGCTTCATGATCGTCCAGAACATCGAGTGGTTCACGTGCCCGCCCCCGTTGTTCCGAACTACCGTCCGCACATCTTCCGGCACGCTGTTCAGATTGCGCAGCAGGTCTTCGGCACTGTGTTTGCCGAGATCAGGATGTTTCTCGATCGCGCCATTCAGCTTGGTCACGTACGCCTGATGGTGCTTGTCGTGGTGCAGCTTCATCGTCTCGGCGTCGATATGCGGCTCGAGCGCCGAATAGTCATAGGGAAGCGGTGGAACTTCGAATGCCAAAGGATTCCTCCTTGCGAATTGTGCGTGATGGGAAATTCCCGAGGGGTTGCGCGAGCCGAAGTCGTCAGGACGAGGTGAGGGCCCGCACCGATTGCGCCCTCCGATCATACTGGATGCGCCAGACCCGCCGCAGGGTGCAAGCTCCCTTTCGATCGGGTTACAAACTCTCACCCCGTCGGTGGGATTGTTCATTTTCCCTCACTCTCTTTTAAATTGTCTGAAGGGATCGTTGCCGGATCCAAATGGCATCTCAGGACGGGCCCCCCGCGTCTACTTCCTGACGAGCCGCATAATTGACTGAATCCCGATAGAGAAGACATCCGACCTCCGTTGGCTCCATCCTCAATAACGCGAAGAGAGTTGCTGAAGCGCGCGGGAGCCGCCGCGGCAATGGCCATCAGTGCGCCCGCGCTCGCCCTTGGCCAGAATCAGACGCAGCAGCCCAAAGTAAAGGCCGGCCAGGAGCCCAAGCCTGAAGCGCAGGCAGCACAGCAGTACCCCCACCCCCCCGGCGTCTTCATCAATCGCCCTCTTACCCAGATCACCAAAGATGCCGAAACCCTCCTCGACGATCTGGAGGGCCGCGCCAGCGATTTTTTCTTTAACGAGGCCAGTCCCCGCACCGGGATGGTGCGCGACCGCGCCCCTGCTGCCGGTCTCTCTCTCAGTCGTGTGTCCAGCATCGCTGCCACCGGCTTCGGTCTCACGGCTCTCTGCATCGCGCACAAACGCAACTACCTGCGTCCCTACGACTGCGAGCAGCGCGTCGAGAAGACCCTCGCCTTCCTCCTCGAAGACTGCCCCCACGAGCACGGTTTCCTTTACCACTTCATCGACATGGAGAGCGGCCAGCGCATGTTCGGCAGCGAGCTGTCCTCCATCGACACCGCCCTGCTGTTGTGCGGCGTCCTCACCTGCCGCCAGTATTTTTCCGGCAACCCCCGCATCGAGGGCCTCGCCACTACCTTCTATCGCCGCATTGACTGGGACTGGATGCTGAACGGCGGCCAGACCCTCTCCATGGGCTGGCTTCCCGACCAGGGTTTCCTCAAACATCGCTGGGATATCTACTCCGAGCTGCTCACCATGTACCTGCTCGCCATCGGCTCGCCCACCCACTCCATCACCGCGGCGAACTGGAACGATCTGCAGCGTCCGGTCGTCCAGTTCGGCGGCCTTGACTACATCAGCGGTGTGGCGCCCCTCTTCATCCATCAGTACGCCCACGCATGGTGCGACTTCCGCAACGTCGCCGACCTGCACGCCAACTACTTCACCAACTCCATCGCCGCCACCCGCGCGCACCAGCTTTGGTGCCTCACCGAGAGCCGAAAATTTCCATGGTTCGATCAGAATTTGTGGGGCATCTCAGCGTCGGATTCGCGCGACGGCTATCGCGTGTGGGGCGGTCCGCCCGCCATGGGCCAGCTCGACGGCACCATCGTTCCCAATGCCACCGGCGGGTCGCTCGTTTTTCTGCCTGCGGAATGCTCGCATGTCCTGCAAAGCATACGCGACCAGTTTGGCGACAAGGCCTACACCCGCTACGGGTTCGTCGACGCTTTACAGCCCAGGGCGAACTGGTTCGCGCCCGACATTCTCGGCATCGACCAGGGCATCACCATGCTCATGGCCGAAAATCTGCGCACCGGTTTTGTCTGGGAGCAGTTCATGAAGAATCGTGAGATTGCTCACGCCATGAGCGAAGTCCAGTTCCATCCTGATCCGGACGCAGCCTCGCAGCTGCTCTAGCTTCGCCATCCCGCGCGACGTCATATGATGTTTTGCAGAGCGAAATCCATGCGCATTGCCATTTGCCTGCTGCTGAGCCTGCTTCTCTTCCGCGGCCTTGCGTCCGCCCAGACACAAAATCCCGCCCCCCTCTCGCCGCTGCCGCCTGCAGCCTTCCAGTTCACCGGTTCCTGGGAATGTGAAGGCGCCTTCGGCAATAAAACTCCACACAAGTCGCTGTTTACCGGAGCCGTCATCCTCCAGGGCAAGTGGCTCGAGTTGACCGAGCAGGACGTCCAGCCCGCCACCGGATACCGCGCGAAGTATCTGATCGGCTACGACCCCCAACAGAAAAAGCTCGTCGAATTCGACGCCAACAATTTTGGAGCTGCTGTCTATTCCAGCGCGGACGGCTGGAAAGATAATGCACTCATCATGACCTCTCCCATCGCGGAGCAGCCCGGGGTGCCCTACGCAGCCAATCGCTTCGTTTATTCCGTCACCGGAAAAGATTCCTTCACCGTGGACTGGCAGATCAGCCGCAAGGCTGCCATCGACTGGATTCCGTCCGATCACCTCGCCTGCACACGAAAATCGAACGGCTGATCCACTCGCTCCGCTTATGTTCTCGCGGGCTTAATGCGGACGGGGCCGGTTTCAGAGAGAATGGCTGACGCATGACCGATGCTGTTGCGCGTTACAAATGGATCGACGGCCAGGGACCGGCGTTCGGCGCCCCTGGACTCGAACCTCGCTGGACTTCCAGCGCCAAAGATACCGTTGCCACCGCCTACGCCGCCTCCAGCAAGGCCTGGTTCACCGTTTCGCACGGCATCCTCAACGAGATCTACTACCCCACCATCGATCGCCCGCAGATTCGCGACATGCAGTTCCTCATCACCGATGGGGAGACGTTCTTTCACGAAGAGCGCCGCGACATGACCCACGAA
Organism: Acidobacteriaceae bacterium; assembly: GCA_036272255.1. Lineage (GTDB taxonomy): Bacteria > Acidobacteriota > Terriglobia > Terriglobales > Acidobacteriaceae > Palsa-343. Next base: position 59,507 of record DATAZC010000093.1, on the reverse strand, counting down.
TTCGAGTACATCGATTCCGACGCGCTGGCCGTCCGCGTCCACAACCGCGATCGCGAGGGCCGTTATTGCCTGACGCGCGAAATGATCTGCGACCCGCACTATCCCGTGGTTCTCGTCCACGTGCGTGTCGAGGGTGATGAGGAACTGCTTTCCCGCCTCCACCTCTATGCACTGCTGTCGCCGCATCTCGAGGGCGGCGGCATGGGCAACAACGCGCGTCTGCTGGAGATTGCCGGCAAGGCTCGCGTGGCTCTTGCGTGGCGCGATGAGGTTTCCCTCGCCATGGCCTGCAGCGGCGGGTTCAACCGCGCCAGCTGTGGCTACGTCGGCGCCAGCGACGGCTGGCAGGACCTCAAACAGAACTTCAAAATGGATTGGGAGTTTGGTTCCGCCCTCAACGGCAACATCGCCATCATGGGCGAAATTCCCCCCGCGCAGCTCCGCGACTTTACCCTCGCCATCGGCTTTGGAGAGGGCCATCACGCCGCGCTCGCCGCCACCATGGGCTCGCTCTCCGTCCCCTTCGAGCGCCATCTCTCCCGCTTCATCGAGCAGTGGCATCGCGCCGCCACCCCGCAACACATGGCTCGCCACTCCGGCGACCACGGCCGACTCCTGCAGATCAGCCACAACGTCGTGCTCGCCCACGAAGATAAAACCTTCGCCGGCGCCTTCATCGCTTCGGCCTCCATCCCCTGGGGCTACGCCAAAGGCGACGACGACTTCGGCGGCTATCACCTCGTCTGGACCCGCGATATGGTCCAGACCGCCACCGCACTCATGGCCTGCGGCCGCACTGAAACCGCTCTCCGGGCCCTCGTCTACCTCACCTGCACTCAGAAGCCCGACGGCGGCTTCTCGCAGAATTTCTGGGTCAACGGCGAACCCTACTGGACCGGCATCCAGCTCGACGAGGTCGCTTTCCCCATCATCCTCGCCTGGCGGCTTTGGAAGGCCGATGCCCTCGGCAATTTCGACGTCTTTCCCTTCGTCGAGCGGGCCGCCGGCTTCCTCGTCCGTTACGCGCCCGTCACCCAGCAGGAACGCTGGGAGGAGTGCGCCGGCTACTCGCCTTCAACCCTCGCCGCGGTCATCTCCGGCCTCATCTGCGCGGCCGATATGGCCCGAGCCCACGACGCCCCCGAGCTGGCGCATTTTCTTGAAGAGCACGCCGACTGGATTGAAAGCCATCTCGAAGACTGGACCGTCACCAATAACGGTGTGCTCCATCCCGATATCAAGCGGCATTACATACGCATTCGTCCACCAGAATGCGGCGATCCCTATGCGCACGAAGAATGCGGGCGCGAGATGCTGCACATCAACAACATCGCTCCCGGCGAACCCTCGGAATTCGAGGCGCGCGAGATCGCGGACGCCGGATTCCTTGAACTGGTGCGCTACGGAGTCCGCGCCGCCGACGATCCCCTCATCGTCGACTCGCTCAAAGTCGTGGACTACGTCCTCCGGGTGGATGCTCCCCAGGGCCCTTGCTGGCGGCGTTACAACCACGATGGCTACGGCCAGCGCGCCGACGGGGGACCGTTTCTCGGATGGGGCCAGGGCCGCCCCTGGCCGCTGCTCACAGGCGAGCGCGCCCACTACGAGCTGGCTGCAGGCCATGCCGTCGACTCGCTGATTCAGACCATCGAGAAGTTCGCCTCCAGCGGCGGTATGCTGCCCGAACAAATTTGGGATGAACCCGACGCCTACGGCCTGGTCTTTGGCGGTCCGGCCGGTTCCGCTATGCCCCTCGTGTGGGCGCATTCTGAATATCTGAAGCTCCTGCGCTCCTCCCACGATGGAGAGGTCTTCGACCGCATCGCCCCCGTTGCCCACAGGTACGCTCAACGCAATCATTCCCCCAGCCACATTGAGGTGTTCAAAGTGCTGCGCAGGCAGATTCGCCAGATTTCCGCAGGCAAAACACTGCGCATCACCTCCGCTTCCCGTTTTCAGGTCAGCTGGACATCCGACAACTGGAAAACGACCAGCCAGCTCGACAGCACGCAGCTCGGGTACGCCGGCTCCTATGCCGATCTGCCCACTACCACCGAACAGACTGGAGCGCTTTCCTTTACTCTGTTCTGGCCGGATCAGAATCGTTGGGAGGGGCGCAATTTCGAAGTTGCACTCGAGCCCTGAGACGAACGGCTCAGTTGCGTCATCCAACCACTGAGAGCGAAAATCAGAATTGAGCGCCCGTTTCCCTGCACGATCCCACCAAGGCTGAAAAACCCAGGAGGAGTTACGAGGACTATGAACGAACTCGACCAGCTGTCGATCAACGCCCTGCGGTTTCTCGCCGTCGATGCAGTGCAGAAGGCCAACAGCGGACACCCCGGTGCGCCGCTGGGCGATTCGCCCATCGCTTATCTGCTGTTCCACAAATACATGCGCCATAATCCGAAGCACTCGAAGTGGTCCAATCGCGACCGCTTCGTGCTTTCGAATGGCCATGCCTCCGCCATGCTGTACGCAGTACTCCACCTCACCGGCTACAACCTCACCATCGACGACCTGGAGCAGTTCCGGCAGTACGGATCGAAGACCCCTGGCCACCCGGAATACGGCCACACCGACGGCGTCGAGCTCACCACCGGCCCCCTCGGGCAGGGATTCGCCATGGGCGTCGGCCTCGCCATCGCGGAAAAGCATCTTTCCGCGGTGTACAACCGCCCCGGTTTCGATGTCGTCGACCACTACACCTACGGCCTTTGCGGCGACGGCGATCTGATGGAGGGCGTCTCTCACGAAGCTGCCTCGCTCGCCGGAACCCTCGGCCTCGGCAAGCTCATCTACCTCTACGACGACAACCTCATCTCGCTCGACGGGCCTACCGAGCTTTCCTTCACCGAAGATGTGCTCAAGCGCTTCGAGGCCTACCACTGGCACGTCCAGATCGTCGAAGATGGCAACGACCTCGAAGGAATTTCCAAAGCCATCGAGGCCGCGCAGGCCGTCAAAGACAAGCCTTCGCTCATCGCTGTGCGCACCGTGATCGGCTACGGCAGCCCCAAAGCTGGTACCAGCAAAGCGCATGGCGAAGCGCTCGGCGCCGACGCCGTCAAACAAACCAAAAAGAATCTCGGCTGGCCCGAAGACAAATTCTTCTACGTTCCTGAAGATGCCGCGAAAAACTGGCTCCAGTCCGTCGATAAAGGCGCGCAGGAGGAGTCGGACTGGAACGCCCTGTTCGCCAAATACAAAAAGGCGTTTCCCGAACTTGCTGCGGAATTTGAACGCGTGCAGGAAGGCCGCCTCAAAGATGGCTGGGAGCAGAGCCTGCCCCAGTTTCCTGCCGACAGCAAACCGGTGGCTACGCGTACCGCCGGCAACACCGTCATGAACGCGCTCGCGAAATCGCACGTGCCCGAGCTGCTGGGGGGCGCAGCCGATCTGTCCACCTCGACCAAAACCATCTTCAAAGACAGTCCCAATTTCCACATCGATCCAAAGGGCGAAAACATCTTCTTCGGCGTTCGCGAATTCGGAATGTGCGCCATGGTCAACGGAATGGCCGCCCACGGCGGCGTCATTCCTTACGGTTCCACCTTCTTCGTCTTTTCTGACTACGCGAAGCCCGCGCTCCGCCTGGCCGCGCTCATGCAGACCCATTCGCTCTTCGTCTTTACCCACGACTCCATTGGCCTCGGCGAAGACGGTCCCACCCATCAGCCCATCGAGCAGCTCACCATGCTCCGCGCCATCCCGCATCTCACCGACTTTCGTCCGGCAGACGCCAACGAAACCTCAGCCGTCTGGGGGCTCGCCCTCGAACGCAAAAGCCCGTCCTTCATGGCTCTTTCACGGCAGGATCTGCCCTTGCTCGATCCGGTCCGCCAGCGCGTCTTCGAAGGCGTGCGCCACGGAGCCTACATCGTCGAGCAGGGCAGCGACTCGCCCGATCTCCTCATCGTTGGTACCGGCGCCGAGGTATGGCCGGCCATTCGCGCAGCCGAACAGCTGAAGAAAGACGGCATCATCGCCCGCGTCGTATCCATGCCCAGCACCCACATCTTCGACGAACAGTCCGACACCTATAAGGCCTCCATCTTCCCCGCGCATCTGCCCAAACTGGCCATCGAGGCCGGCTCAACCCTGGGTTGGTGGAAATATGTTGGCCTCGATGGCGACGTGATCGGCCTCGATCGCTTCGGCGCTTCCGGTCCCGGAACAACCGTCCTCGAGAAACTGGGCTTCGGCGCCGACAATGTCGTTGCTCGCGCCAAAGCGCTCGTCGAACGCGCGCGTAAAGCCGAACCGGCACTGGCGGGGAAATAATCATGAGGCTGGCGATTGCGGCAGATCACGCTGGATTTCTTCTCAAGGGCGAGGTGCGCGGCTACCTCGAGCGCCTCGGCCATGAAGTCATTGACCTCGGCGCATTCAACGCCGAGCCTTCCGATTATCCTGACTTCGCCGAGGCCGTGGGGCGCGCGTTACAGGCCGGCCGCGCCGAACGCGGCATTTTGATCTGCGGCAGCGGCGTTGGCGTCTGCGTCGCGGCAAACAAGATGTTCGGCATTCGCGCCTGCATGTGCCACGACCACTACTCCGCGCATCAGGGCGTCGAGCACGACAACATGAACGTCCTCGTCCTCGGCGCCCGCATCATCGGCTCCGAGCTCGCCTATGATCTGGTCGCCGCATTCCTCAACGCTCGCTTCCAGTCGCAGGAAGAACGTTTTGTCCGCCGTCTCAACAAGGTCAAGGCTATCGAAGCTCGCAGCATGCCCGATGCCGCTCGTAACATGCCGGAAACACCGAAATCGTAAAATCGCTTCAGGTCCCCGCTTCACGAACCTCCGCACGAAACGGTAAATCAATCCTGGAGATGCCATGGACGGCATCAGCACCATTCTGTGGGATATCGGCGGTGTGCTGCTCACCAATGCCTGGGATCGCCAGCAGCGAGATGTCGTGCTTACCCATTTCGCGCTCGATCACGCCGATTTTGAGCGTCGCCACGCTGAAGTCGACCAGGCCTGGGAAAAAGACGCAATCGGCGTCGACGAGTATTTGCGCCACACCGTCTTCTTCGAGCCCCGCAGCTTTACCCAGGCTCAGTTTCTCGATGCCATTCGGGCCGAGTCTCAGGTGCTCCAGGACAGCGCCATCGGAATCCTCCGCCAGTTTTCAGCATCCGAACAATATGAGCTGGCTACGGTCAACAACGAATCCCGCGCGATGAACGAGTTTCGCCTGACAAAATTTGGTCTGCTCCAGGATTTCAGTGCCTTCTTCAGCTCCTGCTATCTGGGCCTCCGCAAGCCCGATCGAAAAATCTACCAGATCGCGCTGGATGTCCTGCAGCGTGATCCGGAGCGCGTGGCGTTTATCGATGATCGCCCCGAAAATGTTGCCGCGGCTGCCTCTCTGGGAATCCACGGCATCCGCTATCAGGGCTCGGCGCAACTCACTGAAGAGCTGGCGAAGCTGGGCATCATCGTGCCGCAGGATCGATTTCGCGGATTAAAAGTTCAGGGCGCCTGACGGCTGGGCGAGCAGCGGTGCACGTCGCAGGCGGGACGGCATCGCCGGAAGGGATATTTTCCATGGCAACGACAGAAGTCAGAGTTTCTCCGGAGGACGTGAAGCAGGCATCGTCCCAGGTGCACGAACGCATTCCCGAGCCCGGCGTCGCCGTCATTTTTGGCGCGTCCGGCGATCTCACCAAACGCAAGCTTCTCCCCGCGCTCTTTCATCTCGAGCAGGCCGGCCTGCTGCCTGATGAGTTTCGCATCGTCGGCGTGGCCCGTCGCGACCTCGGCAGTGGCTTCGCCGAGGATATGCGCGCCGACATCGTCGAATTTGGCGGCGTGCAGAAAGATGCGGACAAGCTCGATCAGTTCGTGAAAAAAATCAGCTACTTCGCCATGGATTTTGACAACGACTCGGGCTACGCGGCGCTCAAAAAACTCCTCGAAGGATTCGATCGCGACTACGGAACCCGCGGCAACCGCCTCTTCTACCTCGCCACCGCCCCCGACTACTTTGCCGATATCGTCCATCGCCTCGGCGAGCAGGGCATGGCGAAGCCGGAAGTCGGAACCGTGCGCATCATCATCGAGAAGCCCTTCGGCCACGACCTCGAAAGCGCGAAAGAGCTCAACGACGACGTCAACACCGTCTTCAGCGAAAATCAAATCTTCCGCATCGACCACTACCTCGGCAAAGAAACCGTGCAGAACATCCTGGTCTTCCGCTTTGCCAACGGCATTTTTGAGCCTGTCTGGAATCGCAATTTTATCGACCACGTTCAGATCACAGCCGCGGAAAGCATCGGCATCGAAGGGCGCGGGCCGTTCTATGAGAAGGCCGGCGTCGTGCGCGACGTGCTGCAGAACCACATGATGGAGCTGCTCTCCTTCGTGGCCATGGAACCGCCCGCCAGCTTTGCTGCCGACGCCGTGCGTCGCGAAAAAATCAAACTGTGGAGCTCCATCAAGCCCATCAACATCTTCGACTGCGTGCGGGGTCAATACGGTCCCGGCATCGTCGACGGTCAGATGGTGAAGGGCTACCGCGAAGAAGATCGCGTTGACCCCAAATCGCAAACCGAAACCTACGCCGCCATTCGCCTCGAAGTCGATAACTGGCGCTGGGCCGGAGTTCCGTTCTATCTTCGTGCCGGCAAACGCCTGGCAGCGCGCGCCACAGAAATCACCATTCAGTTCAGGCAACCGCCCATGTTACTTTTTGGCGCGCACATGCAGGGTCCCTGCGCTGACATTCAGCCCAACATCATCACCATGCGCATTCAGCCCGACGAGGGCATCTCCCTGCGCTTCGGCGCCAAGGTCCCGGGGCCGCAGATGGCAGTATGTCCGGTCAACATGGACTTCGGCTATGCCCAGTCCTTCGGCGCCTCTTCTGCCAATGGATACGAGCGCCTTCTGCTCGACGCCATGCTCGGCGACGCTACCCTCTTCGCCCATCGCGATGGTGTCGAGACAACGTGGGCTCTCTACACGCCCGTGCTCGAAGCGTGGGCGAAAAAGTATCCGCAGACTTTCCCCAATTACGCCGCGGGCACCTGGGGGCCGGAGTGCGGCGACGAGCTGATTGGCCGCGATGGTCAGGTGTGGCACAGCATCCCCGTACCGCAGAAGACCTAGCGTCTGGCTTTCGCGATCCTCGCGTCCGGCGATAGAATGCCGTTTTGCGTACCGCAGCTTGCCCTTCGATCGAAGTTCCATCCGCAAGTCAGGCAACAATGGCCAAAAAAATTCACGTTGAGTATCGCGTCTTCCAGCAACAGGAGGCGCTGTCGCGCGCAACCGCGGAACGATTGGTTCAGGGCATTCAGTCCGCCGTCGCAGCGCGCGGCATAGCGCGCGTTGCCGTTTCCGGTGGCGGAAGTCCGAAGCCTGTCTTCTCCCTCCTCGCCGATCCGAAGGAGCCGTATCGCGCAGCGATCCCCTGGGATCGCCTGTGGCTTTTCTGGGTCGACGAACGCTGCGTGCCCCCCGAGCACCCGGACAGCAATTATGGCGTGGCCCGTCAGCTCCTGCTCGACAAAGTTCCCTTGCCGCCCGATCACGTCATCCGCATCGAGGGCGAGCTCGATCCTGAAGAAGCCGCGGCCAGGTATGAATCGGCCATTCGCGGCCACTATCGTCTCGAAGGCGCGGAGGGTCCTGTCTTTGACATCGTTCAGCTCGGCATGGGCGACGATGGCCACTGCGCATCGCTGTTTCCCCACACCGCGGCCCTGCACGAAATGATCCGCCTCGCCGTTGCGAATCACGTGCCGCAACAGAAACAGAGTTGGCGCGTCACGTTGACCTGGCCTGTCATCAATGCAGCTCGCGACGTATTCTTCCTGATCGACGGCACCGCCAAAGCCGATCCTCTCGGCCGCGTGCTGCTGGGCGCGTATGATCCCGAGAATTTGCCATCGCAACTGATCCAGCCGCAGAATGGTCGGCTGCTCTTCCTGCTCGATACCGCTGCCGCAGCCCAGCTGCCGGAGCCCGGACCCGACGGCAGCGGAACACTGGAGATCGCAAGATGATTCTCGCCGGGGACGTGGGCGGCACCAAGGTTCACCTCGCACTCTATTCGTTTGAGCACGGCCAGCTGGTTCACGTCCGCGACGAGCGCTTCCCGGCCCACGAGTACAGCGGCCTGCAGGAAATTGTCCGGCGCTTTCTCTCTGAAAGCTCCAACCCCGAAATCACCGCTGCCTGCTTCGGCGTTCCCGGCCCGGTCCGCGGCGGGCGCCTGCGCCTCACCAATCTTCCCTGGGTCCTCGATACCCGCGAGCTCTCTGCTGAGCTCAACATCACGCATCTTTTCCTCATCAACGATCTCGAGGCCAATGGCTACGGCATTCCGGAGCTGACGCCTGACCAGATCCTCACCCTCAATCAGGGCGACCCGGCCGCCGTCGGCAATCGCGCGCTCGTTTCAGCAGGTACAGGATTGGGCGAAGGCGTCCTGGTGTGGAACGGCAAGAGCCACATGCCCATGGCTTCCGAAGGCGGCCATTGCGATTTCGCCGCGCGCAGCGATCTCGAGATCGATCTCCTCCACTGGCTCCGGAAAAAATTCAACGGCCGCGTCAGCTTTGAGCGCGTTGTGTCCGGACCCGGGCTCACCAACATCTACATGTTCCTCCGCGACGAAAAACACATGGAGGAGCCGGCCTGGCTGCGCCAGCGCATGGAAGCCGAAGATCCCAACGCCGTCATCGGAGAAGTCGGCGAGGCAGGGAAGAGCGAGCTCTGCGCGAAGGCTCTCAACGTATTCGCTGCGGCCTACGGTGCCGAGGCCGGCAACATGGTGCTCAAGGTTCTCGCTACCGGCGGCATGTACCTCGGCGGCGGCATTGCCCCCAAGATGGTCAGGACCATGCAGAGCGGCGTCTTCATGCAGGCCTTCGCCGACAAAGGCCGGCTGAGCGATCTTCTCACCCACACCCCGGTCCACATCATTTTGGAGAGCCGCGCCGCGCTGATGGGCGCCGCTGCCTACGCTGAAGCGCGGGCAGCAGAAATCAGCGGCAAATCGGTGCGCGCCGCATCGCGTTAGACTACGAGAGCCATGCCGATGAAACGAATCTCCGTTGCAATTCTGTTCGCGTGTGTCGCGCTTTTGCTTCCCCGGATCGCGCTCGCCCACGCTCATCTGCTGTCCAGCACGCCCCAGGCCAACGCCACCGTGCATGGACCGAACGTTGCGATTGAGCTGCGCTTCAACTCCCGCGTCGATGGCCACCATTCCGTTCTCTCCCTCGTCACCCAGGGCGGCAGTGCGCCGTTGGGCATCGACAAGCAGAGCGCCGAAAATAATCTCAACGCCCACGCAACGTTGAAGCCAGGGACCTACACGCTGCGCTGGCAGGCTCTTTCCACCGACGGCCACATCACGCGCGGCGAAATTCCCTTTACCGTACGCTAGGGCGACCTTGATCTGGTTCGTCCGCGACTTCGATCTCCTCTCCCTTCTGTTGCGCGCAGTTTCCTTCACCCTGGAAGCGCTGGCATTCGGCGGACTCTTCTTTCTGCTCTTCTGCGCGCGGCCCGTGGGCCTGCCTGCCGCCGCGCAAACCCGCCTCCGTCGTACCTCCGCCTGGTTCGCGTTCAGTCTCTCCGTCACACAAATCCTTCTCATCGCCACCACCTCATCCGTTCTCATGGGCAGCTCGGGAATGGGCCTGCCCGATCTCGCGTCCGCGGCCTTCCTGCAGTCCGGAGCAATCTTTGCCGCCGCATCCCTGGCGATGTTCCTGCTGCTTCGCTTCACTTCGAAGGACGCTCTCGCCGCCGCTGTAGCGCTCATCGCCCTCGCAGCATCCGTATCGCTCAGTCACGCCGCCTCGCGCATGGATCACCGCCCCTTGCTGTTGATTTTCACTGCGGCCCATCACCTCGGAATGGCCGCCTGGATTGGCGCAATGCCATTTCTCCTCATCGCGCTCAGGCGGACATCCAATCCCGGCGTCGCACGCCGCATGGCGCGCCGCTTCTCCACCATGGCATTCATCAGCGTCGCCGCGCTGGTGCTCGCCGGTGTGGGCCTCTCCTGGTTCTATGCCGGCTCCTGGCAGGGCATGGTTGGAACATCCTATGGCCTCTTGCTGTCGGCAAAGATTCTTCTTACCGCACTGATGCTGACCCTCGGCGCCGGGAATTTCTACGCGTTGCGCAGCATCGAAACCGATCCGGCCCCGCTGCTCTTTCGCCTCCGCCGCTTCAGCGAAACCGAAATCGGCCTCGGACTCACCGTGATTCTCGCGGCGGCTTCGCTCACAGCGCAGTCGCCGTCCGTCGATGAAACGCCGCAGGATACGCTCACCGCTCATCAGGCCGTGGAGCGCCTGCAGTGGCGCTGGCCCAGCTTTCATACCCCCGCAGTAGCGCAGCTGGCGCCGCCTACTCCGCTCCGTGTCGCGGTGCGCGAAGCCACCTATACCGGTGGCAGCGTCAGCGACGCCAACGATCGCGCATGGTCCGAATACAACCATCACTGGGCAGGATTGATTGTCCTCACCGCCGGCATTCTCGCGCTCCTCTCGCGCCTGCCCGGCCAGCGTTGGGCGCGATCCTGGCCGTTCCTGTTCCTGGCACTTGCCATTTTTATTCTGCTGCGCGCCGATCCGGAATGCTGGCCCCTCGGGCCGCGCCCGTTCTGGGCCAGCTTCACCGCGCCGGACGTACTCCAGCACCGCCTCTACGCCGTGCTCATCGTAGCGTTCGCCGTCTTCGAGTGGGGCGTGCAAACCGGGCGCCTCCACTGGCCACGCGCCCGCTTCGTCTTCCCCGTCATGTGCGCGGCCGGTGGAGCGCTGCTGCTCACGCACACCCACGCGCTCGGCGAGGGGACCGATGAGGTTTTCGCCGAGCTCAGCCACACGCCCATTGCTCTGCTGGGGGCCGTTGCAGGGTGCGGACGCTGGCTCGAACTCCGGCTCAGCGACCCAGGGGCCTCCGTAAGTGAATCTCGCCCTCGCCGCATCGCAGCATGGATCTGGCCGCTGTGCCTCATCCTCATCGGCCTGCTGCTGCTGGATTACCGCGAATCCTGACGCTAATGGGGACCGCGATGAACCTGGTTCGATACTCATCCCGCCCCCTCCCATCTTCGATAATCAAAGGGTGGCCCCCCCGCCCAACGCGATGCCCGGCAATTCCGGATTGATTCGCGAACACCTCGCCTACCTCCGCGTCGAAAAAGGTCTGCGTCCGTTGTCGTGCGAAGCGTACGAGCGCGACCTCCTTCAGTTCGCCGAGTACCTCGAAGAACAATCCGCAACATTGCTCAGCGCGACGCAGTCGCTCGTCGCCGGATTTCTGGAGCACCTCGCAAAACATTCCGTCGAATCGCGCTCGGCCGCACGCAAGCTTTCCTGCCTGCGTGGATTCTTCCGCTGGCTCCTGCTCGACAAGCGCATTCGCCGCGATCCCACGCTCAATCTCGAATCGCCCGCCAGCTGGAAAGTCCTGCCCAAATCGCTGGCCGTCTCTGAGGTTGACGCCATAATGGATCGCGCTGCGCTCGCTGCAAATCATCCGCAGGCCGACGCACGCGCGCTCCGCGATCAGGCCATTCTGGAATTGCTGTATGCCGCGGGGTTACGCGTCTCTGAGCTTACCGGCCTCAACGTCGCCGATCTTTCGCTCGACGCCGGCCGTGCGCTCGTCCGCGGCAAGGGCGATAAGGAACGCATCGTTCCGCTGGGGCGCGCCTCCATCCGGGCGCTGGAACAATATCTGAAGAACGCCCGTCCTGCTCTCGAAAAGAAACCGTCGGGCCGCCTCTTTCTTTCCACGCGAGGCCAGCCGCTCAGCCGCGGATGGGTCTGGCATTTGGTGAAGCAAAGTGACCACGATGCCAGTCCGCACAAATTGCGGCACAGCTGCGCCACGCACATGGTCGAGCGCGGCGCCGATCTGCGCACCGTGCAAACCCTCCTCGGCCATGCCGACATCGCCACCACCCAGGTCTATACGCATCTCGCGCTCGGACGATTGAAAGCCGTTCATCGCGAGCACCATCCTCGGGCAAAACGAGTGGCGCCATGAACCCGACGAACAGCAAAAACAGGCCCGCCGTCACACGCGACGTCCAGGAATTCCTCGCCATGCTCGCGCACGAGCGCAACAGCAGCCCGCACACCGTCCGCGCCTACGACCGCGAGCTGCACGCCTTTGCCGATTTCCTGATCGAGAAGTTTGGCGCCGAAATCAAACCCGCCCGTATTGAACACCAGCACATTCGCGCCTATCTCGGCGAGTTGTATGCGCGCGGATTGTCGAAGGCCTCCGTTGCCCGCGCCCTCGCTGCCATCCGTTCGTGGTTCAAATGGCTGGCGCGTCAGGGTCGCGTGGAGCAGAGTCCCGCGGCTCTCGTCGCAACTCCGAAGCTCCCCAAACATCTGCCGCGCGTCCCCACCATCGAAGAGATGAACCGCGTGGTGGACAATGCCGCGGACGATGCCGCAGCATGGCCGCAGCGCGACCGCGTCATCTTCGAGTTGCTTTATGGCTGCGGCATCCGCAACGCCGAGCTGGTCGGCATCGACCTCGCCGATATTCACTGGGCTAACGATGCGATCCTCGTGCGCGGCAAAGGCCGCAAAGAGCGCTATGTACCCCTTGGCGACGCTGCAGCACAAGCCCTGCGCACTTACCTTCCGCTGCGTGAGCAAAAACTTGCCGCCGCTCAGAAAATGTCACCGGCACTGTTACTCAATCTGCGGTTGCGCGGCGACGCCCGCCTGACCACCCGCAGTGTCGGCCGCATCGTCAAGCACATCGCCCTCGCCCACGGCTTGCCCGCCGACGTTCACCCCCACACGCTCCGCCACGCCTTCGGCACCCACATGCTCGAGGAAGGCGCCGATCTCCGCGCCATCCAGGAGTTGCTCGGCCACGAGCGCCTCTCCACCACGCAGCGCTACACCCAGCTCACCGTGGGACAGGTGGCCGCCGTTTACGACCGCACGCATCCAAGAGCAAAGTAGGGATCGATCCCGACAAACGCCGGGCGAAGAGACGGCGAAATGGGGAGTAATTGCCCCGATTCCTCGTCACTTTTTCATTTTCTCGGCCCGATATTCCTCGATATTCTAAAGCGCCTATGGCTTCGACAGTTTGGAAGGGCTACATCTCGTTCGGACTGATTTCGGTGCCGATCCGTCTCTTTGTTGCGGCACGCGAGAATCACGTCAGCTTCAATCAGATTCACCAGGTTTGCGGCTCGCGCATCAAGCAGCAAACGTTTTGCCCCACCTGCGACCGCGTCGTCGAACGCAGTGAACTCGTCAAGGGCTACGCCGTCGACAAAGAAAACTACGTCATCGTCTCGAACGAGGAGCTCAAGGGCCTCGAAGCGCAGTCCTCTGAGACCATGGAAATCGTGCAGTTCGTCAATCTGCCTGAAGTCGATCCCCTCTACTACCAGACCTCCTATTTCAGCGTCGCCGAAGATCCGGGCCGCAAAGCCTATTCGCTCATTCATAAGGGTATGGAGCAGCTCAAGCTCGGCGCCATCGCGAAGATCACGCTGCACCAGCGCGAGCAGATCGTGATGATCCGGCCCTTTGAAAAGGGTCTCGTCCTGCACACACTCTACTATCCCGAAGAAATTCGCGCCGTCGCCGAATACGACAACCAGCCCGACGTCGCCGTGCAGAAGGCCGAGGTGGAGCTGGCCGAGCAGTTCATGAAACAGCTCACCGGCGACTTCCATCCCGAAAATTTCAAAGACGAATACGAGAACCGCGTCGAGCAACTGATCGAAAGCAAGCAGGGGCAAGCCGAGGCGCCCGCAGCGCAGCCGAAGCGCAAACTGGCGCCGGTCATCGACCTCATGGAAGCACTGCGCAGGAGCATGGGCCAGGCCGCTCCGGCCTCGGTGACCGCTTCTGCTCCGCCACCCAATCCCGACGACGACGAGAAAAAGCCTCCACAGCGTTCCACCAAATCGCCTGCACGGCGAAAGAAAGCAGCCGCGGGCTAAGGCTCGATTTCCCGGGCGCCTTTCGTTCCCCCAAGTGCGGTCTCCAACACCATCGCCACTTCCGCGGCACTGCGTCCGCGCACCACAATGCGCTTGTTCCGTGCGTGCTCCCCGCCCGCAATCCGGATCCCCGACCGTGCCGTCCCGAACAACTCTGCAAGAAACTCGATCAGCGCCGTATTCGCGCGTCCTTCTACCGGCGGCGCGTTCAGCGCAATCCTCACTACCGCCTCGGCTCCCTCGCCCATCCACCCCACCACCGCGGTCCGGCTGGCCCGTGGAGCAACGCGGACCAGGAAGCTCGCGCCCGCAGCAGAATCCTTCACCGGAAACAACGTCGTCATCCGGCCATCGACCGCGCACCGAACAGCGCCGTTCCAACCCGCACCAGCGTCGAGCCTTCTTCAATAGCAATTTCGAAGTCGCCCGACATGCCCATGGACAGCTCACGAAAATCGAGTCGCGGATATTCACCCGCAAGCGATTCCCGCAGCCCGCGCAATTGTCGAAAACAAGCTCGTGCCGTCTCCGGATCATCGTCGAGCGGGGGCACAGTCATCAGCCCTCTCATAGTAAGATGCGGCAAATCCGCCAGGCGCTCCAGCAGCAAACGGAGCTCCGCACTTCCCGGTTCAAGGCCAGTCTTCGTCGCCTCCGTGCTGAGCTTGATCTCCAGCAATACCGGCAGCCTCTTGTTCAGTCGTCCCGCCGCATCGTTCAGCCGCTCAGCCACGCGCAGCGAATCCACGCTGTCAATCTCGTCGAACATCTCCGCAGCCACCGCTGACTTGTTCGACTGCAAATGTCCGATGAAGTGAAACTGCGCTCCCGGGAACCCCAGCGCCCGCAGCCGCTCGCGCTTCGTTTCAAATTCCTGTACGCGATTTTCTCCGAAGAGCGTAAGACCCGCTGCAGCCGCTTCCGCAAGCGCCTCCGCGGGATGCATTTTCGATACGCCCATCAGCCGCACTTCCTCGCGGCTGCGGCCGGCGCTCCGGCATGCCGCTGCCATCCGCTCTTCAATCTGGCCCAATCGCTCCGCAAACCCACTCACTCCTCTATGGTAGGCGAATCACCCCCTTTGGTAACCCGCGTGTCGACAGTAACAACCGTGTTCTCAAAACTGCACTGTCTCCGCGGCAACCCCGGACACATCCCGAGCATCCTTGGCTCACAACGCTGGTTAGTAACCGTACGAAAGGGTCAGGTAGACCGAATGCGCTCAGTGGTTCTGACCCATGGATTGCTCCAGGGCATGGGCCGCGAAGAGCCATGCGAAATGCTGGCGATGAAAGAATCGCGGACCGAAACAGGCGCCGTCGTCTTCTCCCAATGCAGCGTCATCGACGCCCCACACGATTTGCCCAACGGCATCTATACCGTGAGCTTTGGTGGCTACGTCGTTCCCGCCCGCAAAGAATCCGGCCTCTGGATTCCTGAGGAAGCGACGGCCTCCGTGCCCCTGCACGACCAGCCCGTCATCACCAGGCCTTCGTTCCGGATCGAAGAGGCTGCCGAGATCCTGCCCCTCCTCAAAAATCACGTCGCCTGACTCCCCTGGTCGCCGCCCCCCAAAGGCAGCCCCGCCAGAGCGGAATTCCCGCGCCCTCGAAAATTAAGCCACAGCATCCTGCAACAGCAGGTTCAGCTGTGCGAGCAATTCGTCGCGAAGGCTATGGAGTTTGCGCAGCTGACCCTGCACATTGCCGCCGGTCACCCGGGGCTCCCATGCGGATGCCAGGTCCGCGAGCGCGTGGATCTCCTGGTGCAGCTCGTCCATTTTGCAGAACGCCGCAGTCGCCCCCAGAGGATTCAGCCGCTCGCTGTCGAGCCACCGCCCCATCCGGCAGCGGTGCGGGTCCAGCGTTGGCGGAAGCCGCCGCTCTCCAAGCAGAAAAGACTCCAGCGCAACCACCCACGCGCGGTGCGCCACAGCCGCATGCATCAGCGTCCGCTTGCGCGGCGCCACCAGCGCCACATTTACCCACGCCGGGTCCGGATTCCACGCCGCCGACCATGCCGGCAGATCCTCGCCCGGCATCGGATAAGCGATCCCGTTGCCCTGTCCGTAGATGCAGCCCAGTTGCAACAGCAGTCGGCCGTGATCCACCGTCTCCACGCCTTCGGCAATCGCCATGCGATCGAATGCCGTCGCCAGCCCCAGCACTCCTTCCAGAATGCTCAGGTCCTCCGGGTCGTCCAGCACGTCGCGCACAAAGCTGCGATCGATCTTCAGCGTATTCACCGGCAGGCGCTTGAAGTAGGTCAGCGAAGAATACCCGGTTCCGAAGTCGTCGAGCGCGATGGAGACGCCCAGCTCCCGGCACGCCGCCAGCACATGGGACACCTGGGCCACATCGTGCAGCGCGCTCGTCTCCAGCACCTCCAGCTCCAGCCTCGAAGGCGATAGGCTCGGGTGCGCGGCCAGCAGCGTCCGCAGGCGCTCGATGAAGTCCGGCTGCTGCAAATGATGCGCCGCAATATTCACGCTCACGGGAATGTTTAGTCCGGCCGCGGTCCAGCGTTCCAGTTGCGCCAGCGCATGCTCCGTCACCCACTCCCCAATGTGATCGATCAGCGGATGGTGTTCGATGATGGGCAGAAACAGCGCCGGCAGCAGGTGTCCGCGCGTGGGATGATTCCACCGAATCAGCGCTTCCGCGCTCACCACCTTGCCCGTGCTCATGTTCACCCGGGGCTGGTAGTGCAGCACAAATTCATTCGCCGTCAAGGCCCGCCGGATTTGCTCCAGGTCTTCATGGAAGGTGCGAATCGTAATGTCATGCGTCGGATCGAAGACCTGGTACCGGTTCTTACCCGCCAGCTTCGATTCATACATCGCCTGCCCGGCCTGGCGCAGCAACTGCTCCGCGTCAATCACCTCGGCTTGCGGATACAAAACCACCCCAATGCTGGCAGACACCTGAACCGTGGCCTCGCCGCATACCGCGGGCTCTGAAACGGTGGCGAGCAGCCCGTCCAGAATCGGCCTGGCTGCTTCGGCACTCGTCAAATCCGTCAGGACCGCCACAAACTCGTCGCCGCCAATCCGCGCCAGCGTGTCCACCTCCCGCAAAATTCCCTTCATCCGCCGCGCCACGCTCATCAGCAGCTCGTCGCCGGTCTCCTGGCCATAGCTGTCGTTCACCATCCTGAAACCGTCCAGATCGACACAGGCTACGGCCAGCGTCTGTCCCCGCCGCTGCGCCTGCGCCATCGCCTGCTGCAGCCGATCGGCCAGCAGCGCCCGGTTCGGCAGATTCGTCAGCGCGTCGAAGTGTGCCATCCGCTCCAGCTGCCGCTCCTGCTCCTTCGCCTCCGTTACGTCGGAGAACAATGCCACATAGTGCTGCACCTTCGACGCGCGATCGTAAACGGCGCTGATCGTCAGCATCTCCGGAAACACGCGGCCATCTTTGGCCTTATTCCATATTTCCCCTGCCCACCGCCCGCTTTCCGCCAGCGTTCTCCACATGTCGCGATAGAATCCCTCGCTCTGTCGCCCCGATTTCAACAGTCGAGGATTGCGCCCCAGCACTTCTTCCCGGCTGTATCCCGTGATCCGCGTGAACATCTCGTTCCCGTCGAGAATCGCCCCCTGTGGATCGCAGATCAGGATGCCCTCGCGAGCGTTGGTGAACACGCTGGCTGCCAGCTGCAGCTGCTCCTTGTCCTTCTTTTCCCGCGTAATGTCTTCGGAGAAGATCAGAATGCCGCCAATCGCGCCCTCGGCGGCTCGCCACGGGTGCATCTCCCAGCGCAGCCACTGGATCGAGCAATCCGCGCGGACAAATCGATCTTCATCGCAATAGAGATCCTCGCCCGCCAGCGCGCGGCGATGCAGAGCCTTCCAGCGTTCCGGAACCTCCGGAAAAACTTCGTAGTGACTGCGGCCGGTCAGCTCCCCGGACTCCAGTCCGAAATCACGCATCCACCGGCGGCTCGCCGCGAGATAACGCATCTCCTTGTCGAGCATGGCCAGCGCTGCCGGCGCGTGCTCAATGAACAACCGGAAAATCTCCCGGCTCTCACTCAGCTGCAGCGATGCGTCGATCGGCACCGTAATATCCGGGCAAATACCGAACAGCCCCACCACTTCGCCATCCGCGGTCTTCAGCGGATACTTGCGGTTGTCGATCCACCGGTACGATCCATCGCCCAGTTCCAGACGCTGGATCTCGTGCGTGCTGCGCCCCTGTTCGAAAACCTGCTGGTCCTTCCCAAAAAGACTTTCCGCCAGCGCCTGCGGAAACAGCTCATAGACCGTCTTTCCCGGGAAATCCGCGGCCTTGCCCGCCTCCGCTCGGACGTCTGCCATGCGTCGGGTTGCGCCAACAAAACGATGCCCGCGGTCCTTCAGGTACATGTAATCGTCGGTGGGTTCCATCAGCGATCGAAAGCCGTCGACGATCGTCTGGAGAGCCGGGCTCATCGTCCGGTTTCCGCCCTCCAACTCCACCTCCAGAATCACCTCGCCGCTGGCTTCATCGCGCCTCTTCGCAAACGCCGCCCGCACGATCTGCGTCGTTCCATCTGTGTGGCGCATGCGCATCGTCACATCGCCCCGCGGCTCCGATAAGTCGGGCGCAACCATCGACCGGAAAACGTCTCTATCTTCCGGATGAACGCTGTCAATCAGCAGGAAACGAGAAGATAGCCAGTCTTCGGCAGCAATGCCGGTGAGTATCTCCAGCACGGGCGGGACCGACAAGACCCGGAGCGGATCCGTCAGCGCCACTTGCATCGTTGGCCTGCTGCCGCCGTTCAACATAATTGGATAGTCTGCGGGAGCATACCCCGGCCAGATACTATCTCGTCAAGAACTATCTAAGTCGTGGGTACTCTATGGCGCGACGCGAGTAACTGGTTATTTTGTGTCAAGGTTACGAGGTCCACCCATTTGCCGCAGCGTCTGTGACAAATTCCCGGTTTGAAACGGCATGAAACGTTTGATTTCAACCAAATCCCTCTCCCCGCACCCGCGAGGGTAACGCTCAGAAACCACCCTTTTTCAATGAATTGCAATGATCCTGGCGCATACTTGAAACAGCGCTGCGTGGTTGCCGTTACGAAAGTTGGTAGTGTGAAGATTGTGGAGGGTTCTGTATTGATGTCGCTTCAAACCGGTCCCGTAGTTCGGCTCAGTAAGGAAGAATTTCGCCGGAGCGCTCTCGCTCCCGCGCCTCGCGTCGCGGTGTTTGACTGCGACGGCACTCTTTGGGACGGAGATGCCGGCCTCGGCTTCATGACCTGGTCCATGGAAGCAGGCCTGCTCTCCCGCGATGCCACCAGCTGGATCGACGAGCGCCACCGTCTTTACCGCCAGGGCGAAGTCTCCGAAGCGGAGATCTGCGGAGAAATGGTGCAGGTCTACGCCGGCCTCCGCGAAGAAGAACTGCGCCGCGCCGCAGCCCGCTTTTTTGCCGCGCATGTTGAAGCGCAGATCTTTCCCGAGATGCGCGCCCTCGTCTCCGATCTGCGCGATGCCGGCGCGCGGATTTATGCCGTCAGCTCCACCAACAACTGGGTCATCGAAGAAGGCGTGCGCCGTTTCGGTATCGGGCCTGAACACGTCATGGCCGCCGGCGTTCGCGTGCACGATGGCCTGATCACCAGCGACCTCATCGATACCCCCACCGACGAAGGCAAGGCCGAGGCGCTGCGCCGTGCGGGCATCCCCCATCCCGACGCAGTGTTCGGCAATTCCATTCACGATGCGGCCATGCTCGCCATTGCCGCGCGCCCGTTCCCCGTCAACCCCACGCCCGCCCTCGCGGAAATCGCCGCGCAACAGGGCTGGTCCGTCTTCTATCCTGACGCGGTCCTCGCCGACCACACCAAATAGCCCGTGAAAATCGTCTCGCTGCAACCGAGCATCAGCATCATCCTCGACCGCCTCGGCCGCCTCGATGCGCTGGTCGCGTGCACCCGCTATTGCCTCGACGTTGTGCCTGCGCTGCGCACCCGGCAGCTGCCCATCGTGCACGATTCCTGGTCGACCAAAGCCGAAGAGCTGCTTCCCGTTCGTCCCGACCTGGTCATCGCCTCGGTTCCGTATCGCGACGAATCGCTGGCCGCCATTCTCAAGGCCGGCTGCCCGGTCCTCGCGCTCGCTCCCCACTCCCTCGCCGACATCGCCCAGGACATCCGCCTCATCGCGGCCACCGTCAGCGCCGCAGCCGAGGGCGAGCGCATCATTGCCGCGATGGACGATGCCGTCTCTGAAATGCGCCGCTACACCGCCGACCTGCCCGCCCTGCCCCTGGTCTACTGCGAAGAGTGGGGCAAGCCCCTGATCCACTCCCAGGCCTGGGTGCGCGAGCTGGTCGAAGCCGCCGGCGGCGTCTTCTTCGGCTCTCCCGGCGCCAGGACCACCCCGGAAGCCGTGGCCGCCGCCGACCCCGATGTCATCCTCGCTGCATGGTGCGGAGCCGGCGATCGCGTCCCGCTCGAAAAGCTCGCCGCGCGCCCCGGCTGGGACCAGATGCGCGCCGTGCGCGAAGGGCGGCTCTACTGCATCGCCGACGAGCTCCTCAACACCCCTGCACCCACGCTCATCGACGGCCTGCGCGCCATCGCGTCGGCCCTGCACCCTGATGCTTTCGGTACCACGGAGGGGATTCGGGCGATCGAATCGCATCGAAGCACCTCTGCCCGCGTCTAAACTGTGGGGCAGTATGGCCGAAACAGCGCAAAACGGCAAAGACCAGAAAACGCTGCGTTTTGTTGCGGCTGCGCTCATCCTGCGCGGCGAAGAGGTCCTCATCTGCCAGCGTAAAGCCGGCTCCCCCATGGGGCTGAAGTGGGAATTTCCCGGCGGCAAAATCGAGGCAGGCGAGTCCCCCGAGCAGGCCCTGAAGCGTGAGCTTGACGAGGAGCTGGGCATCGAGGCCTCCGTCGGCACCCGCATTGCCCACCTCCGCCACACCTACCGCAGCGGCGGCGCCGTCGATCTGCAGTTCTTCGCCGTGCATAGCTTTGAGCGCGATCTGGTGAACCAGATCTTTGAAGACGTGCGCTGGGTGCCCCTCCGCGACCTGCCCGGGTACGACTTCCTCGCCGCCGACCGCGACCTGGTCCGCGACCTCGCAGCCGGCAAACTCCTCTAAAACCATCCCCGGTCCTGATCCCCGCTCCGGACTCGCCGCCCCAACCCACGCTGCTTCAGCCTCTGCGCTTCTCACCCCCCACCTGTGGAAAATTTGTCAAGCCCCAGGCCAAAAATCCAAGGTAATGTCCCAACAAAATAAAAGACTTCCCCGCCAAAACACCCCAAAAAATTTGGTAGTGGGTCAGTTTGGCGCTTGATGGGACGAAAGGCCTGTGGATTGGCTAATGAATTGTGAAGGGGCCTTGTTTTTTAGCTTTGAGCAACTGGCGTCTGTGTGGGAATCGCTGGGGGTGTCGGAGGCCGACGCCCTTTGAGTAGTTCAGCGAACCAAATACCGAAGCCTGTAATGAGGACTCCCGGCACCAGGAGACTCAAGCATGTGAGGACAAAACTAAGAACGGCATGCTGCGCCATCAGGACCTTTACGTCCGCCTTGACATCGTTTAAGTCCTGTTGAATCGAGGCGATTTTCTCTTTCAAATCAGTGAGCGCCTGCTGTTCCGTGTAGATTGCCTGAGCTTGCTCAGATGTCATCACCTGATATTGAGGCTGGGGAGCAGTGATGTCTGTGAGGGCTACGTCGCGATGCCGTGGCACTCCGCTCTGAGCGAACAAGGCGGTACTCGCGAGGATACCCAACAGACAGGAGTTAACGTGCATCATTTTTTCTCTGGTGTTGCCATGGGCTGATTCTGAGCCGGAGGAGGAGTCGGCGGCTTATAGCGATAAACGATCGTCGCTCGCGAAGCGTTAATGATGTTTTGGAAGTCGGCTGTTTCGGCATATGGCCGCGCCGCCATATAGTTAATAAGACCCTGCTGTAATTTCAGGATGTCATACCCATTAACGACAAGACTGTCTGCGGCAATTTCGTGCGCTAGGAGAAGATTGGTTCCCATCGACCCCACAGTAATCCCCGGCGTGACATCCTTGAAATTTGGTGCTGGAGGAGCGACCGCCTGAGCGCGCACTTCTTGGCGCGGGTGATACAGAGTTCCGCAGACGAATCCAATGCCGATTCCGACAGCAAGAGTCGCTAGCGTCGCAAGTTTGCCAATGGTTTTGTCGGTAAGGCTTGGCATGGGAGAAGTCTACTCTAAGCACCAAGCAGAGAAACCAGTTCATCGATTTCCCAAATATGATCCGTCAAACCGGCTTCCATCGCTGGCGTCACGCGAAGCGTCTGATGCACTCGGCAGAAGTTATAGTGAATGAAGTGGAGCGCCACCGCGTGACCGTGATTGTCCAGCTTCTTTGAGAATGCATTGGTGAGGCGCGTGAAGCGCCGCATCGACATCCGCATTGTCAGATTGCTGCGCTCCACATAACTGGTCGAGACGTGTTTCGGGTCGGGATCGCCCTGAATCGTTTTCATATCGCAGCCGATGCAGCGTGCAGGAGAGTAGCGCCGGAAATCGTCTTGCGTCGGCGCGCTATAAATTTTGTGGAGCTGGGCATAATCCACGCTGCTCCCGAATACCTCTTCAACTGCGTCGGGGTACACGCTCAGAGCGTCCGTAGTGAGCTGGGGACGGCCAACGATTCGTTCCGCGCAGTCCAGAATGAATGCGAAGGCACTATCCTTGCCGCGATCACCGAGCAGGTATGAAACGACCAGTTTAGTATCGGCGTCGATTCCTACCCACGTCCAAACGTCTCCCCACCCCTGTACTTTCTGTTCAAGTGTGACGTTCTTCTTCTTCGCGCCTACGAATGACCAAATCTCATCCGCCTGGAGGCGCTTTACCTTGAGTCCGCGAACATTCCGATGGTGGTAGGCCGCGCACGCACACCCAAGATCGACGAGCAACTTTGCTACCGTATTCTTGGCAACGCCGGTCACTCGTACTGTGGCTCGGACGCTCATGCCTTCGACTAGGCATTTAACGACTTGCGTGCGGCGCGAAATATCTAGCCGATTCATATTGACCATTTTGCTTGAGTAAATGAGTAATGTCAAGCATTTTGGTCAAATAGTGCTACTATAGTTGCAGCGGCTTCGGAGGAGAGTGTTAAGCTGGTGACCCGATCAGCCGATTATGCAAAACAAGGACTTGCACGAGGATGGGAACGTGCGCGACAATGGCGCGCAACCGTGCGCCACCCGCACGCCTGAACTCTGCACATCCCGAATGCCAGGTTGCGGTGTCTAACAACAGAGGCTCTTAGATGGATGTAAATGTGCTGGCGTACCGACTCGTACAGCAAGCCACGGGCGAACCGACGCCCGGGAAAAAGAAGCGGCGTTTGGCCTCCCAGGCTGGAGGTCGTAAAGGCGGCGTGGCACGCGCTCAAGCTCTAAGCAGCACTCAGAGGCAAGAAATTGCGCGGAAGGCCAACGCTGCACGTTGGAACAAGCGGGAACCCCGACCCGCACAGGCCGATTGAAGGACTTTTTGCCATGAACTTAGCTCCCACAAAGAACGCTACTCCGACGATGATGGTGCCGTCCGCCCCCCCGGTACCGTTTACTCTTCCAATGATGGCTGTATTCTCCGTCACCAATCATCCAGACAGGACGATTGCGCACGCGCTGGACTTCGATCTGGTCGCAGTCGGGCGCAACGAGGATGAGGCTATTCGCAAACTTAGAGCGTCCGTTAAATGCCATGTTGAATTCGGTATCCGGTACAACTATGTTTGCGATATTCTTTCTTCCGCGCCGGCCGAAGCCTGGGATGCACTGACTACCGATACTACCCTCAAGATCGGCGACCCGATCCAGATCAGGAACGGGCATCTTCTGACGGCAACCCGCACGATCCAAGACGATGAAACTGAGTTCAGTTCTAGAGCAGCTTAGAAGACACCAGATCGAAGTCTTTTACGAGGAAATCGGACCCAGAGGAGAGCGCACCATTGTCGTTGGGTGCGCTCTCCCTAATTTTCCATACGGACCAGGTCGCTTTCAGTACTACACTCTCACCTTGCTACCAGGTGAAGATGAGGTGTCCAGGGAAGAGCGCGAAGCCATGCGGCGGCGTCTAGGGCACCTTACCACGGACCTCTTCGAAGAAGACGAAGACATGGCCGAGCTTCGCTCTCAGGGAATTTCAGATGAGGAACCCGATCACCTCGGGGCACCAGCCCCCTACGATCCCGACTCCAAAAAGTAGCTTTTTTACTTTTCAAACTGACCCACTACCAAAAATTTGGCAGGTTTTCAACCCCAA
This sequence comes from Acidobacteriaceae bacterium, assembly GCA_036272255.1. Classification (GTDB taxonomy): domain Bacteria; phylum Acidobacteriota; class Terriglobia; order Terriglobales; family Acidobacteriaceae; genus Palsa-343. The sequence continues at coordinate 35,252 of DATAZC010000093.1, read as the reverse complement.
CTTGGTATTCTAAAAATAGGGGGATTGAACGCACTCTTCGCCCCCGAATGAGGTTTCCATACACCGCAAGGCCGCCATCGGGCGGCCTTTTCTATTGCTCCCGCGATGGCCACCGCCATCCGCTGAACCGCACTTCGACCCGCTGCCGGCAACCACCGGCCGCTCCAGGCTCACCGATCCCGGAGAACACTATGACCCTCGAATGTCGTTTCGTCCTGCCCAACGGCCGCCGATGCCGCGGGGCCGCCCTGCGCCACCAGAACTTCTGCCGCCATCACGGCCTCAGGCCCGCCGTCTCTGGCCCGCCTCCTCTCCCCAGGTGCAGCCTCTACTCCCAGCTCGCCGCATGGCGCACCTTCGGCCGCAACGCCCCCTGGCTCGACCGCAATGAGATTCCCCTCGCCGTCTTCACCGTCCTGCAATCCCTCACCGGCAAAGACCCGACCGAGCATCTCTCGGACCGCACCGCCGGCCGTTATCTCCGCGTCCTTCTCGAGCGCCTTGGGGAAGTCCCTTTCGCCCTTCCTGAGGAGGCCACCCCGCCTCCCGCTCCCCTACCGCGCAAACCGTCGCCACCTCCAACCGCAATGCCTTCCGGCCTTGCGCAGGACATGCACCGCGCTCTCGCCGCTCTGCCCACCATCGGTCCAAATCCGACTCCTGCTGACCTCAGGAACCTGATCTCCTCGCTAAAGGAGCACAGTCTTTTGGCTCCCGACTGGCAGCCGGCGCCGAGGCATCCGCGTCCATGAATGCCGCACTCCTTGCCGCCAATGCAGCATATGCGTCCACGAACCCGGCATTGCTTGCCTCATGTGCCGCATGCGCGACCTGCGGCCAACTCACACGGCGCCAATCATCAGCGCGCTTCGCGTACAGCAATGCGGCATTCGAGAACACGAATGCAGCATTGCTTTCCGCTTCGCAACTCACCTGCTCTCAGGCATTTGCCACAGTCCTGAAGTCGCCCGATCTGCAAATGCCTCAAAACAATCGGCAACTTGTCATGGAAGGGGGAGGGGGGAGGGGGGCTAGTGCCGGCTAGGCCACCACTGCTGCACCATCAGGATCACCGAAAGAATGCTGACGATCACCGCCGTCACCCACGCGATTCCGTTGAACCAGTGTGAATTCGTGTGCTCGCCCATCAGGTCTTTGCGGTTGATCAGCAGCAGCATCAGCACGATCACCACCGGCAGCAGGATTCCGTTGAAGGCCTGCGACGACACGTACCACTGCATCAGCCGGCCGTTGGGAATCAGCATCACCGCTACGCCGCCGCCCAGGATCAGCAGCGTGTAAAGGCCGTAGAAAAACGGTGCTTCGCGGAAACGCTTGTCCACGCCCGACTCGACGCCCAGCCCTTCGCAAACAACGTACGCCGTCGAGAGCGGCAGCACCGAAGCCGCGAAGAAGCCCGCATTGAACAGTCCGAACGCGAAGAGGATGAAGGCATACTGGCCGGCCAGCGGCTTCATGGCCTCGGCGGCGTTGGAGGCGTCCTGAATGTTGGTAATGCCGTGCACCCAAAGCGTGGCAGCGCACGCCACGATGATGAACCACGCCACCACGTCGGTGAAGATGGAGCCCACGATGACGTCGATACGCGAGCCCGCATAGCTCCGCGCCGTCACGCCTTTTTCGACGATCGAAGATTGCAGGTAAAACTGCATCCACGGCGCAATGGTCGTGCCGATCACGGCGACCACCGCGAACACGTACTCCTTGTTGCGAAGTACGGACATGGGCGGAAGCTTGACCGTCGCAACCCAGGCATCGTGCCATCCCGGATGCGCGAGCACTCCGGCAATGATGTAGGCGAAGTAAACCATCGAGGCGATCAGAAAGACTTTCTCCACGCTCTTGTAGTCGCCGCGAACCGCAAGCAGCCAGACCAGCGCGCTGCAGATAGGGATGGAAATGAATTTCGAAACGTGAAACAGCTGAAGGCTGCCCGCGATGCCGGTGAACTCACCAATGATGTTGCCGAAATTCACCAGAACCAGCAGCACCATGATGATGAACGTCAGCCGCAGGCCGAATTCTTCGCGGATCAGATCGGAGAGACCCTTGCCCGTCACCGCGCCCATGCGCGCGCACATTTCCTGCACCACAATCAGCGCCAGGGTGACCGGAATCATGGTCCAGAGCAGGGTGTAGCCGAAGTGCGCGCCCGCCTGGGAATACGTAATGATGCCGTTGGGATCGTTGTCGACATTGGCCGTGATGAACCCCGGACCGAGCACGGCGAGAAAAAGCAGTATCCGGGTTCTCCAGCGTTTCAGCATGTCGGTGCAATCTCAATTCGCGGGATTCCGAGCCGAAAGGCGCGGGAAAGCAGAGGAGCTGCGAAACCCCAGTGTAGGCGACGAAACGTGATTTGTGTCAGTCGATTTCCCTTGTCGGTTCGATGACCTCCAGGTCCCGGGAGAATGCTTTCTGTAGACTGAAATTCAGCATGAATTCAAGCCGGTTTTGCCGCTTTGCGCGGACTGCCCGTCAGGTTTTGCTGTCCGCTACGCTGCCCCTTTTCGCAGCTTTTGTCCTCTCGCAGTGCGCATCGCTGGCGCATGCGCAGGGCACTCGTTTGTGGAGCGAATCACGCTTCGAAGAACTGGAGCGCGGCACGCCCAACGGCGTTGCGGTCACCAGCGACGGCTACCTGGTCCCGGGTCCGGAGAGCAGGCTGGTCCTGGCCACGCCCGCAACCTACGTCTGGTCGGTGGCCTCCGATCGTGAAGGCAATGCGTATCTGGCCACGGGCACGCCGCCCACCGTGACGCGCGTGAGCCCGGACGGTAAATCGACGACGCTGTTTACCACCCACGATATGAGCGTGCAGGTGGTGCGCGCGGGGCCGGATGGATCCATCTATGCGGCCACCCTGCCCTCGGGCAGGGTCTACAAGCTCGATGCGCATGCGGAGAACAGGAACGACGAAAGCGCGACCCTGGTTTTCGATCCGGCCGGTACCCAGGAAAAACCAAAGTACGTTTGGGACCTGGCGTTCGACACGCAGGGCCGTCTCTACATCGCCACCGGCGGGCCGGCAGCGGTCTATCGCGTGGCCGCGGGCGGCATGGGGAAGCCGGAGCTGTTTTTCAAAAGTGACGAGGAGCATATTCGTGCGCTGGCGTTTGGTAAGTCCGGGGATCTGATCGCGGGTTCCGATGGAACGGGCCTGGTCTATCGCATCGATCCTTCCGGCAAGGCGTTTGTGCTGTACGACGCGCCGAAGAAGGAAATTACGTCGCTGGTGGTCGCGCCCGACGGTACGATTTATGCGGCCGGCGTGGGCGAAAAAGGACACAACAATAACCTTCCTCCGCTGCCGGTGACGGGCCAGGCAACTGTAACCGCGACGATTACAATTATCACGCCCGGCTCGGTGCAGGCCTTCAACGGCAACTCGCTCATCCCCGACGGTTCGGAGCTGTACGCGATTCCGCAGGGCGATGGGCCGCCCCGGAAAATCTGGGGCAGCAAGGATGAAATTCTCTACTCGCTGGCGTGGACCAAAGAGGGCGTGCTGGCGGCCACCGGCAATCGCGGACGCATCTTCCGCATCCACGACGACGGCACGTGGGCCGACGTGGCGCATATCGAAGCAGCCCAGGTCACGGGTTTTGCCGATTCGCCTAAAGGAATCTATGTGAGCACCGCGAACGCGGGCAAGCTCTTCCTGCTGAGCCACGGCGAGGCGGCCGAGGGAACCTACCTCAGCGAAGTCTTCGATGCGGGAATGTTTGCGAAGTGGGGACGCGCCGAAGTGGAACTGGGCGCAACGCCGCCGGCTTCGGTCCAGCTCTACGCGCGGGCCGGGAACATCGAGAATCCGCAGCGCGCCTGGGGAGAGTGGAAGGCATTCACGCCCAACTCGGGCGCGGTGGGGATCGACCCGTCACGGTTCATGCAGTGGAAGCTGGTCGAGAAACCCGGCGCGTCGGTGGGTGCGGTCGCCATCAATTATCTGCCGGTGAACCTGCCCCCGGTCGTCGACGAGATTATGGTGGCGCCTGGCGCGCGGGCCAGCTCCAACCAGCAACAGCCGGGTCAGCCGCAGCAGATCTCGATTAATTTTCCGTCGACGCAGAATAACGGCATCAACTTTGGAACGGAGCCGGGAAAGGAACCGCTGCCCGCCGTCCGGGACCGCAACGCCGTGACGGTTCGCTGGGCCGCGCACGATGACAATGGCGACGATCTGAGCTTTGCGGTTTACTACCGCGGCGAGGGCGAGCATAACTGGCAGTTCCTGCGGGATCACATCACGGAGCGTTTTTATGCGTTTGACGCTTCGCAGTTGCCGGACGGGCATTACCGCGTGCGGGTCGTCGCCAGCGATGCCCGCTCGCACAATCCTGGCGAGGCCCTGACCGGCGAACGCGTGAGCGACGAATTCGTCGTCGATACGACGCCGCCGGTGGTGAACGGACTCGAGGCGCATCTCGCGAACGGAAAGATTCGCGTCTCCTTCACGGCAAACGATGCGATCTCGCCGGTCACGCATGCGCAGTATTCGATCGACGCGGGCCGCTGGCAATTTGTCGGACCGGAAGGCGGAATCGGGGATTCGCTGACCGAGCCTTTTGCCTTCGATGTACCGCTGCCGCAACGGCGAGCGGACGATGCCGCGCCCGCTGATCCAACCGAGCACGTCGTCTCGATCCGCGTCTTCGATCGCTACGAAAACGTGGTGACGGTGAAGGCGGTGGTGCGGTGATGCAGCACCAGGCGCGCAGCCCGAGGACGGAAGCGTAAAGCATGCGCTTCGAACTCTTCGTCGCGGCGCGCTATTTGCGGGCCAAGCGCCGCCAGGCCGTCATCGGCGTCATCACGTGGATTTCAATCGTGGGCGTCGCGGTCGGCGTGGCTTCGCTGATCCTTGCGCTGGCCATCACCAACGGCATGCGCCGGGACCTGCAGGAGCGCCTGCTCAGCTCGACGTCGCACATCGACCTGATGCGCACCATGAGCGATGGCATGCGCGACTGGCCCTCGCTGCTGGAGCGGTTGCGCCGCACGCCGCACGTGGTCGCCGCAGCGCCCGGGCTCTATGAACCGGTGCTGATCTCGCGCAACGGAGCGCGGGCCGGCGGCGCGATGCTGAAGGGCATCGTGCCGTCGAAGGAACGAAGCGTCTCCGACATGCTTGCCAACCTCAAGGAAGGCAGCGTCGCGCCGCTGAGCGAGAGCGCCAACAGCCAGGATCAGTATGGTTCCGTGACCCCGCCCATCGTCATCGGCACCGACCTTGCGGATTCGATTGGCGCCAGCCTGAACGATGTGGTAATGGTCACCAGTCCCCAGGGCGATCTGACGCCGTACGGAGTCGTGCCGAAGTATCAGCGCTTTCGGATCGCCGGAATTTTCCACTCGGGCTTTTATCAGTACGATTCGAGCTTCGGATTCATCCGGCTCAGCGACGCGCAGAAGTTGTTTGGCGAGCCCGACGTGATCTCCATGATTTCGTTTCGCGTCGACGATCTCTACAAGGCCAACGTGATTGGCGATGAAATTGAGAAGGAAGCAGGACCGGGCTTTTCGACGACAACCTGGATCGATCAGAACCGTGAACTGTTCCGCGCGCTCAAGCTCGAACAGATTGTCACCTTCATCGTCATCGGCCTGATCGTCTGCGTCGCGGCGCTCAATATTCTGATCGCGCTCACCATGATGGTGATGGAGAAGACGAAGGACATCGCCGTGCTGATGTCGATGGGCGTTCAGCCAGGGCAGATCCGGCGCATCTTTCTGTTGCAGGGGCTGTTGATCAGCGTAATTGGCACCGTGATTGGCCTGATCCTCGGCTATACGCTGGCCTGGGCGGGCCATCACTACCGCTTCATTCATCTTTCCGCCGAGGTGTATTCGCTGGACTATTTGCCCTTCGCGCCGCGCGTCCTGCACGGCGTCGTCGTGACGGCCCTGTCGCTGGGAGTTTCATTGATCGCAACCTTGTATCCATCAAGCTCGGCCGCGCGGGTGCTGCCCGCCGAAGCGCTCCGGTACGAGTAGAGCCGGTTCAGAGCACAGGGCGCCAGGATCCGGACACATCCCCCCTGGGCAACCTGCATCCTATTGGTCGTACATGGCCCTTGAAAACCGGGAAGGAACGGCAGCAGGAATGAAAGGAAAGATTGTCTTTGCCATACTGGCACTCCTGCTGGTTGCGCCGGTCTCGTTTGCCTTCTCGTTCCTTACGCACGAGACCATTATCGACATCACCTGGCAGAACGGCATCAAACCGGTGCTGCTGAGCCAGTATCCCAACGCCACGCCGGAGCAGCTGCAAACAGCCCATGGATTCGCGTATGGCGGTGCGGTGATCCAGGATGCGGGCTACTATCCGTTTGGGCATCCGCCGTTCAGCGACCTGGCGCATTACGTGCGCACGGGCGACTTCATCACCAATCTCATTCATCAGGCGCATACCCTGAACGAGTTGGCGTTTGCTCTGGGCGCGTTGTCGCACTTCGTCGGCGACACGGTTGGCCACATGGATGCCGTCAATCCGGCGGTCGCGATCGAGTTTCCTGAACTCGCGCGGAAGTATGGCCCGTTGGTTACCTACGAAGAGGGGCCGCATCAGCACGTACGCACAGAGTGGGCGTTCGACATCGACCAGCTGAGTCACTCGCGCTTTCCGCCGGCAGCCTATCTGCGGCAGGTTGGCTTCCGAGTGCCGCCAGGATTGCTGGATCGGGCCTTCTACGCGACGTATGGTTTGCAACTGAAAAGCGTCATCGGAAATGAACAGCATTCGATTGCGAGCTACGACTGGTCCGTGCGCCAGTTTCTGCCGCGGGTTTCCTATGCGGAGTCGTTGCTGCATCGGAAGCGATTTCCGGACGATGAGGGTGTGGCGGGCTTCCAGACCTTCGCGCAGCATGTGAAGGAGGCGTCGGTCAGCAACGGGTGGGAAAAGTATCGGCAGCACAAGGCGAGCATGAAGACGCGGCTGGTTGCCTTTGTGGTTCTGATCCTGCCGAAGGTCGGGATTCTCTCTGACCTGGCGATCCGGGGACCGAGCAAGGACTCAGAAGAGAAGTACGTTGAAGGCGTGAACGCGGCGGTCGATCGCTACCAGCAGTTGCTCGCCGAACTGGCGCAGAAGGGGCACGACGGTTTCTCGGTGCCGGATCTGGATCTGGATACCGGGTACGCGAGCAAGCCCGGAACCTATCGGCTGATGGATCAGACGTATGCGACGTTGCTGCATGAAGTGACGGAGAAGACCGCGGCGCCTCCGCTCGGTCTGCGCCAGAATATTTTGGCGTTCTATGCGAACCCGAATGCGCCCATTGAAACAAAGCGGCACCGGAAAAAGTGGGCGAGGGTCCAGGCGGAACTGGAGACGCTCAGGAACATGCCGGCGACGCGGATACCGAACGTGAAGTGATCGGTAGACAGTGATCAGTGAATAACGATCAGTGTCTGATGACTGATTGTTGATCTCCGATCGCTGATCTCGCGCCGCAAATCGTTTCGGCGTGTATTCTGCCTTTTGACATGAAGCGCATCCTGACAGCGGTGGTCCTGATTCCCCTGGTGCTCGCGGTGATCTTCGTGTCGCCGAAATGGCCGATCGTGCTGATGGCCTTCATCCTGCTGATCGCCGGCTTGGCCCTGTGGGAGTATCTGGGGCTGGCCAATGCCGTTGGCGCAAAGACCCCGCGCGTTCTGGTGCTCGTGTGCCTCGTCGTGCTGCTGGCAGCGGTTTTTCGCCGGCCCGACCTCATGACCCCCGTGATCGGGGCCATCTCGTTGACGCTTTTTATCGTGTGTACCTTCCGTTCACCTCTGGAGAGGGTGCTGCCGGACACTGCCTATTCTGTTTTCGGTCTGCTCTACATCGGTCTGTCCATGTCGACGCTCTATCTCTTATCGGCGGAAGACAACGGACCCTCGCTGCTGCTGTTTTTACTTCTGGTGGTATGGGCAGGCGACATCGCCGCCCTGTATGTAGGACGGTCGTTGGGTCGCTGGACGCTCGCGCCCCGGCTCAGCCCCAACAAGACCTGGGAAGGTTCGATTGCGTCGGTGGCCGGCAGCATCGGGGTGGCAGCGCTGTTGGTCTGGCTGGGAGGCGTTCTCACCGCGCGCTCGATTGAGTACCTTTCTTATCCGGGCAGTTATATCCACTGGATTGTTCTGGCAGCCCTGTTGAATGGGGCCGCGCAGATTGGCGATTTGTCGGAATCCGCGATCAAACGGGCGGCCGGCGTAAAGGATTCCGGAAAGCTTTTGCCGGGTCACGGGGGCATGCTGGACCGCATCGATGCGCTGCTGCTGGCCGCGCCAGTGCTGTGGTACGCTCAGTTAGCGCAGCAGTCGTTCTAGCCGCTGTTTTCACAGGCTTATCGATGAATCCTCATCCTGAGCGCAGGTCGCCCCGACGGCCGAATGCGATTCTCTTCCCTTGAAAAATATCGCCATCCTTGGATCGACCGGTTCCATTGGCCGCAGTACGCTCGACATTGTCGAAAGCTATCCGGAGCGATTCCGGGTCGTGTCGCTGGCGGCGGGGCAGAACATCGATGCCGCGCTCGAGCAATGTTCGCGCTGGCGTCCGCAGGTGGCGTCGCTGGCTACCGAAGAGCTGGCGGCTCAATTAGCGCGACGCTTGCGCAAAGCAGGCATCACCACCGAGGTGGTTTGGGGAAGCGAAGGCACGGTCCGTGTTGCAACGCTGCCGGAAGCCGACTTTGTTGTCTCCGCCATTGTCGGCGTGGCCGGACTGGAAGCCACCTATGCCGCTGTGCAGGCAGGGAAGACGATTGGCCTCGCGAATAAGGAAGCGATGGTCGCAGCGGGAGAGATTCTGACCGCGGCGGCGCGCGAAAAGGGCGTTGCGCTGCTCCCGATTGATTCGGAACACAACGCGATCCACCAGTGCATGCGCGCGGGCACGCGAGCCGAGGTGCGGCAGATATGGCTGACGGCTTCAGGCGGTCCCTTTCGCACGCTGCCGGCAGGGGAGTTCCGCAACATCACCGTGGAGCAGGCGCTGCATCATCCGACCTGGGTGATGGGCCGGCGGATCACGATCGACTCCGCGACACTGCTGAACAAGGGGCTCGAGATTATCGAGGCATGCCGGCTGTTCGACCTGCCACCGTCGGCGATCAGGGTGACGGTGCATCCGCAGTCGACGGTGCACTCGCTGGTGGAGTTTGTGGACGGAAGCCTTCTGGCGCAAATTTCGGTCACGGATATGCGTCTCCCGATCCTCTATGCGCTGAGCTTTCCGGAGCGGGTGGAATCGGATTTACGGTTCGACATGGCGTCGCTCTCGGAGCTGCATTTTGAGCCCCCCGATTTTGCGCGATTCCCTTGTCTGCGTTTGGCTTACGAGGCCGCCGAGAAAGGCGGGGCGCACCCCATTGCGCTCAATGCAGCCGACGAGGTTGCAGTCCAGGCCTTCCTCGAACGGGTGATTCCTTTTACGGGGATTCCAGATACAATAGAGCAGGTTCTCGAGACAACCCCGGAGACACATCCGGCGACCATGAAGGAAGTGCTTGCGCTGGATAATCAATCGCGCGAGCGGGCGCAGGAAATCCTGACGGGACGCGAAGCGTCTCGTCGTTGTTGAGGTTAAGGTTCTCCGGTATGCTGCCGAAGTCAGCACGAGTGTCGCTTCAATCAATCCCGATATGCCATTTGCCGTAATCGCCACCGTTTCGTTCCTCATTGTGCTCGGGATCATGGTTCTCGTGCACGAGTTCGGCCACTTCGCCGTTGCCAAGTTGTGCGGCGTGCGCGTCGAGGTCTTTTCCCTGGGCTTTGGAACGCGCCTGTTGGGCATGAAGTACGGCGACACGGACTACCGCATCAGCGCGCTGCCGCTGGGCGGATACGTAAAGATGTCCGGCGAGACCCCTGGCTCGGAGACGACCGGCGATCCTGGCGAGTTTAGTTCGCATCCCCGCTGGCAGCGGGTGCTGATTGCAGTGGCCGGACCCGTGGCCAACTTCATTCTGGCGTTTCTCCTGATGGCCGGCTTCTACACCATGCACAACGAGGTGGAGCAGTACCTGGCATCTCCGGCTGTGCTCGATGTCGTGCCCCTGAATTCGCCCGCAGGCCGTGCCGGTCTTGAAACCGGTGATCGGATCATCCGTTTCGACGACAAAAAAAATCCCACATGGGAGACGCTGAACGATCGCGCCCTGCTCGACATCAATTCCACCGTGCCGATCACAGTCGAACGGAATGTAAACGGACAGACGAAGCAGTTCAGCACGGAACTGCTCCTCGCCGATTCGTCGCACGGACAATCTTTTGAAATCGAGTCGCTCGGGCTGCTGCCGAAGGAGCAGGACGGCCCCGTCCTTGTGGATGACGTGGTTCCGGGTGATCCGGCCGCGAAGGCCGGGCTCAAGCCGGGCGACGGCGTGGCTTCAGTGAACGGGCAGGTCGTCCACAGCGTCGCGGGGATGATCGCAGTTCTCAACGAGGGCGGCAGCAAACCCGCGAACCTGGTAATCGACCGGGACGGGAAGTCATTCAGCGTCGTTGCACTGCCGGTTTGGACCGAGTACAGCACCGGCCAGGCGCCGGGTTACGCGTTGGGAATTGTGCCAACGCCGCCCCCCTTCACCGTGGAGCAATTGCCGCTTCCTCAGGCGGTCCGCCGCTCCGTTACCTACAACCTCCACTACTCAGGGCTGATCCTCGATATTCTGCACCGCATGTTCACCCGCCACGGCGCCGTCATGCAGCAGCTGAGCGGGCCGATTGGTATGGCACGCATGACCGGCGAGGCCGCCGAAATGCATGGGTGGCAGCCCATCATCGGGTTGACGGCGCTCATCAGCCTCAACCTGGGCATCATGAACCTCCTGCCGATTCCGATTCTCGATGGCGGCATGATTCTGCTGCTGGCGATTGAAGGCCTGCTGCGACGCGATCTGAAGCAGGAATTCAAAGAGCGCATGTATCAGGTTGCGTTCGTCATGCTGATCCTGTTCTTCGCGTTCATCATGGTGAACGACGTCTCGAAACTGGATCTGTTTCACCGATTAAAGCCCTAGCTGATTTTGGATTGAGCAAAGGCCTGCCCATTGGGCGGGCCTTTCCCTTTGCGTCCGTTCCTCAGAGGGCCAGAGGCGGCGGCTGGTAGCCGAAGGCGCTCTCGACGGCTGCGGCCACCTCGAGCACCAGCTCATCGGCGTATGGGCGGCCCGCAATTTGAACGCCAATGGGAAGGCCCTGCGCGGATCGGCTGACGGGCACAACGGCCGCGGGCGCGCCCAGGAGATTGAACCACTGCGTGTAGCGCATGGCGTCGAGGTAGCCAACGGTTTGGCCGTCGACGGTCCAGCTGCGTTCGAAGGGTTTGAAGGCAGGGATGGAGCAGACCGGGCTGAGCAGGATGGGAAACAGCCGCATCTCTTCGAGCAGCCGCGCGCGGACTCTATCCGATTCAACCCAGGCTTCGAGCAGAGAATCCGCGGTCAGCGGCGGTGCGCTGCGCGCAAGCCCGAGAAAGTCGCGAAAGGTTGGGCTGAGCTCCTGCTCGCGACCGCGAATCGCAGGAGCGTACAGCATTGCGCCACACTGCATGAAGAAGGTCCACCACAACCTGCGTGCGGCTTCAAGCCACTTCGGGCGAAACGGTTTGACCTTGAATCCCTGGCGCTCGAGCGCTTGCGCCGCTTGACGGACGGCCTCCCGCGTTTCGGAGGTGACCGGAACATTCCCGTCGTCTTCAAACCAGCCGATGGTGGTTCGCTTTGCTTCCTGGCGCGAGACGGGCCGGTAAGTGATGGGTGCGCTGCTGGGATCCATAGGGTCCTGACCGGAAAGGTTTGCGAAGAGCAGCTGCAGATCGTCGACCGTCCTCGCCATAGGGCCGATGGAGCCGAGGAAGGCAAACGGACCCAGGCACGGTGGCAGATGGCCGGCAGAAGGGAAGCGGCCTGGAGTTGGCTTGAGCGCGCAAATGCCGGTGAAGTGAGCCGGCTCGCGGACGGAGCCGCCGCTGTCGCTGCCGAGCCCCGCGGCCGACATTCCCGCTGCGATCGCGGCAGCCTCTCCGCCGCTGGAGCCCCCCGAGGTGTGCTCAACATTCCAGGGATTGCGCGTGCTTCTGTGGAGCAGGTTTTCTGTTTCGTAGGCCATCAGGAATTCTGGGCAATTCGTCGTGCCCAGGATCAAAGCGCCGGCTGCAATGAGGCGGTCCACGAGGACAGCATTCTTATCGGGAACCAGCCCGCGGTTCAGCGTGCTGCCGGTTTCGCAACGCTGGCCTGCAACAGAGATGGACGATTTCACCGTGACCGGCAAGCCGAACAACGGGCCGCGGTTCGGTTTCCTGGTCTGCGACCGGACCCGCCGCGCATCGAAGTCGGCGAAAGCGTTCAGGCTGGGGTTGAGGCGCTCAATCTGAGCGATGTGCTCTTCGGCCAGCTCAAGCGGCGTGATGGTATGCCGGCGCAATAACGCAAGCTGTGCTGCGGCAGGGAGAAGAGTGACGGACATGCGTGAGTCGCACCGCCATTATAATTTCGCCAGTGTCGACTGACTCCGCTGCCGCACCGCGTTTGGGACTTGACCCCTCCTGGGACCAGATTCTCGCCCGTAAAACAAGGGTTCCTCATCCAATCCTGATTCCGGACCTGGCAGACCGTTGTGTGCTCGTTACGGGCGCGGGCGGGTTCATCGGATCGGAAATGGTCCGGGTGTTCGCGGCATCGGGCGCGGCGCAAATTATCCTGCTGGAGATCGCGGAGCAGGCGCTCTTTGCCATCGATCGTGAGATGACGGCGCGAGGGTACGGCGACCGCTGCATTCCGATTCTCGGGAGCGTGTGCGACGCGCCTATGCTGGACGCACTGTTCGAGGAATATCGGCCCGAACTGGTATTGCATGCAGCAGCGCTGAAACATGTGCCGCTGATGGAGCGCAATCCATTCGCGGCGGTTGAGACGAACAGCCTGGGCACGTGGCGTCTCGCGCAGGTTGCACGAGCCCATCGCGCCCGGCAGATGATTCTGGTTTCGACGGACAAGGCGGTTGCGCCGCACAGCATCATGGGCGCTTCCAAACGCATCGCCGAGTTAGTGATCCTTGCGCATCCGGAATGCACCGCGCTGCGACTTGTCAATGTAATCGGCTCGCCAGGCAGCGTCGCGCCGTTGTTTGCCGATCAGATCGCGCAGGGAGGACCTGTAACCGTAACGGATCCAGAGGCACGCCGATTTTTCCTCACGCTCGACGAGGTGGTCGCGCTGCTTGTACAGGCGATCGCGGCGGAAGCGCGGGGACTGCTGGTGCCCGATCCCGGCGAAGCTGTGCTGATTGCCGACCTGGCCCGCCGGATGATCGAGGCAAGTGGGAAAGACGCAGGGATGGTCTTCACCGAGCCTCGGCCTGGCGACAAGCTGGAAGAAGCCCTTGTAGCTGCGGGCGAAGAATGCGCCGGTCGCGCCACGCCGGGACTGCAGCACATCGACAGCCCTGCGGCTGCTGGGTTAGAGGCGCGGATGCGCGCGCTCGAAACCGCAATCGCCGCGCGGGACCTGTCGCTTCTGCTGCGCCTGGTGAAGGAACTGGTTCCCACTTACCAACCGAGCGCTGTGGTGCGCGAAGCAGCAGGTGCGTGTCCTGCTGTGAGCCGATGAAGCGCCGCATCGCCGTCGTCACCACGTCGCGCGCCGACTACAGCCATCTCTACTGGCCTCTGAAGCTGCTTTCTGAACACGCTGACGTCGATCTGCGCTTGATCGCGATGGCCTCGCATCTCTCGCCCGAATTTGGCTCAACGATTCGCGAGATCGAAAAGGACGGATTTCCGATCGCGGCGCGCATTGAATCCTTACTCAGCTCCGACACCGATGTGGGGATGGCGAAGAGCATCGGTGTGGCTGTCCTGTCGCTCGCCGACACACTCGGAACCATACGTCCGGACCTGCTGCTCCTGATCGCGGACCGCTACGAGATGCTGGCTCCTGCTTCCGTGGCGCTTTCTCTGCGGATTCCGATGGCTCACATCGAAGGCGGAGAAATCAGCGAGGGCGCCATCGACGATGCGGTGCGCAATGCGCTGACCAAAATGAGCCATATCCACTTCACGTCGACCGAAAGCGCGCGCCACCGCGTGATTGCGATGGGTGAAGAGCCCTGGCGTGTGCACCGTGCGGGTGCGCCCTCGCTTGATCATCTGCGTCGAAGCCGCCTTCTCACCCGTGAAGATGTGGAAGCCGCATGCGATCTGGATCTGCGCATGCCTGCGCTGCTTGTGGCCTATCATCCGGTCACGCTGCAGCGCGACACCACCTGTGAGGCCGATGCGCTTTTTGCCGCTCTCGACTCGGTTGCGGATGCAGGCGCTATACAGATTCTCTTCTGCTATCCCAATGCCGACACCGGTAGCCGGTCGTTGATCGACCGCACGCGCGCATTTCTTGTACGTCACCCCGCGGCAAAAATGTTCGTCAATCTGGATGCCGTCACCTATTGGAGCTTGCTCCGGTGCGTCGAAACCATGATCGGCAATTCGTCGAGCGGGATCATGGAAACCGCATCGTTTGCGCTGCCCACCGTCAACGTGGGCGCGCGCCAAAAGGGCCGTGAGCGCGCTCGCAACGTCCTCGATGCCGAACCAGATACGGCATCGATCCGTGCCCGTATCGAAGAAGCTCGCAGCCCTTCATTTCGCGCATCGATCGTCGGCATGACCAATCCGTACGGCGATGGTCACGCGTCAGAGCGCATCGTTGAGGTTCTGACCACCTGCCCGCTCGGTCAGGAACTCCTGATCAAGCGAGCGACGCCTCTACCGACACTCGCTCCGTCATGACCACAACTCGCATTCCGCTCTCGGCCCCGGACATCACCGACGCTGAAACTGACGCGGTCGTCGCAGTGTTGCGGACGCCACAGCTGAGCCTGGGGCCAAAGTTGGCCGAATTCGAATCTGCAATGGCCGCCTGCGTCGGTGTGCCGCACGCAGTCGGGGTCAGCTCCGGGACGGCCGGTCTGCATCTTGCGCTGCTGGCCATGGGGATTGGTGAGGGCGACGAGGTCATCGTTCCGTCCTTCACGTTCATCGCCGTTGCGAATGCGGTTCGCTACGTCGGAGCGCATCCTGTTTTCGCGGATATCGATGCTGACACGCTGAATCTCGATCCGAACAGCGTTGAGGCGGCCATCACGCCTCGCGCTCGAGCCATCATCGTCGTGCACACCTTTGGTCGCCCAGCCCCGCTTGAGGAGCTCCTCGATCTCGCACGCCGCCACAATCTGCGCGTGATCGAAGATGCGTGCGAGGCTCTTGGTGCAGAAGTCGCCGGCCGGCACGTGGGAAGCTTTGGCCATGCCGGTGTTTTCGCTTTCTATCCCAACAAGCAGATCACCACCGGCGAAGGCGGTATGGTGGTCACGCGAGAGGCGGGTCTGGCGCAGCGGATGGCGGCTTTACGTAACCATGGCCGTTACGATTCTGATTCCTGGTTCGAGCACGCAGAGCTGGGCTTCAATTACCGTCTTTCGGAAATGCAGTGCGCGCTGGGCCTCACACAACTGGCGCGTGTCGATGCGATCCTCGCCCGCCGCGACGCTGTCGCGCGAAGGTACTGCGAAGGGCTAGGCCGCAATGGGAGCCTTGTATTGCCGGCCACCGACGTACCAAACCAGAAGCTGAGCTGGTTTGTGTTTGTCGTGCGTCTGGCGTCGTCGTTATCCCCGGCCGTTCGCGACCGCATCATGCGCGCGCTTGGAGCGGCCGGAATCGCCACGGGGCGCTATTTTGCGCCCATTCATCTGCAGCCTGCTTATTCTCGCTGGGGCGGTGCCGCTCTGCCAGTGACGGAATCCGTCGCGGCGCGCACCTTGGCACTCCCATTCTTCAATCGCATCACCGATGAGCAGATTGAGGAAGTGTGCGAGGCGCTGGATTCGGCTTTGCGCATGTAGTTGTGCGCCGCCCATCGGCTTCTGATCCCCAAAACGAGTCATCGCCATTTCACAGCCGAATGCTAGGATGAGGCCATGCCCGCAGGCCGGAAAACAGCGACGAAGCGACGCGCCGCGAAGACGAAACCGCGTCCGCCCGCTTCCGGCACTCCGCGCGATCTGGTGATTCTTACCGGGCTCTCCGGTTCGGGCAAAGCTTCCGCACTAAAGGCGTTTGAAGACCTCGGCTTTTACGCGGTCGACAATATGCCGGTGATGCTGATACCCCCCTTTGCCGAGTTGGTCGAGCATTCCATGGACATCCGCCGCGCCGCGCTGGTTGTGGACGTGCGTGAAGGTCAGAGCCTTGAGAAATTCCCGGCAATTCTGCGCGACATTCGGCGTACTCTGCCGACCACTTTACTTTTTCTGGAAGCCTCGAAGGCTGCGTTGCTTGCGCGCTATTCCGAGACTCGTCGGCCCCATCCCCTGGGCCGCGAAGAGCGTGTGACTCGCGCGCTGCAGGAAGAGCGGCGGCTATTGGAGCCAATCCGCAATGTTGCGGATGTCGTGATCGATACAACGAAGTTCAATGTTCACGAGCTCCGCGCCTACATTCAGAACAAATTTGTGCGCGAGAACGACGGCAAGAATCTACTGATCTCGTCGACCAGCTTCGGCTACAAAAAGGGCGTGCCCCTCGATGCCGACCTTGTGTTCGACGTCCGTTTTCTGCCGAATCCGCATTTCGTTCCGGAGTTCCGCAACCTGACCGGAAAAGATCCGAAGGTTGCGAACTACGTCATGGGATTTCCGCAGACGGGCGAGTTTCTCGACCGCGTCACGGACATGATGCTGTTCCTTTTGCCGCACTACATCAGTGAGGGGAAGAGCTATCTGACGCTGGCTTTCGGTTGCACGGGCGGCCAGCATCGCTCTGTGATGATTGCCGAAGAAGTCGCGAAGCGCCTGTCGAAACATGGGTACGGCGTCAAGACCGCGCATCGCGACATGCCGCGATAGTTCTGGTAAAAGGTCAGATCATACGGCCGCGTGCTGCGAAAGCGACAGCACGTTGCCGTCGGGGTCTTTGAACCACGCAACCTTGTCGCCGTTAGGAAACGTGCAGACGCCCTGCTCATCCTGGCCCATATTCGGGTAGCGCTCGAATATCACCCCCTGCCGGACCAGCGTCTTCATGCTCGCGGCGATGTCGCGGGCTTCCCAGCCGAGGACGGTTCCCTGGGCGGGCGTAAAGTTCTTTGCCTTGGCGATCCGCAACATCACGCCGTTCATGTCGAAGACCAGGGCGAAGCCGTCGTCGCGCAGGAACTTTAAGCCCAGCTTGTCGCGATAAAAGGGAATCGCCGCGTCCGAATTCTGCGTCATCAGAAACATCACGACGCTGTCCATAGAACCTCCGCGACTCGCTATCCTACACCGTTTCGGTTCGAAAGCTCGCACCCAACCTTGTGCTTTGGAGTTTCGTCCCGCCTTTTCCTCACCCGGATCGAACGATCCTCGGCTGCGCCCCCCCCACGC
Source organism: Acidobacteriaceae bacterium (assembly GCA_036272255.1). Taxonomy (GTDB): domain Bacteria; phylum Acidobacteriota; class Terriglobia; order Terriglobales; family Acidobacteriaceae; genus Palsa-343. The sequence goes on along the minus strand of DATAZC010000093.1, from coordinate 17,807 downwards.
GCCGACCTAAAATGGAAGTAAGCTCATGGCGCAATTCACCCACCTGCATCTGCACACGGATTACTCGCTGCTCGACGGAGCGTGCGATGTCGAAAAGCTGGTCAGGCACGTGGCCGATATCGGCCAGAAGTCTGTGGCCATTACCGACCACGGGAATATTTACGGGGCGGTGCACTTTTTCGACGCGGCGAAGCACCATGGCGTTCATCCAATCCTGGGGTGCGAGCTTTATATCTGTCAGAAAGAGGATCACCGCGCCGAGCCCCAGGGCGACGACTACAACCACCTGCTGGTACTGGCGGAAAACGAAGAGGGCTACCGCAACCTCGTTCGCATTACGTCAGAGGCATCGCTGCACGGCTTCTACAAAAAGCCGCGGGTGAGCAAGAAATATCTGGCTGAACACTCAAAAGGCCTGATTGGATTTTCCGGCTGCCTGGCCGGCGAGCTTTGCGAGAACCTGATGGCCGGGAAATATGAAGCCGCGCGCGCTACCGCAAGCCAATACCAGGATATCTTCGGCGCGGGCAATTTCTTTCTGGAGATTCAGGACCAGGGCCTCGAGCTCGAGAAAAAAATTCACGCCGACCTGTTCCGGCTGGAAAAGGACCTCGGCATCCCGCTGGTCGCCACCAACGACAGCCATTACCTGTGCGAGGACGATGCGCATGCGCACGAGGTATTGCTGTGCGTGCAGACGCTCGCCTCCATCAACGATGCGAAACGCTTCAAGTTCGACTCCGATCAGTTCTATGTGAAGAGCGCAGCGGAAATGGAGCGGCTGTTTGCGCATGCTCCTGAGGTGGTGAGCCGCACCATGCAGTTCGCGGAGCGCTGCCATCTGAAGCTGAATAAGGTTGACAATCCCTTCCCGGAATTTTCGGTTCCGGATGGGCACACCATCGACAGCTACTTCGAAGAAGTGTGCCGCCTGGGTTTGAGAAAGCGGCTGGAAACGGCGGTCCGGAACCTCGAGTTGCGCGGTGTGCAGCGAACGCCCATCCATGAATACGAATCGCGGCTGAACTTTGAGATCGGCATCATCAAGCAGATGCGGTACTCGGGCTATTTCCTGATCGTTTGGGATTTCATTAAGTATGCGCGGGATCACGGAATTCCTGTGGGTCCCGGCAGAGGGTCGGCGACAGGCTCTCTGGTGGCGTACGCAATGGAGATCACGAATATCGATCCGATGCAGAATGTTTTGCTGTTCGAGCGCTTTCTGAATCCCGAGCGCGTGACGATGCCCGATATCGACGTGGACTTCTGCCAGAATCGGCGCGGCGAAGTGATCGACTATGTAACACGCAAATACGGCCGCGAGCAGGTGGCGCAGATCATCACGTTCAACACCATGGCCGCCCGGGCCGCGATCAAAGACGTGGGCCGCGCGCTCGATATGCCCTATGGCGATGTAGATCGCATCGCCAAACTGATACCCACCACGATTGGCGTGACCATCGATCAGGCGCTCAAAGATTCGCCGGAGCTGCAGGCGGCTTACCAGGGAACGCCGCAGATTCGGGAACTGATCGACACGGCGAAGAAGCTCGAAGGTCTGGTGCGCGGAGCGGGCGTGCACGCCTCGGCTGTAGTGATTGCGCCGCAGCCGCTGACCGAGCTGGTGCCCCTGAACAGAACGAAGAACGACGAAATCGTGACTGCCTATGACATGAAGGCAGTCGAAAAAATGGGCCTGCTCAAGATGGACTTCCTCGGCCTTGCGACGCTGACGGTGATTACCGACTGCCTGAAGCTGATCCAACAAACGCGCGCCGAGAAGGTGGACATCGAGATGGTTCCGCTGGACGATCCGGAGACGATGCGCCGCGTGTTCCACACCGCCCTCACCTCGGGGATCTTCCAGTTTGAATCAGCGGGGATGCGGGACATTTTGCGCCGGTATAAGCCGGATACGGTGGAGGATCTGACGGCGTTGAACGCGCTCTATCGGCCTGGGCCGATGGACATGATCGATGACTTCATCGATCGCAAGTGGGGACGGCGGAAAGTGGAGTTCCTGCTACCGGAGCTGGAGTTGATCCTGAAGGATTCCTTCGGCGTGATCGTCTATCAGGAACAGGTGATGCGGATCGCTAACGTGCTGGCGAGCTACTCCCTCGGCGAAGCCGATCTGCTGCGGCGCGCGATGGGAAAGAAAAATGCCGAGGCCATGGCCGAGCAGCGTGACCGGTTTATGAGCGGCGCTGCAGCGCTGGGGCATCCCAGGGCCCCGGTCGGCGAAATCTTCGATCAGATGGCGAAATTCTCCGGCTACGGCTTCAACAAGTCTCACTCGGCAGCGTATGCGCTGGTGGCCTATCAGACGGCGTATCTGAAGACGCACTATCCGGTGGAATTTATGTCGGCGCTGCTGACCTCGGAAACTTCGAAGCCGGAAAACGTCGTCAAGTACATCAAGGAGTGCCGGGAGATGGAGATTTCCGTCGAGCCACCCGATGTGCGTTTCAGCGATGCGGACTTCACTCCGCACGGCGAGTCGATCCGCTTCGGTTTGACGGCCATCAAGAATGTCGGCCGCAATGCGATTGATTCGATTCTGACTGCGCGCAGCGCGCTGTCGGCCGAAGCGAAGAGCTTTGCGTCGTTCCAGGAATTCTGCGAGAAGATCGACCTGCGCCAGCTGAACAAGCGCGTGATCGAGTCGCTGATCAAATCTGGCGCGCTCGATTCTTTCGGACGGCGCGCACAATTGCTGGCCGCGGCCGATAAGACGATGGAGCGCGCGCAGAAGGCGCAGCGCGACATTGAAGCCGGCCAGAGTGGACTGTTCGGCATCTTCGATGCGCCTGCCAATGGGGCGCATCACGACGACCTGCCCAATGTTCCGGACATGGATGAGAGCCAGCGACTGGCGGCGGAGAAAGAAGTCCTGGGGTTCTTCGTCTCCGGGCATCCGCTGGATCGGTATGCGGAAAAATTGCGCAACCTGCCGGGCGTGGTCGACGTTTCTACTGCGCTCGAAATGAAGCCGGCGCCTTCGAACGGACGGCGCGGGCAGCCTCCTGAGAACGAAATTTCCGTTGCGGGGGTCATTCTTGGACTCAAGGTTGCCAAGTCAAAGCGCTCTGGCGAACTTTACGCGCAGGCGGCGCTCGAAGACGCGAGCGGCAAGATCGACCTGATTTGCTTCCCAAAAGACTACGAGCGTATGGCCCAGTCGCTCCGCATCGAAGTGCCCGTGCTTGTACGCGGGCAGCTGCGTGCAGAAGAAGAGGCTGCGCCCAAATTGTGTGTCTCGTCGATTCAGGCTCTCGAAGATGTGAAGGTACGGTTACCCAACAACATTCGCATCAAAATTGCGCTGGATCGCGTGAGCGAGACCACACTGATGGAACTGCACGAACTTGTAGTTTCAGCGCCAGGGCCTGCACGGCTGATGCTGAACGTGGAGCAAAAAGGGCAGTATTGCGTGGTCATGGAGCCCGAAGGAATGACGGTTGCCGCCGATCGAGCCTTCATCGATAAGGCCGAGCTTCTGCTGGGCCGCGGCATGGTGCAAACCGTAGAGTAAGCAACCGCCTCTGTTACGAATCTGCGCAGTGCCAGTTTCTGAGCAGCGTCTGCAATTCTCAAATTCCATGCCCGATCCTGCATTTGACTCTTCGGTGCACGCTCCTCATCGCCGCTGGCGTATTGCCGTGCTTCTCGGTATCGGCGTTCTCGTTAACTTTTTCGACCGTGTCAATATTTCGGTTGCCTTCGCTGCGCTGCACAAGGACTGGGGAGTCGGCGCCGTCACCTTCGGATGGCTGGCGAGCGCTTACAACTGGAGCTACGCCGTATTGCAGATTCCTGTCGGGATCATGCTGGACCGGTGGGGCGTGCGCCGCATCGGACGCGTCGCGGCATTTCTGTGGAGCGCTGCGTCGTTTGCGTCGGGCCTGGCGACCGGCATCTACAGTTTCTTTGCGGCGCGGCTGCTGCTCGGTATTGGTGAGGCGCCCACATTTCCCGCTAACGCCAAGGCCGTGGGCTACTGGTTCCCTGAACGCGAACGCAGTTTTGCTACATCCCTGAACGATGCTGCCGCGAAATTCGCTTCCGCCATCGGCGTGCCGATTCTCGGGCTTCTCGTCATCCGGCTGGGCTGGCGGTGGAGCTTCATGTTTACGGGCTTCGTCAGCTTTCTCTACTTCCTCTTGTTTTCGAGCGTGTATCGCAACCCCAGCGAAGACCCGCGCCTGAGCCCGGAAGAGCGCCACCTCCTGGCGGAAGGCAATGCGCATCCTGAGTCGCAGCCGGCTCGGCACGCGCACGGTGCTCCATTGCTCTACCTCTTGCGACGGCGCGAAGTGCTGGGTGCGACCGTCGGCTTCGCCGCCTATAACTATGTTTTTTATCTGGTGCTCAACTGGCTGCCCATCTACCTGTCGATGAGTCTGCATGTCGATCTGCTGCACTCGGCGTTCGACACCAGCATCCCGTGGCTGGTTGCGACCTTCACGGATCTCGCTGTCGGAGGATGGATGGTCGATGCTCTCGTGCGGCGCGGTGCGCGGCCGTGGCTGGTCCGGCAGGCGGTGCTGGTCGGCGGGTTGGCCTTCGGCATGGGCATCTTTGGAGCGCGCTTTGCGCACACGCCTGCGGTGGCAGTGGCGTGGATCAGCATTTGCATGGCCGGGCTGGGCGCAATGGCTCCCGTTGGTTGGTCGATCCCGTCGCTGATCGCGCCGCGGGAGAGCGTGGGCCGCGTGGGCGGCATCATGAATTTCGCGACGCAGATCGCGGCCATTTCCGCGCCGGTGATCACGGGCTACTTCGCGCGGGCGCACAACTTTGGCGGATCCTTCGCGCTTGCCACAGTGATCCTGGCCATTGGGATTGCCGGGTACGTGCTCGGGCTTGGCAAGCTGCGCGTAATCCCCGAACCCGCCTGAGCCGATCCGCTGCCGGGCGCGCGCGTCCTTAGCTCAGCGCAAACCTCTCCCGGATCTCGTAGCGCGAGCCGTTGGGTCCGGGCAACGATTCGTAAAGCACGAAGCCTCTGGCGGCGAATTCGGCGTGCGGTGCAAGATTGCCCTTCTCGACCGCCTTCTTCAGGGGTGCGAGAGCCTTGCCTCCGGCGCGGCCCTTCGTGCGTGCGAGCGTGATGTGCGGGTTGTAAGCGCGATCTTCCGGTACAAAGGCGCACCGCCGCATCGCTGTCGTGACGAATTGCTGCAGCGCGAGCAGTTCGGGCGTGAGCCCGATGCCAGCCCAGAAGACTCCCGCGCGGTCGAAGCATCCCAGACCGGCGATTTGGACCGGGACCGCTCTTGCGTGGACTGTTTTCAGATTCTCAACCACGCAGACGGCTTGCTCCTCGCTGGTCTGGCCGAGAAACTGGAGGGTTACGTGCCAGCTTTCCGGGGCGGACCAGCGGAGATCCGGAGCCAGGGCGCACATTGCTCGCGCACGCGCTGCAACACGCCGGTTGCGTCCGAGGGCAACGCGATTCCGATGAAAAGCCGCATCCACGACAGAGTACTGCTTTACCGCGCGTCTTTCGCCGATGCTACGATTACAGCATGCGCGGCTACTCCCTCATGGCTCGATCGCTGGTTGTGCTGTTGGCGGTTGCGATCAGCTGCGCGCCTTTCTGCCGCCCGCCCGCATGCGAGCACACTTGCTGTGGGCATCACTCCGGCGATTGTGCTCCGGGTGATGCGGTTCCCGCGCTCACGTGTGTCCAGTCTGCGACCTTGATCGTTCCCGCATTGTTGAACGAGGCGCGGGGAATGTTCGCGGTCGCGCCCGTTGCCGCTTACCGTACGCAGTCAGCGGTCGTTCGCTCTGCTGGGCTCATTGAACATCGGTGCGATGGCGTAGATGCCATCGGCGCGCGATCGTCCCCGTTGCGCATCTGATTTTCGGACCTTCCTCATCCTTGTTGCGGAGGTGAATCCTCCGCAGCGCTTGTGCCATCCAGAGGAGTGTCCATGCTGCATCGCGCCCGATTGGCTTTTGCCTTCATTTTCACGCTGGCCGTCCTGCCGCTCCCCGCCCAAATGCAAATGCAGATGGGCCCACCGCAGACGTTCGTCGAGGCGATCGAGACCCACACCACATCGGGCACCAGCGCGGAACCTGACTCAACGCCGGCGCCGATGCTGATGACCATGCGCGGCTCGTGGATGCTGATGCTGCATGGCAATGGATTCCTGGCGGACACTCAACAAACCAGCCCTCGTGGCGGAGACAAGCTTTTCTCCACGAATTGGGTAATGCCGATGGCGCAGCGCCGCTCGGGTCCCGGACAGTTCACCGTGCGGACCATGCTCAGCCTCGAGCCGGCTACGGTGACGGGGCGACAATATCCGCTCCTGTTCCAGCAGGGAGAAACGGCGTACGGTTTGCCCATTGCGGACGGCCAGCACCCACACGATTTTGTGATGGAACTGGGGGCACTCTACGATCTGCATCTGGGTGAGCACAATTTGTTGAGCCTTTATGCGGCTCCGGTGGGCGATCCGGCCATTGGTCCAACGGCTTACCCGCATCGCGCGTCCGCCATCGAGAGCCCGGTAGGCACGCTGGGCCATCACCAGGAGGACTCGACACATATTTCCGACGATGTGGTCACCTTGGGCGTGACGCACGACTGGCTCCGGCTGGAGGCCTCGGGATTCCACGGACGGGAGCCGAACGAGCATCGCTGGCAGGTACAGCAAGGGGCCATCGATTCGTGGTCCGCGCGGCTGACGCTGCAGCCGGGAAAGAACTGGAGCGGGCAGTATTCCTGGGGCCGGCTGCATAGTCCGGAGGCGCTCTTTCCCACCAGCAATCAGGATCGTAGGACGGCGTCAGTGATGTACAACCGGGCGTTGGGCCAGACAAGCACCGGCGGCGGCATGAGCTCGGATGATAAGCGGACGGGCAACTGGGCCACCACCATTGCCTGGGGGCGCACGCGCGATCTGCCGGACAATCTGATCGAGAACAGCTATCTGCTGGAATCGACAGTGCGTTTTCACGCGCGCAACTATGCGTTTACGCGCATCGAGAATGTCGATCGGACTAATGAATTGTTGCTCGGGGAGCGACCTCTGCCACCGAATTTCCAGGAGGCCGCAGCGGGTCGCGTACAGGCCTGCACGTTTGGCTACGACCGCGACATCGGGCATTTGCCCCACCTGGCCACGGCTCTCGGAGCTCAGGTCACGGCCTACCATTCCGGCGCGTTGCTGGAGCCGGTATATGGCAGCGATCCCATGGGGGTGGCCGTCTTTTTGAGACTGCGCCCCGTTGGGCCGGGGAAATGATTGCGAGGGGACGCCCGAGGGGGCGGGGTGGCCAGGGCGCTCCGGAACGCGCGACAATGGGGACCACCCAGACCGCGTTCGAAAAGTAGCAAGCCAAATAATGTGCTATAGAAGAGTGAGAAAAATAAAGGCTCCAGGCATCCGTTGCTGGACATGGACCACTCCTAATCGAACGCACGCTTGTGCATTGGAATCCAGCAAACCGAAGGGGAGCGTACTATGAGACCCGGAACCAGTGCCTTGAAGGTCGAAAATCATACCGACAGCGCCACCGTCCTGACTTCGTGGAAGGATATCGCCCGGTACATGGGCAAAGGCGTCCGAACGGTCCAGCGATGGGAGCAGGATTTTGGGCTCCCGGTGCGCCGCCCGCACGGGTCGAACAAGAAGGCGGTGCTCGCGCGTCCGCGCGATCTGGATTTATGGGTCGCGATGCGCTGTTCCAGCCGCGCGCAGGTAGCGATCAAGGCCGGATTGCAGAACGTGGGCGACAGCAAAGGGAATGGCGATGGACCTCCGAGCTACCACCTGTCTCTGGGCGCCCTCTGTTCGCTGAACGCGCAGATTGAGGCTTCCAAAATGCTGCAGGATAATAATCGCGTGTTAATCCGCGAAGTTTCCGCACAACTGGACGCACTGCGGTCTCACATCATGACCCTGTCGAACAGCCGCTAACCCAGCCGCGCTCTAGGCTGCTGCACTTTTCTGGAAACTTCTGTCGTACCTGCCCGAGCCGGGCTTCGCGCGGTTCGAGCAAGTCTATAATTCCGGACAACCAGCGGCAGCTCACGCTCGCCAGCTCGCCGTCATGGAGGCACAACGTTGGTCTATGAATTTACTTCAGCAGCTTCGTAGCAAACGGGATGTCGGATGGCCGCAGGCGAGTAGGAAAGCGTCTAAACCATTGTGAGCCGGGAAAAAACGCGTCCTGATTCTTTTCCCATCGTCGGCATCGGTGCTTCTGCAGGTGGACTTGAAGCTTTCACGGCCCTGTTCAGAGCGTTGCTGCCCGATTTGGGGATGGCCTACGTCGTGGTCCCGCATCTGGATCCGCAGCGTGAAAGCTCCATCTCGAAAATCCTAAGCCGCAGTACCACGATGCCAGTCGTTCAGATCGACAACCAGATGCGTATCGAGCCCAATCATGTCTACGTGATTCCGCCCAACTGCGACCTGGCCATTGCGGGAATGCGATTCCAGATCACGGATCGCGAACAGCCCCGGGCCGTCAACGCCACCATCGACATATTTTTTCGCTCCCTCGCGGCGAGCCATGGGTCCAATGCTATCGGCATAGTGCTCTCGGGCACGGCTTCAGACGGCACCCTGGGCCTGACTGCCATTAAGGGCGAGGGCGGCATCACCTTCGCGCAGGACACGATCTCTTCTAAATATGACGGAATGCCCGCCAGCGCGATTGCCGCCGGCTGCGTCGATGTCATTCTGCCCCCGGAGGAGATCGCGCAGGAACTGGGACGTATTCGCAATCATCCCTATGTCGCCGGAAGTTCGCTGGGCCGGATCGAAGGGCAGGAGGTCGGCGCTGAGGCTCTGACGTCGCAGATATTCCGCCTGCTGAAACGGGCGACCCGAATCGATTTCTCGGAGTACAAACCGCCCACGATCGGCAGACGGATTCAACGGCGGATGGTGCTGCACAAAATCGAGAAGCTCGCCGATTATGTCGCGTTGCTCCATCGGAACGCCAACGAGGTGAATCTGCTCTATCAGGACCTGCTGATCAATGTGACCTCGTTCTTCCGCAACCCGGACGTCTTCGACGCGCTGCGACAGATTGTTTATCCCGCCATTCTGCACGCGCGGAATCCCGCCAACCCCATCCGCGTCTGGGTACCGGGGTGTTCGACCGGCGAAGAGGCGTACTCGCATGCCATTTCGCTGGTCGAATTTCTTGCAGACCAGCGCTTCGAAATGCCCATCCAGGTTTTCGGCACCGACCTGAGCGAGATTGCGGTACGCCACGCGCGTGCCGCCGTGTACAAGGAAAGCATCGAGACCGATGTGAGCCCTGCGCGCCTCCGCCGCTTCTTCAATAAGGCAGACGGCGGATACCAGATCAGCAAGACCATCCGCGATCTCTGCATTTTTTCCACGCAGAACATCTTCAACGATCCGCCCTTCTCCCGAATGGATCTGGTGAGTTGCAGAAACGTGATGATTTACCTTGGCCAGTCGCTGCAGAAACGGGTCATTCCCATCTTCCACTACGCTCTCAATCCCACTGGATTCCTGATGATCGGCAATACCGAGGGTCTGCTGGGTGCGGGTTCGGAGCTGTTCGAAATGGTCGACAAAAAGCAGAAAATCTATCGCAAGAAACTCGTGTCCACGCCTGTGACCTTCGGCTTCGCGGTGGGGCCGGCGGAGCGGGAGCACGGTGCCCCGGAACTGCCCCCGCCAACGCTACGGCCGACCGAACTCCTCAAGGCTCCGCTGGAACTGCAGCGGGAAGCCGATCGCCTGTTGTTGTCGCGCTACGCGCCGCCGGCGGTGGTGGTGAACGATCAGATGGAGATTCTGCAGAGCCGCGGGCGAACCGGAAACTTCCTCGAACTGGCGCCCGGCAAAGCCAGCCTCAAGTTGTTGAAAATGGCTCGCCCTGGAATGCTCTTCGAGCTCCAGAACGCGATCGAGGAAGCGAAGAAGGGCGGTATCGAAGTAGAGCGGCGTAACCTGCGAGCGGATGGCGATGGTCAAAACCACAGCACCAACGTGCGGATTTTGCCCTTCCGCACGCCGATTCAGGACCAACACAGCTACTTGATTGTTTTTGAGCCGGTTCCAGTCGAAAGCGAACACCCGGCCACCGAGGATGGTGAGCCACTACTCGAGACCGAGCGCGTAGAGAAAGACCGCCAACTGGCTCAGCTGAAGCAGGAGCTTTCCGCAACGAGGGAATATTTACAGTCGATCATCGAAATGCAGGAAGCCACCAACGAGGAGCTGCAGTCGGCCAACGAAGAGATTCAGTCAGGGAATGAAGAGCTGCAGAGCACCAATGAGGAGCTGCAGACCTCGAAGGAGGAGCTGGAGTCGGCCAACGAAGAGCTGCACACGGTGAACGAGGAGATGCAGCACCGCAACGATCTGCTGACGCAGCTGAATAACGACCTGACCAACCTGCTCAACAGCGTGAATTTGCCCATGGTGATGGTGGGCGCCGACCTGAGCGTTCGCAGGTTCACGCCCCAGGCCACGGCCGTCCTGGGGCTGATGCCGAGCGACGTGGGTCGGCCAATTCCACGGCTCAAGCTCAAGGTGGATGTGCGGAACCTGGAAGAGATGATGCTCGACGTGATCCAGCGGGTCCAGCCTCGACGCGATGCGGTTCAGGACGATGCGGGACGTGTGTTCACGATGCGTATCACCCCCTACCGCACCCTCGACAATCGTATCGACGGCGTGGTTCTGTCCGTGGCCGATGGCAATTCCACGGAATCAGCACACGACGGGCGTTCCGCGAGGGTGAAGGGGAGCGGCTCAGCAAAACGAGGTTCGGTCCCACGCGCTCCCAAAATGCCAACCCAGGGGTAATAAAACGCGGATTGCGAAAACCCTTGACGCCCGATCATGGACGCCGATCGCGACGTGGACTTCGCCGGGCATACATCGCACTACAGCCATGTACCGCTGCACCGCGCGGCAACGATATCCGGAGAACCGGCAGCATTCCAGCGACCCTGCTCCGATTTCAGGATCGATCGTCCGTCATTCCTGGCCCGTTCCGATTCACAACGAGATTCCGGTGACGGTGGATACGACCGGGCCCATGTACCTTACTGGCCGTGCGCGTCCAGGTGATGCCGCGCGGCGTGTTCCGCATGCTCGGTGGCCTGCAGATGATGCGCGTGCGCCACGTGGGCATGATGCGCAGCCTGCTGGTGATCGCCTGCCTCGTGATGCTTCGCTGCTTCAGAATGATGATGTGCGGCCATCCCATGATGATGGGCCGCCTGGCAGTGCTCGTGCATTGCCTGCTCTGACATCGTGATTCCTCCGGCCCGCGGTGGTCGCCGCAGGCACTTTCGCATCATCCATGCCTGGACCGGGCTCGCGGGTTACGGCGGCTTCAAATGAGAATGATATGCGACGAACCCAGCCTCAGCGCGTCTCATAGAAAGGTTTTCTCGGGAGGTCTCCAGCATGCTCCTCGCCCATTTATGGCGCGCCCGTCTTTTGCGCGCTTCTGTTGCCTTCGGAAGTCTGATCGCTGTCACCGCCTGCAATGCGAGTGCTGCGGGGCGCGCCCCCATCCCGCCTGCGAACGCCGACGTGGCGCTGGCCGCGAAGCCCGCCAAAGAGAAGGCGGTCTTCGCCGGAGGCTGTTTCTGGGGCACGCAGACAGTTTTCGAGCGCGTGAAAGGCGTGGTGTCCACTACCGTGGGCTACTCCGGTGGATCGGCGTCGACGGCGACTTACGATCAGGTGACGACGGAGACCACAGGCCATGCTGAATCCGTCGAGGTCGTCTACGATCCGTCCAGGATCACCTACGGCCAGTTGCTGAGGATCTTTTTTTCCGTGGCGCACGATCCTACGCAGCTGAATCGACAGGGACCAGACGAGGGCACTTCGTACAGGTCTGCCATCTTCTACAGCAACGACGAACAGAAGCGGGTCGCCGAGGCGTACATTGCTCAGCTGGATGCGGCGAAGGTCTTCCCGAAGAAGATTGTCACCGAGGTTACACCGCTGAAAGGCTTTTATCGCGCCGAAGACTATCACCAGGACTACGCGCTCCACAATCCTGACAATCCGTACATATTAGTGTGTGACCGGCCGAAGATCGCAGCTCTGAAGGAGCAGTTTCCTGAGCTGTTTGTCGACTACAAAGGGCACTGACCCGAACGGCGAGGGCGACGCCTGCCCCGTTGTTCGTCCGATGCAGGACCAGGTTCTGCTGGAAGAGAATCCTGCCCAACGGACTGCCGGGTTCTGGTGGGACGAAAAGCTGTTGTAAGACGGTCCGGCTCTCCATCTGCCACCTGCGGCAAAACTCATCGATACAAGCTGGAGGACGTGACCGTCCAGCGCGGCGCCGATGCGCTGGGGTGGGGCGTATCCCTGTGGCGAGCGCCTGGTTACTCCGAAGGATCAGCCCGGAGCCGGCCGATGACGAAAGTTGTTGTAACAGGGTATGTTAGTGAAGTCGACACTAGCCGCGAAATCGGGATTATTCGAAGGGAACTGAAGATCGATCCCGCGCAGGTTAGAACGGCGAGACAACGTCCGGGCCCCTGGGCTCTTCCCACTGTGGTGGACTCGCTCCGCTGTACAAAGTCCCCACAGCGCGTGCTTCGCTTCGATTCAGGAATCTGCCGCTGACTCTCTGGAGAAGATTGCAGGAGAGGAATTTTTCCGATGCGTTTTTTTGCCGCGCCGCTGGGACATAAAGTCACTGCGTTGCTTCTGGCCATGGCGGTTGCCGGTGGCCTGCATACCTGGTTCCGACATAAGGCGCTTGACTCGTCGTCTGCGGCAGAGCTGTCGTTCGATGCCGACGTGGCGCGCCACATCAATCCCGCGGCCGCGGACGGCAATCAACCCGCTGTTACCGTGGCGCAGTCGATGCTCAGCGATGACGTCGTACAGAGCTTGTCGAAACAGGCCTACCTGGCTGCGGCGGACATGCCCGGGCGCGTGAGCGAATTTCGCTCGCGTCTCGAGCTGACGCAGCCGTCGGCCCAGGTTCTCGATGTGCGGTTCAAGGATGCTGATCCCGCCAAATCGATAGATACAGCGAATGCCGTCGCTAACGCACTGTCGGCGTGGGCCCCTTCCACTACGCCGACGCCCGCTCCTAAGCCTGTCCCGGTGCCCGCCCCAAAATCGGTAGCAGCTCCGCCGGCGCCTGCACCTGCACCTGTGAAGAAACCAGTCGCTGTGCATCATGACGAAGCTGGCGGCGCGCTGGCTGCTGCGCTGGGCGAACTGGAAGGGCAGCTCGCGGCGACGAGCCGAAAGGCCGATGGAACCGATTCCAGCTCGAGCCATTATGGGGGACATTCGTCCAGCGGCTACGGTCGGTCCTCGTATGCGCAGTCGGAAGAGCAGCAGGCGCTGAAGTCCGGAGTGAGAACGGCGCTGAAGAAGATTGATGATCTGCGTGCGCAGTATGCCAATGGAGATGCCGGGCCTCAGGCCAGGGAGCGGCTGGGCGCCATTCGTGAAGCACTGCGCGAAGTCTTATCCGGTGGTGGCGGGCGGTACAGAGCGGCCGGCGTGAGCGCCAGCCAGCTGCGCGAGGAACGTGCACAACTGACGCGCGCGATCGGCGTGGTGACGAAGCAGCGGCAGGCGATCGCACATGAAGCCGCGGCAGAGGCGAAGCCGGAAACCGATGGGTCGGATCAGGCCCCTGCGCCTGCGCCGGCTGCTTCGGCGCCCACGCCTGCGCCGGTTGCGCCGCCTGCGGCTTCTGCGCCGAGTCCGGACGCGTCAACGGCACCCACGAATCCTCCCGCATCATCACCCTCCGACGGGCCGACTCCTGACGCTTCGGTGGTTGGGCCTTCGTCGCCTGGACCCCTGCGGTTGTTGCGTCTGGCAGGTTCGCCTGCGCCCACTTTGTGGTGGCCTTCGGCGCTCGCCGGCCTGGTGTGCGGGTTGTTGTACTGGAGCGTCGCAGCCTGGCCGTCGCGTACTGAAGACGAGGCAGGCTACGGTGACGAGACCCCGCATTTCACAGGAAGATTTATCACACCCGACGAGCCTGTGGCCCTGAAGATCGAACCCGCCCCTCCGCCGCTCACGACGCCCGTTGCGGACTATGAAGTCCCTGACCGCGCCGTCTACAAGCGCGCATCGTTCAGCTACGATCCGTCTCCTGGAGAACGGCATTTTGCCGCGGGCGCACCCCTTGTGGCTGCCGAGCCGTTGGTTGAAAAGGAAGGGGTGGAAAGAGAAGCTGCCAAGCTGCAGAGCGTTCAGACCCCTGACAAAGAGAGCCTGGATTCGGTCTCGCTCACGGAACAGGCAGGCATAACCGCGGAGCCGAAGAAAATCGAGCTCACTCCGCCGCAGGAAAAAGTTCAACCTGCCCCTGCGCCGGAACCCCTCGCTTCAGCCCCGGTCGTGGAACAGCTCGAAGCAGTGCCGGCACACGAAGCGCTCCCAGTCGAGGCGCGCGCGAATCCCGAGCCGGCTCCCGTGGTCGAAAAAACCGAGCCGATCCCCGTTCGCGAAAATCCCGACCCGGCTCCCGTGCTGGAGAATTCCGCGCCGATTCCTGTTCGCGAGACTCTCGATCCGGTCCCCGTGAGGGAGAGCCTCATTGCCGCAACGCAGAGCCAGACTCAGGAGTCGGCACCTGTGCGCGAGAATGTGGTGGAGATGGCCGATCCATGGGCGGAACTGATGAAGAAGGCCCTTTCAGAGACAGAAATTGGACGGCGTTTTGAGGGACCCCCCAAGGGCGAGGCAGCCGGGAAAGATAAGGAACAGGTCCTGAGCCGGCCAGATCGGTTAGCCGGCTAGCGCTGCTTTCGCATCGCAGCTAACCTGCTTGCGGCGCGCGGGCATCCAACGCCCGAGTGTCCAACTCCCAGCTCACCAGCGTTTTATTTGTGCTTCTGTTGCTCCTTGGGCTCGCCCAGTTGCTGGGGTGGGCTTTCGCGCGAATGCGCCAGCCCAAGGTCATTGGCGAAATTCTGGCAGGCATTGTGCTGGGATCGGCGCTGCTGGGGCGGCTGCCGTTCGCAGCGCACATCGTTGACGCGGCAAAGCATCAGGGCAACATTCTCGACTTCATCTATTGGCTGGGCCTGCTGCTCCTCATGTTTCTTTCCGGCGCTGAGACGCGGCAGCTCTTCACCCGCGACGAACGGCGCGAAGTGGGTTGGCTGACGATCGTGGGCACGGGGCTCCCCTTTCTGCTGGCGCTTGGGTTCGGGTCGCGGCTGATTCGTCCGTCACTGGCGGGACCAAACGGAAATCGCATCTCGCTCATCATTATTCTGGCCGTCGGCGTCGCGGTCACTTCGGTCCCCGTGGTCTCGAAGATTTTTGCCGACCCTCAGGATTCTGCACACACGCTTTGCCCGCCTGGTGCTGGGCGTAGCCGTGCTCGAAGACATTGTCCTGTGGCTCGCGCTGGCGGTCGCTGCAGCCGTGGCGGGGACGGCGGCGCTGCACCCACGCGCGATGGCGTGGCATCTGGCGGCGACGGTTGCGTTCTTCGTGCTGGGGCTTACGCTGATCCCGCGCGCGGTGAAGCGAATCAACAAATCGCGGTTTAATGTGCTCGCGCAACATTCGCCCACCGGGTATGCGATTGCCGTGCTGCTGGCGTATTGCGCAATTGCCGGGGCGCTCGACGTGAGCCTGGTGTTTGCGGCGTTTCTGGCCGGTTTTGCCGTGGTGCACAAGAAGCGCAGGCTCTTTGCGGACGCTCTGGACGCGATCGGGAAGACCGCCTTTGCGTTTTTTATTCCACTTTATTTTGCGATGGTCGGGTTGAAGCTGGACCTGATTCGCGGATTTTCGCTGGGGATGTTCCTGGCGTTTCTGTTGGGAAGCTGCGCGATCAAGGTAGTGTCGGTTTCGCTGGCCGGGCGGTTCGCCGGTTTCCGGAAACTCGACCTGATCAATCTGGCCGTCACGACAAATGCGCGCGGAGGACCGGGCATCGTGCTGGCGAGCGTCGCGTTCGACGCGGGAATTATCAGCCCGAAGTTTTATACGACTCTGATTTTGGCCGCGGTGGTGACGTCGCAGGTGGCTGGAGCATGGCTGGAATATGTCCTGCGCAAGGGGTGGCCGCTGTTGACGCCCGCCCTGGGGTCCGCGGCTGAGGATGTCGTCGTGGACGGTCCGCGGGCGGCCTAGGGATTCCCACTCAGGGCTGGCCGTTTCTGCACAGGCGGAATTCGACTAAACTGAGCTGTCATGGCCACTCTCGAGACACCCACCGTCATCCTGCCGCGCAAGCCGCAAGGCGCATTCCGCAATGAGCCTTTCCTCAACTTTTCTGAGCATGCCAACGCGCACGCAATGCGGGGCGCCCTCGAGCGGGTCGGCGACCTGCTCGGGCATGAGTATCCCCTGATCATCGGCGGAGAGCGAGTGCGAACCACCGGCAAAATTGAGTCGCGAAACCCGGCGCGGCCGGCGCAGATTGTCGGGCTGCATCAGAAAGCCGGAGCGGAGCACGCGGAGAGAGCCGTGCAGGCGGCGCTCGAGGCATTCGAAACCTGGAAGCTGGTCTCGCCGGAAGAGCGCGCATCCCTGATCCTGGGAGCGGCTGCGCTGATCCGCGAACGCAAGTTCGATTTCTGTGCGTGGCTGACCTGCGAGGTCGGCAAAAACTGGGCCGAAGCCGACGCCGATGTCGGCGAGACCATCGACTTCCTCGAGTTTTATGCGCGCGAAGCGCTGCGGCTGGCCGCGGCGACTCCCCCGATTCAGATGCCGGGTGAGAAAGACGAGCTGCTGTATATCCCGCTCGGGGTTTGCGCGGTGATTTCACCGTGGAATTTTCCCTTCGCGATCATGGCGGGCATGACGGCGGCGGCAATCGTCACCGGCAATACCGTGGTCCTCAAGCCCTCAAGCGACTCCCCGACGATTGCGGCGCGGTTTATCGAAATTCTGGAAGAGGCGGGAATGCCTCCAGGCGTCGTGAACTTCTGTCCGGGATCAGGCGCGTCGTTTGGGAACGCCGTGGTCTCGCATCCGAAGACGCGCTTCATCGCTTTCACAGGATCGAAGGAAGTCGGGCTCGACATTCACGAGCGGGCCGCGAAAACGCAGCCGGGGCAGGTGTGGATCAAGCGGACGATTCTCGAAATGGGCGGCAAGGACTCGATCATCGTGGCGGCCGACGCTGATTTTGAAGCGGCTGTCGCCGGTGTGGTGGCGTCGGCGTTCGGGTTCAGCGGGCAGAAGTGCTCCGCATGCTCACGGGCGATTGTCGAGGAGCCGATTTACGACGCGTTTGTCGAACGGCTGCGCGAGCAGGTTGCGAAGCTGAAGGTTGGCGATCCGGCCGAGAACAATAACGTGGGCCCGGTGGTGAATGAAGCTGCCATGAAGACCATCCTTGGCTACGCCGAGATTGGCGCGAAGGAAGGGCGGCTGGTCGTCGGCGGCAAACCAGTGGAGACGCCGGAAAAAGGCTACTATGTCGCGCCCACGGTGATTGTGGATGTTGCCCCGGATGCCAGGATCGCCCAGGAAGAAATCTTCGGACCGGTGCTTGCGGTGATCAAGGCGAAAGATTTCGATCATGCGCTGGAGATTGCGAACAACACGGAGTTCGGGCTGACTGGTGCCGTCTATTCGACCGACCGCACCAAGCTCGATCACGCGCGGCGCTCGTATCACGTCGGCAATTTGTACTTCAATCGCAAATGCACCGGCGCGATGGTCGGCGCGCATCCCTTTGGCGGATTCAATATGTCGGGGACGGATTCAAAGGCCGGCGGCCCGGATTACCTGTACCTGTTTACGCAGGCCAAAACAGTGGCAGAAAAACTTTAGGTCGGGTGCCCGTAGCATAGCCGCGACGTTGCTGATCCGCAC
>DATAZC010000092.1:0-8850 GCA_036272255.1 Acidobacteriaceae bacterium | reverse complement strand
GTGAACCAGAATCTCATCCCCTTTTTTGATGGGGTACGCAGAGTGGGACAAGTAGTGCGCAGTCATCCCTTGCAGCATCACCGCTGATGCCTGTTCGAAGCTGATGTCCTCGGGAATAGGTACGACACGGTCGGCAGGAGCCAATGCAAACTCCGCATATGTTCCGAGGATGCTGCACCATACGACGCGATCTCCTTCTTTGACGAATCTCACTCCTCCGCCAACAGCAGCTATCGTCCCGGAGGCCTCCTGTCCAGGAATGAATGGGACCGGATTGGCATAACGGCCTTCCCGAACATAGAGGTCGATGAAGTTCACGCCGCTGGCCGCTACCCGGATCAACACCTCGCCCGGACCCGGAACAGGCTTCGGAACTTCGCGAAGGCTCATCACTTCAGGGCCGCCGGTTTGTGTAATCTGAATTGCTTTCATCTGAAATAGCAGTCCTTTTTGAGATAACTATGAAGAGGAAGCGAACTCAAGACCTCTAATCCTGCCGAACTCGCAAACCGTCCAGTACAGCGGAAAATATTCCTCGCACACAGGCGTCGGAGAGGGGCCCTGATCCGATCATGAGCCGGTAGTAGAGCCATCCATAGAGCGCATCGAGCGCCTGGTCCAGATCGACGTCAGGGCGTATCTCCTTATTCCGTATGGCCGATTGAATAACCTCTTTCGCAGCCTCTCGTCGGGGACCGATCCAACGAGTGCGAAAGGCCTCAGCCAATTCCAGATCGAACTGGGCTTCGCCAAGGAGCGCCTTGATCATCGAGCCGAAGGGGCCTCGGAATGCCTTGGCCAAAGCCAGCATCTGGAAGCGAATGCTTTCTACATAACTGGACTTGCTGGGAAATTCGATTCCCGGTCCAATTCTGAAGAGGAAAGCCTCCATGACCATGGCGGCTTTGTTGGGCCAGCGACGGTAAATGGATGTCTTCGCTATACCCGTTTTGGCCGAGATGGATTCAATGGTGACCGCACGAAAGCCTTTCTCCAAGAGTTCATCGAAGACGGTGCTGATGATCACAGCTTCAATTTGCCTGGGTCGAAGGCGTTTCACAGACCTTCTATCCTTCTCGACACGTTTCGACATCCCCACTCCTGGGCTCCCGCGGATCGCGTGGATTGATTACTCATTATTGTTATAGATGCTACGATACGGAGCGTAGCTTCATTAAAGAAGTATTAAATTTCTTGTCGCGGCTTCTATGCCTCCCCACTCCGTCGTCGCCAAGAAATCAGGCGATGTCATTGCGATCTATTGGCGGTGCGAGCCCACTGTGCGAAGACTGGGTGCCCCTCTCCGATCTACGAGGGGCATCGTATTGGCGATTCTGCGTCGTGAGCCGCTGTGCCGTGAGGCCTCGATCCAGAATCAGTGATTGTCCGGCGTAATAGGATGACTGATCTGAGAACAGCCACGCTACCGCATCTGCTACGTCATCGTGGCCTGCCCGATCTTTTGTACCAGCCGATTGTTAGTGTAGCGCGGCGGTGAAGGGACCAGTATTTCTGTACCAAGTCCAGAGTTAGTCATCGGCCGGTTTAGGCTTCAGCCAGATCGCGGCTAGCCGCGATCTGGCTGGCGAACTCGCTTGGCGTCCTCTCTCCGAGAGATCGGTGAGGACGGCTCTCATTGTATTCCTTTCGCCAGGATTCGATGAGCTGCTTGGCTTCGTCGAGGTCGGCGAACCAGTGAGCATCCAGACACTCGGCCCGGAAGGTTCCATTGAATGACTCCACGAAGGCGTTATCGGTCGGCTTGCCGGGACGTGAGAAGTCGATCTTCGCTCCGTTCTGATAGGCCCACAGATCCATGGCCTGACTGGTAAACTCGCTGCCGTTATCGCAGAACAGCAGTTTCGGCACCCCGCGCTTGTTCTTTAGCTGGTTCAACGTTCGTACTACATCGTCGCCCTTCAGACTTTGCCCAACCGTGATGGCCACTCCCTCGCGGGTGAAGACATCGACGATTGTCAGTGCACGAAAGCGCCGCCCATCCTGCAACTGATCCGCGACGAAGTCGATACTCCATGCCTGATCCGGACTATTAGCCAGGAATCGTTCTTCGCGATGCTTCACAGCCTTCCGCTTCCGCTGAGGCCGCATCTTCTTCAGCGTCAGACCCTCCTCCTTGTACAGCCGGTATACCAGGTGCTTGCCAACATCCCAGCCCTCGCGGTTCAACAGTGCGCGGATCTTACGGTATCCGTAGCGCACTCTTGACTGAGCGATCTCGCGGATGCGCATCCGCAACTCCATTCGTGGATCGAGATGACTGCGATAGCGATATGTGGCCCTTGCCACACAGAGAACCCGGCAGGCTCGCCGCTCACTCACGCGGTAACTGCCGCCCAGATGCTCCACCATCGGCCCACGCCGCGAGGGCTTTACCATTTTTTTGAGAGCACGTCCTGAAGCATTGCCTTGTCCAGCGTCAGCTCTGCCACCAGTTGCTTCAGCCGCAGGTTCTCCTCCTGCAACTGCTTCATCTGGCGAACCTGGTCCACTTCCAGGCCAACGTACTTCGCCTTCCAGCGGTAGAACGTCTGCTCACTGATCCCAGCCTTCCGGATCACCTCCACGACGGGGACACCAACCTCTGCCTGCTTGAGCACCCCCACGATCTGCTCCACACTGAATCGCTTTTTCTTCATCAGCAAAAATCCTCCGCCCTCTTCAGGCTCGATTCTTGCCGAAGACTAACATTCATCCTGGCTCAGAAATACCGGGGCCGATCAGACCGGCACTCCATTGCTCCAAACCGGAAACGCCTCGCAGTACTGGCTGTCGAACGGGTCTGCCTATATCTCGTCGCCAACCAGAGCAACGGCCAGAGCACCTTCTACAGCGTGCCGCTGGCCCTTAACTGGAATCCGCTGACTTCGGCGGATAGCACCGACCAAAACCCGGTGGTTCCGCAGTAGCGCGGGGAAGGAAGCGCGGGAGTGCGTACTCTGTGCCCGCCCCGCATTTCTGTTTGGAATCGCGATTGTGATTGACCCAGGTAAAAATCCTTAAGAACATATCCCTCCTCGTGGCACTGGTCTTCGAGACTCGGCGCCCGCGCGCCAAACCCGTGTGCGGAGACGCGCCATTCGTCACAAATGCGTGAAGAACCCGCATGGCCAGGAACTTATGCGCAGGGCGCTGCGTAGGGCGTGAGAGGCGAACCTTGCATGTTCCCATCTCCACGCCGCCCGGAGGCCCGACCATGAATTCCTTCTGGAACCAGCTCCGCCAGATTGTGCGCAGGCTTTGGCGCGCGCCGGGCTTCACTGTCATCACGCTGATTACGCTTGCGGCGGGCGTGGGCGCGAACATCGCGGTGTTCAGCGTTGTCGAAGGGGTCCTGCTGAAGCCCTTGCCCTACCCGCATCCGGAGGCGCTGGTAGGGGTCTGGCATACGGCACCGGGGCTGAATCTCGATGAAGTAAACATGGGGCCGTCGAATTACTTTATTTATCGCGAGCAGAACCGGGTATTTGAGGACGTGGGGATCTACCAGGGAGGCTCGGTGAGCGTAACCGGGCGCGGGAACCCGGAGCAGGTCCAGGCGCTCGATATAAGCGATGGCGTTCTTCCGATTCTGGGACTTGCGCCGGTTCTGGGACGCTGGTTCAACCGCGTGGATGACAGCCCGAATGGGCCCGAAACGGTGATGCTCAGCCATGATTATTGGCAGAGCCGCTTCGGGTCGGATCGATCCATAGTGGGACAAAACATCCAGGTGGACGGCAGGGCACGTCAGGTCATCGGGGTGATGCCGAAGGAATTCCGCTTCCTCGATTGGGAACAGCCGGCGGTGTTCCTGCCTCTTCGCATCGATCGAAACAAGACTATGCTTGGCCAGTTCAGCTATGAGGGTGTTGCCAGATTGCGGCCTGGCGTCACGATGCAGGCAGCGAATGCCGATGTGGCGCGGTTGTGGCCCATCGTGCTCAACAGCTTTCCCACCCCGACGGGATTCAGCATCAGCCTCTTCCAGAAGGCGCGCCTGGGACCGAAGGTGAGACCGCTCAGCCAGGATGTGATTGGCGACGTGGGCAAACTGCTCTGGGTGCTGATGGGCAGCATCGGCGTGGTGTTGCTGATCGCCTGCGCCAACGTCGCGAACCTGATGCTGGTGCGGGCCGAAGGCCGTCACCAGGAGTTGGCGGTATGCGCGGCTCTCGGGGCAAGCCCGTGGCGGATCGCCAAGCAATTCCTGCTGGAGAGCGCGGTGCTGGGAGTGATGGGCAGCGCGCTGGGACTCGTGCTGGCCTGGGGTGCGCTGCACCTGCTGGTTGCGCTGGGCCCAGCCGGCCTGCCGCGCCTGCACGATATTGGAATCGACATGAACGTGCTGGTCTTCACGCTGGGAGTGGCGTTGTTTTGCAGCCTGCTCTTCGGTTCCATTCCGGCGCTGCGGTATGCCGGCACGCGGACGGGGATGGGTCTGCGCGGCAGCCGCACCATGAGCCAGGGCCGCGAACGGCATCGCACACGCAACACGCTGGTGGTGATCCAGGTAAGCCTCGCGTTCGTGCTGCTGATCTGCTCCGGGCTGATGATCCGGACCTTTCGCGGGCTGATTCATGTCGATGCCGGATACGATACGACTGCGAAGATTCAAACGGTGCGGCTGGGCATTCCCGAAGCGGACGTACCGAAAGACGACGATGTTCTCCGCATGCAGCAGGCCATTGCGCAGAAGATTGCAGCCATACCGGGCGTGGAATCGGTGAGTTTCGGCGGTTCTGTTCCCATGGATGGCAACGGTTGGCATGACCCGGTGTATGCGCAGGACCGAAGCTATGCGGGCGGCGCCATGCCGCCGTTACGCGAATTCGTTTTCGGCGCTCCCGGTTTTCTGAAGACGCTCGGCATTCCCCTGGTTGCTGGACGGGACTTTACGTGGGACGAGGTTTTCCAGAGGGTGCCCGTGGCTATGGTGAGCGAGAACTTTGCGCGCGAGTACTGGGGCAGCCCGGCAAATGCGCTCGGCAAGCGGATCGATGTGAGTTCGAAGGACCAGTGGCGAGAGATCGTCGGAGTTATCGGCGATGTGCATAGCGATGGTATGGGCAGGGATGCGCCCGCGGTCGCCTACTGGCCGACCATGATGTCTCACTTCGAGGGCGACCAGGCCAACATCCGGCGCTTCGTGGTGTTTGCGATTCGCTCTCCACGCGCGGGTTCCGAAAGCCTGATGAAAGATGTGCGGCAGGCAGTGTGGTCAGTGGATGCCAATCTTCCTCTCACCAGCATTCACACCCAGGACTATTACTATCAGAAGTCCATTTCGCGCACGTCGTTTACGCTGGCGATGCTGGCGATCGCGGCGGCCATCGCACTGCTGCTGGGAACGGTGGGGCTTTACGGTGTGATTGCGTATTCAGCCTCGCAGCGCACGCGCGAGATCGGCATTCGCATTGCGCTGGGGGCGCAGCGCAATTCCATCACCACGATGTTTGTGCGGCAGGGGGTAATGCTTGCCGGTACCGGCGTCGGGTGCGGGTTGATTTTGGCGTTCGCGGCGACCCGGCTGCTGAAGTCGTTGCTTTTTCATGTCAGCCCGGTGGATCCGACGACCTATGTGCTGGCTTGCCTCGCTCTGTGCGCGGCGGCTTCGCTGGCCAGCTATATCCCCTCCAGGCGGACGGCAACCGTGAATCCAGTGGATGCATTGCGGGCCGAGTAGGGATGGGATTGAGCCTGCTCGCGACCGGGGCCCGGGACGCGGTTAAGGATGTCTCCGGTCATAGTGGTTGGGCGCACCGGGCGTCGAAGCGCTTCCGGCGACCTGCGCTGCGCCTGCATGATCCCTGGTTAACGCAGTGGTGAGGGTGATGCCGCTGCCGGCGACTTGTGCACCCACCGCGTGCGCGACAGTGAGCGGCGCAGCGACGGTAATTGTGGGCCCGAGCCGGTTCGCGGCGGCAATATTCGCCGTCTCCGCATTCGACCCCTCGCCCACGGTGATGGTCTGGCCGGGGCTGAAGCCGGTCAGGCCGGCGACGTGGATCACAGTTGCGCCTGTTTCAGTAGCGGTACTCAGCGTAGTGGCGCCGGCTGTGCCAACCGTGGCGATCACGGCATTCTCCTGGTTCGCACCGGTATCGACGCGAATGGTCTGGCCCGCGCTAAAGCCGTCGACGCTGGCGAGCTTGATATTGGCCGCGCCATTGGCCGCCGCAGCCGACAGGGTGGTGGAAGGCTCGGTCTGGAAATCAGTGCAGTTGCTGTCCGTGTCAAAGCCGTCCGGGAATCGGCCCGCGCTGGTATTGGACGCGCCTGCGGGTGAAGCGGCCGGTCCAAAGCCGCCCGTCAGGCCGGGGGCCGTCACGCGACAGCCACTCTGCCCCGATCCGGAGGTAGCCTGGTAACCCGCGGCTGCCCACGGATCGACGAGGAGTCCGTAGTTGAGGCTGTCGACCACCAGGCCCGAGGCATCGCGAAGCACCATGTTGCCGGCGTTGATGGAGATGATGGCGCGTCCGAAACTGACGGTGCTGGTGGAGAGAACCGGTCCGCCGAACCACTGGTTGGGCGCGGACGTCCCCTGATAACCCGCGGTGGTAACGGCGGCGTCGCGCACGGGCGCGTCGATCGGGTGTTCGCTGCTCAGCGGCTTGTCAAGCGCGATGCCGGCGCCGAGCGCCTCGACGGGTTCGTTACTGGAGTGAGCGAATGCCGTTGCCGGCGCAAAGCTAATCCCTGTGCCGCGATCGGCAAAAGGCATGTTGGAAGCATGGTTGAACTTGAGCGGTGCCGCGAGGTCGAGCCCTGTGCCGGGATTTACTACCGTCTCGGCTTCGGTGTGAGCCCGGGCAAGCGCGGGCATGAAGTCCACACTGACGCCGCCCGGGCCCTGCATTCCGACAGCAGTGACGGTCACGGTTTCCGGATGTGCAGGAGTGCCGACCACGATGTTGTCGCCGACTGCAAGGCCTTCCACTCTGCGGACTTTGATGCTGGTCGCGCCTGCGCTCGCATCAGCTGAGAGATTTGTGCGGTTTGCCTGCGTGCCCACGCGCGCGATTGTGACGGTCTCGATGCCATGGCCGACGCTGTCGATATCAAGCCGGATCTTGTCTCCGGCTGAGATGTTGGCAACGGACGTGACCCTGAGGTTGGCCGCGCCGGCCGCCGCGTCCGCCGCAAGGTAGGCTTGCGTGCCCGCTTTGCCAACGGCGGTGACGGTGGCCACTTCATATTTTTCCTGGGTTCGCGCGACGACTGGATACGCAGCACCGTAGCCGAGCGCGATTTTTTCACCGACTGCGAAGCCGGACATGCTCGTAACCGGCACGTTGGTCGAGCCTGCGGGAATTGTGATCACCGGACCCTCGGGTAGAGGCTGCCACAGGGTTGTGCTGGTGGTGGCCGCGGTTCCGACGTTTGTGATTTTGCGCGTCTCCGCGTTGGAGCCGGCGCCGATGGTGATCGAATCGCCGGCCGACATGCCGGTCGTGCTGCGGACATGGGTGGTGGAATCGCCTGCGCGCGCTGGGACCGCCAGCCCGGAGTTGGCGAGGCCGAGCAGATAGAAGGCGCCGGCCGCGAGCGTGGTTCCGGTTGGAATTTTCACCGCTGAGAAGGCAGCCTGCTGGGTCGGATGCTCGGTCAGGGTCCAGTTGGAGATGTCGATGCCGCGGGAGCCGGCGTTGTAGAGCTCGATGAAAGAGTCCGTCGAGTTGGCGGGAGGACCGGAGCTGATGCGGAATTCGTTGATCTTGACCGGGCTGACGTTGCGTACTTTCTCAGCCGCTGTCTCGGATCGCTTCGCGCCGCTCGTCTGGTTCGTCCACCGTGCGTTGCCCACCAAATCGCCGTTGAATGCTGACGGGCCGGAGGTGACCTTGAAGGTCGCACTCACGCTCGCGCCTGGCGCGACGAGATCAGCGAAAGTCTTCGACTTTTCGCTGGCGCCTGAGACGACGGAAGACCACTGTTTGCCGGGCACGGAGATGCTCAACTGGAGGCCAGAGACTGGTGCTCCGGTGGTATTGGTAAACGTCACGGTGGTGTCTTGCGAAGAGCCCGGTGCGAAGGTCTGGAGCCCCGTAGGAGCAGCGACTGACGAGGCAGGCGCGAGGCTCAGCCGCGGCACGTCGTACTTTGCGGCCACAACGTTTGCCTGCACCAACTGGTCCGTGGCATCCGCCGGGAAGGTGTTCGCGGCGGTCATTGCACCTTCATAGAAGGTGCCCTGCGAGCTGTTGCTGTTGTCGCCGCCATTGCCGAGCAGGATCGCTCCCTGCTTGCGCATCGGATCATAAGTTGCGTTGACGCGCGGCCCATCGAACATGACGGATAAGGCGCCCTGCCGCGCATCTCCGCCCATGGATGTCCAGTGATGCGGTTCGCCCTTGGCCATCGCGGTGACGAATCGCCAGGTGATGGTGGAGAGGTTCGCGCAGTGTTTGGTCCCATCGGTATTGACGCAACCAACCAGGTTATTCTCCTGGTCGGTCATGATCCAGGGACCGGAGGCGTCGCCGTGAAACCAGGGAGCGGCGTTGCCGTAGTAGGCGGTTTCCATGGTGCCGTTGTCGTCATCGCGGCTGTCGGTCTCGGCATTACCGTAGTCGAAACAGCAGCCGGAGTTGAAGTGGAGGCCGTTGATGACCCAGTACTGCCCCTCGGCCTGGTCGTCGACCGCGGTGCCCTTGGCGTCGTCCACGCGGAGGCCCATGCCCGGCTCGATGAAGACACCGTACGCCTTGTGGCCCATGATCGTAATCGGCGCCATATCCGCGATGGGAACATTGTTGAACCCGCCCATGGCCGGGCCGCTGAATCCGCCGCGAGGCGCCTGGGTCAGGTCGTTGTGCTTGGGAGATTGATCATAGATGGTGGTGATCC
>DATAZC010000091.1:0-2266 GCA_036272255.1 Acidobacteriaceae bacterium | reverse complement strand
ACATCAAACCTCTCACTGCCGAGAATCGACAGCACATCGTCAAATGTCTTCTGCTTCACAGCCTTCGCCATCGCAACCCTGTTCTGGTTCTCAAATAGTCGCCCGCAAGCGCACATTTCGGAACCATGCATCGCCCGCAGTAAACTTAACTTAGACTCTCGCACATCGGCGCGGCCCGTTCAAACCGCACCCCGCCGATACCATAGGAGAACCAGCGAAGGTTTTCCGCTAACTACTAACCAATAACTACTAACTACTCGCTCCCAATGATCGCCGCACCCGCCAAACCGCTCGGCCTCACTCTTTTCGACCGCATCGGCAACACGCCGCTGCTGCGTCTCGAGGGCCTGACGCAGCACGCCAGCATCCAGATCCTCGGCAAAGCCGAATGGGCCAATCCCGGCGGCAGCGTCAAAGATCGCGCCGCCTCCGCCATCGTCGCCGACGCCATCCGCCAGGGCCAGCTTATCCCTGGCTCGCCAGGCAAAGCCCTCCTCGACGCCACCTCCGGCAACACCGGCATCGCCTACGCCATGCTCGGCGCGGCCATGGGCTTCCCCGTCACCCTCTGCGTCCCCTCCAACGTCTCGCCTGAGCGCAAAAACATCCTCGCCGCCTACGGCGCCAACGTCCTTTGGACCGACCCCGCCGACGGCTCCGACGGAGCGATACGCCGGGCGCGTGGTCTCATCGCCGACGAGCCCGACCGCTACTTCTACGCCGATCAATACGGCAACGACAACAACTGGCGCGCGCACTACTACTCCACGGCCAACGAAATCTGGCAGCAGACTGGTGGGCAGATCACGCACTTCGTCGCCGGCCTCGGCACCTCCGGCACCTTCATGGGCACCACGCGCCGCCTGCGCGAGCTCAATCCGCGCATCCAGTGCATCTCCATGCAGCCCGACTCGCCGTTCAACGGCCTCGAAGGCCTCAAGCACATGAGTACGGCAATCGTCCCGTCCATCTACGACCCCACCCTCGCCGACCGCAACATCGACATGCCCACCGAGCGAGCCTATGCCATGTGCAAGCGCCTCGCCCGCACCCAGGGCCTGCTCCTCGGCATCAGCGCCGGTGCTGCCGTGGCCGCTGCCCGCGACATCGCCGAAGAAGAAGCCCGCGCCAACCGCGAAGCCATCATCGTCACCATCCTCCCCGACTCCGCCGACAAATACCTCTCCGACCGCTTCTGGAATGAGGATCACTCAGCCGCAGACACCGCGCAGGAGTCCCAAAGAGCATGAGCGTCCAGGCAACACGATGTCGTCCGCTCGTTCTGCCGCCTTTTTTCTTCTAGGTACCCCGAGCCTTTAGGCTCGGGTCTCTCAGCAGTCAAGAATGAAGGGGCTTTAGCCCCTGGGGTATGCCTTCCTCAATCAGGCAAGAACAGTTAGAGCCCAACAAAAATGTCTCTCATCCTCTCCCGCGCCCTCTACGACGACCTCCGCGCCCACGGCGAAGCCACCTACCCCAACGAGTGCTGCGGCATCCTCCTCGGCCGCGCCGACGCCGGCGGCATCCACGTCACCTCACTCCTCCGCGCCGGCAACACCCGCACCGACTCCGCGCACAACCGCTACCACATCGCGCCAGAAGAGCTCATCGCCGCCCAGCGCCAGGCCCGCAACACCGGCCTCGACATCGTCGGCTTCTACCACTCCCACCCCGACCACCCCGCCCAGTGGTCCCAGACCGACTTCGCCGAAGCCCACTGGTTCGGCTGCTCTTACGTCATCACCGCCGTCGCCAACGGCAAAGCCGCGCTCACCAACTCCTTCCTCCTCTCCGGCACCACCGAGGAAGACAAGCGCTTCGAGCCTCAATCCATCGCCGTCGAGTAGTCAGGGCAGCGGACGATTTTCACGGTTCGCTCTGTCTTTACTTTTCGCCGTGCCCATTCGCCCGTTCGCCGCTGTCCTCAAGCAGCCGCTCCGCCGCCTCGACAAGCTCGTCCCGTCCCTCGGCGATTCCCTTCACGGACGGCCGGACAACCACATCCGGAACGATCCCGACACGCTGCGTCGCGCGATGGTCCGGATAGAAGATACCGATGCCGCTGATCATCGTGTTGAGACCGCCCGGCAGCGGTATAGCCGAGACATCTCCGTCCGCGCCCGCTGTCGTGCTGCCCATAACCACGGCATTCGGCATCGCGCGCAGCGCCATCGCCGTGAACTCCGCTCGGCTCAGCGAGCTCTCATCCACAAGAATCACAACCTTGCCGTTGTAGTGACTCGAACCGGGCTGAATCAAGGTTCCA
>DATAZC010000090.1:0-4381 GCA_036272255.1 Acidobacteriaceae bacterium | reverse complement strand
GTAGTTCCCATGCGGCACCACCAGCAGCTCAAACACCTCCCGGATCTGCGGCGTCGTCCGTTCCGCATCCGAGAGCAGCCGGTGCGTGATTCCGTCTGTCGCCGTTCGCGCCTGGCCCGCATAGGTCCACGCGTAGTCGTCAAAGATGATCCATCCGCCCGGATGCAGCAGCTTGTCGATCAGGAAAAACGCCCCGCCGTCAATCGTCCAGTTCTTCGGCCCGTCGATAATGCACAGGTCATACTTCGGCCAGCACTGCGTCCCCGTTGTCTGGCGCCGAATTTCATCGTGGAGGAACCAGCAGTACCCGGTCTGCATCCGCACGACCTCGACGTACCCGCTCAGGCCGCACGCCTCCAGCTGCATCTCCGCCGACGGCATAAAGTCGGCGTCTATCAGATCCACCGCCGTGATCCTGCCCCCGCCCAGCGCATCCAGCGCCGCCGCCATATAACAGGTTGCCGTCCCGTGGGCGATGCCCAGCTCCAGAATCCGTCCCGGCCGATCCCGCAGGATCATCCCGTACAACTCCCGGCCGTGCTCCGGAGAAATAAAAGGTGTCGACCCAACCAGCCGCCGCACCTCGTCGAATTCCATCCTTCCAGCCTACTGACCCTGCCACCCACCGCGTCAATTGAAAACTCCACCTCGGCCAATCGAAAGGAATGTGACCCGCCAGCTTGACACTTCTCTCCTTCCCGGTAAGCTAAGAGATTCCCGAAAGGGTTTTTGTGGGGGCGGCAGCATCTTGAAGGTCAGAGTCTTCTATCACGATAAGTGTTTTGACGGTGCCTGCTCGGCTTCCTTATTCAGCCGCTTTCACCACGAGCGTATCTCTCAGGACGCCAACTACGAGTTCTGCGGCCTCGTCCACCGTGCCGGCGCTCTCTTCAATGAGGCCGACTTCACCGGCGATGAGAACGCCATCGTCGACTTCAAATATTCGCCATCGCCCAAAATCACCTGGTGGTTCGATCACCACCTCTCGGCCTTCCTCACTCCCGAAGATCAGCAGGACTACCTCACCGGCATCACCGACGGCCGCTACAAAGGCCACCGCTTCTACGATCCCAACTACGTCTCCTGCACCAGCTTCCTCGCCCACATCGCGTCTACCCAGTTCGGCTTCGACCCCACGCCGGTCGCCGAGCTCATCCGCTGGGCCGACATCGTCGACGGCGCCCACTACGAGAGCCCGCAGCTCGCCGTCGAAATGCCCGAGCCGGCCATGAAGCTCACCCTCATCATCGAGTCGTCGCAGGACCCGGAGTTCATCCCGAAGCTCATCCCCACCCTGACGCGCATGCCGCTTCTCCAGGTGCTGGAGCAGCCCTTCGTCGCGGCCCTGCTGCCGCCGCTGCTCAAGCGCCACCAGCAGGCCATCGACCTCATCCGCGACCGGTCCGAGTCGAAGCAGGGCACCATCTACTTCGACATCACCGACCATCCCCTCGAGGGCTACAACAAGTTCATCCCCTATTACCTTCATCCGGAAGCTACTTACTCCGTCGGACTTTCAAAGTCCAGCTTTCGCACCAAGGTCGCTGTCGGCTCCAATCCCTGGACCAAAACTCCGCCCGAAAACATGCTGAACCTCGCCACCATCTGCGAGCGCTACGGTGGCGGAGGCCACGCCCGCGTCGGCGCCATCTCCTTCCCCCCCGACCGCGAAGACGAAGCCCGCAAAGCCGCCGCCGAAATCGTGACCGAACTCCGCGCCTCGCTGAACGGGAAGTAAAGTTCCAGGGGCAACCACCTCAAGCACGACCCGTCGCACGCTACTGGCTACTGGCTACTGGCTACTGGCTACTGGCTAAGCCGCGCCCGCACAAACGGCAGTGCCCCCCAGGCCCGCACCACCGCCCTCCAAACCCACCGCGCCGCGAACCCAATCACCACTAGAAATCCTCCCGTAATCAAGGCAGCAGCAATCGGATGATGCGTCGCCAGCCAGGTGAGGAAAACCGCCAGCACATCTTCGCCTGCGCTCAGTGCGAAATTCGACACCGGCTCTGGCGAAGGGGTCACCGCCACCCGCGCCGCCGTCTTGCCTCCATGCGCGGCCAGCGCGATCAGGCCCCCCACCACGGTGGCCAGCAATTGCTTTTCCGGCGATAGCTGCGACGTCGCGCCATACGCCATCAACGCCGCCACCGGAATCCGCACGAACGTGTGCAGCGCATTCCAGAACAAATCGAATGCCGGAATCTTGTCGGCGAAAAACTCAATCCCAAACAGCGCCAGCGACGCACCGATCACCCACCAGCTCGTCAGCAGATGCAGACCCGCCGGTAGTTCCACCCATCGGGTGTGCGCCAGCAGTCCCAGGGTCGCCACCGCGGCATACACATTCAACCCGGCCGCGAAGCTGATCGCCACCACCAGTCCCAACAGCTCCGGCCCTATCAGTTCCGATCCGCCCGCCATGCCTGCCAGCATAGCTGCCCACGGATTCCGCCCATAGGCCAAAATGGAAAGGCCACCTCACCGGTTCGATGAACAGAAGAGAATTTCTCCAGCTCGCCGCCGTCGCCGCAACCCTGGGTCCCGTTCGCGCGTTTGCCGATGCCACCCTCGACCCCTGGACCCCGGGCACCCTCGACATCCATCACCTCGCGTACGGCCGCGGCAATTCCACCTTCCTCCTCGCCCCCGACGGCACCACCCTGCTCATCGACGCGGGCACCACCGAAGACGCCCTCGACATCTCCTGCGCGCAGCGCCCCAACAC
Source organism: Acidobacteriaceae bacterium (assembly GCA_036272255.1). Classification (GTDB taxonomy): domain Bacteria; phylum Acidobacteriota; class Terriglobia; order Terriglobales; family Acidobacteriaceae; genus Palsa-343. Next base: position 1,650 of record DATAZC010000090.1, on the reverse strand, counting down.
CAGCCTTCGACCCGGCGAATGGATCGCCGCCTACGCTCTCCGCCACATGCAACCCGCCGGCCGCCGCGAGCTCGATTACGCACTCATCACCCACATCCATCCCGACCATCTCGGTGACCTCGGCCCCGAAAATCCCTCATCGCCGAAAGGGAACTACCGCCTCACTGGCATCACGGATGTCGACGCCCGGCTGCCCATCCGCACCCTCATCGACCGCGGCTTTCCCGACTACCGTTATCCGCAGCCTCAGCAAGCACCCTTTGCGCTGAACTACATCAACTATGTCCGCTCCCGCCAGCAACGCGGCGAATCCACGCAGCAAATCCAACCCGGCAGCGCAAGCCAGATCCGTCTCACCCGCAAGCCTTCCAGCTTTCCAACCTTCGAAGTCCGCAACCTGGCCGCCAACGGTGAAGTCTGGGTCCCGGATCCGCACGGGACCGGCAACCAAACCCGCTCCCTCTTTCCCAAACTCACCACCCTGGCCTCCGCCGACTACCCAACCGAGAACATGTGCTCCATCGCCCTGCGTCTCGGCTACGGAAACTTCCGCTACTTCACCGCGGGTGACCTCACCAGCGACACCGAAGAGTCGCGCGAGTCGTGGCGCGACGTCGAAACTCCCGTCGCCCGCGCCGCCGGTCCCGTGGACGTCGCCGTTGCCGACCATCACGCCTTCTTCGACGCGGTTGCACCCGATGCGGTTCGAGCCCTTCAGCCGCGCGTCTGGGTCATCCCGTCCTGGTACGTCGGCCACCCCTCCATCGGGCCGCTCCGCCGCATGCTCAGCCGGCAGCTCTATCCCGGCGACCGCGACGTCTACGCCACCTGTGTCATGCAGGCCAATCGCCTCGTCAATCAGCTCTTCATGGGCAAGCTGCGCAGCCTCGAAGGCCACATCATCGTCCGCGTCGCGCCTGGCGGCGACAGCTTTCGCGTCATCGTCACCGATAACACCGACGACCAGGACCGAATCAAAATGATCGCCGGCCCCTTCCCCTGCCCTCCGAAACGGTCCGCCTGAGGGGCCGGCAGCAGGCAGGTCCGCGCCCCCCTGAATCCTCCGGTACCCCACCCACATCCAAAGGGTTCCGCGATTTGGCAATTCACGGTAAAATAAGAAGATTGCAGGAAAGGTCTTAGGAACCAGCATCATGCCCAAAGAGGGAATTCACCCGAACTACCACGAGATCAGAGTGGTCTGCGCCTGTGGCAACAGTTTCGCCACCAAGTCCACGCATAAAGGCGATATCCACGCGGAAATCTGCTCCAACTGCCACCCGTTCTTCACCGGCAAACAAAAGCTGGTCGATACCGCGGGCCGCGTCGAGCGCTTCCGCCGCAAGTACGCCAAAACGGAGCAGCCGGCAGCCGCCGCAAAGTAACTCTCAGGCGGCTCTCGAAACACCAGGCCTCCGCCCACGGCGGGGGCCTTCGTTTTAGCATTCCAACTGCATGCGTAAGCAATGGGACAACCCGCTCGAGCACGCCATGCCCCAGGGCACTCGCGTCCCTGCGTCCCTCCAGATCGGCACCGTGACCGTAGCGCCGGCCACGGTGCTGGCCCCCATGGCCGGCGTTACCGACACGGTCTTTCGTCGTTTCATTCGCAATGCGAGCATGTTTTTGGCCCAGGCTGGACCGGACTCA
>DATAZC010000089.1:0-3317 GCA_036272255.1 Acidobacteriaceae bacterium | reverse complement strand
ATTGTCGCCACACACTCGGCGGGCGTACAAGCAGGACGTCGCGCACTTCGTCGCGACAATGAAGATTCAGTCAGCGGACGAACTGCGGCTGGTCACTCGTGCCGCGGTCGTCGCCTGGCAGAACGAAATGGAGAAGCAATGCGCAAAAGCGCGCACGATTCGTCGCAGGCTCTCGGCTCTCTCGTCGTTGTTCGCACACCTAGCACCAAACGGTTTTTTGCCTTCCGAATGTTAACCTGGATGCCCGACGGAGGTAAGATGCGTCGTTCCGGGAATGGAGTATCACGGAGGATATGCCATGGTCACGGACGGCAAAGCATTTTCGCGGTGGCTCAGGGAGGCCAGGATTTCCGAGCGCAAGTTGACGCCGGAACAGATCGCGGTGCTGCAAAGCGCCCACTGTTTTCGGGAACGCTGCGGGAATGACTATTACTCACAACGCATCCTGACCCACTATCTGCTGCACTGCGGCACCGGGCTGAAAATCGCACAGATTGCTCGGCTGGCAGGCGTCAGCCGGCCGACGGCATCGGAGCAACAGAGCCAGTCATCCAAGCAGGTCGTTCAGACCGCCCACCACCGCATGAAAGGCCGACCTCACGGTAAGTTGCTGCCTCGTCACGCCGGGTCGATCGCGCAGTTCCTGGTTACCCATCCCAAGGCCTCGCGCATGGATATTCTCGATTTCATCGAGCGGGTCTGGCAGGTACGTGTCTCCACGGTGGCCCTTTTCCATTTCATGAAGAAGTACGGTTTGGATAAAGCCCAGCGAAGCCTGGCCGGCGAATCCGAGGAGCCGCCGGTCATCGCAGTGTCGAGCCCGGAATCGGGTGAGTTGCCGGCGGTGACCTTGCCGCCGCCGAAGGATTTTTTTTTGCCAACACCCAGTACGCGGGGGCGTTCCTCCTCCTCCCGACGGCGTTGAACTGGCTGACCCTCGCCGAGGATTGTTTCGAGGATTCGTACGGCTCGCTGCGACGCGGGCTGCTGACCAGCGTGTTTTCCCAACTGGTCGGCATACCGCGGGTCTTCCACCTCGATCAGATGGAGGACCTGGGGTTTGCCCTGCTCACCGGCGGGTGGCGTTGCCCGTCACGCTACTCCGTGGGCGCCTGGCGTCGGAATTTGCCCTGGTATGAGGTGGACCGCTTTTGTCGCTTGACCAGTCCCTGGGACTGGATCAAAGGCGAAGACGCGCTGGTCAGCTTCGACGAGCACTCCATCCCACGATGGACCCACAAATTCTCGGTGTCCAAGGGGTTCGTCACCATTCGCAACAAGTACATGCGTTGCGAAAAGCTGTACTGTGGGTACGACGTGCTGCACGACCGCTTCCTGAACGCACGCGGCACGCCGGGCAAGGTGGAACTGCGCGACGTGTCGCTGCGCCTGATCGGCCAGGTGCTCACCAACGGCCAACCGCATCGCCTGCACGCTCTGTTCGACGCCGGGGCCGGCAAGGCGGACGCCGACGTCCGTGCGCTGATGGACTTGGCCGGGCAAACACCGCGCCTGGATGTGACCCTGCGTGCCGTCCGCCATCCGTCGCGGGTGCAAATCTGGAAATCACTGGCCGCCGACGAATTTGTCTCCTATGAGGAAGACGGTCCCAGCGTCGGCGCCCCGCCCAAGGAGATCCGCCTGGCCGACACCCGTACCACGCTGAAGGATGAATCGGCAGACCAGGCGGTGCGGACGATTGTCTGCCGTGAGATCGTCCCCGGCCCCAAAAAGGACCGCTGGCATCCGCTGTACACCAGCTCGGATGCCCAACCGCTGGAGGTTCTGGAGACGTTCCGAACCCGCCAGCACCACGAGCAGGGCTACCGGGTGGGCGTGCATGATGAGAACCTGAACGCGATCCCCTGCGGCTACGACAAGCAAAGCCCCGACCGCTGCCGCCCGCGCTTCCACCGCGGGCCGCTGCAAATGATCGGCTGGCTGGCGGCCCTGGTCTATAACGCGGTGGCTGACCTGGCAGTCGAACTGCCGCAGTGCTATCAAGGCGCTCACGTGTCTACCCTGCGGCGCACATTCTTCAATCGACCCGGGAGCATCTATGTGACGCCCAGCGCGTTGATTGTGCAGCTCGATCGATTCTCACAACAGGAGGAACTGATTCCTCTGGTCGATTCCCTCAACAAGCAGGCGTGCCACATTCCCTGGCTCGACGGCCGGCGTCTGGTAATGTCCCTGTCTCCGCCACGCTCGCGAGGCCACGAACCGTAGCGTCTCATTATTAATCCGCCAACGGGGAAAAACCGTTTGGTGCTAGCTAGATTAACCGATGAGCGATAGTAACTCCTCAATCTCCCAAACGTGATCGGTTAACGATGGTGCCTCCCGACGACTGGAATGCGGATGGCTCAGTGATTCCCCGCCCAACTCCTGCATTCAGCGTCGCGAGAAACTCGCCCCACGCCTATCGTGAGCGCGCGCCAGGGGCGGCGCGGGTGTTCACGATGCGCAAATGATTTATATTAAAGCACTTACATTATAAACCGCGTGAAATGAACACTGCAAAAAGTGTTCACTAGTGTTCAAAAGTGTTCATTTTCGCTTTGTCCTTCCGGACCCATTCACCCTCAGCCAGTACAGTATCCCCATGCAATGGGAACAAAACGGCTATCTCATCAGCGACGATCTCGCCCGGCTTGATCTGGATGTCATCTGCACTCTTTTGAGCGGCGCCTACTGGGCCGCGGCACGATCGCGGGAAACTATCGCCAGGAGCATCGCCAACTCCATTCCGCTTGGCCTTTATCTGGGCGACAGGCAGATCGGCTTTGCCCGGCTGGTGACCGATCGGGCAACCTTCACCTGGATCTGCGATGTCATCATCGATCCCCAACATCGCTCGGCGGGCCTGGGGAAGTGGCTCTTTCAATGCGCCATGTGTCATCCGGCTGTCGCCGCGACCAATCAGTTGCTTCGCACCCGAGATGCGCATGGACTGTACGAACGCTTCGGTTTCGTTCGCGAGGAATGCATGATCCGATGGCGGGTTCTTCCGCCTGCCCCGTCCCATCCCTAAGATGGTTGTGCGGCGCCGCGCAACGCGTGCCGCGGAATCATGGCATCCACACCTTCCATCCTCCTTCGCCTTGGCACCCGCGGCAGCTTGCTGGCCCGCACGCAAAGCGGCATCGTCGCCGCCCAATTGCAACGGGCGCATCCCGGGCTTCGGATTGAATTGATCACGATCACCACGTCCGGCGACAAAATCACCGATAAGCCGCTCCATGAATTCGGCGGAAAAGGCTTGTTCACCAAGGAACTCGAGCAGGCTTTGTTGGAAGAGCGGGTGGATTTTGCCG
>DATAZC010000088.1:0-2679 GCA_036272255.1 Acidobacteriaceae bacterium | reverse complement strand
TCGGCTGTCGGCATGTGGGCAATGTGGTTTAGGGGTCCTGCGAAAAAGCGGACCGTCGGGTTGGTGTTGTGCTTGGGATAGAGCAGGTTGCCCAGCGGAGACTCGATCGGCTCGTAATGCGTCGGAAGAGGCCCGTCCTTGATGGCGGGAGAGTACAGCCAGCCCAGTCCGTCCGCCTTAGTGATGGAGGGGTGTGTGCCGGCGATGGCGGCCATGCCCGTCGCTCCTGGAGCCGGTCGGTAATCGGGAGGCTTGTTCAGCTCGAAGTCCGGTTTGTCGAGTCCGACCCAGCTCCGCTTCTCGGAGTCCCACCAGACCAATTTCTTACGCTCCGACCAAGGCCGCCCGTCGGGGTCGGCCGAGGCGCGGTTGTACAGGACGCGGACGTTGTTCGGCCAAGCAAAGCCCCATTCCGGTTGGATTGGGTTATCTGTGAGCTTGCGTTCGTCCGCACGGTTGCGCCCCGGCTCGGGGAAGACGCCGCTATAGATCCAGCAGCCGCATGCCGTCGTACCATCGTCCTTCAACTCCGAGTAGCCGCTGACAAGACGAGGCCGCCCAGTGCGCGGGTCGGCTTCATCCAACCGGTGACCGTTTATCTCCATGAGGACCTTCTCCAGGTCCGGTTCCCCTTCAATGCGGCTGAGCGTTCCATCGGGCAGACGCGGCTGCTCGTCGAAGTCGTAGTCCCAGGTGAGGTTCAGCAGCCCCTGATCCCTAGGATCCTTCGAGCCGGCGTAGAGCTGCTTGAGGCGCTTACCCAGGTTGTAGAAAAACCACGCGTCGGAACGGCAATCGCCGGACGGATCGATGGCTCTCTTGTGCCATTGGACCAGCCGCTGTGTGTTGGTTAAGCTGCCCTCCTTCTCCTGGGCGGCCGCCGCGGGGATGAAGAAGACCTCGGTCCCGATTTCGGAGGGCGGCGGCGCATTCGGGTCGTCCTTCCAGAAGACGGCGCTTTCTGTCTCGAACCAGTCGAGAACCACCAGCCACTCCAGCTTGCGCAGGCCAGCACGGTGCAGACCGGCGTTCGGCCCACCGCCTGCGGGGTTCTGACCAGGCAGGAAGTAGCCCTTCACCCCACCCTTTGACATTCGATCGAAGTAGGCCAGTTGCGAGTAATCGCCGTCCACGCGCGGCACCCAGGAAAACCCGAAGTCGTTGTCCGGCGTTGCCGCGTCGCCGTACCAGGCCTTGAGCAGGCTCACAATGAATTTGCTAAAGTTCGCCCAGTAGCCGGTGGGCATCCCTCCAGACTCGATATAAGAACTCAAATCCTCATGCCCGGGGTCGTGTGCAGCGGGTTGCGGCAGGTAGCCAGGCAGTGAGTCGTACAAAGTCGCGATGTCGGTCGCGCCCTGGATGGTAGAGTGGCCGCGCAGGGCCATAATGCCGCCGCCAGGCCGGCCCATGTTGCCGAGCAACAATTGCAGGATGCCGGCAGTCCGTATGATTTGCACGCCGGTGGTGTGCTGCGTCCAGCCCAGCGCGTAGGCAATGCAAGTGGTCCGCTCGCGCCCGGAGTTGGTGCAGAGCAATTCCGCGACGCGCAGGAACTCTTCCGGCTTGCAGCCGCACACCTGGGAAACGACCTCCGGCGTGTAGCGGGCGAAGTGCCGGCGCAGAATCTGCATAACGCAGCGCGGATGCTGCAAGGTCGGGTCGCGCTGTGCGTTTGTCGGGTCTTTGTGCGGCCAAGGAGGTGGTGCGCTGCTGCCATCCGTGGAGTGGCCACGAGGGTCGTGCGCCTGAGGCGAATGCGTCGAAGCGTTCTGCTCTGCCTGGCCGCTCCCGGACTTCTCGAAGCCCCAACGGCCCTGCTTGGAATCATAGGAGTCGTGCTGCTGGTCGAAGCCACTAAACATCCCTGCCAGATCTTCGGTATCCCGGAAACCTTCGTCGATGATGGTCGAAGCATTGGTGTAGGCCAGGACGTATTCATGAAACCAACGGTCGTTCGTTAAGACGTAATTCACCAGGCCGCCGAGGAAGGCAATGTCGCTCCCGGAGCGGATGCCCACATAAAGGTCGCACACGGCCGACATGCGGGTGAAGCGCGGATCGACATGGATCAGGGTCGCGCCTTTCAGCTTGGCCTCCATGGGCCATTGGAAGCCGACAGGTTGAGCCTCCGCCATGTTCGATCCCATGAACAGGACGCAATCGCTATTGGCCATGTCCTGCTGATAATTGGTGGCCGCGCCGCGGCCGAACGAGGCGCCCAGACCGGGCACCGAAGCGCTGTGTCATATTCGCGCCTGGTTCTCGATCGACACCACTCCCAGCCCGCCGCCGAGCAGCTTCTTGATGAGGTAGTTCTCCTCGTTGTCAATCGTTGCCCCGCCCAACGAGCCGATGCTGCGCACCGAGTTGAGCAAACGGCCTTGCTCGCCGCGAGTGGTGAAATCGGCATCGCGGGTCGTCTTGACGCGCTGGGCAATCTGCTCCAGCGCCCACTCCATCGTCCGCGTCTCCCAGTGATCGGAGTAGGGAGCGCGGTAGAGGACATGGCGGACGCGATGCGAATTGACGGAGAGCTGGTAGGCGTTGGCCCCTTTGGGGCATAGGTGGCCCGTGCTGATGGGACTATCAGGATCGCCCTCAATGTCGATGAGTTCGCCGCCCTTGCTGAAGATGAGCTGCCCGCAGCCGACGGCGCAGTAAGGACAAATACCCTGG
>DATAZC010000087.1:0-35900 GCA_036272255.1 Acidobacteriaceae bacterium | reverse complement strand
ATATCGATTTGAGCAGTAAGGCTCGAGAGATTTTTCTATAGGCGGAATCTTCGTGGAACTGTTTCATGATCCAAAAATCGACTGGCTTGGAAAGAAGTGGTACTTCCTCGGCTTCTCTCTGATCTTCAGCGTCGCGGGACTGCTGTCCATCTTCTTCTGGCACGGGCTCCCGCTTGACGTCGACTTCCGCGGCGGCACGGTCGTCCGCGTTAAGTTTGCCTCCTCGCCCGATGCCGACCGCATTCGTTCGGCGGTTGACAGGGCCGGCCTCAAGGATGCCCGCATTCAGCAGCCTTATGGCCCACCGGCCAACAACGAAGTCCTGGTGACTCTCTCCCGCAGTGCGACCAGCGCGGCTGCTATCGATCAGGGCCGCGCCACCATCGTTAACACTCTGACGCAGAATTATTCGAGCGGCGGCGCCCAGAACCAGAGCAAGCTCGATCTCGATAACGTCAGCGGGTCGGCTCTTGCCGCATGGCTCGAACAGAACGATCCTGAGCATCTGGGCAACAGCCCCGATTCCCAGTCACGCTACGAATCCCAGGCCAATGCGGTCGTGCATTTCCGCGACAACGATCACAGCGGCGTTCTCGATTCTATCGACAGCCTGCATGGCGTGGTCGATCCGGCCATCCTCACCGCGCTCGGTCAAAACGCCTGGCTTTCTGGCTTCTCCGTCCGCAGCGTCGAAATCGTCGGCGCTCAGGTCGGTAAGGTCCTTCAGCATCAGGCTGAACTCGCCACCCTCTACTCCCTCGCCGGAATGCTTGTCTATCTCTGGTTCCGTTTCGAGCTCATCTACGGCGTCGCCGCCGTCGTGGCCTGCTTTCACGACACCATCATCACCGTCGGCGCTTTCAGCCTCAGCAATCAGGAAATCTCGCTCACCGTCATCGCCGCCATTCTCACCCTCATCGGCTACTCCATGAACGACACCATCGTCGTCTTTGACCGTATCCGCGAGAACCTGCGTCTCAGCCGCCGCGAACCACTCGCCGACCTGGTCAATCGCAGTATCAACCAGACCCTGAGCCGAACCGTCCTCACCTCCGGCCTTACCTTCCTGACCGTGCTCTCCCTGTTCGTCTTCGGTGGCGAAGTGCTCCGCGGCTTCTCCTTCGCGTTGGTGATTGGCATTCTCATCGGAACCTACTCCTCCATCGCGGTCGCCGCTCCGATGCTCGTCGCTTATCAGGATTGGCGTGCCAGCCGCGGCCGCGCCGCGACTCTCCCCGCTGCGAAGAAAGCCAGGGTATGATGCTGCCAGCCCGCACGGGCTCTGGAACCCTGCATCCTAGTAAGCGCAGGATCGCCCTTTGGAGCGGGAGCGTCTGCATCGTGCCTCTGAATTGTGTTATAGAAAAGAACCGGCCTTGTATGCCGGTAGAGCGCTCGCTCCCGAAAAATGGGGTAGCAGGATGTGGCGCAGTTTCAGGAAAAAACTCAATTTGGCCTGATTCGCACTTCCCCGGCGGGATCAAACCAAATTGCCGGGAACAAAAGGGGACCCCTGCGGTGTCTATACGAGGTGTCAACTACTGAAAGGTCCGAGGTCGGCCATGGCAATGTTTGAAGACATCCTGCTGGAATCCGGGCACCAGATCAAAACGAAGAGCCGCTACTATACCGTTGTAGGGCTCATTCTGAATGGTTCGGTTCTTGCGGCCCTCATCCTCTATCCGCTGATCTATCCTGAGGCGCTGCCCAAGGCCATGATGGCCACACTGCTGGTCGCTCCGCCTCCGCCCCCGCCTCCGCCTCCTCCGCCTCCTCCGGCCGTACACGTCCAGAGAGTCGTTTCGGAGATGCTCAATAATCAGCTCACCGCCCCAACCCGTATTCCGAAAGAAATCAAGATGGTGAAGGAGGAGTCCGCTCCCCCATCTGCCGGCGTTGCCGGTATGGAGGGCATGGGTGGATCGGCTGGCGGTGTCATGGGCGGCGTCCTCGGCAGCCTGGGCACCGGCCCGGCCCCCAAGGTTCAGGCCGCTCCTCCCAAGAAAGTCACTGTCTCCTCGGGCGTCATGCAGGGGAACCGCATCGGCGGCGAGAATCCGAATTACCCCGCCATCGCAAAAGCGGCCAGAATTCAGGGAACTGTTGTTCTGCAGGCAACGATTTCCAAGAGTGGAACGATCGAAAACCTGCGGGTCATCAGCGGTCCACCCATGCTTCAGGCGGCCGCCACGGAAGCGGTGCGGAGTTGGCGCTATAAGCCCTACCTCCTCAACGGCGAACCCGTGGAAGTCGAAACTCAGGTCAACGTAGTCTTCAGTCTTGGTAGCTGATTCATCCGCCCCGGTCTGGCCCTGCCATTCCGGGGTTGTCTCCCAATTTCCGGCCTTCCCGCCTTTTATCCTGCGGGCGGGTATTCCGTTAGCGCTCTTCGGCATCTACCGCAGCATCGCCTCAGGAGGAAAGATTCAGTGATTCTTGCTCAGATCCACCATCTCGTTGCTAACCCGGCGTCCCTCGGCTTCTTTCAGGAAGGCCAGACGGTCGGATTCAGTCCGATCGACCTCTGGAACAACATGGGCTGGCTGGCCCGCGGCGTCGTGTTCGTCCTGTTCATCATGTCCATCTGGTCCCTCGCCGTCATGATCGACCGTTACCTCTATTTCAACGCCGCCCGCAAACAGTCCCGTGAGTTTGCTCCACGCGTTGCTGGAGCCCTCAAGGAAGGCAAACTCGACGAGGCCGTCAAAGTTGCCGACCGCAATAAGAAGTCGCACCTCGCCGAAGTCGTCACCGCGGGTCTGCAGGAGTTCCGCAACTACGGTGGAGGCGGTGCAGTCAGCGTTGAGCAGATCGAGTCTTCCAAGCGCGCTCTCGAGCGGGCCGAAGCCATCGTTCACGCCAAGCTGAAGAGAGGCCTTGGTTCGCTGGCCACCATCGGTTCCACTGCTCCGTTCGTCGGACTGTTCGGAACCGTCGCCGGCATCCTCAAAGCCTTTCAGGAAATCGCCACCCAGAAGACCCCCGGTATCGGTGCGGTCGCCGGCGGCATCTCTGAAGCCCTGGTCACCACCGCGTTCGGCCTGTTTGTGGCCATCCCGGCTGTGTGGCTCTTCAACTACTTCACCAACCGCGTGGAGGCCTTCGACGTCGAGATGGATAACTCCTCCAGTGAGCTGATCGACTACTTCATTAAGCAGAGCAACCGCCGGTAGTCGAGCAGTTGCCCCGCCGCCGCTATGCGGCGCATGGGGCGCAGTGCAAGTGAGCGAGAATCTTTAGCCGGGAGCGCGTTTACCGCTCTCCCGGCGCCTGATTGCCGCTCCTGCCCTAAGAATCCGATCGGAGCGAAAGCCCATGGCAATTGCAACACGAAATGAAGGCTCCAAGGTCAACGCCAACATCAACGTCACCCCGATGGTCGACGTGATGCTCGTGCTGTTGATCATTTTCATGGTCATCACGCCCATGCTCCAGAACAAGGTGAACGTCGATCTGGCCCAGAGCGCGAATGCCACTCCCATGGATGACGCCAACAAGGAAGACTCCGTTGTGGTCGCTGTCACCCGCGACAGCCGCGTTTATCTCGGCCAGAACCAGACCGCTCTCGCCAACCTGGGACCCGAAGTCCGCGATGCGCTCGAAAACAAAACCAGCAAGATTGTCTATTTCCGCGCCGATGCCCGTGCGCACTACGGCACCGTCATGGATGCAATCGATGCCGTCCGTACCGCTGGCGTTGAGGAAGTAGGTATGCTGACCGAACAACAGCAGCCGGCCATAACCACTACCAAACCGAGCGCTGGCGGCCAGTAACCAGTCAAACGCGGTAGATAGAGTAGAAAAAGAGGATTTGATCATATGTCCATGAGCGTAGGCGGAGCCGGCGCCCTCAATGCCGAACCGAACGTAACTCCCCTCATCGACGTGTTGCTGGTGCTCCTGATCATTTTCATGGTCATCGTTCCGGTAACGCCTCGCGGGCTCGACGCGCTGGTACCTCAGCCCCCTAAGAACCCGAATCAGCAACAGCAGAACGATCGCACCATCGTGATCGAAGTCACGGCCGGAGGCGGAGGCGTTCCTGCGTACACGATCAACCAGCAGCCTGTGGCGAAGACCGATCTCGAAAGCAAACTGAACGAGATTTTTGCCACCCGCGCCGAGAAAGTCATGTTCGTCAAGGGCGATCCCAACCTGGACTTCCAGGCGATCGCTACCGTCATCGATGTCGGCCATGCGGTCGGTGTCGACCACATCGGGCTTATTACGCCGAAGATCGCGGCCGGCCAGTAAGCCGGTCGTAAGTTCCCTGAGGGCAGGGCTCGCACTCCGGTTACCTTGCCTCGGGCTATGGAAGAAGTACAATCGCTCTCGGCAGCGCTTGACTGCGTGGTTTTTAGGCTCCTGGCGAGCTGAAGGAGAAGATAGACAGAATGAACCGCATCGTACGCTTACCGGTGCTGGCCGCCGCCACTATCCTTCTGGTGGCTTCTGCGACCGGCTGCAAACGCCTGGAGGCCCGCAATCAGCTCAACAAGGGAGTGCAGGCTTACAAACAGGCCAAGTATGAAGAGGCCATCGACCACTTCCAGCAAGCCGTCAGCCTCGATCCCACTTACCCGATGACTCGGCTTTACCTCGCTACCGCCTACGCGCAGCAGGTCGTGCCGGGCCTCGATACTCCTGAGAACGAGAAGACCGCCCAGATGGCCATCAACGGCTTCCTTCAGGTTCTCCAGGAGCATCCTGACGATATCACCAGCCTCAAGCAGATTGCCGCCCTCAACTACGATCTGAAGAAATTCGGCCCGGCCCGCGACTGGCAGCTTAAGGTTCTCGCCGCCGATCCCAAAGATGCTGAGGCTGCTTACACGATCGGCGTCGTCGACTGGACGCAGGCCTACCAGAATGCAATCCACGCTCTCCAGAGTGCCGGGCTGCAGGACGATGGCCAGGGCAACGCCAAAATGCCCAAACCCGTCTGCAAAACCATCCAGGATCAAAACACGCAGCTCGTCACCGACGGCCTGAAATATCTTCAGACCGCCGTTGACCTGCGCTCCAATTACGACGACGCCATGCAATATCTGAACCTCATGTACCGGCGCAAGGCCGACCTTGACTGTGGCGATGACGCCGCGCGCAAGGCCGATCTGGCATCTGCCGGCGACTGGGTGCAGAAAGCTATGGGCGCTCGCAAGGCCAACGAAGAGAAGGCCAACGAGAAGGCCAATGGCGGCGTTGTGATGAACTAGGCATCGCCATTCCCGACACAGGCAAAAGCCCCCGCTTCCCGCGGGGGCTTTGCATTTCCCCTGTACCCTGCACCCCGCACCTTGTACCCTGTATCCGGTGTTTCGAAAAGTTCTCATCGCTAATCGTGGCGAGATCGCTCTGCGCATCCTCCGAGCCTGCCGCGAACTGGGCATCCCCACCGTCGCTGTCTATTCCGACGCGGACCGCGCCGCACCTCACGTCCTCGAGGCCGATGAAGCCTACCGCCTCGGCCCCGCCCCTGCTCCTGAATCCTATCTTCGCGGCGACCTGATCCTCGAAATCGCAGCCCGGGTCGGTGCGGACGCCATTCATCCTGGTTACGGCTTCCTCTCAGAGAACGCCGACTTTGCTCAGATGTGCGAGAGCAGCGGGATCAAGTTCATTGGTCCGCCCTCTTCAGCCATGCGTATCCTCGGCTCCAAGACCAATGCCCGCCAGGCAGCCGATGAAGCGGGCATGCCCCGTACGCCGGGCTGCGTTCACGGTCTCGCCTCGCCGGAAGAAGCAGCCGACGTTGCTGCGGGAGTTGGCTACCCCGTCATGCTCAAAGCCGCAGCGGGCGGCGGCGGTAAAGGGATGCGAGCCGTCTCGCGCCCTGAAGAACTGCCTGCCGCCTTCGCCTCGGCCAGCAGCGAAGCCGAACGCGCCTTCGGCTCCGGCGAGGTCTACCTGGAAAAGCTCATCGAGCGTCCCCGCCACATCGAAATCCAGCTCCTTGCCGACGAGCATGGTCACTGTGTCTCCCTTGGCGAGCGCGAATGTTCCGTCCAGCGTCGTCATCAGAAAGTCATCGAAGAGGCTCCCTCCGCCGTCGTCGACCCCGATCTCCGCCGCCGCATGGGCGGAGCCGCTGTCCGCCTCGCGCTCTCCGCCGGCTACACCAACGCCGGCACCATCGAATTCCTTCTCGACGACGAGAAGAATTTCTACTTCCTCGAAATGAATACTCGGCTTCAGGTCGAACATCCCGTCACCGAGCTGGTCACAGGCTACGACCTCGTTCATCTTCAGATCCGTATTGCTCAGGGTGAGCCTCTGCCCTTCGAGCAGAAAGACGTCCAGCTTCGCGGCCACGCCATCGAGTGCCGCATCTATGCCGAGGACCCTGCCAACGGCTTCATGCCCTCGCCCGGGCGCATCAGTCGCCTCCTTCAGCCCGGGGGGCCGGGCATCCGCGAAGACAGCGGCATCTACGAAGGCTGGATCGTTCCCGTCGACTACGATCCAATGCTCTCCAAGCTCATCGCCTATGCCCCCACGCGCGAGATCGCCATCGCCCGCATGCTCCGCGCCCTCGATGAATACGTCATCGGCGGCATCCGCACCAATTTGGCTCTGTTCCGCCGCATTCTTAGTGATCCCGGTTTCCGCGCTGCCCGCATCGATACCGGCTATCTCGATCGCTTCCTCGCTGACGCGCCCCTGCCCCTCGCCGATTCCGTCGACGGATCATCTGCTATCCCCGCTGTCGCGGCAGCGGCGCTCTTTGAAGCGACGAAGACCATCGCCAACGGTTCAGCACTGCGTGATGGAGCCTCCGCCAACGCATGGAAAACCGTCGCCCGTCGCGAAGCGGTCGGCAGCATCGACTGAGGACTGCCGCGTCGATGACCCTCAATCTCGAAATCGATGGCCGTGCCTGTCAGGTAGAAGTTGATCCTGCCGATTCACCCGGCCAGTGGCGCATCCGTGTCGACGGCCAGCCCGTCGAAGCCGACGCTCACCTCCTCCGCCCCGGCGTTCTCTCCCTCCTCATCGACGGCCAGTCGTTTCGTATCGTTCTCGATGCCGATCCCAACGCCCCCGCACTTCACATCGGCGCGCAGCGAATCCCGTATCGCATTGACGATCCCCGCTCCCTCCGCTCGCGTCGCCGCCACGTCCGCACCGACGGCCCCGTCACTCTCAAAGCCTCCATGCCCGGCCGCGTTGTCCGCTTGCTCGTCAAGAAGGGCGATGTCGTCGCCATCCATCAGAGCGTCCTCGTCCTCGAGGCCATGAAGATGCAAAACGAAATCAAATCGCCCAAAGACGGCCAGGTCCGCGACCTGCGCGTCTCTGCCGGAGACACGGTTGCGGTCGGCGACATCCTCGCCATCATCGAATAGGGTTCTGTTAATTCTGCCTATTGCTGTTGCTGCGACTGCTGAATCTGCAACAGCGGCTCGGCCGGTGGCGGAGGAGCCTGAGCCTTTTCAACCAGCATCGACCAGTCCTCCGGAATCGGCAGCTCCCGATCCAGATCCGGAGCCGCATCCGAAGCCGTCACCTGCACAGCCACGTATAGTTCGCTGTCCGTGCGTCCTCGGAACAATCCCCGCGTAGGCGGCACATCCGCATAGTCACGTCCCAGCGCTGTCCTGATGTGCCGGTCGCGCGCCACCAGGGCATTCGTCGGATCAAAACCCACCCAGCCCAACGTTGGTAGAAACGCCTCTACCCACGCGTGAGTCGCGCTCGAAGTAGAACGATCCCGGTCCTCGCTCCCGTGATAGAGATAGCCACTCACGTACCGGCAGGGAATTCCCACGTTCCGCACCAGCGCGATCATGATGTGCGCGAAATCCTGACACACTCCCTGGCGCGTTCTCAGCGCCTCATCAATCGGCGAATCCACCTGCGTCGACTTCTTCTCATAACTGAAGCAGTCGTAGAGTCGCGTATTAATTTCATGCAGCAGCTTCAGCGGATCATCACGCCGTACCACCTGCAGTTCCCGGGCCAGATCCAGCAGCGGCTTCGACGGCACGGCGAATTCGCTGGGCAACAACATCTCCCAGTAATCGCCCTCCGACACCAATGCGTCCAGCTCCTTCCACGCATCCGGACCCAGTGAGTCCGGTATCGTCGCCAGTGGCTGATGCTCCAGAACCGCCTCGGCCACAATCACCAGTTGCGCATGCCGGCCGGGAATATCGAAGTGGTGAATGTGATTTCCAAGATGGTCGCGATACGTGAAAACACGGCATCGTGGGCTCACCGATAGTGTGAACGACAGACAGCGCTGATTGCTGTCGCTCCTCGGGTGCATCCGCACTTCCATCGTGCTCTCGCTCACCGAGCGCGTGTAAAGAAACTTCGTCAGGTGTCGAACGAAATAGTAGTGCATAGTCAGACCGCCAGCGCCGCTTCCACCGAGTACTGGATGTAGACGGCATAAATCAAATCGTGAATTTCTCGGCACTGCTCCAGAATCCGCCGCAGATAGCGCACCGGATCCTGCGCCAGAACCTCCGCAATCTGCGCAAAGCCCAGCGTTGCCTTCAGCCGCCCCGCTACCCGCATCAACTCGCCTCCGCGCTGCGTCCGGGTGTGCTGCTGGATCGCCTCCAGCGCATTGTGCAAAGCATCTACCGAGTAGCGCACCGAGTGCGGAAAATCCGGGTCGAGCAGCAGGAATTCCAGGATGCGTTCGTGCGATAGATCCGCCGTGTGGACCCGGCAAAATGCCTCGAAGGCCGTACAGATGCGCAGCAGGCCAACCCACTCCAGATATTCGCTCGCGTCGTCGGAATCCTCGCCCAGAAAAACCTCGCGCTCGTAAACATCCAGCAGCGTCGTCAGCGACCACGCCCGCTCCAGATACCGCCCCACCCGCAAAACCTGCCACCCTTCGCCATGGCTCAGCGTCGTGTCCGTCACGCCCTGGAACAAATGCACGCCGTCAATAATCGTCGGCAAAAATTCAGCCAGATTTCTCTCCGACGGCGACGCCGTCCGCAACCGGCTGATTTCGTGAAATAGCCCGTTCAGCCGCTGCCACTGTTCCGTGCTGATTTCGTCCCGGATCTGTCGTGCGTTCTCGCGTGCTCCAAAGATGCATGCGGTGATCGACGCATGTTTCGTCGTATCGAAGCAGAGTGCATGGACCAGCGCGGTCACGCCCAGCCATCGCGCCGGTTCTCCGTTGGCGTCGGGCTCGTCATGCCAGCCCAGCCCCTGCGCCGACCCCACCGCGGACAGCACTCGTTGCCACCGCCGTTCCGCGCTCACCCTCGAGCGATCCAGCATCAATCCCATGTTGATGTCGATCAGCCGCGCCGTGTGCTCGGCCCGCTCCAGATACCGGCTCGTCCAGTACAAGCTGTCAGCTACGCGTGAAAGCATGAATCGCTCCTCCCCGCCCGCCAGCCGCAATCGCACTTCTGGACGGAGCTGTTCGTTCCACCGAACGCTGAATGCCGAGCGCTGAACGCTTTTCTCATGCGCCCAGCACCCAGGTGTCTTTACTTCCGCCACCCTGCGAAGAATTCACCACCAGCGATCCCTGGCGCAGTGCGACACGCGTCAGACCTCCCGGCACGATCGTCACTTTGTCGCCAAACAAAATGTACGGCCGCAAATCCACATGCCTCGGTCCAATCGAACCATCCTCCAGCAGGCATGGCGCCCGCGAAAACAGCAGCGTCGGTTGTGCAATGTAGTTCCGCGGATCGGCATCGATCTTGCGCTTAAATTCATCTCGCTCCGCCGACGAACTCTGCGGCCCTACCAGCATTCCGTATCCGCCTGACTCGCCTACCGCCTTCACCACCAGCTTTTCCAGGTTTTCCTTCACATGAGACCGCTGTTTCGCGTCCGTCAGCAGGTAGGTCTCCACGTTGTTCAGAATCGGATCCTCATCCAGGTAGTACTTGATGATCGCCGGAACATACGCATACAGCGCCTTATCGTCCGCGATGCCCGTCCCAAACGCATTCGCCAGCGTCACGTTTCCCGCGCGATACGCATTGAACAATCCCGCCACTCCCAGAATCGAATCGCCGCGAAACGCCAGCGGATCGATAAAATCATCGTCAACGCGCCGGTAGATCACATCCACCCGCTTCAACCCAGCCGTGGTGCGCATGTAGACAAGATTGTCGTGGATGACCAGATCCCGGCCCTCGACCAGCTCCACGCCCATCTGCCGCGCCAGCCACGTGTGCTCGAAATACGCTGAGTTATAGACTCCCGGCGTCAGCACCACGATCGTCGGCTCCGGCCGCCCCTCCGGCGCCAGCGACCGCAGCGTTGCCAGCAGCGCCTGCGGGTAATGGTCAATCGGGCGCACGCCGTAGTCGCGGAAAAGACTCGGGAGCGTCCGCTTCATGATGCGCCGGTTGGTCAGCATGTAGCTCACCCCCGACGGCACCCGCAAATTGTCCTCCAGCACTACAAATTCGCCGCTCTCCAGACGCAGCAAATCTGTGCCGGCGATCGCTACATATACATTGCGTGGCACCCGCAGTCCGCGCATCTGCCGCCGGAACTGCTGGCAGCTGTACACCACCTCGCGCGGCACCACGCCCTGCGCCAGAATCTTCTGATCGTTGTAAACATCGTGCAGAAACAGGTTCAGCGCCGTGATCCGCTGCGTCAGCCCGCGCTCGATCCGGTCCCACTCCTCGCCCGTCACCAGCCGCGGAATCAGATCGTACGGAAAAATCCGCTCCGTCCCCTCATCTCGCCCATACACCGTAAAGGTGATTCCCTGCATCAGGAACGACGCGTCAGCCGACTGCTTCCTTCGCCGGATTTCCTCTGGCGGCAGCGTCGTCAGTTCGTGAAACAGCGCCTGGTAATGCGGGCGGATTGCTCCTGCCCCATCGAACATTTCGTCGAAGGCGGTGTCCATGAAGTAGTCGCGGAGTAGCGGATGGTCCTGTGCTCCCCGCAAGGGCGTCGTTGTCATACCAGTCCGTTATTCGGATGCGGAATTTCGCCTTAAACGCCAAGGCCGATCCGTTTCGGACAGGGAAACACCCACGCTTCAGACGGGGAAACGTACCTGGTTTGTATCACGACCGCGTTGCTTCCGAAAAGGCTCGTGGCCATGGCACAATCCACCCGGAACCGATGGCTAGTCCAACGCACCGTGGAGAAGAAGAGGCAAATTCGGACTCGCGAGATTTGAGAAAGGCAAAATCTAAGAACGTCTTGATCAAGTACCCATCAAGTACGCACTGTCCTGCAAGTGCTTAACTATCAGTAGGTTGCAGGTTTGTGCAGCTGCAACGCAATGTAAATTCGCTGGCCAGTCAAGTATCCAGCATCATGTATTCACTGCCCAAAAAGGGACGTATCGCATCATTTTCGGTGCAGCTTCAGAATCGTATGCGACGATCACTCCTGCCCGCAGAGCCTCCTTAATGAGGCGGGAAGCGTAGGCAGTATTCTGTGGTTGAATCCCCAAGCGTTCGCGAACAGTTTTATTCGTCATTTGCTCACGGTTAACGTAGCGAAGGCAGGCGTGAAGGTAAAGGGCTCGGACGCGATCCTCCTCATCCATCTTCTTTAAAGGCTTATGTGCGAACAGAACGACCCGCGTATTGCCCTCAACCACCTCAGCCAAGGGTGCCGGCAGCTGATGCAGTTCCGTTTGAAACACGATCTTGTCCCAGCCGCTGCCTCGCTCCTCACACACTCCAATCCGGCGCATCAGCGATGCCAGAGCCTCGTTTCGGGAACGTGGAGGACAATCAAGAAATCGCTCAGCACTGACTAGGGGTTCTCCCGGATTGGTTAGCTCAATCCTGTCCTCGAAAATCTCAATCACAGGTCCCGCTCCAGTGATCGACAGATCCTGGTGAATGAGGGCATTTGCCACTAGTTCTCGAACTGCAAGTTCCGGGTACATCGGAGCCTCTTCGCGCAGAGCCTGTCGGATGATTTCGTTGGAAGGGAGGAGCGCATTAACATAGCCGATCAGCCCCTCGAACCCGCCGCCGTATCCCTTGGCCCCAATCTGCTCTTTGACTGTCTGGAACTTGTTGTTGCCCCGATATTGAATAACACGGACAGCCTTGCGCTTCAGGGAGCCAAATGCGTCGAGACGTTTAGCAAACAGGATTGCTCCTAAGTTCGTTATCTCCCACCGTCCCGCGCCATCGGCACCAATCAAACTATCCGATTCAAGGGCAGCGAGGATGGCGCCAGCACTGCCCGGGACAGGAAGGGACAACAGTTCAAAATACGCTGAAAAGTCGAGCAGGTTAAGTACCTCTGCAGCCGTCATGTGATCGGCCGCAATAGTGCTCTCAAAGGGAACAGTATCGAAAATCCGCCATAGTTCTCTTTCCTTCTCAGGGAAATCTTTTAAGCGCTTCTTATAGCTACCTACGCGTATAAATTCTTGCTGCTTGAACTGCACCGGTTCGCGTTTGGTGCGCTCAATTTCGAGAACGACCACGGCACACCCTTCGACTGCCAGGTGGTAGAACCTAAAATGAATCTTAGGAGATAAATTTCGTAGCAGCCAGTTTTCCAGTTCCTCGTTTCCGACCTTCTCTGCTCGCGGATCGAAGGACGTACCGACGATCCGATGATCGGAATCCCTAACTCCCCAAATGAGGTATCCGGATGCCTTACCCTCCAATGCCGCAGAGTTAGAAAGAGCCGAGATGTATTCGCCGACTTGATGAGGGTCTTTGTCGTTTTCCTTGAACTCGACCCACTCCGTCTCGCTCGGATACTTGCAAACCTCCCGCAGCAGGCTCGCGAGATAATCTTCGTGTCGGTCGACCGGCATAGTCGAGCTCAGCTTATCAGAGGGGCCATGCCAGATGACCAGCGAGGTCAGAGCCTCTTTCTTCATGACGAGAATTCGTACCGGCCGCGCGGCACACCTCGGCCTATCGCTTCACCACCACCCCGCCCTTCATCACAAACCCTACCCGTTCCATCGCCGTAATATCGTCCAGCGGGTTTCCCGGTACCGCCACCACGTCCGCGAAATAACCAGCCTTCAACTTCCCAATTTCCCCGGACCACCGCAGAATTTGCGCGCCATTCAGATAGTCCGCCTGCAGAACCGCCACCGCCGTCATCCCGTGCTCCACCATCAACTCCAGCTCCTTCGCCTGCGTCCCGTGTGGAAACGGCCCCACATCCGAGCCCACCGCCATCGGCACGCCCGCCGCCACCTGCCGCTGGAACTCGTGAATCTTGTAGTCCACCATCTCTTTCTCCCGCGCCGCTCCCGCCGGAGTCTCCGCGTGTGCCGCGAAGTATTCGAAGATCGTAAAGGTCGGCACCGCCGGAATATGCCTCTCCTTCATCAGTCGCATCGTCTCATCGCTCAGCTGCGTCGCGTGATCCACCGACGCCACCCCTGCTTCCACCGCATACAGCGTGCCCGGCTCGCCGTTCGCGTGCACGCCCACGTTCATCCCCAGCCGCGCGGCTTCCTCTACCCCAGCCTTCAACTCCGCCACCGTATATTGATACGGCGTATGCAGCATCCAAAACGCCGGATCGCCCGCCACCGCCGCCTTCTCCTGCTGCTCTTCCGCCGTCGCCTCGCTCTCCGCGCCCGTCTCGTAAATCTTCACGAACGTCGATCCCTGCTTGTGCTGCTCCCGGATCGTCTCCACCAGTTGCTCTGCGTCATTCGCGTAATCCGCGTTCCCTGGCACATGCGCCGCCGGATTGTAGCGGACCGCATCCTCGTGCCCGCCCAGGATGCTGATCGCGTTCCCGCTGATCCGCAGCCGCGGTCCTGGAATAATCCCCGCGTCAATCGCCCGCATCACCGCCGTGTCCGCCGAACCCGCGCCCTCCGTCCCCATATCGCGCTCCGCCGTGAACCCCGCCATCAGATCCGCCTTCGCCGCCTGCTCGGCCAGGATCGTTCGCCATGGCACGCTCTCCTCCACCGTCTGCAGATCCTCCGCCCCCGGATGCAAAAACAAATGCACATGTACGTCAATCAGCCCAGGCATCAGTGTCGAGTCGCCCAGGTCAATCACCTCTGCCCCCGCCGGATGCTCAACCGACGTCCCCGCCGCAACAATCCGATCGCCCTGCACCAGCACCTCGCCCGGCGCAACAATCCTGCCCGCCTCGACATCGAACAGTCGCGCCGCATGCAGCACCACCGTGTGCCGCTGCGGCTCAGTCACCGTTGGCTTTTGCGCCGGCGCCAATGAGGCTGCACCCAGTACGACCACCATCGCTATCCGTCTGTATCGTTTCATTCCACTCTCCCGGCCTCGAATCCGACGCCTAAACTCTAAATGCTCCCCGCTCCTGCTTCCTGTACCCTGCCCCCGGTACCCTGTACCCTGAAACCTGCAATGGACTCTCCTGCGATCGTCATCCGTGATCTTACCCGCCGCTTCGGCACCTTCACCGCAGTCGATAACATTAGCCTCACCGTAACTGCCGGTCAGTTCTTTGGATTCCTCGGCCCCAACGGCGCCGGCAAATCCACCACCATTAAAATGCTCACCGGCTTGCTCGCACCCACCTCAGGCCACATCGAACTCCTCGGACTCGACTTCGCCTCCCACCCTCTCGAACTCAAACGCCAGATTGGCGTCGTCCCTGAAGGCCTCGCCCTCTTCGGACGTCTCACCGCTTCGGAATATCTCCGCTTCATCGGCCGAATGTACGGGCTCGACCGCGAAACCACGAATCGCCGCACCGAAGAGCTTCTCGACTTCATGAACCTTGCCAGTGAACCAAAAAAACTCGTCACCGACTTCTCGCACGGCATGCAGAAGAAGCTCGCCCTTGCGGCCGCCGTCATCCACGGCCCCAGAATCCTCTTCCTCGACGAGCCCTTCGAGGGTGTGGACGCCATCGCCGCCGGCACTCTCAAGACCATGCTGCAGCGTATGACCGAGCGTGGCGCCACCATTTTCCTCACCTCGCACGTGCTTGAAATTGTCGAGCGCCTCTGCAGCCACGTCGCCATCATTCATCAGGGGCGCCTCGTTGCCAATGGCTCGCTCGATGAACTACGCGCCGGTGTTGCCGCCAGCCTGACCGGTCCCCAGCCCGAAGAGAAACTCACCCTCGAGGAGCTCTTTCTCCGCATTGTCGGCGGCCCCGGATCGCACGGCACGGAGGAAGCTTTGCAGGAGCTTTCGTGGCTGGCATAGAAACTCGCACACCCGCCACGTCCGTTCGGCAGGGATTTCTTTCCCCCCTCGCGCGCCGCCAGTATGCTGCGCTCGCCTGGGTGCAGAGTCGCATTTTCATCAACTCGCTCCGTACCCGGCGGGGCGGCTTCGAGTTGGGCGCTAAGATTCTTGTCGTCCTCATTTTCTGCCTCATCGCCGGCGGTCCGGCCTTTGGACTCGGCTTCGGCGCCTATGTTGCCGTCTCCCGCGGTCATGTCCTGGGAATTTCCGTTCTCCTGTGGGTGCTTTTCCTCTCGTGGCAGTTCTTTGCCGCCCTCGCGCCGGCCCTCGGCGGCCAGAACCCCGAGCTTGGCCATCTCCTCCGCTATCCCGTCAGCTTCAGCTCCTGGATCGCGCTCTATCTGGTCTACGGACTCGCCGCTCCGTCCACCATCATCGGCATCGCCTGGGCTCTCGCCATTGGCATCGGCATCAGCGTTACCCGCCCTGGACTCGTTCTTTGGACCGGCCTCACCCTCGCCCTCTTCGTCCTCTTCAACCTGCTGCTTTCACGCACCATTCTTGCCTGGATTGAGCGCTGGCTCGCGCAGCGTCGCACCCGGGAAATTGTCACCGGCATTTTTCTATTCCTTGCCCTCGGTGCTCAGGTTCTCAATCCCGCGTGGCATCAAAATTACCGCAATCGTCCCTTCGGCAACCTCAGAAAGCAAACCCTTGACCGGCTGGCCGCCCACGCGCTCCTGGCACAAAAAGTCCTCCCGCCAGGTCTCGCCGTCAATGCTATTGACCTCGCGGACCACGGCCGCGCCCTTCTGGCTTCTGAAGATATTCTTTGGTTAGGCTTCTACACGCTCGGCGCCGGAGGACTGCTCGCTCTACGCCTTCGCCGCGAAAGCCGTGGGGAGAGTCTCAGCGAGGCGCCGCGCGCCTCCTCCGTTCGCAGACCCCGACGCCCGCCGATTCTTGATTTCTCCGGACCCATCGCTGCTGTCTTTGAGAAAGATCTGCGTTATCTCATGCGCAGCGGTCCCATGTTGTACAACCTCGCCGCTCCCCTGGTCATGGTCTTCGTATTCGGCGGCGCACTGCGCGGCGGTCATTACTCCAGCATTCGCGGAGAATACGCTCTGCCCATCGGTATGGCTTGGGCCTTCCTCGGCCTCGCCCGCCTCATCTGTAACAGCCTTGGCATGGAAGGCGACGGTATCCAGTTCTACTTCCTGTCACCTACACCACTGCGCACCGTGGTCCTCGGCAAGAATTACCTGCACCTCGTCCTGTTTGGGCTTGAAGCGCTGCTCATCTCTGCGGTTGTCATCTACCGTTTCGGATTACCCGCTACCAGCATCGCCGCTGCAACCGTTGCCTGGCTGCTTTTTGCCGTTCCGGCCAACTTCGCCATCGGCAACCTGCTCTCCATTGCCATGCCTTACCGCATCAACCTGGCGCGCATTCGGCGCGAAAACGGAGCGCTCGGCAATGGCCTCACCAGCATGGCCACCCAGTTCGGCGTGGTAGCCATTGGCGCCGCCGTTCTTGCGCCCTGCGCCATCTTTGGTCGGCCCTGGCTCGCGACGCCGATTTTCGTGGCCCTGGCCGCAATCAGTTCATGGGTATACTTCTACGTGCTCGCCAGCGTCGACCGCATGATCGAAGCTCGCAGGGACTCCCTCACCCTTGAGATCATGAAGACCAGTTGAAGGTTTGTGGGATAAGGCAACCCAGCACTGCGCGATCAGGAGATAGCTTTTCTATTCCCTGGTCCCGGTTCTTCTTCACACCAGTTCGTGACCCGCAAAGAAGTAGCCGATCTCAAATTTCGCCGTGTCCTCCGCATCCGAGCCGTGGATCGCGTTCTCTTCAATCGATCCGGCGTATTTTTTGCGAATCGTTCCTTCGTCGGCGTTCGCAGGATTCGTCGCGCCCATCAGCTTCCGCAGATCGGCTATGGCGTTGTCCTTCTCCAGCACCAGCGCGACGATCGGTCCCGACGACATGAATTCCGTCAGCGATCCGAAAAACGGCCGTTCTTTGTGAACGTAGTAAAACCCCTCGGCCTGTGGCTTCGAGATAAAGAGCTTCTTGATCGCCACAATCCTGAACCCGGCCTTTTCAACGTCGGCGAGAATCGCGCCCGCATGGCCCTTCCGAATGGCATCCGGCTTAATAATGCTGAATGTACGCTGCGTCATAGTTCCCCTGAATCGTCCCTTATTTCCCTGTCACTCGCGCCACCGTCTCCCCAATCGCCGCTGGCGTCTCCACTACATGGATACCCGCCGCCGTCAGCGCCTTCATCTTCTCGGCGGCCGTACCTTGTCCGCCCGAGATGATCGCTCCCGCATGACCCATACGCCGCCCCGGAGGCGCCGTCTGCCCGGCGATGAATCCCACCACCGGCTTCTTCACGTGCTTCTTTACGTAGTCGGCGGCCGTCTCTTCTGCGGTCCCGCCAATCTCGCCGATGAGAATAATCGCCTCGGTCTCTGGATCCTCATTCAACAGCTTCAGCGCGTCTACGTGCGTGGTGCCCACAATCGGATCGCCGCCAATGCCAATCGCCGTCGACTGCCCAATCCCGCGCTGCGTCAGCTGATACACCGCTTCGTACGTCAGCGTGCCCGAGCGCGACACAATCCCGATCGACCCTTCCTTGTGGATTCGCCCCGGCATGATCCCAATCTTTGCCTTGCCTGGCGAAATCACTCCCGGGCAATTCGGCCCAATCAGTCGGGAGCTGGAATGCTTCAGCACGCTCCACACCTTCACCATGTCGTTGATCGGAATTCCTTCCGTGATGCAGATGATCAGCGGCAACCCGGCATCGTTCGCTTCCAGAATCGCGTCCGCGGCAAATGGCGGTGGCACAAAAATCACCGTAGCGTTCGCCCCCGTCTTCTCCACCGCCTGATGAACCGTGTCGAAAACCGGCCAACCCTCGTGCGTGGTTCCGCCTTTACCCGGCGTCACGCCGCCAACCACCTTCGTCCCGTATTCCGCGCATCCTTTCGCGTGGAACGTGCCCTCACGGCCAGTAATTCCCTGCACGATCAGGCGAGTGTTCTTATCCACCAAAACAGCCATCGCTAAGCCACCCCCTTCGCAGCCGCAACCACCTTTTGCGCCGCGTCCTGCATCGTGTCGCCAACAATGAACTTCAATCCCGAATCCTTCAGAATCTTCCGTCCCTCTTCCACGTTCGTTCCCTCCAGCCGCAGAACCACGGGCACCTTCACGTTCAGGTTCTTTGCCGCCTGCACCACGCCCTGCGCCAGCGTATCCACACGCAGGATCCCGCCAAAAATATTGATGAACACCGCCTGCACGCCCTTGTCCGAAAGCAGAATCTCAAAAGCGTGCTCAATCTGCTGCTGATTCGCGCCGCCGCCGACGTCCAGAAAATTTGCCGGCATCCCGCCCGCGTACTGGATGATGTCCATCGTTGCCATCGCCAGCCCCGCGCCGTTGACCATGCAGGCGATGTTGCCGTCCAGCTTGATGTAGTTCAGCGCGTACTTCGACGCCTCCACTTCCAGCGGATCCTCCTCCGCCACATCGCGCAGTTCCTTCAGATCCTTGTGCCGGAACATCGCGTTGTCGTCGAAGTTGATCTTGCAGTCGAGCGCGAACAGCTTGTCGTCCTTCGTCGTGATGAACGGATTGATCTCCAGCAGCGAGGCATCCGTATCGATATAGGCTCGATAAAGCCCACTCATGAATTTCACCGCATCGGCAATCTGCGTCGGCTTCAGCCCCAGCGCAAACGCCAGTTCCCGCGCCTGATACGCCTGAAATCCCACACCCGGATCGATGTAAGCCTTGTAAATCGCCTTCGGATCCTTCGCGGCCACTTCTTCGATTTCCATGCCGCCCGCCTGCGACGCCATAAACGCCAGCTTTGCCGCCGCGCGATCCAATACGATCCCCAGGTACAACTCCCGATCGATGGCCGCGGTCTCTTCGATCAGCAGCCGCTGCACCTTCTGTCCCAGCGGTCCGGTCTGATGCGTCACCAGCTGCATGCCCAGAATCTGCTCGGCATACAGCTGCGCCTCATCGATCGTTTTCGCCACCTTCACGCCGCCACCCTTGCCGCGTCCGCCGGCATGAATCTGCGCCTTCACCACCACGCCCTTCGCGCCGCCACTGAATAGCCGTTTCGCGACTTCCAGTGCTTCGTCCAGAGTGTTGGCGACTTCCCCATGAGGAACCGCCACGCCATACTTCGTCAGAATGTCTTTCGCCTGATACTCGTGAATTTTCATAGTTAGTTAGTCGAAAAAACAAAACTCGTTGCCCGCTGCTGAGAAAACCTCGGCGATATTTGCGCCTGTCCAGCCGTTTGCGCTGCTAAATCCGCGCTAAAGCAGAATGACCAGTGTAGCGAACGCATCTGGTGCGAGCAAACCTGTTTACTCCCTCAACTCCAACTCTCCAAATCACGTCCTGATATTCGTCGCCAGTGCGCTACACTGGCGCTCACCATTCCTCCCTCGGGCCCGAGTTCGTTCCACCGGCTGACGCTTCTGCCAGTCGCACACGCTGTCTGCTTCTTCTGGAGGGGAAATATGAATCTCAGCAAAAGCTTGTTTGCCGAATTCTTCGGCACCGCATGGCTCGTCTTTGGCGGTTGCGGCGCCGCGGTTCTGGCCGCCGCTTTTCCCGGTCTCGGCATCGGCTTCGTGGGAGTCGCCCTGGCCTTCGGTCTCACCGTGCTCACCATGGCTTATGCCATTGGCCACATTTCCGGATGCCACCTCAACCCCGCCGTCTCTGTCGGCCTCGTCGTCGGTCGCCGCTTCTCCGCTGCTCACCTGATTCCCTACATCGTCGCGCAACTCTCGGGAGCCTTCGTCGGAGCCGCTGCCCTGTTCGTCATCGCTCGTGGTAAGCCTGGCTTTGTCCTCGGCAACTTTGCCGCCAACGGATACGCCGAGCATTCCCCCGGCCTCTACAGCATGCAGTCCTGCTTCGTCGCGGAAATGGTCTTAACCTTCTTCTTCCTCTTCATCATCCTTGGCTCTACCGATGTTCGCGCGCCTAAGGGTTTAGCCCCCATCGCCATCGGACTTGGCCTCACGCTCATCCACCTCATCGGTATCCCCGTCACCAACACCTCCGTCAACCCCGCTCGCAGCACCAGCCAGGCCCTTTTCGTCCGCGGATGGGCTCTTTCCCAACTCTGGCTCTTTTGGCTCGCCCCCATTCTTGGCGCCGTTCTCGCAGGCCTCATCTATCGCGTCTTCTTCGCCGAAACGCGCGTCACCGCCTCGCAGGCCGTGCCCGCAAAACCGGAGTTCGAGCCCCTTCCCGGTACTGCCGCCGGCGACTGATCACCCCTCGGTGCGGAGACGGCCCGTTCCCCACGGCGCCGTCTCCTCTACGCGCTTCAAGCAGTAGCATGGAACTGACTGCATGTCTGCATTGCAATCTCTGCTTCAACAGATCGCTGAAGAGCGCCGGTCCCTGACTCAGGAAGAAGCGCGCAACGCGCTCAACGCCATCCTTACCGGCGCCCCCGATTCCGTCAGCGATCTCGAAATTAGTTCGCTCCTCTCCACCATCGCCACGCGCGGCGAAACCATCGACGAGCTCACCGGCTTCGTCCTGGCCATGCGCGCGCTTTCGGTCCCGATTCCCCTTACCCCGGACGAGCGCGCCGCCCTTGTCGATACCTGCGGGACCGGCGGCGACGGGCTCGGTACTTTCAATATCTCCACAGGCGCCGCTCTGGTGGCGGCGGCCGCCGGCGCCAAAGTGGCCAAGCACGGCAATCGTGGCATCACCTCGAAGTGCGGATCGGCGGATGTCCTCGAAGCCCTGGGGATTTCGGTTGCGCTCACCCCGGAACAGTCTGCGGACTGCCTACGTGCCACCGGCTTTACCTTCCTCTACGCGCCTGCCCTGCATCCAGCGCTGAAACGCGTGCAGCCCGTTCGCCGCGCCCTGGGGTTCCGCACCATCTTCAACCTCGCGGGCCCGCTTACCAACCCCGCCGGCGCTCCCGCTCAGATCATGGGCGTATATTCCCCGACCAAGCTCGAAGTCGCTGCCGGTGTGATGGCGCAGCTCGGGATCCGCTTCGGTCGTGTCGTCCATGCACGCAATGGCATCGATGAAATCGCGCTCTCACCCACCGACACCATCGTCGTCCGCCCGCTGTCCGACCACGGACCCCCACATCCTTTCTCCACTCTTATTTATCCAGAAGACCTTGGCCTCTCCCGCGCCACGCTGGAGGACCTCCAGGGGGGCGACACTCCGGAAAGTAATGCCGCAATCCTGGAAGGAATTCTCAGCGGTGGGGAAACCGGGCCAAAGAGGGAAGTAGTCCTGGTCAACGCTGCTGCTGCCCTTGAAGCTGTTGGGCTGGCCGCTGACCTCCATGAAGGTGTGTTGCGTGCTGCCGAAGCCATTGATTCAGGATCCGCGCGGCGAACGCTCGAGGCTCTGCGTGATTTCGGCCGCTCTGTAGCGGCTCCTTAGTCCTGTCTGAAGCCTGCCCCGCGCGGTCCGCAGATATTGGGTCTACGATCCTCGTGGTCGCCTACGGCCACCAGATCGGAATAGCGACTGCCCAAAATCCCGTCATCAGCGCCGCGGTCAGCATCAGCCGGCCTCGCCTTGACATCCTTCCTGCTACCCGTCCCCTCATCATGCACCCTCGCCTTTCATCAACATTGATCACTCACCGCGTCTTGAAATGAAAAACCACTCCGAACACCAGTCGCAGACTGTTGTGCTGCGATCCCAGCGTGCCTCTTCTGAAATACATCGTGTCCTCGTCGATTTCGGCCAGTCGCACCGACGTGTCATGGCTCAGAACCAGATCCACCCCGCCGCCCCAGGCATCTGCAAACGCACTCGTTGAACCTCCACCACGCTGGCTAGTCACCCCGTCGGCTTGTGCCTTCCCAATCAGAAAATGACCAAACGGCAAAAGATGCCCCGCCAGCAGCGTCGAAATCTGCGGCCCTCCCAGATACGTCGTCAGGTTCAGCCCATGGCTCGGTCCTGAACCTGGTGCCCACACCCGTGCCCCATCCCCCGCTACACCGAAATAGTCCGTCAGGTGATAGACCATCGATCCGTTGCCGCCGTCCGCGGTAAAGCATCCACACTTCAAGGGCGATGCCGTCGACCGGATCGATGCATACCCGCCCTCCACATCGGCTACATGCCAGAGCGGGCCGTGGAATTTCGGAGTTGCCCTCGCGCTGATGAGCCCCGCCGATCCTCCGCTATTACCGAGCAAACCAGCCGCTGCCAACTCTTCTGACTCCGGCTCCGCCAGGCTCCAACTGGGTCCGCCCGAGGAAACCTCCCGCGCCTGGCTCCACCCCGTCGTACCATACGTCAGGAACGCCAGCAGGACCGGCATTTGCACGACCCGGGCAAGTCGCAAACAGGCGCGTATCCGGCCTGCATACCCCTCCCTGCCCTTGTCTCCCGCCAATGCCGCGGCCCGTCTCATGGCCTGTCGCCTCAGGATGAAATTGCCGTAGTGTGCCATACGAATGGCTCAACGATTCATCCTCGCCGCGAACCGCCCTCAGTTGTCCTTGCTTGCCCTTTCCTCATCCGGTTCGTCACTCAGAACGGTAATCATCACGCGACTCACAACGGGGCGCAGGTCACTGTTACTCCCGCACCCGCGTACAACCTCAACGTGAGAACCGGCCAGAATGTGTTTTGGGGTTGTTTTGAATTCAAGGAAGGACGCCCACCGGCCCTCCAGGGTTCGCATCCGAAGCAGCCAGGCACTAAACGCTGATCGCTGCGCCTTGGCTCGCTGGCGCAATGTGCGTCAGCAACATCTCCAGCGCCGCCGTATCGGTGTCGGCGTCCGGGGTCAGCGCCACATCGTTGTAGCTCTTCGCGCTCTGCTCTTGCTCCAGCCGCTTCGTGAAGCCCCGAAAACGCAGATAAAGTCCCGCCATCCTGAAATGCTTGTAGACAAGATCGCTCCAATAGCGCAGATAGAAACCCACCAAACCCTCTTTGGCCATGTTCGGGCGCCGATCCAGTCTGTGCTTTCGCCGCAAATACCCGCCCTGCAGCGGATCGATCTTCTCGTACACGATGCAGAAGTGGAACCAGAGCAAGAGCACCATCATGTTGTCCAGCGCAATGCCCGTCGCCGCGGCCCGCCGCAATACCGTCTCCATGTGTTCCAGCGTGTAAAACTCTTTCCACGTATCCTGGTACAGCTTCGCCCACTCCTCTGCGGTCATCGTCGAATGCTGCGTCGTCACGTGCTCCAGGTCGTACTTATTCAGATCAGGGTCCAGATACGCGCCAGCCTTATGCAGCTTCTGATGATCCTCCGACCCCGGCAGCGCCGTCAGACAGTGTGGCTCAAGCAGGTCGATCGCCAACTCCTTCTGAATAATCCGGATGTCGTGCAGCACACTTTCGGGCGTCTCGCCCGGGAATCCAACAATGTACCCGGCGAATACAATCGCACCAGCCTTTTTCCACCCCAGCAGCATCTTCCGGTATTCCGCAATCTTGTTCTGCT
Source organism: Acidobacteriaceae bacterium (assembly GCA_036272255.1). GTDB lineage: Bacteria > Acidobacteriota > Terriglobia > Terriglobales > Acidobacteriaceae > Palsa-343. The sequence goes on along the minus strand of DATAZC010000087.1, from coordinate 12,293 downwards.
TCTTGTGTGCGCTCATCAAACTCGCCGGATTAATGCTCTCCAGGCCGATAAACACCCGTCGCACGCCGGCCCGCCCCGCCTTTTCAATAAAACCCGGCAGCCGGTGGCACATCGTGTCCACCTGCAGCATGAATTTGATGTTCAGCCCCTCCTGCTCCCGCATTTCGATGAGCCGATCGAAAATCTTCTCCCAGTCCGGGTTGCGTGAAAAGTTATCGTCAGTGATGAAGAACCGCCCTACACCCTGCTTCAGATTTTCCCGAACGATCCGCTCCACCTCATCCACAGTCCGCCGCCGCGACTTCCGCCCCTGCACGTTAATAATCGTGCAGAACGAGCATTGAAATGGGCATCCCCGCCCCGCGTCGAAGCTCGTGTATTTTCCAATCGTGTTTCGAATCGTCTTCCGCGGCAGCATCGGCGCCGGCGCCCCCTCGAGCGATGGCAAATCGCTCAGGTGGTTGTAGAGCGGCTTCAACTGCCCCGACCATGCATCGCGCAGTACCTGATCCAGGCGTCCTTCCTCTGCCTCGCCCGCAAAAAGAGAGATGCCCAGGTTCATCGCCTCCTGCAACTCCGGCGTCACCCCACCCAGCATCGAGATGCTGCCCGACACATGAAAACCGCCCATGCACACCTGCACGCCAGCCACCCGCAACGGCAAGGCAATATCCATCGCCCGCGGAAACTGGTTCGACTGCACCCCGACCAGAATCACCAGCCCCTGATTGTTCTTAAGCTCCCGTGCCAGTTGTTGCGTGCGGATCCGCGTGTTGTCCTCGTCCATCGACCGAATTTCGACTTCGACGCGCTCGCCCAGCACCTTCCGCTGCCTGCAGTCCTGCACCAGGCCGTGCATCACCGCCAGCGAGTTCGAAGGAACCGCCGACCGAAACCACTGGATCACGTACCCCTCATCGTCGTAATGCGACGGCTTGATCAGCACGATCGGGAAGCGGCTGGGCCCCGCAGCCCGGCTCCCGATCCCGTATCGCGCCTTGATCTCATCAAGCTGCTGCTGTTCGATTCCGCCTTCCAAGCCTGTCCTCCGCGCGTTCCAGCCAACGTGTACGGGCGACCGCTTCCGCCCTCCCGGCGACACGTGCCCCCAATCTAACCTGACACGAAAAAGATAGCTACAAGCAAATCCTTCGCAGCCCTCCCCTCCTGGTAAAGGGTTCATTCCACGGCACTCCCGACTCCCTCTGAAGTAGCATTGTTCCCCCCACGCGATCGCGGGTACGCTTGCGCTAATCACCCGATCCAGGCGGATAGCATGCGCGCGGTCAGAAATTTCCTGAGCTGGATGTTCGCTCTGGGAGCGGTCCTCTTTCTGCGGTCCTCGCTCGTCTCACTCCTCGACATTGCTTCCTGGCCGGGTGCGCACCTGCCGCCCAGCCTCCTCAGCGCGGGCATTCGGGTCGCATTGCCCCTTCTCGGCATCGTCTACGGTCTCGCCTGCTGGTCGTTCTGGACGGCCAAACCCTCGGCACGCGTCTGGGGGCTCACCGCCAGCGGCATCAACGCTGCCCTCGGCTGCCTCTTCCTCTACATGGATCGCCGTTTCCTCACGGAACCTACCACCGCGTTCCTCAATCCCGACGCCCTCCTGCTCGGCATCGGTATTGCCGGGCTCATCGCCTTTCGCCGCCGCGACCTCATCACCGCGGAACAACACAACCAGCCCCTCCCCGGCGACGGTACCAACGCCATCGTCAACCGCGCTATCTGGATCCTCGGTGCAGGCGGTCTCTTCTCCGCCATGACCTGGTGGTGGCGCTGGGCAGAATCGAATGGCCTGGTCTGGATCCGCAACTCCTTCGGCCACGACCTCTTTCTGTTCCTGCTTCTCGAGCTGCTGATGGTCGCCATCCACGAATTCGGCCACGCTGCCGCAGCCTCTGCGCTCGACATGAAGCTCCGCGCCTTTATCGTCGGCCCATTTCAGTGGCGCATCCGTGGAGGCAGATGGGAATTTCGCTTCATCCTCTCCGGTTTTCTCGCCATTGGTGGCGCTACCGCCGTTGCCCCTCGTGATCCCAATCGTCCCCTTTGGCGCGACATCTGCATGGTGGCCGCTGGTCCATTCACCAGCCTCGCTTCGGGGCTCGCCGTCATGTGCGTGGCCCTCACGGCTCCCGGTCACGCGCGGCAACAGGATTGGCTCCCTCTCGCCTTCTTCTCAACGCTGTCCCTCTTCACGGCTATCCTCAATCTGATTCCGTTTCGCACCAAAGCCTTCTATTCCGACGGCGCCAGAATCGTTCAACTCCTCTCCCCCGGCCCCTGGGTCGACCTGCACCGTGCTTTCTCCGCAGCCGCTGCTACTACCTTCACCCCGCTGCGTCCGCGCGATTACGACATCGAAGCCATCCTTCGCGCCGGTTCCTCCATCTGCGTTGGGCAGCAGGCTCTCCACCTTCGCCTCCTCGCCGCTTCCTGCTACCTCGATCGTGGCTGCATCCCCGACGCCTGCAAAGCTCTCGCCGACGCCGAGGCTGTCTACCGCGAATCCGCGTCCGACATTCCCGCGGAACTGCACACGCCCTTCATCTTTGGCAAGGCTTATCTCGAGCACGATGTCGAAGGCACTCGCCTCTGGTGGGAGCGCATGCAGGCTAAAAATCCAAGCCGCCACAATGCTGATTACTGGATCGCCCGCAGCGCGTTTCTCTGGAGCGAGCAACGACTGCCCGAAGCACGCGAGGCCTGGGAAAAAGGCAATGCTCTGGTGCAGCAGCTACCTCGTGCCGGCGCCTACGAAACTGACAGGGATCAATTTGCGCTTCTGCAGAAGGAGCTGGAACTGGCCACAGTAGCCGGATAAACAGCTAGTCGCCTGCCGGCTCTCCACTGCTGTACAGGCATTCTTCAAGAGAAGTTTCCGGCGCCCGTTCGCCAAAGCCACTCCTGCCGCCGCTTCCAGGAACCGTCCACGCCGCCGGAACCGGCAGCCTTAGCGAATCGCTTTCTTTCCGCTTCCATCGGCGCAGCAGTCCATGCAGTGGTACGCGCGTTGCCATCAAAGCCGCGCTGAAGGCCGCCTTTAGAAACTCCGGTGCCGCTCCGTTCTTCCATAGCGCGCTCATCGGTGCAATGTCGCCCCCACGATCCGGATGGAATGTTCGCTCGTCCCATCGTCTGCGCCCTTCCGGATGCTCCGGATAGTCCGCAATCACATGCGTAAAGTTCTGGTAGAAACGCCAGCCCAAAGGCGACGCATACTGCGGCATGATCACGACCGTACTTTGCCGCCCTACGCGAACCTCATCCACAAATTCTGAAAACTCCGTCGCGTTCGTCAGGTTCAGCCATGCGTTCGGCTCGCATCCATGACGGTCTCCGCCCGAGATCAGAACCTGGTTCCATTCGGCGGCCAGCTTCAGCACCCCACGGTTTTCCGCGTGGCTCCGCATTCCATTCAGCTCAAATGCATGGATATACCGGTTCCCGGATTCAAGAAACCGCGTCAGTTCGTACTTAAACTGCTCCGCCGGTATGTCGAAGAAGTTCCACAGCGGATGATTGAAAACCACCAGGACGTCCGGTATGCGGCTCATCTCAGCGAACAATCCGAAAATCCGTGTCTCCTCCGGTTTCGCCGTTACCTCATGCATCGCCGACATCATCGCCCGTGCCGTCTTCGGCGGTAAATTGTGAATCCCGAAATGAAATACCGCGCGTCCGAACGGTACCGTCCACTCTGTCGAGATTGGAGTATCCGGAAAGGCCGGATCCTCCCGCAGCAATACACAAGCGTCGATGCTGTTGTGATCCGTCAGCGACACCATCGGCTTCAAACCCATCTGCTCGATCTGCCGCGTCTCTACTTCCTGCGCGAACCGCTCACACAGCGGAGGTGTCCAGTACGCGCGGTCCAAATCCAGAGGTATTCCCGTTACCTGCAGGCAGCGCTCCTGCTGGTTCGCATACCACCGCCGCGATGCTGTCCGTCGCCTGAGAAATGTAGCGATGAATCCGAGGCTTTCCTGCGAGTGCCGGGTGTGTCCATGCAGGGAAACTCCGCTTCGATAGGGAACCACGCTATCCCTGTCCCTGGGCAGCTGCAACAACTGGTTGTCCACTCGGCCTCCGCCATCCCTTTCGATCGCTGGATGTAGTTTCACTTGCCCTGAACCGTTTCGCCCTGGTCGGACGATGTTACTCCAGGAACTCCCGAATCGTGCGCATGCAGGGGAAGGGTGAAGTTGGTCAATTATAGGACCTGCCGCTACCTTACGGTATTCCGTCCCTTCCCGGAATGAAGATTTGCTGAACTATTTCAATTGACGCGCCGCTGACCCGGAATGCATCATTAGGAATCTTGCATCCCGTAACCCGCCCTTCTTATTCGGCCCTGAAATTCATGCTGGCCGCGGCTCTTGTATTGCCCGGCACTCTCTCTGCCGCTCAAAAAGTTAACGCCGCGATTACGAATGTGTCAGATGCTGCGGCCGCCCCCGGTTCTGACGCCACCAGCCGCCTCAGCGTCAATGACATCGTCCAGAGACTTGCCGATGGCGAGAAGAAGCGCGCGCTCGATCTCAAGGGCTATACCGAAGAGCGTCACTACTCGGTCAGCTACAAGGGCTTTCCCGCCAACCTCACCGCCACCATCGTCGTCGAAGCGACCTACGCCGCTCCTGGGAACAAGCAATTCCGAATCGTCTCCCAGACGGGTTCGAAGATGCTGGCCGACCACGTCCTCAAGAAGCTTCTTGAAGCGGAAGAGGAAGCAGCCGCCCATCCCAGCCAGACCGCGCCCACGACGGCCAACTACAACTTCACTCTCGTCGCCCAGCAGATCGTGGATGGACGCCCCTGTTACGTGCTGCAGGTTGAGCCCAGAACCAACTCCAAACTCCTCTATCGCGGAACCATCTGGGTCGATGCCGACGACTTTGCCGTTGCCAAAATTGAAGCCCAGCCAGCGCGCAACCCCTCCTTCTGGATTCGCGATACGAAGATTCATCACGTGAATGCCAAGACCGGCGAATTCTGGCTGCCCGAGCGCAATCAGAGCGAAACCGATGTGCGCATGGGCGGTCGTGCCACCCTCACCATCGACTACGGCTCCTACAAAATGGCTCCCGATTCTCAGGCACAGCAAGCCGCTCTGCAGCCCCCGGTTTCTGCTCCGTCAGGGAAGTAACTTCCGCAGCGTTCCGAGAATCATTCTCCGCTTCAGGCTCGGCCCTTTCACTGGCCCAGCTGTCTCCGCTTTCGGCCGGGGATTCTCGATAGCCTGCGCGTAATACTGCCTTAGCTGATCCGTCGAGCCTCCCCAGCTATGCCGCTCTACGTCCGCCCGTGCCTGCATCCGCACGCTGGCGCGCTCTTCGGGATTGGCCAGCGCCCGCTTCACAGTGTTCACCAGACCATGCCGGTCCTCAGGCTCAAACAGAAATCCCGTTACGCCATCTTCCACCGCGTCCGGGATGCCGCCTGCCCGGCATGCGACTACCGGACACCCTGCCGCCATCGCCTCCATCAGCACCAAACCCAGTGTCTCCGTCTTTGAAGGCATCACGAACACATCTCCCGATGCATACGCCGCCGCCAGTGTCTCGCCGCGCATATATCCGGCGAAATACGTTGCCGTCCCGCGGAAATGCCGTTCCAGTTCCTGCCGCATCGGACCATCGCCAACAATAGCCAGTCTCACGTCAGGCATTGCGCGGAGCGCCTCTCGCAGGCTGCCAACATCTTTCTCGGCGGAAAGTCGTCCCACATACAGCAGCAGCGGCTTCTCCGGCTCTCCCGCACTCAGCCTCAATCGCATCTCCGCAGAACATTTTGACGGATGAAACTGTTCCGCATCCACTGCTCTGGCCCACAAGGCCAGCCGGTCGATGTCATGATGCCGCAGCTCGTCCATCATCTGTGTTGACGTGCACAGATTCAGGTCTGCGCGCAGATGCCGCGCCCGCATCAACTTCCACGTTGGCCCTTCAAAGAATCCCAGCTTGTAGTAGTGCAGGTACGCCGGCAGATTCGTGTGATACGAAATCACAATCGGGATGTACAGCACTTTGCCGTAGTAAATCCCGCCAATCCCCAGCAGAGACGGCTCAAACAAATGAAAAACATCCGGCCGAAAATCGAGCAGTCGCTGCCGCATCGATGCCCGCGGTGCTGCTACTCGCAGCTCTGGATAGAAGGGAAACGGCAGAGACGGCAAACTGACCACCTCGGCGCCATATAACTCCGGGGGTCCCCCGCTCGGCGCGAAGATCAGGACCTCATCGCCCCGAGCCGTCAGCGTCTCGACCGTCTTCGTCACCATCGTGACGATTCCATCGACCTTCGGAAGAAATGTCTCCGTGACGATGGCAATTTTCATTCGCAGCAAATCCTCATCTGAACGCTAAGGATATCTGCTGCAACTAACTTTGTGACGTTCGATTTTATCCTTCGATTTTATCCATCGACCGGGCTCCAGTTTCGATTTCAGTTCGGGCTTTCCCGCTTCCTGCTGGCTACTCCCTGCTCCCCTGTCCCTAAGCCGGCATCTTCTCCGCAACAGGGAACTGATGCTGCTGCCGTCCCAGATCGCCGTCATACTTCATCGTCGTCTTGAACAGCTCGTACCGCCCATCCGCCGACCACGCCCGCACCCGATCCTCCAGAGCCTTCCGTTCGCCTTCCGTCATCGGCTTGAAATTCGCCGCTATCGCCAGATTCTGCTCCAGCACCTCGAGCGAATCCATTCCGCTGATCGTCGTCGCCACCGGCAGGCTCATCGCATAACGCAAACCTTCTTCCGCGGTGATGGATCCATGCGTCACCATCTCACCGCTCCCGCCCAGGCTCTTCATCCCAAGCACCGCAATCCCGCGCCGGTTTGCCTCCGACAACACCCGCTGCTGGAAACTCCGGAACCGCGCATCGAATGCGTTCAGCGGCATCTGGACCGTGTCGAAAGGGAAGTCATGGCTCAGCATCTTCAGATGAATGTCCGGGTGCTTATGCCCCGTGAATCCCACCCATCGCACCTTTCCCTGCTGCTTTGCCTGCGCCAACGCCTCAATCGCGCCGTCCGGCCTAAAAATCAGATCAGGATCGTTGTAGTACACCACCTCATGAATCTGCCACACGTCCAGATGATCCGTCCCCAGCCTTCGCAGCGATTCCTCCAGTTGTTGCATCGCCACGCTCTTGTCGCGCCCGTGCGTACAGACCTTCGTCATCACGATCGCCTGGTCGCGCTTGCCCTTCAAGGCGGTCCCCAGCCGCTCTTCCGCCAGCCCTTCCTTATATTCCCAGGCATTGTCGAAAAAGTTGATCCCGCAGTCGAGCGCGCGTCCCACCAGCGCATTCGCTTCCTGCTGGTCCTTCGTCGCGCCCAGATGGAAACCTCCCACGCCGAGAATCGAAACCTGCTCTCCCGTCTTCCCAAACGCCCGTCGAGGCACCGTATACGAAGGCATCGTCTCCCCCTGATCTTCTCGATTCGTCCGGCTCGCCGCACTGGCTTCTCGCCCGGCAAGCGCTCCTGCCCCGCTCAACGCGGCCGATCGTAAAAACGTCCTGCGCGACACATCGAAGGCCCCACTGCTCACGCCGTCACCTGCGGCCATGGATGGCCCTCGTTTTGCGTCGCCTTCAGCATCTCCTTCACTTCTACCGATTGGTCGTCGATCGGGAACCCATGCGCCAGGCGGGCCTCCGGATTGTCATATTTCAGCGACGTCTTATACGGCTCAAACCGTCCATCTCCCGCTGCCTGCTGCACCTGTTCGCGGATCTTCTGCATCTCAGCTTCCGCCAGCGGTATGAATCCCTGCGCGATCTTCAGATTCTGTTCCAGCACATCCAGCGTCTCCATCCCCGTGATCGTCGTCGTTACCGGCAGGCTCATCGCATAACGAAGAGCTTGCTCCGCCGTGATCGCGCCCTTCTTCACCATGTCCCCATTGCCGCCCAGCGGCTTCATCCCCAGCGCAGCCACGCCGCGCTTGTTCAGTTCCGGCAGCATGAGTTGCTCGAAACTCAGAAAGTGCGAGTCGAAAGGATTCAGCGGCATCTGCACCGCGTCCCACTCGAACCCCACGTTCAGCATCGACAGGTGGATCTCCGGCCGCTTGTGCCCCGTGAATCCGAAGAACCGAACCTTCCCCTGCTCCTTCGCCTTTCGCAGCGCTTCCGCCGCTCCCCCCGGCCGAATGAATAACTCCGGATCGTTCTCAAACGCCACACCGTGGATCTGCCATAAATCCAGATGATCCGTTCCGAGCCGCGTCAGGGACTGCTCCAGCATCTGCATCGCGAGCATGCCTTCGCGCCCGTGCGTGCACACCTTCGTCATCAGAAAAACCTTGTCCCGCTTTCCCTTCAGCGCCGCGCCCATCCACGCTTCGGACTTACCCCGGTGATATTCCCAGCAGTTGTCGACGAAGGTCGCTCCCCCATCAATCGCCCCGTGCACAATCCTGATCGCCGTTTTTTCGTCCGCTGCCTGGCCAATGTAATGTCCGCCGAGCCCCAACGCTGAAATCCTTACGTCCCCGTGCTTCCCAAAAGGCCGCACCGGAATTGCAGCCGAAGTATCCGCCATACCCACCCCTCTGTTCGGGTAGATGCCATCGCGTTCACGCAGGATTGCCCCACCTCCGCAGGTCATCTCGCGCCGCAACACCTACCGGCTACGAGTTCTCAGCCGCCAGCCACATCCTGCCTATACTGGACGGGGCCGATTTCCTGGCTTCTTCATGGCCCAAAGAAATGGGGAATGCCTTGCTGAATTCTGGAACGCCTTTCGCTCGCCTTGCTGCTCGTACCAGTGCTCAACTCATGTGCTTTGCGCTTCGAGCTTCCGGCTTCCTGCTTCCAGCTTTCTGTTTCGTCGCTCCCGCACTCGCTCAGACGCGCGGCCTGCCTGCCCCCCAGGATCTCAACTCCGGCTGGCAACTCCAGGATTCCGCGAAAGTCTCCGATCCCGGCGCCACCGTCTCCGCAAAGAGCTATCAGCCCACCGGCTGGCTCGCTGCCACCGTCCCCGGCACTGTCCTCACCAGTCTCGTCAACGACAAAATCTATCCCGAGCCCACCTACGGCGAAAACAACCGCGAGACCATCCCCGAGTCCCTCAACAAAACCCCCTGGTGGTACCGCACCACCTTCACCGTCCCACGCGACTACGCTCACCACCAAATCTGGGTCCATTTCGACGGCGCCAACTACTCCTCTGAAGTCTGGGTCAACGGCACGCAGGTGGGAACCATCACCGGCGCCTTCATCCGCGGCCGCTTCGATATCAGCAAACTCGTCAAGCCTGGCGACACTGCTGTCCTCGCCGTCAAAGTCTCGCCGCAACCTCATCCGGGCGAGCCCCATGAACACAACATCGCTAACGGAGTAGGCAAGAACGGCGGCATCACCGCGCTCGACGGCCCCACCTTCCTTTCCACCATCGGCTGGGACTGGCTCAACGCCGTCCGCGATCGCGACACCGGCCTCTGGCAGAAGGTCTGGCTGTCCGCCTCTGGCCCCGTCCTCGTCGATGATCCGCTCGTCATCACCGACCTCCCGCTGCCCAAGACCGACACGGCCGACATCACCGTCAAAGCCACCCTCAACAACACCTCCGACAAACCGCAGTCCGGCACTCTCGAAGGCACCTTCGGCGATGTCACGTTTTCGCAAAAAGTCACCCTCCCTGCGAAGACCGAGCAGGACTTCACCATCGACCCCAAAGCAACCCCCTCGCTCCACGTCTCCCACCCAAAACTGTGGTGGCCCAACGGCTACGGTCCGCAGAATCTCTACACCCTCCATCTTCATTTCGTTCAGCACGGCGCCGATTCCGACATTCACGACACCACCTTCGGCATCCGCAAAATCACCTATGAATCTCCCGGTGTCGACGCCCTCACCATCTCGGTCAACGGTGTCCGCGTCTTCATCCGTGGCGGCGACTGGGGCCTCGACGAAGCTCTCAAGCGCATCCCGCGCGCTCGTCTCGATGCTGAGATCCACATGCACGCCCTCGCGAACATGAACATGATCCGCAACTGGGTCGGTCAATCCACCGGCGAAGACTTCTACGAGCTCTGCGACAAATACGGCATCCTCCTCTGGGACGAATTCTTCCAGCCCAACCCCAGCGATGGTCCCAACCCCGACAATCTTCCCGTCTACCTCGCCAACGTCCACGACAAAATTGTCCGCTACCGCAACCACCCCTCCATCGCCCTCTGGTGCGCGCGCAACGAAGGCTTCCCGCCGCCCGAAATCGACGCCGCACTCCGCAAGATGATTCCCGAGCTCGATCCCGCCCGCCTCTATCAGCCCAGCTCCACCTCCGGCCGCGGCGTCCACTCCGGCGGCCCCTACTACTGGCGTGAGCCGCGTGCCTTCTACGTCTTCGACGCCCCCTTCAAAACCGAAACCGGCAGCATGTCCGTCCCCACCCTCGAATCCATCCACGGCATGATGCCCGAAAAAGATTGGGAGACCATCAACGACGACTGGGGCGCGCACGACTTTGCCAAAGGCGCGGCGCATGGCGATACCTACCCTTACGTTCTCGCCGGCCGCTACGGCCGCATCGCCAACCTTGCGGATTTCGTGCGCAAGGCGCAGATGATGAACTACGAGGCCTATCGCGCCATGTACGAGGCTCGTAACAAACTCCTTTTCGCGCCCGCCACCGGCGTCATCACCTGGATGAGCAATCCCGCGCAGCCCAGCTTCGTCTGGCAGCTCTACCACTACGACCTCGAGCCCAACGCATCTTTGTTCGCCGTCAAGTCCGCCTCCGAGCAGGTCCATATTCAGATGGACGAAGACGACTTCCACCTCCGCGTCATCAATAACCTCCCCACCGCCATCTCCGGCGACACCGCGCACGTCACCATCTACACCGGCTGGAATAGCCTCCATCCCGCGCTGCAGAAAGACATCCCCGTCAGCGGACCCGCTGACACCGCCATCGACCTCGGCCCCACTCCCATGCCCGCCGGCCTCGGGCCGCTCTACATCGCCACACTCGAGCTCCACGACGCGCAGGGCAACATCGTCTCCCGCAATCTCTATTGGGAGCCCAATCCCGAACAGGGCGACGACCTCACGCCCCTCGACTGGATTCCCACGGCCAAACTCCAGGGCACCATCACCCGCCACGATTCGAGCGATCGTCTCGGCCTTGAAGTCACCTTGAAAAATCCCGGCAGCTCCATTGCCCTCATGACCCACCTGCAGCTCCGCCGCAAATCCAGCGGCGACCGCGTGCTCCCTGTCTTCTACTCGGATAACTACGTCTGGCTCGCTCCCGGTGAAAGCCGCACCATCACCATCGACGCAGCGCTCGCCGACCTTAAAGGAGACACGCCGCTGGTCGTCCTCGATGGCTGGAATGTCGACATCGATCCCGTGACCAATGCCGACAGCGCGCTTGCGCTGAACGTGGACGCGCAGGTGAGCCACTGGCCGGCGACCGGACTGCCGATGATCACCTCAGGTCTGCCGATGCCTAACGGCTCGCAGTAAATGACGGACTAGAACAACGTCTGCGCGGCGACTGGCTCCAGCAGCGCCGCTGCATTGTTTTTCACGTTCCCCACCGCGGCATCCACGCGCCACGCATGCATGAGCGCTGACTCGTAGGGCCGAAGCAGATCCACCGGCGGACGGCCTGCATCGTCGCGCTGCAACCAACGCTCGTAATCGCGCGGCAACAGGATCACCGGCATCCGCTCATGCATCGGCTGCGTCAGCTCGTTCGCTTCCGTGGTGATGATCGCGAAGCTCTCGAGTACCGTTTTGTGATCCGCGCTCTTCCATCGATCCCATAAGCCCGCAAACGCCAGCGGCTCATCGCCCTTCAGTGCAATGGCCCAAGGCTGCTTGGCCTTCGCGCTGAACTTCTGCCACTCATAGAATCCGTCCGCCGGAACCAGGCACCGCCGCCGCTCCAAAGCCTCCCGCCAGATCGGCTTCTTCATCAGGCTCTCCGCCTTCGCGTTGATCGTGCTCACGCCCAGCTTCTTCGGATCCTCCGCCCAGTAGGGAATCAGCCCCCAGTACATCGCCCGGATCTCCCGCTCCCCGCTGTCTCGATCCTCCACAATCACCGGCTGAAACGTCGTCGGCGCCACGTTGTAGTCCGGCAAAATCTCAAACGACGGCGGTACGCCCACCTTGAACGCATCCGCAATGCGCTGCTTGTCCGACCGGCGATAGTAGCGTCCGCACATCTCTGCTCCGATTGTAGAAAACCGGCGGATCGCGCCACTCTCTGCGCTACACTGGCACGCGTTGCCGTGGGGGTCGGTCTGTCCCTCACCAAATCG
>DATAZC010000086.1:0-38424 GCA_036272255.1 Acidobacteriaceae bacterium | reverse complement strand
GCGGAAATCTTCCCCGCGCATCTCCACCATGACGCACATTTCGGCCAGCCGTGAGCGCATGCGCTCCCCGATGCGGTCGCCAAGGGTTTCGTCGCGGGTGGCGCGGGTGGTGCCGTTGGCGGAGCCTCCGGGCGGCAGGTCGGCATAATTCGTGGTGATGATGGTGGTGCGTTTGTCGTTGTAGCGGGTGTTCAGCACCAGCGCGACGGTATCCCAGACCCAGTCGGTGGGCTTGGAGGCGCCGAGCTCATCGAGGACGAGCACTTCGGCATCGAAGACCGGCTGCAGGATTTCCATCTCGGTGGTGGCGACCTGCGGGTTGTAGGAGTGCTGGATTTCCTTGAGCAGCTCGCGGTAGTCGCAGAAGAGGCCGTGCACGCTTTTCTCGACGATGAGGGCCTGGAGAATGCCCGCGGCGAGATGGGTTTTACCCACACCGATGGAGCCGGTCAGGAGCAAACCGCGGCCCTCCGTCGTAGCTGGGTAGCCGTCGACGAAACGGCGCGCCATCAGGTATGCAGCGGCGAGGGAACGATCCGCACCGTGGAAGCTGGCGTCATAGCTCTCCAGCGAGCAATGCTCGTAGCGGGCGGGAATTCCGGCGCGGTGCAGCAGCCGGGCGACGCGTTGCTCCAGCTGGCACTGACAGGTTTCAATTTTGGTGGCGCCGCCTGGAAAGGGCGTCACCTGGACTCCCATGCCTCCGCATCTTGGACAAACGCTGGTCATGAAGGTTCAGTATCGCAGGTTGGCCCGGGTGGAAAAGGGGGGCGGGAGTGTGGAGGAGTGGGGGTACCCTGGAGGGGAAGCAGCTTGATGCATCACCACGGGGCTGGTAGCCTGGCGCAGTGACCCTGGAATCTGAACAGATCGTCGGTCTCTATCAGCGGCACGCGGCGGTGTGGGATCGGTTGCGAAGCCCGAGCGGTTTGTTGGAGCGGTCCTGGCTCGATCGATTTCTGAAGCTGGTGCCCACAGGCGGATCGATTTTGGATCTGGGCTGCGGTGCGGCGTTGCCGATTGCGGGCTACCTGATTGCCCAGGGTGATCGCGTGACCGGGGTGGACTCGTCGGCACCGCTGCTCGAACTGAGCCGCCAACGCTTTCCAGCGCAGGAGTGGATTGTGGGCGACATGCGGACGCTCGATTTGGGCAGGAGCTTCGACGGCGTTCTGGCCTGGGACAGTTTCTTTCATTTGACTCTGGAAGATCAACGGCCGATGTTTCCGATCTTTGCGCGCCATGCGCGACCGCGGGCGGCGTTGATGTTCACCAGCGGTCCTGAGCATGGCTCCGTGCTGGGGGATTTTGAAGGCGAGCCGCTTTATCACGGAAGCCTCGATCCCGAGGAATACCGAATATTGTTGAACGAAAACGGCTTCGAGGTCGTGGCGCATGTGGTCGCGGACCCGAGCTGCGGCGAGCACACCATCTGGCTGGCGCAGAGCCGGTAACGGAGGGCGACGCCGAGCGGGTCGAGGGTAATCTTTCGGAGCGTGAGCCGGCAATATATGATGGGGAATCGGATGGACTGTTAGGCACATCCGGCCCACCCACGGTCACCTCAGATTCATATTCAGCGCGTTCGACAGCCAACAGCGAGCGTGTGCCGTGGAGCCGGGATCAGAAGAAGGGAAAGCAGGAATCCGGTGAGCCAGGCAAAGTCGGCAGTGGTAGTAGGCGCGCAGTGGGGCGATGAAGGTAAAGGCAAGATTGTCGATGTGCTGAGCGAGCGCTTCGCGGTAGTGGCGCGCTATGCAGGCGGCCACAATGCCGGGCACACGGTGATCATCAACGGGCAGAAATTCATTCTGCAACTGGTGCCGTGTGGCGTTCTGCGGCCCGGGTGCCGTGGCGTGATCGGAAACGGCGTCGTGCTCGATCCCATGGCGTTTCTGAAAGAGACGGGACGGCTCCGCGACCTGGGGATCGATGTAGACAGCCGGCTGTTCGTGTCGAACCGAGCGCAGGTGATCCTGCCCTATCACCGCATGATTGAACTGGCTGCAGAGAGCGCGCCGGGGCGGCAGAAGATTGGGACGACGAGCCGCGGCATCGGTCCGGCGTATGAGGACAAGATGGCGCGCAACGGGCTGCGGGTCATCGATCTGCTGAACACCAGCCTGCTGAAGACGCACATTGAGAACGCTTGCCGCGAGAAGAATGCGATTGCCCATGCCCTGTTCGGGACCGAGCCTCTGGATCCGGCGCAGATGTACGACGAGTACGCAGCCGCAGCGGAAAAGGTCCGGCCGTTTGTAACCGACACGGCGGCGCTTTTGAATCAGGCGTTGCACGAAGGGCACAGTGTAATGTTCGAGGGCGCACAGGGAACGATGCTGGACATCGACCACGGAACCTATCCGTTTGTGACCTCGTCGTCGGCCGCCGCGGGTGGTGCGTCGACCGGCACAGGCGTGGGGCCGACGCGGATTGGCACGGTGATTGGGGTCACCAAGGCGTATGTGACGCGCGTGGGGGAGGGGCCGTTTCCGACGGAGATTTTCGATGAGGCCGGCGAAGCGCTGCGCGCGAGAGGGCAGGAATACGGAGCGGTGACGGGGCGTCCGCGGCGCTGCGGCTGGCTGGATTTACCGCTGCTGCGCTACTCGAACCAAATCAACGGCACGGACTGGCTGGTGGTGACGAAGCTCGACGTTCTGGATGAGATGGACTGGATTCCTGTGTGCACAGCGTACGAAGTGGATGGGAAGCCGTGCGACACGATGCCTGCGGACATCCGAGGCATCGATGCAATACGGCCCGTGTACACTCGGCTGAAGGGGTGGAAGACGTCGACGGAAGGGGTTCGGAATTTCGACGAACTGCCGAAGGCTGCGCAGGAGTATTTGCGCTTCATGGAACGGGAATCGGGCGCGCAGATCGCAATTGTCTCGACGGGCCCGGATCGGGATCAGACGCTGGAAATGCCGGCATTCCGCGAGGCGATGCAGGCGATTGCCGGGAAATAAATAGTTCTTATAAGGGTGTCGGGCTAGACGATGATCAGCTTTACGGTTCGCATGAAGTTTCGCACGGATGACCGCGCGAGAGTGGCTGAGTTACTGACGGGGCTGGCGCGTGCATCGCGCGAGGAGCCCGGCTGCGTGAATTACGTTCCGCACACCCTCGATGGCGAACCGGACACGGTGCTCATCTACGAGCAATATAAGGATCAGCAGGCGGTGGACGCGCACCGCGCCACTCCGCATTTCAGGGATTACGCGGTGGGCGGGTTGTACCAGCTGATGCTGGACCGGCAGGTTGAAAACCTTACATCGGTGGCCTAGAACCGATGCAATCGTCCAGGACTTTCGCGCGTCTGAGAGGGTAGTGGGCGCATGCGAGGGTGGGCCATGGTGCGGCGTTCCGCGCTGGATATGACGATCCGAGAACGATTGGCGACCGTTCGGCGATTCCTTTTTGACGCGCCGCGGGAACCCGGGCTAGCATCGGTTACGATCATGCGCCGACGCCCGGTCTCCAGCCTGTGTATCAAACCGATCCCGCAAGCTGTTGCGGTTCTGATCGTGCTGGCGTCGTGCCAGCCGGTGTGGGCGGTGCCGCACCACGAAAAGAGCGAGATCCATAAGGAAATCGAGGCGCTGGAGCAGCAGTGGCAGCAGGCCACGGTGACCAACAATATCGGGGAGATGAACCGGCTATTGGCTGACGATTACGTGGGGATCACTTCCAACGGCACGGTGGAGAACAAGCCGCAGGCCCTGGCGCAGCGGAGCGCCGGGACTATCCGGATTACGAAGCTGGAACTGACCGACACGCATGTGCGGGTTTACGGCGATACGGCCGTGGTGACCTCGCAGGCGCTGCTTGAGGGGACCAATGGAACCAGCGACATCAGCGGGCAATATCGTTACACCCGTGTTTATAACCGGCGGATGGGTCAGTGGAAGATTGTGAGCTTCGAGGCCAGCCGTATGCACGATTTCGATGCCCGAGCCAGTAATAAGCACCCGAGCCAGCAATAAGCACCTGCCCGGTCGGGGTGAAACGCGCGACCCGATTCGGTCACCATGCATCGTAGAAACAGGCGGTTGATATACTGAGTTGCCGCGTGGTTTGTCCACGCCCAGGAGAAAAACCCATCGATAAGCGTTCCGCGAAGCAGTTTGTTCGAATCAACGATCGGATTCGCGCCCGCGAAATCCGCGTGATCGACGAGAACGGTGAGCAACTCGGCATCCTTCCCCCCTTTGAAGCGCTCAAAATTGCACGCGAGCGCGGTCTGGATCTGGTGGAAGTGTCGCCAACAGCTGTGCCGCCGGTTTGCCGTATTCAGGATTACGGAAAATTCCTTTACGAAAAAGAAAAGAGCGACCGTGCAGCCCGCAAACGGCAGAAAGTGATCGTCGTAAAGGAAGTGAAGTTCTCGGTAACGATCGACGATCACGATTATGTGACCCGCAAAAATCAGGCGGTTCGCTTTCTGCAGGATGGCGACAAGGTGAAGGCCTCGCTGCGCTTCAAAGGCCGCCAGATGGCACACCGTGAGCTGGGATACAAGATCATCAACCGGCTGATCGTGGACATCGGCGAAAGTGGGATTGTCGAGTTCATGCCGCGCATGGAAGGCAACACGCTGCACGCCATCATTGCGCCCGGCAAGAAGGAGCAGCAGCCGAAGAAACCAGCCGCGCCTCGCCAGCCGGAAGCTCCCGCACCGCAGGCGCAGACCGCGCAGTAAACAGATTCAAAGCCGAAGCATCGGGTTCCCCTGATGCTTCGGTTGGTATCTGCCGGTTCAGGCAGCCGCCAAATTTCCGTCGTCCTTCCAATTGAAACAGCTATGATGCTCCGCAAGCTCGTTGAGGCCTGCGAACCGCGTGTCTGCTGATCAGAACAAATCTGGAGTCGTAGGCGCTGAGGCTCCGCCGCTGCGTGTGGATGGGGCGGTGAAGCGCTTTGGCGAGGTCACCGCCGTGGCGGGCGTGTCGTTCGAAATTCAGCCAGGCGCCTGCTTTGGGCTTCTGGGTCCGAATGGAGCGGGGAAGTCGACGCTGATCCGGAGCATTGTGGGACGGGTGCGGCTGGATGAAGGCGGCATCAGTATTTTCGGCCAGCCGGTTAGCTCCAGTGCGGCACGGGGCGAACTGGGATGGGTGCCGCAGGAGCTGGCGGTTTATCCGCTGCTGACGTGTCGGGAAAATCTGGAAGCATTTGGGCACTACCAGGGGCTGCGCGGCAAGCAGCTGGACGAGGCCATCGGGTGGTGTCTGGAGTGGGCAGCGCTCGCGGATCGCGCTGGTTCGCCGGTGAAGACGCTGTCGGGTGGGATGAAGCGGCGATTGAATATGGCGGCTGGGCTGATCCATCGGCCGCGGCTGGTGCTGCTCGATGAGCCGACCGTGGGAGTCGATCCACAGTCGCGGAACCGAATCTTCGAGATGGTGGAAGCGCTGCGCAGCGCGGGCACGACCATCATCTATACGACGCACTATATGGAAGAAGCGGAGCGGCTGTGCGACTGGATTGCGATCATCGATCACGGGCAGATTATCGCGGAGGGAACCAAGCAGGCGCTGGTCTCGCGAGCATTTGGATCGCGCAGCTCGGTGACGATGCGTTTTGGGGCGACGCGCGTGAATCTGGGAGCCTGGGCGGCCGCACACGAAGGAACGGCAGAGGATCTGGTGGTGCATTGCTCCGTGGAGAGACCGGCGGAGATTGGCGATCTGCTGGACGCGGCAGGCCGGGATGGGCTTGAGGTTCTGGACGTGACGCTGCAACGGCCAAATCTGGAGTCGGTGTTTCTGCACCTGACGGGGAAGGAGCTGCGGGCATGATCGGGACCGTAGTGCAGACCAGCTTTCGAAGTTTGCGGCGCGATCGCGGCGCGTTCGTGATGTCGTTCATCCTGCCGATTGGGTTTTTTACGATTTTTGGATTTGTATTCGGAAGCATGCGGGGATCGTCGACCCCGCGG
This sequence comes from Acidobacteriaceae bacterium, assembly GCA_036272255.1. GTDB lineage: Bacteria > Acidobacteriota > Terriglobia > Terriglobales > Acidobacteriaceae > Palsa-343. Next base: position 32,480 of record DATAZC010000086.1, on the reverse strand, counting down.
GTGAGTGTGCTGGTGGTCGATCAAGATCAGACGGCCGCTTCACGAAGCCTGGTGCGCGGCTTGCTGCGGGAGCCGTCGCTCGAGGCGATGACACATTCGAAGGCCACGAAGGAGAATCCGTCGCCGATGGAATATACCGTGGCAACCGCGGAGGCGGCGGTACGGAGCGGCGATGCGCCGGCAGCCCTGATCATCCCCGCGGGATTTGGGGCGCACCCAATTTCCTTCGGGCACGCGTCTGGATCGCAGCAGACGAAGTTTCAGATTCTGCACGACAGCGCCGATCCGGTGGCGGCGCACGTGGTGGCGGGGATGCTGGAGAAGACGGTGATGACGTCGCTGCCGGCAACGATGGCGACGGTCGGGTCGCAGTATTTCGACCAGGAGATTGGCGGGCTGACACCGCAGCAGCGCAAGCAGATGGATGAGGGGCTGGCGCGGCTGAAGCAATTCCAGGAGCAAGAGGACACACAGGGAACACCTGCGGCTACGAGTTCGACGGCAGGCGCGGCCGGAGGGTTAGTTGCGGTCGATGTGCGGGACGTGGTGGGCGAGAAGAAGAAGAGCCCGATGATCTCGTATTACGCGGCGGGCGTGGGCGTGATGTTTCTGCTGTTCACGGCGAGCGCGGCGGGCGGGAGTTTGCTGGATGAGTCGGAGAGCGGGGCGCTTGATCGGGTGCTGTCGGCGCGAGTAACGATGACCACGCTGCTGGCGGGAAAGCTGCTCTACTCGGCATTGCTGGCATTTGCCCAGTTGACGATTATGTTCCTGTGGGCGGCGCTGGTGTTTCACCTCGACTTCTTCCAGCACATTCCGGGATTTTTGGTGATGACGGCAATTACGTCGTTCGCGGTGGCATCGTTTGGGATGCTGTTGGCGAGTGTGGCGCGAACGCGCGGGCAGCTGGGGGCGTTTTCGACGCTCATCATTTTAACCATGTCGGCGCTGGGCGGGAGTATGTTTCCGAAATTCATCATGTCCGACCTGATGATCAAGGTTGGATACTTCACGTTCAACTCATGGGCGATCGAGGGCTATCAGAAGATCTTCTGGCGCGACGAGCCGATCAGCAGCCTCGGGCCGGAAGCTGCGGTGCTGGTTTCGGCGGGCGTGGTGCTGTTCCTGCTGGCGCGATGGTTTGCGCGAAAGTGGGAATATGCATAGGCCCTGGCGGGTGGCTGGCAGGCCAAATTCCGACGAGTCTATTCTGCGCGAAGAGCCTCTACCGGATTGACGGTTGCGGTTCGTCGAGACGGAATATAGCTGGCGAGCGCCGCGGCAATCGAGAGCGCAAGACACGCTGCGATGTAGGTGACCGGATCCATGGGGCTGACGTGGAAGAGCAGCGATGTGAGCAGGCGGGTGACGCCGAAGGCGACAGCGAGCCCGCATCCCACCCCGACGGCAGCGAGCAGTAATCCCTGGCGAACGAACATGCCGGTAATGTCGTTGCGCTGCGCGCCGACAGCGATGCGGATGCCGATTTCGCGACGCCGCTGGGAGGCCGAGTAGGCGATGACACCGTAAAGCCCGACGATCCCGAGAAGCAACGCGATGGCGGCAGCAGCGCCGATCATAACCAGGGTGAACGAAGTGCGGGCCATGGAGCGCGTGTAGAGGAATTCCTGTGTGCGCACATCGGAGACGGGCAGGTTGGCATCGACCGACCAGATTACCCGGCGAATATCGCTCATCAGGTTTTCGGAGCCGGCGCGCGGCGTGCGGACCGCGAACGCAACCCAGCGGCGCACGTTCACCTTGTCGCTCTCGAAATTGTTCATCACGAGCGGCCAGTAGGCTGTTGCGGGAGCGTCTTTGTTGATGCCGTCGCTGTAAACATCGCCGACGACGCCGATAATCTCGCGCCAGTCGTCGGAGGTGCTGACGCGGATGCGCTTGCCGAGTGCGTTGGCGAGGGAACCCCAGTATTCGCGCGCGAAGTTCGCAGAAATGATGGTGACGGGGAGCCGCTGGTAGGTTTCCTGCCAGGTGTAGTCGCGTCCGGCGACGATCGGAATGCCCATGGTCTGGAAGTATCCGGGTGAGGCGAATCGGAATCGCCGCAGCGGCGGCAGCGAACCATCGGCGTAATTGTGATCCTGGGCAAAGACGGGATCGGTCCATCCATCTCCATCCATGGGAACAGAACTGCCGACGCCGACAGAGGTAACACCGGGGAGGGCGGCGATGCCATGGAGCATGGATTCTTCCATGCGTATGACTTTCTCAGCGTCGGGCACTTCGGCTTCGGGGATGGAGATGCGAAGGGTCTGGATGGGTGAAGCCGCGTCGAAGCCTGGATTGACGTGAGTCAGAGCGCGGAAGGTGCGGATCATGAGGCCGGAGCAGATGAGCAGCACGAAGGCGAGGCTGACCTGAATGACGACGAGGGTATTGCGCGTGCGGTGACGCTCGCGGCCCTGGCTGAGTGTGCGGCCCCCTTCTCGCAGGCTGGTTCCGATGCGGGAACTGGCGTAGCGGAGAGCGGGGATGGATCCAAAGAACAGGCTGCAAGCAAGAGAGACGACCAGCGTGAAGGCCAGAACGGGAAGGTCGATGCCAATGTCGTACAGGCGAGGCAGGCCGGAGGGCGCGATCGCAAGGAGCAGATGGAGGGCGCCCCAGGCAAAGGCGAGGCCCAGCGCACTGCCGAGTACGCCGATGACAATGCTTTCAAGGAGAAATTCGCGCGCGATGTGCCAGCGGCCGGCGCCCAGGGCGGAACAGACGGCAAGCTCCTGGTGCCGGCCTTCCGCGCGGACGAGCATGAGATTAGCAACGTTGGCGCATGCGATGAGCAGAACGATGCTGATACTGCCCATGAGCACCCACAGGAGCTGACCCACGTCGCCGACGACGTCGCGCATGAGGGGGCGGACTTTGGGGCCGAGCCGCGCTTTTTGAAACAGCGCCATGCTGAAGCCGGCCGGAGCGGGAAAGGTGGACCATACGGCAGGGATCATACGCGCGATGTCGGCGTTGGCGGTATCGAGGGTTTGACCGGGTCGGAGACGGGCGATGCCTTCGTAGCTGAACTGCCCCAGGGTGACCTTGTTGCGGTCGAGCTGAACCGGCAGGTAGAGAGCGGGCTGGATGGTCCAGTCGAGGAAGCGAAAACTTTGCGGCATGACGCCGACGACCTGGCGGAGTTTGCCGTCGACGTTGATGGAACGGCCGACGACGGAGTGGTCGCCGCCGAAGTGGCGTTGCCAGTAGCCGTAGCCGAGGATGACGGTTGGCGCAGCGCTGGGGGCGGCGTCGGAGCGGCTGAACGTCCGGCCCAGGATGGGCGAGATGCCAAGGACGGGCAGGAGACCGTCGGTCACATCGACTGCACTCACCTGCTCAGGATTGCCCTGGCCGGTGATGTTGACGGAGTCGCCCTCGTACATGCCGATGTCTTCGAAGACATGGTTCTGATCGCGATAGACGAGGTAGTTGGACGGAGCCATGTTGACGTCTTCAAGATTGAGGCCGGGCGCGGTGTGCCAAACTCCGACAAGCTGGTTAGGATGCGGGTAGGGGAGAGGCTTGAGCAGAACGCCTTCGAGCACGCTGAAGACCGCGATGGTGGCGCCCACGCCTGCGCCGAGGGTGATGAGGGTGACGAGGGTGAACATCGGCGCGCGCCGCAAACGGCGCAGGACCTGCCTGAGTTGGGTGAGAAGCTCCACCGGATCGCCTCCTGTGCGCGGGCGCACCTGTTCCGAAGGAGGGTACGAAGAGGTTTGGGGCGCAGTTCCGGCGGAGGGTCCGGGAGGCGTAGTTTGTGACGAGCGGGACGGGCCTGGATTATTTCAGCTACCGAAGCGGGCGGCGGAGCGGGCTTTCGCTTTGGCGGCTTCTTCTTCCCGATTCTTTGGCGGGGCGTTGGTGGCGAGGGACTGGAGCAGACGGGAGGAACTGGCGGCGATTTCGTCCAGGGCCGCGTTGAAGGCGGCCTCGTTGGCCTGGGAAGGCTTATTGAAGCCGGTAATTTTGCGGACGAATTGGAGGGAGGCTGCGCGGATCTCGTCGGGCGTGACGGGCGGATCGAAGTTGAAGAGGATTTTGATGTTGCGGCACATGGGAACCTCGAATAACGCTACGACTCCAAGCTTAAGCCAGGCGTAGCGTTCGCCGCGACCACCCCCGGGAGTCTTTTTTCGGCCTCCGGACGTCCCCTCCTCGTGTTGGTTCTTGATCAACAATGGCGAGGGCACCCATGGGTTCACGAGCTTCCACGATGACGGATCGAACAGCAACGTCCGGCAGCAGCTGGCTGACGGTTGTAGCGGCGGCGCTTCTTGTAGCCTGCCCCGTGCACGCCCGACAGCCTGCGCCACCGCCGTCGGGCACTGAGGCGAATCGGTCCGCAACGTTTGAGGTTGCCTCGATCGCGCCCGTGCCCGAGAGCCGTCGAGGTTCGTTCTACCGCAATCCCGATGGCACGGATCTCTTCGTCGTGAGGAATGCTCCTCTGCCTCTGCTCGTTTCTCTGGCGTACAACATGGACACTCGGAACATTGTCGGAATGCCGAGTAGACTCGACGATCACGAGTTCGACATCTCGGCCCGGGCAGAGGGGCATCCGAAACTGAGTTACGAACAATTGCAGCCTTATCTGCAGAACCTGTTGCGCGATCGGTTTCACCTGACCGTTCATCGCAGCACCAGGGACCAGGAAGGATACGCCCTCGTCGTTGCGAAGAGTGGTTCGAAGATGAAGGCGATCGATGCGGGAAAGGGATCGGGAGATGCGCAGGACATTCTCCCAAACGGCATCGAAGCACCGGCCGCGACCATGGAAATGCTGGCATCGTTTCTGTCGCGCCCCGCGGGAGCCGAGGTGGTCGATCAGACTGGGCTCATTGGAAACTACGCCATCAACCTGAAGTACCGGGCCAGAGATTCCGAGGACTCAAGCCTGCCGTCGATGTTCACCGCGCTGCAGGAACAGTTGGGACTGAAGCTGGTCCGTCGGCGCGTACCGACCACGATCCTGGTGGTGGATCACGTGGATGGCGAGCCGACCCCGAACTAAGAGGCCCGCCGCCAACGTTGCTACTGCGCCACGCTGGCGGATTCGCGGAGCCATCCATAGAGCGGGAACTGCTCGGCGAGCTCGAGGACCTGGCCGCGGATGCGGGTGAGGGCAGCGGTATCGGTGCGACGCTCGAGAGCGTCGGCGATCCACCCACCGATGACGCGCATCTCGGGTTCCTTCATCCCACGCGTGGTGAGCGCCGGCGTGCCGATGCGGATGCCGGAGGGCTTGAGCGGCGGGTTGGTGTCGAAGGGAATCGCATTTTTATTGACGGTGATGCCGGCTTCGCCAAGCGCGGCTTCGGCTTCGCTGCCGACCATGCCCTTAGCGAAGACGTCGACGAGCATGAGGTGCGTGTCGGTTCCGCCGGAGATGATGCGGAAGCCGCAGGCGGCCAGAGTTTCGGCGAGGACTTTGGCGTTGGCGACGATTTGTGCGGCGTAGTTCCTGAAGTCGGGCTGCAACGCTTCGCGGAAGGCCACAGCTTTGGCGGCGATGATGTGCACAAGGGGTCCGCCCTGCTGGCCGGGGAAGACGGCTTTGTCGATGGCGGCGGCGAATTCCTGGCGCGAGAGAACCATGCCGGCGCGCGGTCCACGAAGGGTCTTGTGCGTCGTGGTGGTGACGATGTGGGCGTGGGGGACGGGTGAGGGATGAACGCCTCCTGCGACCAGGCCGGCGAAGTGAGCCATATCGACGATGAGGAGCGCACCGCAGCCGTCGGCGATCTGGCGCATGCGGGCGAAGTCAAAGTGGCGCGGATAGGCGCTGCCTCCGCCGATGATAACTTTCGGTTTTTCGCGCAGGGCGATCTGCTCGAGTTCGTCGTAGTCAATGGTCTCGGTGTCTTTGCGGACGCCGTAGGAGACGACCCGATAGAGCTTCCCGGAGAAATTGAGCTTGTGCCCGTGAGTGAGGTGGCCGCCCATGGCGAGGTCGAGGCCGAGGATGGTGTCGCCGGGGTGGAGAACGGCCATGTAGGCAGAGGCATTCGCCTGGGAGCCGGAGTGCGGCTGCACGTTGGCGTGCTCGGCGCCGAAGATTTGTTTGGCGCGATCGCGGGCGAGGTTTTCAACCACGTCGGCGTACTCGCACCCGCCGTAATAGCGGCGTCCCGGATAGCCCTCGGCATATTTGTTGGTGAAGACGGAACCTGCGGCTTCGAGCACGGCGCGGCTGACAAAGTTTTCCGAGGCGATCATCTCGAGGCCCTCATGCTGGCGGCGGACTTCGGCATCGATGGCGGCAGAAATCTCGGGATCTTCGACAGGGAGGGTGCGGGACATGAGGTCGGGCATAAAAACAGGGTACAGAAAACAGGGTGCAGGGTACAGAGTGCGATGCTCGGATCGCAGAGCCCTGCTATTCGTGCGGGGGTAGCGGGTCGGGCCACTGGACGACGGCGTACTTGCCGTCTGCACCGCGGGTGAGGACAGGAGCATAAAGACCGAGGAGTTCACGACGCCACCAGTTGCCGGTCTTCTGCTTTTCTTCCATGGATGTGAACCAGTATTGCCAGAGAACGGCCTTGATGTAGCGCGGCGGCGTGGTGGGAAAGGGATTGGTCCGGAAGAGCGCCAGGACGTCGCGGTCGTTGTCGAGAAGGCGCTCTTCGGTGAGCGGGACAATCTCGGCATTCTGGTAGTCGGTGAGGGAGGCGAACCAGAGGTTCCAGTCAAAGCGGGGCTGGTAGGGTGCGTAGAGGCCGGGGGCTTCGTTGAGAGCCTGTGGTTTGAAACGGAATGAGTACGGCGTCCAGGTTTGCCCGTCGTTGGATCCCTGAAACTCGATTTCGTAGCGCCCTCGGGTCATCACGGCGAAAAGGCCGTACTGATTGGCGATGCGGAAGGGCTCAAGGACTGTGACGGGCGCGGCGAAGAGAGGAAACTCGGGCCACGGCATGCGGAGCATTTCAGCGGTGGTGTCGTAGGCGATCCAGGCAAGAAGGACCGCGGTGATTGCCAGGCGGAAGGCGCCAAGGTGAGCGAGCAGGCCCCGGACGGGACCTCGCGAGGGAGCGTCAGCGGAGGGTTTGGTTTCCCACTCCGGCGTGGTGAGGATGGAGAGCCGCTCTTCGGCGACAGCGACGGATTCGGGATGAGGCACCTGTTCAAGGCGGTCGCGGAAACGCGTCGGAATCCAGGAGAGGAGGCTGCGATCGTCGAGCAGGAGGAAGCCGAGGAAGAAGACGAGGTAGTTGAGGAAGGCGTAGTTGGCAGTGAGGATGACGCCGATTTCCCAGGGCGTAACGATGCAGAAGCAAATGAGGCGAACGCGGCGCGGGAGGAAGAGCATCCAGACGATGGCCAGCTCCATGATCAGCGTGCCGGCGGCGGTGGCGACGTGGAACCCATGCGGGAAGTGCTGAACGTACCAGCCGATCCACGTAGGCAGGGGACCGTTCTGGTAGTACTCGTCCATCGCGGTGAGGTGGCGCCACTGCGGATCGCCGGAGAGCAGCTTGACGATGCCGGATTCAAAGTAGATGCGGAACCACTCCCACTGAAGAAGGAAGAGAGCGGCGCGCGGGGGCGGAGAATAGACGCCCCAGCCAGGCCATAGACCGCGCGGCGCGAAGAAGAGCGCAAGAATGCCGGCCTCAAGCAGCATTCCATCGGACTGGTATCCGGAGAAGTCGCCGGCGGCGGAGACGAAAGAGAGGAAGCAAACGAAGCAGAGGAAGAAGCTGAGGCGCGGCCACACGTTGATGAAGGCGGCGACGGAGGCGATGAGGCCGACCCAGATGGCGACCATCATCATGTGCGAGGTGGAGGAGAACCAGAACAGCGTGGGGGCGTACCAGAAGCGGAGGGAGCCGGGAATCTGCCGTGCGACCGCGGCCAGGAAATTCTGCGCGGGCAGGATGCCGCTGGGACCGATGAGTGCCTTGATCTGGAAGAAGAGGGCGAGGAAGGCGGAGAAATAGATACCTGCCAGGGCGCGCAGGAAGATCCAGCGTGGTGCAAAGCGATTGCGTGGGCCGGCACCGGAATCAAAGAGCCAGCGAACGAGATTGCGCGGAGTGCGGTCCATGTGCGGGCGCGAAAAGGGAAGCCTTAGCTAAGGATTGTTGTAGCGATCATAAGGGCTGGGAGGGTCAGACGGAACGGCGGGGAACAAAGATGGTGATGAGGGCGAGAAGAAAAATGACGGCGATGAGGGTCTGGGAAATCACGCAATAGAGGCACCACACTTCGAGCACATGCGCTTCAACGTGGCTTAGATACAGCGCGAATCCAATGGCGCCGGCAGCGAGCACCAGCGTCAGGAGCCGTTGACGCAGCAATGCGAAGAGAGCGATGGCGGCGTAGCCAAGGATGCCCAGCAATGCGACCGGAAAGCCGTCTCTGGGAGCGAGGCCGTAGTCCACGTCCGGATGACGTGATTCGCGGAGATGGAAGAGAATGCCGTTGACCGTGGCGTACGAGCCTCGATTGACCCGGCCGCAATCCCAGTGAGCGTTGATGTCGCAGGGCTCTACACCGGTGGAGTAATGGACGTGCAAAGCGAGTGCAGAGACAAGGACGCCGGCAAGAGCCAGGAGGACGATCGCGTAACGCATGACCTTACAGGTTACAGGTTACGGGTGGCAGGTTACAGCGAACACACCAAGGGTGGACACAGAGTCAGGAACCGGCAACCCGTCACCTGCTATTGGAAGAAGGCGACGAGCACGAAGAGGAAGAGCCAGAAGAGGCCCATGGCGTGCCAGTACCAGGCGGTGCAGTCGACAGCGATCTGACGCATCTCGACGCGCTTGAAGCGGAACATGGCGACCAGCGCAAAGACGAGGGCGCCGATGCCGAGGAAGAGGTGGACGGCGTGGGTTCCCGTGACGAGATAGAAGAAATAGCTGTTGGGGTTGGAGGTAAAGAAGAATCCCTGCTGCGCGAGTTGATGCCAGGCGATCCACTGGCCGGCGAGGAAGGCGATGCCGAGAACGACCGTGGCGATCAGCCACGGAGCGGCACGGCTGACGGCAGGGCGGCCGAGGCCGAGCCATTCTTCCATGATGTCGATTTCGTGGAAGAGCTGACGGCGGGCGACTTCCACGGTGAACGCCGAGAGCAAAAGGATGGCGGTGTTGATCCAGAGAATGGGCGGCGCGGAGAGCGGATGCCAGTCGGAGATGATGTTGTCGCTGGGCGAGATGTGGATCGCGCTTTGGCGTACGAAGAAAGCGCTGACCAGAACGGCGAAGAAGACGAGGTCGGCGGCAAGGATGGAGAAGACCGCCATGCGATAGCGAATCAGTTGCTCGCGGGGACCGTGACGGCGCGAATGGTGGGAATCCCAGTTTTCATCGCCGCCGCCGCCGCCGGTCGGTCTGCGGTCGAGCGGAGGTTTGCCGCCGATGCCAGGATCTTTCCGTTCGGTTTCGACGGTGTGGCGAGTAAAGGTGGCGGGCATGGGGACTCCGACCGAGTTCTAAAAGCTTATACCGGTTTGCCTGCGGATAAACAATCTGTTGGACGGGGGGCTCCGCTAAAAAGGTTTTTCCGCCTCCCATTGGGGAAGGAAATCTTCATCGGGACGAACCATCGGTCCATAGACGTAAGGCCCGTTGATAACTGTGGGATGCGCGATGGGCGACCACTCGAGCGTGGTGGCGCGCCACGGGTTGGGGCCAACTTGCGCCTGGTTGCGGCGGGCGCTCCAAAAAACATTAAAAAGGAAGATGAGCTGGGCGGCGGCGAGCAGGAACGCGGACCAGGTGATGCCGCGCTCGACGGGGATGAGATTCGCGAAGGATTCGACCGGACCGGTGAGCTGAGCGTAGTGGCGCGGCTCGCCGGCCAGCCCTGCGAAGTGCATGGGAAAAAAGGCGCCATAGGCGGCGATCAGGGAAATCCAGAAATGGAGTTTGCCCAGTGTTTCGTTCATGCGACGGCCCGTGAGCAGCGGGTACCAGTAGTGGATGCCGGCGAACACGGAGAAGACTCCCGCCATGGCCATGACCAGATGAAAGTGCGCGACGACGAAGAAAGTGTTGTGCAGATACGCGTCGAGCGCGGGCTGGGCGAGGAGTGGTCCGGTGAGCCCGCCAGCGATGAAGAACGACAGGAAGCCGAGGATGAAGAGGAGCGGAGTCTCAAGGCGGAGCTTTCCGCGAAAGAGCATCACGAGCCAGGTAAGGATTTCGGCGGTGCTGGGAACGGAGATGGCGATGGTGGTGAGTCCGAAGGCGGTTCCGGCGTAAGGGTTCATGCCGGAGACGAACATGTGGTGCCCCCAGACGCAGAGGCCAAGGACGCCGATGAGGAGCGTGGCGATGACCATGAGGCGGTAAGCAGGAACGGGCCGGCGGGTGAAGTTGGCTAGGACGGAGGAGGCCAGGCCCATGCCGGGGAGGATGGTGATGTAGACCTCGGGGTGGCCGAAGAACCAGAAGAGATGGAGCCAGAGCATGGGGGTTCCGGCGCCGTCGCGTTGCGGAATGCCGTTGAGGACAATGCCGGATGGGAGGAAGAAGCTGGTGCCGCAGTGGCGGTCCGCGAGCAGAAGCAGAGCGGCCATGAAGAGGGCAGTAAAGGCGATGACGGTGAGTCCGGAGGAGACGAGCCACGACCAGACGGTTAACGGGAGGCGGCTGAAGGTCATCCCGGAGGTGCGCCGGGTGACGATGGTGGCGAGGAGATTGATGGAGCTGAGAACCGCGGCGAGACAGAAGAGTGTGATGCTGACGAGCCAGAGGTCCATCCCGGCAGCCTGGCCGGGACCACCCGCGGCGAGAGCGCTGAGGGGCGGGTAATTCGTCCAGCCGGAGATGGGTGCGCCTTCGGGGACGAAGAAGGCAGCGATGAGGATGAGGAACGAGACGGTGGTGATCCAGAACGCGGCGGCATTGAGTCGAGGGAAGGCCATGCGGGTGGCGCCAATTTGCGCCGGAAGCACGAGGCTGGGGAAGGCGCTTTGCGGCACGACGGTGAGAACGAAGAAGACCATCAGCGTGCCGTGCATGGTGACGAGAGCGAGATAGTCTTCGGGACGAATGATCCCGTGGATCGGGAAAGCCAGATCAGGCCACGTCCGGTGGATGCGCATCAGCAGCGAAAGCACCGTGCCGGTGACAACGGCAAGCAGGGCGAGAACAAGGTAGTTCAGCGCCAGGGCGCGATGGTCGGTGGTGAAAAGGCGGCGGGTCATCGTTGGTTTGCGTGCGCGCGCGCGGCGAGCCAGGTTTGGTATTGCTCCGGGGAGACCACACGAAGGCGAGCCTGCATGCGGCTGTGACCGAGTCCGCAGACCTGGCTGCACAGGATGGAGTAGTCGCCGGGAGTGGTGGGCGTGAAGCGGAGTTCGCCCGGCATGCCAGGGATCGCGTCCTGCTTGAGGCGCATGCCGGGGACGAAGAAGCCGTGCATCACGTCCTGGGAGCGGAGAAGGAGGTCGACGGGCTGGCCGGCGGGGAGAATGAGGACGGCGGAGACGATGTCGTCGGCGGCGTGGGGGTCTTCGGGGTCGAGGCCGAGCGGATTGCCTGTTGGCGCGCTGACGAGGTTGGGGCGAAGCGCACCGTAGAAGCCGTCGGGCCCCGGGTAGCGGAAATACCACTGAAACTGAGCGCCTGTGACTTCGACTTTGATCGCGGACCCGGTAGCGGATTCGATTTGGGTTGCTGCCCAGAGCCTGTGCCCGGTGGCGTCCATGCCAATGTAGAGCGCGGTCAGCGCGAGGAGGGCGAGGGTCTCCAAAAAGAGCAGAGCCTGGATAGAACGCGCCGAAGAGGCCGAGGAGTCGCGTTTGCGTGCGCGGCGGAAGAGGAAAGCGGAGACGAGGAGAATGTGCGCGGCAATGAAGAGGCTGAAGATGACGGCGAGGTTCCAGCGCAGGAGATGGTCGAGAGCAACGCCGTGCAGTGAGCCGTTGGGCGGAAGCCAGTTCATGGTCAGCGATGAAACGGTTAGCGAAGAAGCGGTATGCGATGAGGGTGGTTTGCCTGGAGACTTCAGCTTATCGCGTTGGGATGGAGCGCGATCGCCTGGATAGCGAGTCTCGTACTAAATCGACAAATCGCTTGTGAACGCGGCGATCGGTGGACAGTTCGGGATGGAAAGTGGCGGCCATGATGTGGCCCTGCTCGACGAGGACGGGAAATCCGTCGCGTTCGGCCAGGATTTTGACGCCGTCGCCAGTTTTCACAATGCGGGGCGCGCGAATATAGACCATTTCGAGCGGGCCTCCCGGGAGATGCGTGTCGGAGGTCTGGATGGCGGAATCGATCTGGCGGCCGTAGGCGTTGCGTTCGACGGTGGCGTTGAGGACGCCGAGGCTCGCTTGCGGTGGGTGCGTGACTTCAGTCGCGAGCAGGATGCATCCGGCACAGGTGCCGAAGGTGGGCTTGGTACGGACGAAGTCCTGGAGCGTGCCGAGGAAGCCGTCGCGTTCCAGAAATTTCAAAATTGTCGTGGATTCGCCACCGGGAATCACGAGGCCGTCGACGGCGCTGAGTTCTTCGGCCTTGCGAATGAGGACGGGTTCGGCTTCCGCTTCGCGCAGGGCCTGAGCGTGGGCATCGTAGTCGCCCTGAATGGCGAGCACGCCTATCTTTGGAATTGGAGTGGGCTGAGTTTCGGATGCACTCGACAATTTGCTGCTCATTCTTCTCTCAGCTCTCAGCGTAAACAGTTCAGAAACGAAAAGCGCGCCGGATGTGACTCCGACGCGCAATCTCTGTGCGCCGCAAGGCGCGATTGCCTGGACGGCGAGTCCCTAGTTCCCACGGGTTTGGAGAAGCTGGCTTTCTTCGATCGCGGCTGCGGCCAGGCCTTTCATGGTGCCGGTGACCTGCTCCGCGACTTCGGCCAAAATCTTCGCATCGTTGTAGTGCGTGGTCGCGATGACGATGGCTTTGGCGCGGGAAACCGCTTCGGCGCGTTCCTTAGGATCGTTTTCGACGTCGAGCGGCGTGGCTCGCTCCTTCATGAAGATGCCGGAGCCAACGAAGATGGCCTCTGCGCCTAACTGCATCATCAGAGCCGCGTCGGCAGGCGTTGCAATACCACCGGCGGAGAAGTTGGGGACAGGCAACTTGCCGGCCTGCGCGACCATGCGGATCAGCTCATAGGGCGCCTGATGTTCCTTGGCGGCCGCGTAGAGTTCCTGGTCGGAGAGGACGGTAAGAGCCTTCATCTCGCGGACAATCTGTCGCATGTGCTGCACGGCGTGGACGACGTCGCCGGTGCCGGCTTCACCCTTGGTGCGGATCATGGCAGCGCCTTCGGCGATGCGGCGAAGCGCCTCGCCCAGGTTGCGCGCGCCGCACACGAAGGGTGTGGTGAAGGCGTGCTTGTCGATGTGGTGGGCTTGGTCCGCCATCGTGAGCACTTCGGATTCGTCGATAAAGTCGACGCCAATTTCCTGGAGAATCTGTGCTTCGGCGAAGTGACCGATACGGGCTTTCGCCATGACCGGAATGGAAACGGCCTCGATGATTTCCTTGATCAGTTTGGGGCTGGCCATGCGAGCGACGCCGCCCTCGGCGCGGATCATGGCAGGAACGCGTTCCAGAGCCATTACGGACGTGGCGCCGGCCTCTTCGGCGATCCGCGCCTGCTCCACATTCATGACGTCCATGATGACGCCGCCCTTCAGCATTTCGGCCAGGCCGATCTTGAGGCGCAGATTAGTTGGGGTGTTGGGGGCGTGGTGGCCGTTGCCGTTGTGGGTCTTTGCCATGGTGAAGCTCCTCGGGACCGTCTGGTGTCGGGGGACCGCGACCAACGCGGGGTTGGGACCAGCGGAAGATATTGCGTGAAGCCCTATTTTAACAAGGTTCGCTTGCGGGCCTCGATCATCTCCGGCGTGACGGTGACGAAGACGGCTTTGGCGGTGGCGAGGATGTTCCCGGCGGCATCGGCGAGCTGAGCTTCGATGTGATTGCGTCGGCCGGTGGTTCCCTGGTCGCGGGCGGTGAGGGTGAGCGGGATGCCGAGAGGGACGGGGCGAAGGTAGTCGACCTCGAGATGGCGGGTCATGGCGAGAATGCCGCGGGCGCGATTGGACTTGCTCATGGCCTCGTCGAGCAGGGTGGCGATGATGCAGCCGTGGGCGTGGCCGGGAGGGCCGGCGAAGCGAGCAGCGAGGCGCAGGTGGGAGACGACGTTGTTATCGGCGTCAATAAAAAACCGCAGACGGAGGCCGGTTCGGTTTTCGAGGCCGCAGCCAAAGCAGTGGTTCAGGGCGCCATGGGCCAGAGGAGTGAGGGGCTTTTCAGTGGAGCGCATAGGGGCGTGATCAGCGTAGCTGACGGGTGGTCCGGATGTATGTTTGCGGACTGGAACGGCGTTCAGATCAGCCCAGGAATGAGGGCGGCGGTGTGCCGGGAGTAGTCGGCGTAGGTATCCCCGAACTGGGAGAGCATCCACTTCTCCTCGAGACGCAATTTGTACCAGAGCGAGAGAAAGATGAGGACGAAGGCGAGCGGTCCGCGGAATTGAGTTGTGGCGAGGGCGGAGCCGAGGAATCCGGCGAGGATTCCCGTATAGATGGGGTGGCGGACAAAAGTGTAAGGGCCCGTGGTGATCAGCTCGTGGTTCTGCTTGATGGTGACGGAGCGGCTCCAGTTGGTGCCGAGAGTGACGCGAGCCCAAACGGAGAAAAGGAGCCCGGCAACGGTGATAGCCGCTCCCAGGAAGAAGGCCAGGGCAGAACCGGGAAGGAAGTGCCGGTAGAGCCAGGAGACGGGAAGACGGGGCCAGGAGAGCAGAAGGATCCCAGTGAGAAGAAGGACAGTCCGGAAGATCCGAGAGGAGACGGATTCGATGCGCTGGGTGGCCTTGCTGCCCGCCGCGGCAATTTGCCAGTAGACGAGGAAGGCACTCCAAACTACGGGAAAGAACCAGGCGTACAGGATGTCCATGCAGTCTTCCTCGGCAACGCTAACAGATTACGCGGGAGGGATGCTTTTGGTTCCGGGGCACTCTCCTGTGGATAGAGGCAGGATATGCGTGGCGCTGGGGTCTTCGATGGGGAGGAAGCCGATGCGCTGGTAAAGGCGGGCGGCTCCTGGATTTTCAGCGCGCAGACGGACGGCGCGGAAATGCTGACGCGCGTGGTCGATGAGGGCCGTAACCAGGGTGCGGCCGATCCCAAGATTCCGCCACGCGAAGCGAACGTAGACGCGGCGTATACGGCCGATGGCGGGGTCGCCGGCAAAGGGATCGAGGTTGAGGCCACCAACGGCGACGAGGACGTTGTGTTCGATCGCGCCCATGAGGATTTCTCCGGGACCGTCGAAACGATTCTCGCCCGTCGACCAGTCGTCGAGCAGTGTGTCAATGAAGCTGTAGCCTGCAGCGCGAGCCTCTGCATGAAGCTCGTTGATGCCCGGGGTGGGAAGGGTGATGGCGCCCATTGCCGTCATGCTGAGATTCAGGATAAGGCCGCTTTGAATTGAGTTGAAGGATCGATTCGTGTGGAGGTTCATCAGAGAAGAATCGGAGGTGAAGCGTTGACTGCGGTCGGCATCGTTCTGGTGAGCGGATGCGTGGCGGGAGTTTTGGATATCGCCGCTACGGGGCTGGTGATGCGAGCGCAAGGCATGTCGTTCAGGAGGCTGCTGCAATTTGTGGCGAGCGGGGTGCTGGGCTCCGCGGCGTTTGAGGGCGGAAGCAGAACGGCGGCAATGGGGCTGACCCTGCATTTTCTGATTGCCTGGTTTTGGGCGCTGATCTACGGCGCGGCGGCGGACTTGTGGCCGGTCCTGCTCCTGCATCCAGTGATGTGCGGCGCTCTGTTCGGCGTTGTGGTGCATCTGGCGATGAGCCAGGGAGTGGTGCGGCTGTCGCGAGCGGCGAGGCGGCCGTTTGCGTGGAAGGCGTGGCTCACGCAGCTGGCGATTCACATGGTGTGCGTGGGATGGCCGGTCGCGCTCATTGAGAGCCTTGGGTCGCGATAAACGGCGGGCCGATTGCCCGTTTGCCTTAGCGTTCTGCTTTCGAAAGCTGGGCGATGGTCATCATGCCACCGGCAACGATACAGCAGTATCCGAGGCTGACCACCCAAAAGCCGACGCCGGCGACGGACCGAACGGAAGAGGCGAAGAGGAGAGCCAGCAGAGTTCCGGGGCCGACCATGGACCCGATCATCACCTGGATCCCGCTGAGGAGCATTTTGCGCGCATAGGCGGCGGTGCGCGAGAGGTACAGGAGACCCGCCGATGCCAGCGCGCCCAGCAGAATGAAGTAAACCGCTCCCGCAAATTTGGTCAGGCCAAGCAGGGAGAGGCTGGAGGAAGGCATAGGATTCCCGCCGGTTGGATCGGGTATGGCCATGGCGGCGAGGTCGCCCAGGCCGGGGATGGCGATAAACGGCAGGAAAAATCCGATGACGGCGATGACGGCTCCGCCACCGATGATCTTTTCTGCAAGCGAAAGTGACGCCAGAAACGAGGTGGCCATCTTGCCGGCGTTGGCAGCGGCTGAAGGGCCTGCGGGAGCGGAAGGGATGAGTACGGCCGTGGCGGGGGCGCCGGCCGGTACAGCGGAGGCCAGCGGGAATCCGCAGAAAGTGCAGAACGAGACAGATGCCGCGTTTTCTTTGCCGCAAGCGGGACAGTACATGCACTTCTCCTTCAATGGCGCGCAGGCAACGGCGACCGCGTGGAAAGGAACCAGTATGTGGGGGAAAGGAGGTGCAACTATAGCCAGCGCTGTCGCGCAGTGTCAAGGAAGTTCCTCGTGCCGTTGGTGATCGCTTGTCAGGGAGCGACGAGGCTGCTCCATGAGGCGAGGGGAGTGCCGGGAAGCAGGCGAAGGAGTGCGGCATGTTCCTGGGCGCGGGAGGCGCGGAGCCGGGTGCGGACCTGATCGAGGTGCTGGTCGGGATAGCCGGGATGGCAAACTAGCTCCCACGCGGCGGTAGGGTCCTGAGGCATCGCCGCCAGGAGGCTGCGCAGGGTTTCTTCGACATTGATGCCGCCGGTAGCCAGCACGCCGATCGTGCCGCTGCTGGTGGCGAGGCCGGAGGATCGGACCGCGCGCTGAAACGCCCGATGCTGCGACTGCAGAACGACCACGGCCAGGCGGCGGAGTTGGGTGGCCGAACCCTGGGTGGCGCGGAGGGCCCAGTCCGGTTCAAAGGGATTACGGATCGCGGGGATCTGACAGGCGCGGGCGGCGGCCAGCAGAGGGCGCGCGATGCCGGAGAAGAGGTGCGTGTGCTTGTGGGTGTCGATGTGGGAGACGCTCAGGCCGGCGGACTGCAGGCGGCGAATTTGGGCGGTCGCTTCTGCGGTGATTTCTTCGGCACGGATGCGGAAGGTGAACAGATCGCGCACGAAGGCGGTCAGTGTTGGCCTGAAGGATTGGCCATCGGGACAGAGGGTGGGGATTTGCTCCGGCGGGAGCACCGGCGTTCCGTCGACGAGAAGGACATGGCAGCCGACTTCGAGGTCCGGGTTCGCTTTGGCGGTGGCAACGGCGTCGTCGAAGAAGGCGCCCGTGGCCATCAGGGTGGCCGAAGAGAGCGCGCCGGCGCGACGAAGTTCGGCGATGGAGCGATTGACGCCGGGGGTGAGGCCGAAGTCATCGGCGTTGACGATGAGAGGCACTCATCAGGGTACAGCGTTCAGCTCTCAGAATCCCCGCCACCGTAGATCGCTGGATTGAGGGTTGGGTCGTTGTACATCTTGAGCTGGCGGTACATTTTGAAGCGCCGCTTTCCCTGGAGGACGTCGGACCAAAGCTGATCGAGGCAGGCAATGAGGTCGTCCCGTTGTTCGGTGAGCAGCGCGAGACGCTGGCGGTTGCGGCCAGTGTGGCCCTCCGGTGCGTTGGGGCGATCGATTTCTTCCGCGGTGTGGAAAATTTTGAGGGCAAGGATGGAGAGGCGATCGATCATGAGACCAGGGCTTTCGGAATTCAAGGGAGCCGCGGAGCCGTTCTCCGCGCGGAGGGATGCGGAGACGCGGTCGAGAAGCATGGCGTCGCATTGCTCGGCGAGATCGTTGCGGGTCTGGTTGTAGCGGTCAATGGCGCGTTTGACCTCAGCAATGTCGGCGTCGGTGGCGCGGGGGGCGCGAGCGCGGTCTTCCGTATGCCAAAGATCGAAGTTGGCACGATGCTGGGCGAGGACGGTGTCATAGAGGGGATGGCCGGTGGCGACGATATGGAAGGTATCGTCATGCCAGAGCCGGGTGGCGCGGTCGTGGAGATGGGCGATTTCCACGGCGGAGAAATGAAAGGCATCAGCCATTGATTGTGGCTATGGTAGAACACGAGTGACCGATGAACACGACCGAACAAGAGCGGATTCTTTGCATCACCACCTATGAAAAGGGCCAGGCGTTCATAGAGGAGTGCGCGACGCTGGGCTGCCGCGTGGTGTTGCTGACGGTGGACAAGCTGCGGAATGCGGACTGGCCGCGGGCAATCCTCGAGGATTTCGTCACCATGCCCGAGGGGCTGACGTTGGAACAAGTCACCAACACAGTGACGTATATGGCGCGGGCCAGGCGATTGGACCGGATTGTGGCCCTCGATGAGTTCGACATGGAAACGGTGGCCCATCTGCGGGAGCACATGCAGATTCCGGGGATGGGCCGGACACTAACGTCGCATTTTCGCGACAAGCTGGTGATGCGGTATGAAGCGCGAGCCGCCGGGGCGGTGGTGCCGGAGTTCGCGCGGGTGCTGGTTCATAAGGAACTGCAGGAATGGATGGAGCGTGTGCCGGCTCCGTGGGTGCTGAAGCCGCGCAGCGAGGCGTCGGCCATCGGAATTAAGAAAATGCACACGGCGGACGAGGTTTGGAGGACGCTGGAGCAGCTGGGAGATCGGCAGAGTTCTTACCTGCTGGAGCGGTTTGTGCCCGGGGATATTTTCCACGTCGACTCGATCGTGAGCGAGGGGCAGGTCGTGTTCGCCAGCGTGAGCGGATACGGGAAGCCGCCGATGCAGGTGATGCATGAGGGAGGCGTCTTCACGACCCGGATTCTGGAGCGCGGGTCAAACGTGGCGCGGTCGCTGGTGGAAATCAACGCCCGGCTGATCCCGGCAATGGGGATGGTGCGCGGCGTGACGCACGCGGAGTACATCCGTGCGAAGGAGGATGGGCAGTTTCATTTTCTGGAAACCGCGGCGCGGGTGGGCGGCGCTTTTATCGCCGATGTGGTGGAGGCGGCCACGGGGGTGAATCTGTGGCGCGAGTGGGCAAGGATTGAAGTGGCGCACCTGCGCGGAACCAAGTACGAGGTGCCCGAGCCGCAGGGCCTGTATGCGGGCAGCGTGTTGTGCCTGGCAAAGACAGCGGATCCGGATACGGCGATGTTCGAAGCGCCGGAGATCGTGCTGCGGCTGAAGAAGCATCACCATGCCGGGCTGATCGTGCGCAGTGAGGAGCCCGAGCGGGTGCGGGCGCTGCTGGAGGAGTATGCAGAGCGCTTTGCTCGGGAGTATCTGGCGGTGGCGCCGGTGCCGGACAAGCCGACGGCGTGAAGAGCAGGGAGTAGCGAGTAGCTAACCAGGGGGGAACTTGTCGGAGTCGTTGCAATTTCCACATCGGCGGTTCAATCCGCTGCGTCGGCAGTGGGTGCTGGTGTCGCCGCACCGGACCGATCGGCCGTGGCAGGGCGAGGTCAACAAGACGTCAGGGTTTTCCGAGGTGCACTACGATCCGCAGTGCTACCTGTGCCCGGGCAATACGCGCGCCGGCGGGAAGGTCACGCCCCAATACGAGAGCGTTTACGTTTTCGATAATGACTATGCGGCGCTGTTGCCGGATTCGCCTGATCCGGTGCGCAGCGATGCGCCGGAGTTGCTGCGGGCGGAGCGAGAACGGGGGCGGTGCCGGGTGCTGTGCTTTCATCCCGACCACAGTTTGACGCTGGCGCGGATGCAGGTCGCGGATATCCGGAAAGTGGTGAACGCGTGGACCGAGGAGTACCGGACGCTGGGCGCGCAGCCGGATTTTCGCTACGTGCAGATCTTCGAGAACCGCGGGGCCGTGATGGGGGCGAGCAATCCGCACCCGCACGGGCAGATCTGGACGACGGAACATGTTCCCGATGAACCAAGGGCAGAAACCGCAGCGCAGAAGGACTATCGTGCGAGCCACGGAAGCTGTTTATTGTGCGATTATGCGGGGCTCGAGGCGCGCGAGGGTGTGCGCGTTATTGAGGAGAACGACGGATTCCTGGCGGTGGTGCCGTGGTGGGCGGTCTGGCCGTTTGAAACGCTGGTGATCGCGAAGAAGCATCTCCGGTCGCTGCTCGACTTCGCCGATCCGGACCGAGATGCGCTGGCGGACATCCTGAAGAAGCTCACGACGCGCTACGACAATCTGTTTGAGACCAGCTTTCCTTACACGATGGGGTTTCATCAGGCGCCGACGGATGGGGAGGGGCACGAGGAGTGGCATTTTCATGCGCACTTCTACCCACCGCTGCTGCGCTCGGCGACCGTGCGTAAATATATGGTGGGATTCGAGATGCTGGGGATGCCGCAGCGGGATATCACGCCGGAAACAGCGGCGGAAAGACTGAAGGCGCTGCTGGGAATCCACTTTACCGAACGGGTGTGAGCGACAGGAATCTCTTCTATCGCTCATTCAGGCTGCAGAAACGACCGATAGGGTGATTCAGATTCCGTAAGGTTTCCGGCCAACGGTGTGGTGAGCCCGCTGGGACTCGAACCCAGGACCCACGCCTTAAAAGGGCGTTGCTCTACCAACTGAGCTACGAGCTCACACCATTTCCAGGTTAACACAGCAAACGGCGTCGCTTGCGACCGGGCGCGAGGGTGCGCGTTCGGTCCGATGGCACAGTCTGTTCGGATGAGCCCCCCCCTGTCGTAACGGCACCGGAGTTACTGAAGAGGAATGGCCCACAAGGAGCGTAAAGGGTTAACTTAGTTAAACTTCTACTCCACACGTCGTCTCCTGACGGTACTCAAGTTAACCGAAAAGGAAACACTTACCAGTCAAAAAAGAGGGTTGCCGGGTGGGCAGAGGACGATGACGTTGAAGTGGTATTGCTGTGCAATTCAAGGCACAGCAGTGTGATAGAGTCCAAGGCTTTAAGTGCGCGGGCGGCGACCGCTGATAAGGGATCGGGCTCCTCTTGCGATCCGAGGATGAAACGCGATGAAGCAGGACGAGGACGCCAGAGGCGCCCGAAACCCGGAAAACGCCGAGCCGGCGGACGACGTCGCGACCCTGTACTCCTGGGCCAACCTGCATGGGGCCAAGTATCGGGACTTCAGCGCCTCGCGCCAGGAGATGCGGGCGCAGATGCGGCAGCGCACGCTGGCGGAGCGGGCTAAGATCGCGCGCGAAGAAGCGCAGAGAACTCCTGCTTCGCTGGGCGAAGGCTCGCGTTGGGACGATTTGCTGCCGGGCGGCAGCCAGGCGGCCGCAGCTGCGCCGGTGCGCCATGAGATTCCCGTGGAGCGGCGATTCGAGATTCCCGAAAATGTGGATCGCATGGCGGGTACGTTGCCGGCGGTGGGCGATGCGGTCACGGGCACCCGCCGCGGGTTAACAGGCGCTCCTTATTTTCGCGAGGACCTGGTTGGAGAGCAGCGATCGATGACCGCACCCACGCCGGAGCCTGAGTCCGCGGAAGTGCGTCCTGCATGGCTGGCAGAGCGGATCCCTCAGCCTTTGGAGCGTCATCTTCAGCCCCCAGTGCAGAGTTCTCAGCCAGCCGCGCCGCTTGCGGTGCCTGCCGCACCGAACCCCGCGCCGGCCGTACAGATTCCCGTGCCGGGCGCGCACATTCCAGGACCCGCGGTGCAAATGCCGGTGAATGACACGCTGCAGCAGTCGCGCGAGCGGGTGGCGTCGCGCTGGTTTGCGTTGCGTGGCGTTTTTGGCCGGAGCCAGGAGGAGCAGCAGCCATCGCACCTGGAAGGTCAGGTTCCGGTGCTGACAGTTTTTTCCCTGGCGGGTGGGGTGGGGAAGACAAGCCTGGTGGCAGCGGTGGGGCGGGCATTGGCGGGACGCGGCGAACGCGTGCTGCTGACGGATACCTGCTCGTTTGGCGTGCTGCCGTTTTACTTTGGAGCGCGAGAAGTCAAGCCCGGAGTCGTACGGACCTTCAGCGGCGGATCGAGCGATCCCGCCGTTCGGGTGCTCACGCTGGAATCGGACCGTTACGATGCCGATCCGGATTTGTTGCGCCGAGAGATGGCGCGGGGAACGCAGGACATCAGCCGTGTGCTGATCGATGTGGCTACCGGATCAGGAGCGATGCTGCGGCAGGCGCTGCGGCTATCACCGACGGTGCTGGTTCCGGTAGTTCCGGACATGGCTTCGGTGGTCACGCTCCAGGTGATGGAGGGATTCTTTCGCAATCAGGAGGGGCTGAGCGGCAAGCCGCTGCAGGCATGGTTCGTGCTGAACCAGTTCGATCCGTCTTCGCCGCTCCAGCTGGATGTGCGGGAAGTGCTGCGCCAGCAACTGGGCGAGCGGCTGTTGCCGTTTGCAGTGCACCGCAGTGCGGCGATGAGCGAGGCTCTGGCCGAAGGGATGACGGTCATCGACTACGCGCCGAATTCCCCGGCGGCGGAAGACATCATGAGTCTGGTGACCTGGATTCGCAATATATCGGTTGCGATCAGCAGCGGACATCGCGGCATGCGCTGGAGTGAGCGATGATCCAGGCGGAGATGTGGGAAGACTTTGAAACCGGACGCGGGCCATTCTTCAAGCTGCTGCGTCTGGTTCTGACCGTGGTGGGAATTGTCGCGTTGTTCTTTTTCGGCTCCCTGTCGCTTTCCTGGCCGCAGCAGGCGGTCCTGGGGCTGCTGATCCTGCTGCTCTGCATCTGGCTGAGCCGGGTTTCGGATTCGTATCTGATCACGCTGACGCTGATGATGCTGTCGATGTTTGCCACGTTCCGCTACGGATGGTGGCGGGTCAGCTCGATCATCGCGTTCTTCCAGGATCCCGGAACCCGATGGGGCCCGGTGGACGTGTTTTTTATCGTGCTGCTGCTGGTGGCCGAAGCTTACGCGTTCGGGATTCTCTATCTGGGATTTTTGCAGACGGTGTGGCCGCTGCGGCGGGCCCCGGTGCCGCTTCCGGACGATCCGGATGACTGGCCGGAAGTCGACCTGCTGATCCCGACGTACAACGAGCCGTTGAATGTGGTGCGGTATACGGCGCTGGCGTCGCTGAACATCGACTGGCCAGCGGACAAACTGCATGTGTACCTGCTCGATGACGGAAACCGCGAGGAGTTCCGGGAATTCGCCATCGAAGCAGGCATCGGCTACATGACGCGCGGCGACAACCTGCAGGCGAAAGCAGGAAACATCAACAATGCGCTGAAGAGCCTGAGTGCGCCCTATGTGGCGATCTTCGATTCCGATCACGTGCCGACGCGCAGCTTTCTGCAGATGACGATTGGCTGGTTTCTGAAGGACCCCAATCTCGGGATGCTGCAGACGCCGCATCATTTCTATTCGCCGGATCCGTTTGAACGGAACCTGGGACAGTTCCGGGTAATTCCGAACGAAGGCGAGCTGTTCTATGGAATCGTGCAGGACGGGAATGACTTCTGGAACGCCGCGTTCTTCTGCGGATCGTGCGCGGTGCTGCGGCGCGAAGCGCTGGATGAGATTGGTGGAATTGCAGCCGAGACGGTGACGGAAGACGCGCACACCTGCCTGCGCATGCAAACGCGCGGATGGAACACGGCCTACATCAACATTCCGCAGGCGGCAGGGCTGGCAACAGAACGGCTGTCGGCGCATGTGAAGCAGCGGATCCGGTGGGCGCGGGGAATGATTCAGATTCTGCGCATCGAGAACCCGCTGTTTGCGCCGAACCTGTCGTGGCCGCAACGGCTGTGCTACTTCAACGCGATGACGCACTTTCTGTACGCACTGCCGCGGCTGATTTTCCTGACCGCGCCATTGATTTACCTGATTTTCGGTTTCACGAATGTTCCGGGCTACTGGATTGCGATCCTGGCGTACGCGCTGCCGCACCTGACGCTGTCGAGCGTCACCAACAGCCGCATTCAGGGCTACCACCGGCATTCGTTCTGGAATGAGATTTACGAGACGGTGCTTTCGCCCTACATCCTGCTGCCAACGCTGACCGCGCTGTTCAATCCGAAGCTGGGAAAGTTCAACGTAACCTCGAAGGGCGGCATGGTGACGCGGACATTCTTTGACGCGCGCATTGCGCAGCCGTTCATCGTGCTGCTGGCGTTCAACGCGCTGGGCCTGCTGATGGTCATTCCGCGCTTTCTGCACGTGCCGTTGCTGGGATGGCTGTGGGATGGGACGCATCCGGGGACGATTATTACGAACGCGCTATGGATCTCGTTCAACATCGTGATCCTGAGCGTTTGCGTGGCAGTCGCGCGCGAAGCGCGGCAGACAAGGCAACACGTGCGAATCAACTTCGCGGCTCCGGTGCGGGTGATCATGCGCGATGGACGCATTGTTCCGGGCCAGACGATCGATGTTTCCAGCGGCGGCCTCGCGATGGAGCTGTTGGAGGGGATGCATGCGAATCACGGAGATGCGCTGCGGGTAATCTTCCCGCTCAGAACGGGCGATGCGGAATTGCCGGCGCAGGTGGTTGGCCTGGCGAATGGCGTGCTGCGCCTGCAGTTTGAGCCGCTGACGGTGGCCGAGGAAGAGATGCTGACCATGGTGTTGTTCTCCCGGGCCGATTCATGGCTGGGATGGGGCGAGTCGCGCGAAGTGGATCAGCCCCTGAAGAGTCTGGGCCGGATCATTCGCATTGCCTTTCGTGGCTTCGGGATGGCGCTTTCAGCGATGATGCCGCGACGGAACGGAAACCAGGAGAGCAAGAAGGCCACGGTGACGGCGGAGAGTCTGGTGTTGTTGCTGGCGCTGGGCCTGGCGGGCTGGGGCGCAACGGCGAAGGCGCAAACAGCGGGAGCCACAACGCAGAAGACGCCGACGACGACATCGGCGGCGCCGAACGCCGCGACGGCCGCGACCGGCCAGGACACAACGGCGGCCACTCCCGCAGCGGGGACTTTCAGCAAAGAAACAAACCTGTTCGATCTGGGGACGCCGGGTCCGATCAACCTGCACGGTACCGATGCGTACGACACGATTTACTTTGCCATTCCGCAGAACGAAGTGGTGAAGCAGGCGTCGATGCACCTCTACTACCACTTCTCGCCGAGCCTGATTCCGGCAACCAGTCACCTGAAGGTGATTCTCAACGGGACGACCTTCGCAACGCTGCCGGTTCCGCAAACTCCATCGAATGGCGCAGCGATTGAGTCCGATGTGGTGATCCCGTCTGATTTGCTGGTGCGAAACAATCAGCTGACCTTCGAGTTCATCGGGCACTATGCGCAGACCTGCGAAGATCCGACGAACTCGGCGTTGTGGGCGCATGTGGATACGAACACACGGATCGCGATTGGCGGGGATCTTCTGCCTCTGGCCGACGACCTGAAGCTGCTGCCGCTGCCCTTCTTCGACTCACAGCTGGCACAGCCGCCGGTGATCCCGATTGTGTTTGGCGCTGCTCCTTCGCTGAAGGGTCTCGAAGCTGCCGGCATCGTGACGTCCTGGTTTGGCGTGCTGGGCGATTACCGTTCGGTGCGCTTTCCGGTGTCGGTGGGCTCCCTGCCGACGGGCAATGTGGTGGTGATCGCCGAAAATTCCGGCTCCATGCCGCCGGGGTTGAACCTGACCGATCCAACAGGGCCGACGGTGGCTGTGCGCACGAACCCCGTCGATCCCTACGGAAAAGTGCTGATCGTGACCGGCGCGGACGCCGACCAGACGGTGGAGGCGGCCCAGGCTCTGGCGACGGGATATCCGGGACTGCAGGGATCGACTGCTTCGATTACGCAGTTGAATTTGCCGGCGAAGAGCAGTCCGGACGATGCGCCTCGCTGGCGTGTTGGCGATGATCGCGGACGGGTGCCGTTGTGGACCGGACCTGCCGAAGCGATGCAGGGCGACGGCAACGCGCCGCTGGTGGCGTACTACAAGATTCCGCCGGATTTGTTCTTCCAGGACACCCAGCAGAATGTGAAGCTGCACCTCGACTACCGGTACAACTCGATTCCGATCGGACCGATTTCGAGCATGCAGGTGGAATCGAACGACGCGTACCTGGGATCGGTACCGCTGGCTCCGGGTAAGGAAGCTTCGCGGAACACGTCGGTCAACATGGCGATTCCGGTGGTGAACCTGCGGCCGTTTTCGAACTCCATGAAGTTCAGGCTTACCTTCCAGTCGCTCAGAACCGGCGGCAACTGCACCGGTGGAGCGCCTCCCGGCAACGAGATGGGCGCGATTGTGCGGAGCTCGTACATCGACCTGAAGGGGTTGCCGCACTGGGCGGCAATGCCGAACCTTGAACTGTTCTCAAATGCCGGGTTTCCGTTTACGCGTTTTGCCGACCTGAGCCAGACCGCCATCGTGCTGCCTGAGCAGCCGTCGCAGCAGGAGGTGGAAACCTACCTGACGATGATGGGCCACTTTGGCGCCGAAACCGGCTATCCCGCGATTCGCGTGACAGTGGCTGGCCCCGATGCTCTGCACTCGGGCGCCGATGAAGATTTTCTGGTGATCACGACCGGGCAGAGCAACGGGGCGGTTGGGCATCTGGCGGCCGGCATGCCGGTGACGTTTGGCGACAACAGCCTGAAGGTGCAGGACACGCGCGGCTTCTTCTCGACCTTCCACAACATGTGGTGGAGACTTCCAGCGACCGATCAGTTGTCGTCAGGCGAGATCGGGTCGACCGGTGTACCGGATGCCCTGATCGAAGAAATCGAATCGCCGTTTGCGAGCGGGCGAACAGTGGTGCTGATCGATATGAAGAGCGCCTCGAATTTCGATCCGATGATGAAGGCGTTTCTGGAAGCTTCGCAATCGAGCGCGGTATCGGGAACCGTAGCGTTGCTGCAGGGGACGCGCTTTGAAAGCTATCGCATCGGCAACAACGTGTACCACGTGGGCTTTCTGCCGTGGTGGACGGGACTGGGTTTGTGGTTCATGCAGGTGCCGTGGATGGTGGATTTAGCGGTGCTGGCGATCAGCTTTGTCTTTGCAATCTGGATTCGAAGCTGGCTGCGCGCCAAAGCCAGACGGCGGTTGCAGATGGTGGAAAGCTTATGACGGAGAGGCGAGAGCACCGATGGAGGTAGTTCCCGGGCAGGCCTCCGACAGTGCAACTTTGTTCAGGTGATGGCGGAATAAAGGATTCTGAGGGGCAGGGAAGAAGTGACCATGAACCGAAATATCCGCAAGCTGGCAACGGGTCTGAGCCTTGCGATGGTCCTCTGCCTGGGTGCGGTCCGGGCCCAAGGGCCATCGGCGGCGGAAAAGAGCCTGCTGCAGAAGGCGGCCTCGCAGGAGCAGGCGGGCCACCTGGATCTGGCAGCACAAACCTGGCAACAAATTCTCCTTTCCGATCCGAACAACGAAGAAGCGCTGGCAGGACTGGGCCGTTGGGCGAAGCTCAGCGGCGACGATGCGGAAGCCGCGACCTATGTCGATCGCCTGCGCACGGTCAATCCGAACAGCCCGGAGATTGCAAAGATCGAAGCGCTGGTCAGCAACAAGACGCAGAATCAGCTGCTGGAGCAGGCCGCGGAGCTGGCGAAGAACGGGCACAACGAAGAAGCGCTGAAGATTTACCGGCAGACATTCGGCACGCATCCACCGGATAACTGGGCGCTGGCGTATTACGACACCGAAGCCGGCATTCCGGCGACGCGCGATGATGCGGTTAATGGGCTGCGGGGACTCACGGCGAAGTATCCCAGCGATCCGCAGTACGCCATCGACCTGGGGCGGGTGCTCACCTATGACCCGCGAACGCGTGCGGAAGGCGAGAAGCTGCTGAGCCAGTATCCCCAGGATACGACCGCGCAGGGAGCGCTGCGCACGGCGCTGGGATGGGATGTTCAGAATCCGGCAACCGTTCCGCAGGTTCGCGAGTATCTGAAGCTGCATCCTGACGCGGAGCTGGCCAAAGAGCTGGGAGAAACGGAAACGAGGCAGGCGCAGGCGACGGCGGGCATCGCGCGCACACCGGCAGAGCAGGCGGCCTTCAGAGAGCTGGCTGCCAACCATCTGTCGATAGCGCAGCAGATGTTTGTCGATTTGAATGTGAAGCAGCCCACGAATCCGCGCGTGCTTGCCGGGCTCGGCTTTGTGCGCATGAAGCAAAGCAATTTCGGCGACGCTGCGAACTACTTCGAGCAGGCCCAGGCGAACGGCCTCAAAATTCCATTGATCGCGCAATCGCTGGCGACTTCGCGTTTCTGGAACACCATGCAGCTGGGCACCCAGGCGCTGAATGCGAATCAGCTGGACGAGGCGGTGAAGCAATATAAAGCCGCTCTGGTGCTGCGGCCCGGAGCTGTAGACGCGCTGACCGGAGAAGCCGGCGCCTATATGAAAATGCAACAGCCGGATCTTGCTGTGCCCTTATACCAGCAACTGCTGAAGAAGCAGCCGCGGTCCACGGCGTGGTGGCGCGGTCTGTTCATGGCAGAAGCAGAGTCCGGCCAGGGCAAGGCCGCCATCATAACGGAAGGGCAATTTCCTGCGGCTCTGAAAAGCAGCGTCGCGAAGGATCCGGATTATCTGCGGACGCTGGCGAGAGCGTACGTGGCGGTAGGCCAGGATGCGCAGGCGCAAAAGATTCTGCTGCAGGCGAGCAATCTGAAATTCCTGCCGAGTCAGGAGCGGATCAGGACCGAGATTACGCTGCAGTACGCGGCGCTGCTGGCGCAGGACAAGAACTATGCGCAGGCGACGGACATCTACCGGAAGGTCCTTTGCAGCGATCCGAACAATATTGGCGCATGGCAGGGCATGGTTTCCCTGGAGCACTTGGCGGGACGCGATCCGGACGCGATTGCCATGGTGGAGCGGATGCCTCCGGAGGCTTATGACAATGCGCTGCGCGATGGCGGATTTCTCTCCGAGCTGGCGGCGATTTATCAGAGCCAGAATCATCCGGATGTTGCGGAAGGGTTCCTCCAGCGCGCGATCAGGATTTATCAGGACAATGGCCAGACGTTACCGATTTCTCTGCAGTTGCAGGTGGCGGCGGTGGATCTGGAGAGGAATCATCCGGAGGGCGCCTACAGCATTTATCGCAGCGTGCTGACGCAGCATCCTGACAGTCTGAACGCGTGGAAGGGGCTGCTGGCGGCACTGCATGCCACCGAACATGACGCGGATGCGCTGGCGCAGATTCAGGAGATTCCGCCGCATGTGCGGAAGGCTCTGGCGACGGATGTGGAATATCAGCAGACTCTGGCTGCCATCTACGCAGCGAACGGCGATCAGCGCGGAGCCCTGGCGTTGCTGACCCAGGTGGAGGAGTACTACCGGACTGAGGGCAAGCTGGCGCCGGCATCGGTCGACATTGCGAATGCCTGGACGTTGTTCAACGTCGGGGACGATCGGGATTTGTATCGACAATTGATGGGGCTCGGCGATCGCCGCGATATGACGGATGAAGAGCGGCGCCAGATCCAGACCCTGTGGGCGACGTGGGCACAGCGGCGCGCGGCACAGGCTTCGGCGGCGGGGAACCCGCGGCGAGCGGTCGACATTTTGATGGCTGCAGCGCAGGCCTTCCCGGGAAATCCCGCAGTGAGCAAGGCGCTGGCCGTTGGATTTGTGCAGGCGGGCCAACCCAAAGACGCCATGGCGATTTATCAGTCGCTGGATATGACGAATGCGTCAGCGGCTGATTATCAGAGCATGGTTGGCGCGGCGGTTGCCGTGCAGAATATGAAGCAGGCTGAGACCTGGTTGCGCGAGGCGCTGGCAAAGTTTCCCAACGATCCCAAAGTGCTGGCGTCGGCGGCGCAGTTCGAGACCGCGCGTGGTGATCGCGCGAAGGCTGCGGACTACTGGAGGGCTTCGCTGAACGCGATGCCGACCGTGACACCGACGACGACGCTGGCTCACGAGCTGGACCACGCAGACCTGGTGAAGCAGACGAGGCCGGAGAAACCTTCCGACCTGGTGAATCTCCTGAAACCGGAGGGAGCAGCGAACGCCGGAGACGAGTACGCCGGGGTGCCGTTGCCGAGTTACAGCAATCCGAATCCAGCGCGGGCCAGCAACCAGCCCTATGGGCCTGATCCTTATTACACGGGCACGGCGCCGGTGCAGATCAACAACGGCGGGACGGCGCCGACTTCGTCGCGAGTAGGTGAACTGCCTGGTCCGCCCGCAGCTCCTCCGACGGCGCAGAATTCCGAAGGCGGAACGGGGGCGATTGTACCGCTGACGGCGAATCCACCGGCTACGGAAAATCCTGAGCCCACAAATCCGAATACGACGGTGCCGAATGGACCCGTCGCGCCCAAACACCGTGCCAGGCAAAAACAGGAGCAGCCGGCGGCGAAGCCGTACGTTCCGCAGGCCTCTTTGCCCACCACGTTAGACACGCAGACGAGCGCAGCGAGTATTCCCGAGCAACAGCCGGTGGAATTGGGTCTGGATACGAGCCCTGCCCTGACACCGCTCTCGAACGCGACGAGCGAGGCGATGCAGCAGGCGCAGGCTGCATTGAGCGCGGCAAAAAGGCCCGTGGACCCGTCGATGATTCCGACGCAGTATGCGCCGCCCTCACAGGCTGTGATTCCTGAGCAGGACTACTTTGAGCGCCCGACCAGCGCGACCGATGACGAGCTGATGAAGGAAAATCTGCCTCCACTGCGCGGATCGTACGAGCGGCCTGCGGTTGTGCGGCAGCGAGATTTGCGGGAGCAGGCGCAAATCAACCTCTCCAACATTGAGTCCGGATACAGCGCGTGGCTGGGAGGCACGGGGGTGGTGAACCACCGCAGCGGGACGACGGGCTTCGATGCGCTCACCGTGCTGCAGGCGCCGTTCGAAGTAGCTGCGCCGCTCAGCACCGGTGGACGGCTGACTCTCGTCACGAATCCGGTGTTTATCGATTCTGGCTCCGCTACGACCTCGCCGCTGCTTCCCGGAGGAGTGGTCGAGCGGCTCGGCACGGCTCCGGCGAATTCCGTGCTGAACCAGCAGAACGCGGTTGGCGTGGGTGGCGAAGTCCAGTTCGCGACCGCGAATTTCGCTGCCAGTGCGGGCTATTCACCGTGGGGATTTCTGGTGTCGAACGTGATCGGCCGGGTGAATTGGAAACCGGGGAATGGACCCTTCATTTTCACAGCCACCCGCGATTCGGTGAAGGATTCACAGCTTTCTTATTCGGGTTTGCGCGATCCGGGATCGGTGGGCCCGGGGTTTGAAGGGAACGTCTGGGGAGGTGTGATCGCCACCGGCGGCAATGTGCAATTCGGCAAGAGCGATCCCAGCTCTGGCTTTTATGTCAGCGCCGGTGGCCAGTATCTCAACGGCGTTCACGTGCAGAATAATCAGCGCATCGATGGGGACGCCGGGGCCTATTTCCGGGTCAAGGAAGTGCCAGACCAGGGAACCCTCACGGTCAGCGTGAACTTCTTCGGGATGCACTACGCCCATAACTCGAATTTCTTTACCTACGGACAGGGCGGCTACTTCAGCCCGCAGGCATACTATCTGGCGAATGTGCCGTTTTCCTTTCAGGGACGGTACGGCGTGAACGTTCACTACAGCCTTGTCGCCGCGTTCGGGGTAGAGGCTTTCCAGCAGGACAGCGTGCCCTTCTTCCCGCTGGACACCGCGCTTGAGGTGGCAAACAGCAACGCGTCCTACTCGTCGCAGTCGGTGGTCAGCGGGAACTACGACTTCAAGGGCGAGGTAGCGTACCACCTGACGGATCATTGGTTTGCGGGAGGCTTTCTCTCACTCAACAACACGCGTGATTACAACAATCAGGTGGTTGGGTTCTTTGTGCGTTGGACCAACCGCGCGCAGGTGGAATCGGACATGGGGCCGACGGGGCTGTACCCCTGGGATGGCCTCAGACCTTATCTGGCGCCCTAGGTTCAGGGATATCACCGGCCGCCCGTTACCGATAAACGCCTGTTCCCCAAAAATAGCATTGTGGATTGAACGGATTGGGTGTGAAATTGCGATCATAATTCCGCCGTGTTATGAGGGCTCGCTGTCGTGACTTGTAAGCTGTGCCGTATCTTTCTGCCGATCGCTCTGTTTTCGTGTTTGTCCGCCTTCGGGGTTTCTAACTGGACCCAACCCACACCTGAGGAGTTGAAGATGACGTCGGATCCGGCAGCGCCGGGTGCGGCGGCGGTGTATTTGTTTCGCGAAGAGACAGCTGACGACGACCGGCACATGCATACCTTGTTTGCGCGGATAAAAATTCTGAAACAGCAGGGAATCAACCAATTCTCCGACATCACCATGCCTTATGAAACGAATGCCGACCTGGTCGATGGCTGGCAGGAGAGCGTTAAGGAAGCTCTGCGCAACCCGTGGCCGTGAAGCTGTTTTAGGCTGACCGGAGCTGAAGGGTCGGTGCCATCGACCCGTGGGATGATTTTCGGTGATGTGCCTGCTCGAAACTCGCTGTTTTCGCGGTTTGCGAAGACACTACG
>DATAZC010000085.1:0-10883 GCA_036272255.1 Acidobacteriaceae bacterium | reverse complement strand
TTCTTGTGAACATCCAGTCCGATGTAATACATGTCGTCTCTGAGGAGCCTCCGAGGTTGTTCTCTGAATCAGCTTGCCGCTGAGTTCAGCTTATGCAACACCTCGCGCTCCTCCTCGACTTAGCATTCAAACAATACGGAAGTTTTGATCGCCGGCATTCTTCCGAAAGAGGAGTGGGTTTCTCACCCGACGAATTTCGTTGGCGGCTTTGACTGTTAGTTGCGGATGTCGGCCATGGCTGCGGCTACTGCGGATTTTTGTTCGGCGGTTAAGGGCAGGAACGGGATACGGGGGACGCCTCCGTAGTAGCCGTTGAGGTCGCAGGCATGTTTGAGTCCGGGCACGCTGAACTTTCCGGCGACGATGCGGGAGGCTTCGTTGATGCGCTGCTGTTTTTCGCGGGCGACGATGGGGTCATTTTCTTTCCAGGCGGTATAGATTTCCTGGCAGACCTGGGGCGCGGGGGCGGCGAAGGCGAGGACGCATCCGGAGGCACCGGCTTCGAGCGCGGAAAGCATGGTATCGGCGGAGCCGGACATGACCTGGAAGCCGATTTCCTTTTTGCGCATGGTTCTGACGACGGGCGGGACGGCTACGGCCGGAGTCATGCCACCGGAGAGGACGTCGGCGGAGATGAAGTCGGGCATCATGGCGGCTTCGGTTTCGGCAACCATCATACGGCTGGTGACGGCAGCGAAGACAGGCGTGACCAGGACGGAGCGTTTTGGAGCAGTGCGGGTGGCAGCGATGAGGGCGACGACGCTGTCGAGGCTGCCGGAGGAATCTTTGATGCCGATGATGTTGGGGTGCTGGGCGAGCTCGGCAACGACGTCGACGGGAAGCTCGCAATGGGTGAATTTGGGGATGCTGTAGAGGACGACGGGGAGGGGCGAACGGTCGGCGAGGGCGCGGTAGTAGGTGACCATGCCGCCGGCGGTGGAATTCAACCCGTAGTAGGGCGTGTAGTACATGGGGGTGCGGACGAGGACGGCGTCGTACTGGTGCTCGGCGGCGTATTCGGCCACGCGGAGGGTTTCGGAGAGGCTTTCGCGGCCAATACCGGCGAGGAGGACCTTGTCTGGCGCGGCGGAGGAGGCGGCGTGGCGGAGGACGTCGCGGGATTCGTCATCGCCGAGCATGATGGCTTCGCCGGTGGATCCGAGGACGACGAGGCCGGCGCAGGGGGTGCGGGAGTAGCGCTCGACGTTGTGCTCGAGTTTGCGCAGGTACAGTCGGCCGTCGGGATAGAACGGGGTGGTAATCGCCGGGAAAAGGCCTTCAAGAAGCATGGAATGATTGTAAGGAATGCGTTACCGGAAATGCGGGCGAAAAAACGCTGCACGTGAGGACGCGGGCGCGATAGTCTGAGGGAAAGAAGCTGATCGGAGTGGCGGAATGAATTCGCGGACCGTCGAGACCCTGGGCCCCCATGAAACCCGGGTGCTCTATCAGGCGATGTGGTTTTTCTTTCACCTGGTGCTGTGCCTGGTGGTGTGGGGACTGGCACTGGGGGCGATCACGTTATTTCATCCGGACTATGTGCCGCCGCTGGTGACGCTGATCGTGTCGCTGATCGTCCCGTTTGTGGCGGGGTGGGGATTTACGAAGCTGCATCCGACGGAAAGCGCAACGCTGCCGTGGATGATGGGGCTGATCTGGTGGATGGTGTGGGGGCTGCATGTGCTGGACATGCCGACGGGCCCCATGGCTTGTTATCACTGCGGTGCGGCGGACAAGCTATGGCTGACGTTCCTGAGCCTGAACGCGGACAGCGGGCTGCTGGATGGCCAGGGGCGGTTTATCGCGACGTGGCCGGCCGTGGCGATGATTGGCTATTCGCTGGGGGCGAAGCTGGGATTGCGGAACGCGGATATTCCTTTCGAGAGCAATTAGGAAGCGCGACTCCAGGGCGGGGCGGCCGGAACCGCAGTGACCTGGGCCCATTCGCGTCCGCGGATAGAATGTTTCGGATTCTTGCTGCCGTGACGGAGCGGTTTGGCAGTTATCCGTCTATATTGGTTCAACCCTGGTTGCACGGTCCCTATGCTGATTGCTTCGGAACTGAAACTGGCCTTTCGACAACTGAATAAGTCGCCCGCGTTTACGGTGACTGCAGTGTTGATGCTGGCCTTCAGCGTCGGAGCGACGACGGCAATCTTTTCCATCGTTGACGCAGTCCTGCTGCGACCGCTTCCCTACCCGCATGCCGATCGGCTGATGACCGTGGGTGACCAGGTGGAAGGAACGAGCTGGGGATACCACGATTCCGGGCCGGCCACGGGACCGGAGGCGGCAATTTATCCGCGCGACATGCGGGCATTTGAAAATCTGGGCGCCTACGGATACGTGGCGTACGAGCTTGCGGGGATTGGAGACCCGGCGCAGGTGGTGGGCGCACGGATGACGCCGAAGATGTTCGCAGCTCTGGAGGTGGCTCCGACGCTGGGGCGGGTGTTCACCGACCAGGAGGATCAGCAGCACGAGCAGGTGGCGGTGTTGAGTTATGTGACGTGGAAGAGCCGATTCAACGGCGATCCGCGCATCGTGGGCAGAAAAATTCTGCTGGACCGGAAGCCCTACGTGGTGGTTGGAGTGATGCCGAAGGGATTCGAGTTCCCACTATATCCGGGGCGGGAGAACCGGTGCGAGCTGTGGGTTCCGATGAGCCTGATGCCGCAGGAAGTGGCGCCGGAGGCGAACGCAAACTGGTTTTTGTATCTGGTGGGACGTCTGAAGCCTGGAGTCACGGCGGTTCAGGCGCAGGAAGACGCGGACCGGGTTGTGCAGGAAGTGATGCGCGGGCTACCGCCGGATGAAGCCAAACTTCGAATGCGCCCGGTTGCGCATCCGTTGCAGAAAATCACGGTAATGGACGCGCGTCCGATGCTGCGGATGTTGTTCAGTGCCGTGGCGGTGGTGCTGCTGATCGCGTGCACGAACCTGGCGGGGCTGCTGCTGGTGAGAGCGATTCGGCGGCGACGGGAGATGGCGGTGCGGCTGGCGATCGGGGCTCCTCCGCTGACGCTGTTGCGCCAGGCGATTCTGGAGAGCGTGGTTCTGAACCTGATCGGAGGAGTGCTGGGAATTGGAGTCGCCATGGCAGCCCTGGCGCTGGGGAAGGATCTGCTGCCGGACACGCTGCCGCTGGTGAATTTGATCCAGCTGAACTGGACGGTCGTGATCTTTGCGCTGGTGCTGGCGTTGGGAACGGGCGTGTGCTGTGGACTGGCGCCGGGATTCGCGGCGCTGCGCACGAACGTGAACGCGGCGATGAAGGAGGGCGGGCGGAGTGGATCCGCGGGGGGGAATCACGGGCGGCTCCGGTCGGTGCTGGTGATCACGGAGATCGCGGTGGCGCTGGTGCTGCTGACCGCGGCGGGATTGCTGCTGCGCAGCTTTAAAAAGATGAGCGCGGTGGATCTGGGGTTCACTCCCGAGCACGTGACGACGGCGGGGTACGCGCTGCCGGCACAGGAGTATCCGACACAAGGGCAGATTGACGGCTTCAACAAGCGCTTGCTGCAGCAACTGCGGCAGCTGCCGGGCGTGGAGGCAGCGGGGCTGACGAGCACGATACCTGCGACCGGCGCGGGAATTGAGGCGTTTGTTGTGGACGAGGCTGACCCGAAAGGACCGAGCCTGGGATCGACACCGCCTACCCAGGTGATCGGGGACTTCTTCAGGGTGATGGGCATTCCGCTGCAGCGGGGGCGCTATTTTACGGATGCGGACGATGCAGAGGGCCAGCTGGTGGTGATCGTGAACCATGAATTTGCAGAACACTACTGGCCGCACAAGGATCCGATTGGCAGGCACATGCGGGTGGGAGGGATGAAGTCCATCACGCCCTGGATGACGGTGGTGGGCGAAGTAGCCGACGCGAAGCTGAACGCTCCGGACGCCGATGCCCAGGAGCAGTTCTACCAGCCGGTGGCTCAACTGACCCGTGATGGAGGCAACGATGTACTGCCCTCGACGTTGTGGGGGAACAACCTCTTCATCGTGGTGCGATCGGCGCTGCCGGCGCAGCATCTGGAAGAGGCGATACGCGCGACGGTGCGGAGGATCGATCCACGGCTGCCGCTGAACCAGATACAAACCATGGACGATGTGGTGGAGCAGAGCGAAGCGCCTCGCCGGTTCAACACGATCGTGATTTCGAGTTTTGCGCTGGCGGCGGTGCTGTTGGCTGTATTGGGGATTTACAGCATCATTGCTTTCTCGGTGGCGTCGCGGGTACAGGAGATGGCGATCCGGATGGCGCTGGGATCACAGCGGTCGGACATTGTTCGGCTGGTGGTGGTGGCGGGACTGAAACTCGCGGCAGCAGGGTGCCTGATCGGTCTGGCGATCGGGCTGGTGGTGTCAAACATCCTGCGATCGTTTTTGTTCGACGTGAGCCCCTTCGATCCGGTAACGATGGCTTTGACGTCGGCCGTTGTTTTTGTGCTGGCGATCGTAGCTTCCGCGTTGCCTGCGCGACGGGCGGCGTCGGTGGATCCAATCCGGGCGCTGCGGGGAGACTAGCCTCTGGAGGCGCGGCAGGCACGGGTTGCGCGCTGCAACCTCGAAGGCAGGGCAGTCCGCCGTTTCTGTGAGCAGGTGCGAGATCCGGGCTACTTGTGGCTGACAACTTTGCCGGTACTGGCGTCGACGATGGCGGCGTAGCCGGAAGCTTTGGTCCCCCACATCACGTACCAGACGGGCGCCGCGAATTTGTAGGTATCCCCAATTTCGAAGTCGGAGACTTCTTTACCGGGATTGTTTTTGATCCAGGCGGCTGCGTCGGCAGCGGCGGCAGTGTAGGCTGCATCGGAATCGATTTGAAATTGTGAAGTGTCGATCGCCATGGCGTCGCGGGTTGCGCCGTGCCAGGGAAGGGCGAGTCCCACGGAGACGCCTTTCGCGATGCCTGGAGCGTCGGCGATGGCATCAGTAAAGGTGCGGTACATGCCCAGGCTGGAGGAGCCGAAGACGGCTTCCCACATGCCCGCTTTGCCGGCTTCATTTTTGTAGCCGGAAATCTCTCTCGCTGTCACGCGGATCGGCTCGGCGTCGGAGGACCAGGCGTGCGCGGTTTTATACATCTCCCAGAAAGCCGTTTTGGCGGTGATGACGAAAGCCGTTTTGGCGGTGATGACCTCGGGCGCTGCGGAGGGTGTGGCGGCCTT
This sequence comes from Acidobacteriaceae bacterium, assembly GCA_036272255.1. GTDB lineage: Bacteria > Acidobacteriota > Terriglobia > Terriglobales > Acidobacteriaceae > Palsa-343. The sequence goes on along the minus strand of DATAZC010000085.1, from coordinate 5,712 downwards.
TTCCGGCTGCGTCGCGGAGCCGGTCGTGGAGCTGGAGCAGCCGGTGATCAGGAGAGCGGCAAAAGTGACGGATGAGAGATGGCGAAGGATGTTCATGAAGTCCTCCCACTACGTGACTGTGCAGTGGCGGCCACTCGGAGACCGTCGGCCGATCTCTACGAATAGAACGCGACGACAGGATCGCCCCCTGGGGAGGGTTCGTGATGTGATCGCGATCACGCAGGGAGAAGAGGGCGGGGGAAACGAAAGAAAAACCGCTCCAGCGGGTCAGCCGGAGCGGTGAGGGTGCGGGAAGAATGAGCGAATGGCTATGTGGACTGGACGGGGCGCAGTACCGATGCGGGCTCTCGTCTCGGGGTCGGGGAAGAGTGCTGGACGTTGTTATTGCCCTCATTCAGATTGAATTGATGGATCATGCTGTCGAGGTCGACCGCCAGGCGGGAGAGATCTTTCAGGGCCCCCACGGCTTCTTCGGCGCCCTGGGTGTTTTGGGTAGCGAGTTGGGAGATACGGCCGGCAGACTCGGAGATTTCTCCGGAAGCAGCCGTTTGTTCGGTAGCGGCGGAGGCGATGAGCTGAATCTGATGCTCGACCTGTTGGGAGGAATCAATGATGGCTTCGAGGCTATGGCGGGCTTTGGCAGTTTCTTCCATACCGGATTCGACCGCGGAGCGGCTGTTCTGCATGACGTCGAGGGTCTGGCGGGTTTCATCCTGAATACTGCGGATGGTGCCGGCAATCTCCTCGGTGGCGGCTTTGGTGCGTTCGGCGAGGCGACGGACTTCGCCGGCGACGACGGCGAAACCGCGGCCATGCTCGCCGGCACGAGCGGCTTCGATGGCGGCGTTCAGAGCCAGCAGGTTGGTTTGCTCGCTGATCTCCTGAATGACATTGACGACATTACCGATTTCTTCAGAGCGATGAGCGAGGGAGGTGATGCGTTCGGAGACAGAGTTGGTGGCGACGGAAATCTTCTCCATGGTAGCGGCAGCGGCCTGCATGACCTGGCCACCCTGGGCGGCGGTTTCAGCGGAAGTGCGGCTGGCAATCGTGGCGCTTTCGGCGTTGCTGCTGATCTCGCCAATGGTGGCGGTCATTTCCTGGGCAGCGGTGGCGATCTGGCTGGTCATGCCGGACTGTTTTTTGGCGTTGTCGGCCGTTTCGCCGGCGCGGGTACTGATTTCGGTGGTGGCGGCGGAGAGGGTTTCGGCACCGCGGGCGACCTGTTGCAGGACTTCGCGCATGACCCCGATGCTGGTGTTGAGAGCTTCGCCCATACGGCCGAGCTCGTCGGTGGCGGTGACATCGACGTAGGCTGTCATGTCTTTGGCGGCCAGTTTTTCGGCCATACCCATGACCTTGTGAATGCGGGGGGTGATGAAGCGATTCAACTGCCCGCCAACGAGGATCGACAGTCCAATAATCATGAGCGTGCTGACGAGGTTGATCCACATAGCGTGGCTGCTGTCGCCGGCAACGGTTTCCGCCTCCCTGGTGCCCTCGGTGGCATTGAGTTGCAGGTCCTGATCGGCGGCCTCAAGGACCGCTGCATGGGTGGCGATTGCAGAAAGCAACAACTTGCGGGCGTTGTCGGTCCGACCGGCGGCAAGCTCGGCCATGGCGCGGTTGCTGACGTCCAGATATTGTGCCCAGCCAGTCGAGATTTTCTCGTACAGTTCACGCTCTCCCGTGTAACTGATGAGCGGCTGATAGATTTTGTCGGAGTTCTGGTAATCGCTGAGGGCCTTGCGCCGGAGGTCGAGATCGCTGGCGGTGCACTCCGCGGTGGGGCAGAGGAGCAGGGCGAGCTCGGCACGGCGGACGGTGTTGACCGAGTTGCGCATCTGGCCCAGATGAATCAAGGAGAGGACGACGTCGCCACGAATGTCCTGAGCCTTCTCAGTGATATTGCGCAGGGTAATGAAGGTATAAACCGCCAGGCCCACGCACAGAAGGCAGATAATGCCGAAGGCATAGGTGAATTTGCGGGCGATGGGGAGGTTGCGGACAGCCGACATAGTTGTGAGACCTTTCCTGGTGCCATACCCCCGGGGGGCGCTAGGAGGGATATCGGCACGGACCGGCACCGCATTAGGGGTTGGGGAACCATGCTCGGCCAGCCCATTCCTGCATCTCAGTTCAACGTGATACGACCTTGTTTTCTGGTGATCGATAACCAATATCCGGGCAACATTTCGACACGGAAGCTCGTGATCGAAACGGCCATGTTGAATGTAATCACTGCCTACAGCGCGGAGGAGGCGATCCAGACGCTGGCGCGCTACCCGAACGTGGACGGGATTGTGCTGGACAGCGAGGTGGAGGGGATGAGCTGCCGGCAGCTGATCGACCGACTGAGGGCGATTCGCAGAGATATTCCGGTCGTCAGTGTCTCGCCGAGCGGCCAGGAGGCGTGCGGAGGAGAGCAATATCATTGTTCTTCGTACGATCCCCAGAAGTTGTTACAGCAACTGGAGAAAATCTGTCCGCGGGAGACGTGGGAGGCGGCGCAGCGGGGCGATCAGGCATGAACGATGGCGGTTCGGGCTCAAAGAAGACTGGCGGAAGGCAAGCCTGAGCACAAAAAAGAGGGCTCGCAGCTTGCGCTGCGAGCCCGGTGAGGTAGATGCACCCTGGGAGCGATCGGGCCGGATGGCACCGCACCCCCGGGTCTCGGGAACAGAAGCGGATAACCGGCTACGCTGACCGGCGCTGGCGCTGCTGATCCTTAAAATTGTCAATCTTCTCGTTCGCGCTGTCTTTCGCCGTTTCGACCCTGTTGGCGATATTGTCGCGCATTTCGTTGGATTTGTGTTGGCGTTCTGCTTCCTGAGTTTTATTGGCTTCGTGGGCTGCGTCTTTCACATTGCCCCAGGTTTCCTGAACGGCCCCTTTGGTTTGGTCGACAACGCCCTGGTTGGCGAGGCGATCATTGCCGGTCATTTCACCGGTTCCCTGTTTGACTTTGCCGAGAACCTGATTGGCTTTGCCCTTGACTTGGTCCGAATTCATACGGGTCCCCCTTGTTGTTCGACTACTGACGCCGTGCCTAAACGACCGGCCTGCGTCCGCTGATGAGCTGGATGACAAGCACGACGAGTGCTACCACCAGCAGAATGTGAATGTACCAGGCAACAACGTGAAACCCGATCAGGCCCACGAGCCAGGCGATGAGCAGGATCACGAACAATGTCCAAAGCATTCGGCGGTCTCCTTTCGTAACTTCTTCCTCAGTCCCAACGCTATGAATAGAGGATGGATGGGCGATTGGGGTTGCCGTTGCGATACAAATGAAGCGAGGAATGATAACGGTGCAGATCGCGATCCAGGGAGAGCCAGGATCTTTCAGTCACGAAGCGGCTTTGAAAGCACGTCGGGAGGCAACCATTCTCCCGTGCGCGCTGTCAGCGGAGGTGTTTGCGGCAGTTCGCGATGGCGCTGCGGATGCGGCCGTGATTCCGATTGAGAACTCGCTGGCCGGGTCGGTGCTGGAGCATTACGATCTGCTGCTGGCGCACGATGTGGGTGTGGAGAGCGAATGGCTGCTGCGGATCCGGCACAACCTGATCGGGGTACCGGGAGCGACGGTGGAGCGCATACGCCAGGCCTATTCGCACCCGGTGGCGCTGGCACAGTGCCGGCGATTTTTCCAGGAGCATCCCACCATTGAAGCGGCGGCATTCTACGACACGGCCGGCAGTGTGAAGCAACTGATGGAACTGCGCGAGCCGGGCGTTGGAGCGATTGCGAGCGCGCAGGCAGCGAGTCATTATGGCGGGGAAATTTTGCAGGCTGAGATTGAAGACAACGCGGAGAATTACACGCGGTTCTTCCTGATCCGGAAGCGAGAGCGCGTGGAGGCGGATGCGAAGCCCGACAAAGGGAGCCTGGCGTTTGCTGTGGAGAATCGACCGGGGAGTCTGGTGGAGGCCTTACAGGTGTTTGCGGGGCTGGGGACCAACGTGACGCGGCTGGAGTCACGGCCGGTGCCGGGACGGCCCTGGGAGTATGTGTTTTATGCGGACTACCAACTGGGGGATCCGAGGGCGGCAGATGCGGTGCTGCAAGAGCTACGGGGACACTGCTCGATGGTGCGGGAGTTGGGGCGGTATCGGGCAGCGGGCGCCGTCTGAGGCAGGTGAAAAGGGCACAAGCGGGGCTCTGGCCCGGCTTCTCACCGCAAACGAGCATCCTGCCGATAAGGGAATGCGAAGGGTGGTTTTCTAACCCAGGGTTCATGCGGTTGGGTGTAACTCACTGTATTCCTGAAGTTTAAGTGGACTAATCCGGCTCGAGTGAGGCGGGAGTTTCGGGGTTTGAGGAGGGAGAATGAGACTTTTTCAAACTTGCAGAATCCAATGACTAATTATTTGATATAAGGACACTCATGGCAAGCGATTTCATTAGCGTGATTCAACCCGGCGACCCGAACAAACGGGAAGGCGGGAACGAGAAAGGGCTTCCGATCCTGCCGGTTCGGGACACAGTATTGTTTCCCCATGCCGTCCTGCCGTTGACGGTGGGGCGGGAAAGTTCGATTCAACTGATCAACTCCCTCGGCGAGGAAAAGACGATTGTGGTGGTGGCGCAGCGCGATGCGCGGGTCGACACACCGCAGCCGCAGGATCTGCATGCATACGGCACGCTGGCGACCGTTCACAAGGTCGTGAAGATGCCGAACCAGAGCCTGTTCGTATTCACAGAGGGAACGGAACGAGTGCGGCTCGGCGAGTTTTCGCGGATTGAGCCGTATATGGTGGCGTCGGTCGAGACGGTAACGGAGACGCCGGCGGAGAAGAACGCCTCAATTGAGGCGATGCAGCGGAATGTCGTGACGCAGTTCCAGCAGATCGTGACGGCGTCGCCGACCTTGTCGGATGAACTGCAGACGATTGCGATGAACATCGACGAGCCGGGAAGGCTGGTCGACTTTATCGCGTCTTCCCTGCCTTTTCTGGCGACGGCGGATAAACAGGAGCTGCTGGAGACGCCGGATGTGGCGGCGCGACTGGAGCGAATCAACAAGCATCTGGCGAAGGAGCTGGAAGTTCAGCAACTGCGCAACAAAATTCAAACCGAAGTGCAGGATCAGGTGCAGCAGTCGCAGCGCGACTACTACCTGAGGGAGCAGCTGAAGGCAATCCAGAAGGAACTCGGGGAAATGGACGAGGGCCAGAAGGATATCGAGGAGCTGAAGCAGAAGATTGAAGCTGCCGGCATGCCGGAGGAGACCAAGAAGGAAGCGCTGAAGGAGCTGAACCGGCTCTCGCGCATGTCTCCGATGGCGGCTGACTACTCGCTGACACGGAACTACATCGAGTGGCTGGCGGTGTTGCCGTGGGCGAAGTCGTCGGGCACGGCGGTGGATATTTCGAAGGCTCGGGAAATTCTGGATGAGGATCACTACGACCTGAAGAAGGTGAAGGACCGCATCCTCGACTACCTTTCTGTGCGCCGTTTGAAGGCGGATATGAAGGGGCCGATCCTGTGCTTCGTTGGACCTCCCGGAGTGGGCAAGACGTCGCTGGGGCGAAGCGTGGCGCGAGCGCTGAATCGTGAGTTCCGCCGCATTTCTTTGGGCGGCATGCACGATGAAGCGGAGCTGCGGGGACATCGGCGCACCTATATCGGCGCGCTGCCGGGACAGATTATTCAGAACCTGCGGAGAGCGGGCGCGAACGATCCGGTGTTCATGCTGGACGAGGTGGACAA
>DATAZC010000084.1:0-5193 GCA_036272255.1 Acidobacteriaceae bacterium | reverse complement strand
CGCCTGCAAATGCTTCCCTGCCTGAGAATGCTTTGACGCGGGTGCAGGAGGCGGCGGGTGCAGATGCGCTGGCGGCGGAGTTTGGGTATGCGGTGGCGACGACGGATACGGGGACGCCGGTGGTGGTTGCGGGAACGGATTTTGCAGCGGTGAGACGGCTGGATTCGTGGTGGCAGGTGGATGCGTGGCCGAGTGCTGCGTCGTCGAATAGCGCCCTGGTGGGGCAGCGGGCGGCGCAGTTTGTAGGGAATGAACATGCGGTTGCGCTGGCGTATGCAGGACGGCCGATTACGCTGCAGGGTGCGGGTCGCATCAGGACGGGCGGCGATGAAGACAGCAGAATCTATATGCCAATGGCCGGGTTTACTGCGTGGACCGGCGTGGGGCCGAGTGTGATTGAGGTGCAGGTTCCGGGAGGGGCGGCGCGGGTGGAGGCGACGATGGCCCGGCTGCGGGAGATGCTTCCGGAGGTACAGGTGCAGCCGGTGCGGCAGCTGGTGGAGGGCGAGTCGAAGATTGTGGATCGCACACATGCGCTGATGTATGGAGCGGTGCTGCTGATTGCGCTGACGGTGGCGGTGAGTGTGCTGGCGACGCTGTCGGCGAGCGTGCTGGAGCGGCGAAGGGATTTTGCGCTGATGAAGGCGCTGGGGGGATCGCAGGGTTTGTTGGTGGGGATGTTTCTGCTGGAAGCGGTGACGCTGGCGCTGGGTGGAGTGGCGGCAGGATTCGTTGTGGGGTCGGCGGCAGCGTGGGCGATCAGCGAGGGAAACTTTCATACGGCGACGCTGCCGCATCTGTCGGTGTTGCCGTTGGTGCTGCTGCTGAATGTGGGGATTGCAGCTATGGCGGCTCTGCTGCCACTGCGTGTGCTGCGCGGGTTGCAGCCGGCGGCGCTGTTGAAGGGCGAATGAGAGGATAGAGAGTGTGAACGAAGCGAAGATACAGACCGGACCGCTGGGGGATCGTGCCGAAACTACGCGGGACGACTGCTCTGTGATCGCGCTGCATCACGTGACGCGGGAGTACGCCGGGCATGCTGGTGTTGTGCGGGCGCTGGCGGATGCTTCGTTCTCGATTGTTGCCGGGGAGTGGGTGGCGATTACCGGGCCTTCGGGTTCGGGCAAGAGCACGCTGGTGAATTTGATCGGGTGCCTGGATCGGCCGACTTCGGGTGAGTTGAAGATCGATAACGTCAATGTGGCTTCGATGAGTGCGACAGAGCTCGATCGTTTTCGCGCGGACAAGATCGGGTTTATTTTTCAGCAGTTTCATCTGATTCCGTATCTGTCGGCGGTTGAGAATGTGATGCTGGCGCAGTATTTTCACTCGATGACAGATGAGGGGCAGGCTCGGGCGGCACTGGAGAAGGTTGGGTTGGGGAAGCGTATCTCGCATCTTCCGAGTGAGTTGTCGGGTGGGGAGCAGCAGAGGGTTTGTATTGCGCGGGCGCTGATTAATGATCCGCCGATTCTGCTGGCGGATGAGCCTACGGGGAATCTGGATGCCGCGAACCAGACGATTGTGGCGGAACTGCTGCAGGATCTGCATCGCAACGGCCATACGATTGTGATGGTTACGCATGATCCGGAGATGGCGGGGCTGGCGCAGCGGAGGATTGCGCTGAGTCATGGCAAGGTTTTCTGCCACCCGGTGGGCGGACCGATGGTTACTTTGCGGCGATAATTTTTTTGGCCTGGTGGAGGGGCGTTTTTGCTGGGGGATTTGCGAAAACGAGGTGTTCCGGCGTGGTTTTTTTGTGGTGGGAGTGTGGTGGAAGCTGTGCTTAACGTGGAGCGTTCGTGACACTGTTTCGATCGCCAGAAATTTTCCACTTTTTTGAACTTTATTTTTCGGCGATCAGCGCTCGCCCCATTTGAGTTTGGAGCGGAGGACGCTGAAGAGGCCGTTGGGGCGGCTGCGGAGGAGGTGGACGCTCGATTTGGAGCGCTGGCAGTGCACGTAGTCGTCGAGTTGGAGAGGGACTGCTTCCTGGCCGTCGACGGTGAGGTAGATCTCATTGGGGACGCCGATGACGTGGACGCTGACGGTGGATTCGCCCGGGGTGACGATGGGGCGGATGGTGAGCAGGTGGGGACAGATGGGGGTGACCAGCATGGCGTTGACGCTGGGCATGACGATGGGGCCGTTGGCGGCAAGGTTGTAGGCGGTGGATCCGGTGGGGGTGGAGACGATGACGCCGTCGGCGCGGAAGGTAGCGACGAGCTGGCTGTCAATTTCGACGGTGTAGTCGCCCATACGGGCGATGGTTCCCTTGGCGACGACGACGTCGTTGAGGGCGTCCCACTCCTGGACGGTTTCGCCGTTGCGAATGTGCTCGGCGTGCATCATGCTGCGGACTTCGATCTCGGCGGAGTTGGCGCACCAGGCTTCGAGGGTGTGGTAGAGGTCGGAGAGGGGGATCTCGGTGAGGAAGCCGAGGGAGCCGAGGTTGACGCTGAGAATTGGCGTGGTGGTGCGGGCGAAGGCTCGGGCTGCGGCGAGGAGGGTGCCGTCGCCGCCGAGGACGATGACGAGGTTCGGTTTGTGCTTTGGCAGGTCGACGCGTGCTATGGGATTAGGAGCATTGAGGTAGGCGGCGCTGTCGGGATCGAGGAGGTAGTGGTAGTGGCGCGCTTCGAGCCAGGCGATGAGATCGCGGAGGATGCCGGCGACTTCCGGCTTCTGCGGCTTGGAGATGATGGCGGCCTGGAGCATTGCTGTCTAGTGTAACTGTAGGGATGGGTTGCTTCGAGGCTGCGGGCGGATGGCTGATGACTGGTCCGGTGGCGAGTTATGAATTTTCTGTAAAGATAGCGCATGCATGAAGGGATGCGCAGGGACACACCGCGCCGGCGAAGAAGTACGAAGGTCGGCCACTTGTACCGATAACAGCCGGGCAGCGGATCAGTTTAAAAAACGTACTCCCGACAGGAGAGGCGAGTCTGGGATTGCCTGGACAATTGCCTGCGGGGCGGATGTGCAACATCGATTTTGGCGATAGCATCACAATTGAATACGGTTTAGACGAGGTGACACGATGAGCAAGCCGGCACGGTTGGTCCTGATTGCAGTTGGCGCCGTGGTGGCGCTTCTGGTCATTGCAGCGGTTTCCGTGCCGCTGTTTCTGAACACAGACAGCTTCCGAACCAAGATCGAGACCACGCTGACCCAGTCGTTGGGGCGAAAGGTAACGATCGGGAAGCTGGACCTGTCGGTGTTGTCGGGCGGGCTGGTGGCGGAGAATGCTGTGATCGCCGATGATGCGAAGTTCAGCACGCAGCCTTTTGTGCAGGCCGACAGTGTGAAGATCGGGGTGGAGATGTTTCCTTTGCTCTTGCGCAAAGAGCTGGTGATCCGAGGATTTACGATGCAGTCCCCGAAGATTCAATTGCTGCGCGCAGCCAATGGAACGTGGAACTATTCGACGATCGGATCCAACAGCCAGGCGAACCAGAGCGCAGAGACCAAGCAGGCCTTCCCGAATCTGACAGTGGGAGAGGTGGATATCAAAGACGGGCGTATTACGGTGGGAGGCGGACCGGGGACAAGCGGGGCAGGCGCAGTCAGCCGGGTTTACGAGCAGGTGAATTTAAACGTGAAGGATTTCTCCTTTTCGAAGGCGTTTCCCTTTACCGTTGCGGCGAATCTGCCGGCGGGCGGGACGGTGAGTTTAAAGGGCACAGCAGGACCGTTGAATCAGCAGGACGCTTCGGCGAGCCCGTTCTCGGGGCACCTGGAGATTAAACATCTGGACCCGCTGGCGGCGGGATTTGTCGATGCGTCCGATGGCATTACGGGAACGATTGACAGCCTTGTTCTGGACGCGGCGTGGAGCGGGACGCAGATGCATGTGAGCAAACTGATCGTCGACACTCCCAAGCTGACTCTGGTTCGCAGCAATGCGCCTGCACAGCCGAAGCCAGCAAATGCTGAAGGGACGACGATGCTCGACAACCTTTCGGTGGATGAGGCGCAGGTGAAGAACGGCACGGTCACGCTGACGACCGCGGGACAGACCGGCAGCGCCGCGGTGTACAGCCAGGTGAATGCGCAGGTAACCAACCTGACGCCGAAGAGCTCTTCGCCGTTCAGCGTAAGCGGGAGTTTGCCGGGCGGAGGCAGCGTGAGCGCAACGGGTAACGCGGGACCATTCAATCATCAGAACAACGCGAGCACTCCGCTGGATGCGCAGATCAACCTGAAACATTTCGCGATTGGTTCTGCGGGAGTGCTGCCACCGGACGCGGGGATCGACGGAGTTGCGGACTTGCAGGCGAAGGTCCAGTCGAACGGACAGACGCTGAACGCCGCCGGAACGGTGCAGGTCGCCGGGATCAAGCTGGCGAAGAACGGGGTGCCGTCGTCGAAGCCGGTGCAGGTGCAGTTCACGATTGTGCAGAATGAACAGGCGATGAGCGGCACGGTGCAGCAGGCTGTCCTGACGGTGGGGGCTGCGGTGGTGAACCTGTCAGGGACCTATCAAGAGAACGGACCGTCGACTGCAATCAATCTGAAGGTGGTTGGAAATGCGGTGCCGATCAATGAGATTGAAGCGTTTCTACCGGCGCTCGGAGTCCATCTTCCCCAGGGCTCGCGGCTGCAGGGAGGAACGCTGACGACGTCGCTGGCGGTAACGGGATCGACTGCGAACCCGGTGATCAGTGGGCCGGTGCGGGTGAACAATACGCAGCTTGCCGGTTTCGACCTGGGGTCGAAGCTACAGGCCTTGTCAACATTTACTGGAGGAAGGATCGGCTCCTCAACGGGATCAGGAACGACGATCCGATCTCTCAGCATGGATGTGAGGCAGGAGGGTGGTGCGATACGGACGGATAAAGTTGCACTGGATGTGGCTGGGGTGGGGACTGCGACCGGTGCGGGCGGGGTGAGCGCGGCGGGAGCACTGAACTACAACATGGTCCTGAAGCTGACTGGATTGACGGCGGGATCGGGAGGCAGCAACCAGGCAAGTACGGCCAGTGCGGGAGGGCTGATGGGGGCGCTATCGGGATTTATTCCCGGCGGAGCTGCGGGTGGTGTGCTGGGAGGCGTTGCCGGCAGCGTGTTGAAGGCTGGAATACCGGTTGCGATTGGAGGAACCACAAGCAATCCTACCTTCACGCCAAATGTGGCTGGACTTGCATCGGGTGCGGCGAAGGGCCTGCTGGGAGGAAAGACGCAGCCGAACAA
>DATAZC010000083.1:0-5432 GCA_036272255.1 Acidobacteriaceae bacterium | reverse complement strand
GCTGGAGCACCCGTTTGCGTGTTTCCTCGCCGATATCGGGATGATCGCGAAGGACCTTTGATACCGTGACAACCGAGAGACCGAGGTCTCGGGCGATGTCTTTCATGCGGACCGTCATACGCTGGACTATATCGCGTTGGCCGCACGGTGGGCGCATCGCGGCCCTCCGCGGGGCCGGTATGCGTGATCTTGTAAACGAAAACGGCTAAATCGTTTACTGTAACGAAAAGTAAGGCTAAGCTGGGAGATTGCGGAGTAGATCCGGTGCCGGATGTGAAGTTGCTGGGCAGATTTTCGATCGGGGTGGGAGACCGGTTTGTGCACCAGGCCGAGGCCCAGTTGCGTGCCTGTGTCCGGGCGGCCGAGGCGGGTGCGGCGGTGGTGCCGGTGTGGAACAAATCGAACCGCGAGCACACCATCATCGGCTCCAATCCCGCGCAGACGCGGGCGGCGGCGGATGCCGCGGTACGCCAACTCAAATGGCAAGAACCGTTTTTCTGCGACGCCGACCACATCAACCTGAGCACCGTCGATCGATTCCTTGAGCCCTGTGACTTCTTCACCATCGACGTCGCGGATCAGATCGGGGTGGATGCAGAACAGTCTGAGCTGGATCGCTTTGTCCGGCGCCATGCATCGCTGGTGGGCGAGGTCGATCTGCCGGGGTTGCCGGAGCCAGTTCTGGTGACGCGGGAGGATGTGGAGCGCGTTGGACGGAAGTACCTGGCAGCCACTCTGCGCGCAGCAGAGATTTATCGTCATATCGAGCGCGCAAAGGGACGCGGGAGATTCCTGACCGAGGTGTCGATGGACGAGACGGATTCGCCGCAACAACCGGTGGAGTTGCTTCTGATCCTCGCTGCTCTGGGTGATGCCGGCGTGCCGTTGGCGACTATCGCGCCAAAATTTACCGGCCGCTTCAACAAAGGCGTGGATTACGTGGGCGACCCGCGCATCTTTGCGCGGGAGCTGGAGCAGGACATGGCGGCGATTCGCTATGCCATCGATGCGTTCGGTTTGCCTGCGAAGCTGAAGCTGAGTCTGCATTCCGGCAGCGACAAATTTTCGATCTATGGCGCTGTGCATCACGCGATGATGAAGATGGGCACCGGGCTGCACCTCAAGACCGCGGGAACCACCTGGCTGGAAGAGATGATTGGGCTGGCCGAGTCAGGGGGCGATGCTCTCGCGCTGGTAAAGGAGATTTACGCCGAGGCCTATGCGCATCGCGACGAGCTGTGCGCGCCGTATGCGGCGGTGATTGACATCGACCAGGCGTCGCTCCCCACGCCCGCCGAGGCGCAGCGCTGGACGGCAGAGCAGTGGGTAGGCGCGCTGCGGCACAATCGCGAATCGCCTCAATACAACAGAAGTCTGCGGCAGCTGATGCACGTTGCATTCAAGATCGCGGCGAAGACGGGTCCGCGCTACATTGCCATGCTGGAGCAACACAAGGAGCGCGTGGCCGGAAATGTGACTGCAAACCTGTTTGACCGCCACATTCGTCCGGTGTTTCTCGGCGCTCCGGCAACGCAGACACATGCAACGAACGCGACTGAAGCGGTGAGGCACTAACCAGAATGCTGGCGTCGAACATTACCGTACCCAACGAGGAAAGCGGCGGTCCGCTCGTAGCGCCGGGGCAGCTCATGCCGTTCAGCCTGGTCACCTCGCTTTTTTTCATGTGGGGCGTGCCGAACAACCTGAACGATGTGTTGATTCGCCAGTTCATGACAAGCTTCACGCTGAATCGCGTCGAAGCGGGCTTGGTGCAATCGGCCTTCTATCTCGGTTATTTCATTCTTGCGATTCCAGCCGCGCTCATCATGCGGCGGAGAGGCTACAAGACCGGCCTCGTCATCGGTCTGCTGCTGTATGCCAGCGGCGCGATACTTTTCTGGCCTGCGGCCGTTGCGGGCAGGTACTCATTCTTTCTGGCCGCGCTCTTTGTCATCGCGTCGGGACTGTCTTTTCTCGAGACTGCGTCCAATCCGTTTATCACGCAGATGGGATCTCCGGCGACCGCTGCGCGGCGGCTGAATTTTTCCCAGGCATTCAACACGCTCGGTTCCATTGCCGGAGTGCTGGCGGGAACGATCTTTATTTTTTCCGGCGTGGAGTTGAACGCGACCCAGATTACCGCGCAAAAGGCGGCGGGCACCTATGCCGCCTATCTGAAGCACGAGACGATGCGCGTCGTGGCCCCATATCTCGTGCTGGGATGCATCGCACTCACGCTGGCGATTGTCTTCATGCGAACGAAGTTTCCCGAGGTTGCGGCCGATGCGGAAGAGCGCACCGTGCATGCGGGCAACCAGGGAGTCGGCGCGCTTTTTGGCCGGCCGCATTTTCTGCTGGCCGTGCTTGCACAATTTCTCTATGTGGGCGCACAGGTGGGCACCTGGAGCTACTTCATCCAGTATGTGCAGGACTACACGCATCAACCGGAGAAGCACGCCGGACTTTTCCTGACCGGCACCCTGGTGGCATTTGCCGTGGGACGCTTCTCGGCACCGCTCCTGATGAAGCGCATCGCCGCGGCCCGCCTGATGCTGCTGTATGCCGTGGCGAATGCGCTGTTGCTGGTGTATGCCGTCCTGCAGCCCGGATGGGCGGGCATGTGGGCGGTTTTTCTTACCAGCTTCTTCATGTCGATTATGTTCCCCACTATCTTTGCCCTTGGGCTGGAGGGCCTGGGCCCGTTGGTAAAGCTGGGCGGCTCACTGCTGGTGATGGCGATCGTGGGCGGCGCGGCGCTGACTCCGATCATGGGGTGGATATCGCAGCATGGCGGCATCGCAAGGGCGTACACGGTGCCATTGTTCAGCTACCTGGTGATTGCATGGTTTGGCTGGTATCACACGCGGCGCAGCGCTGTGCGATTGGCGGCGCACTCAGATTAAGAAGCGGGGAAAAGACAGAATGAAGACAACAAGAAAACTACAGAGCGGCATCTGCATGCTGGCCTTGGCAGCGATGACAGGCGCGGGCGCGGCGGCGCAGAGCGTGCACTACGATCCGACGCTCGAGTCGCTCGACAAGCACCCTCTGCCACAGTGGTATGCGGACGCGAAGCTCGGCATCTTTATCCATTGGGGACTTTATTCGGTGCCCGGATGGGCTGCGGTCGACAGGCCCAAGGTGATTCCGAAGCAGGACGAGGCGAAGTGGAACGCGTATGCCGAGTGGTACTACAACACGATGCGCATTCCCGGTTCGCCGACACAGGCCTATCACCGCGAGCACTACGGAGCGAATTTCAACTACTACGACTTCGCTCCAATCTTCGATCGCGAGTCGAAGAAGTGGAATCCGGCGGCGATGGCAGAGATCTTCAAAGACGCGGGCGCGCGCTACGTCGTGCTGACGAGCAAGCACCATGAGGGCTTCACCCTGTGGCCGAGCAAGGTGGTGAATCCCAACCAGCAGCATCTGCAGGCGCAGCGCGACATTGTGGGCGAGCTGACGAAGGCGGTGCGTGCCGATGGGATGAAGATGGGGCTTTACTACTCCGGCGGCTACGACTGGACCTTCAACCGCGGCCCCATCATTGGCGGCAACGACTGGCAGACGGTGAAGCCCGAGACGATTGCCTACGGGAACTATGCGTTCGATCAGATCGAAGAGCTGATTGCGAAGTATCATCCGGCGGTGCTGTGGGACGACATCGACTGGCCGAAGACGGGCAAGCCGTTGCAGGTGATGGCTGACTACTACAACGCCGTTCCGGAGGGCGTGGTCGATGATCGTTTTGGGGTGAAGCACTCCGACTTTCAGTCGCCCGAGTACGAGAAACGCAGCCAGATCAGCAAAGTGAAGTGGGAAGAGTGCCGCGGGCTGGGCCGCTCCTTCGGCTACAACCGCGCCGAGGGCGAGAAAGAGACCATCGCGCCCGATGCGCTGATCTACCTGCTGGTGGACATCGTGAGCAAGAATGGCAACCTGCTGCTGGATGTCGGGCCGGAGGCCGATGGCACGATTCCGCCGATTCAGATGGACCGCCTGAAGTCACTCGGCGCATGGCTGCGCCAGAACGGCGACGCGATCTACGGGACGGAGCCGTGGTCGCGTGCAGAGGGCGAGACGGATCAGAAGATTCCGGTACGCTTCACGCAGAAGAGCGGAGAGCTCTATGCAACCCTGATGGGCGTACCGAAGCCGGGCACGATTCTGTTGCGAGACGTACGAGCTGCCGGTGGATCGCAGGTACATCTGCTGGGCGATGCGAAGCCGCTGACCTGGACACAGAAGGGCGCGGACCTGGAGGTGCAACTCCCGGCTTCATTGCCAGGGAAGTATGCCTACGTCCTGCGGATGGAACCTGCATCGTGAGCTCTTCGAATTCATTCATCGGCCTGCAGGGAAAGCCATTGCCGATTGTGATGATCGGTGCCGGCGGCATTGTGCGAAACGCTCACCTGCCCGCATACCGCAAGGGCGGTCTGCCGGTGGCTGCAATCGTCGACCGGAATGTGGAGCGGGCGCAGGCCTTGGCGGCAGAGTGGGGCATCGACGTAAGCGGCGAGACGCTTGCCGCTGTGTTGCCGCAACTACCGGGCCCTCTCATCTTCGATGTTGCCGTGCCTGCCGCGGCGGTTCTTGAGGTTCTGCCAGCGATTCCGCGCGGCAGCACCGTCCTGATCCAGAAGCCGCTGGGCGGAACGCTGGCAGAGGCCGAAGCGATTGTCGCGCTCTGCCGCGCGAGAGGGCTACGGGCGGCGGTGAACTTTCAGTTGCGCTGGGCGCCGAATATGGTAGCGGCACGCGCGATTACCGACGCGGGCGCTCTGGGTACGTTGCACGACATCGAGGTCCAGGTAAGCACCCACACGCCCTGGGAGCTATGGAGCTTTCTGAAGACCGCGCCGCGTCTGGAGATCGTCTATCACAGCATTCATTATGTTGATCTGGTGCGCTCCTGGCTGGGAAACCCGCAGCGCGTGTACGCGCGGACAGTGCGCAATCCGCGCACGCCGGAGCTGGCGGCCACCAAGAGCGTGATCGTGATGGACTATGACGATTGGACGCGGGTATTCATTGCGACGAATCACGGGCTGGATGTGCCGTACCCTGAACTGCAGCACAGTTATGTGCAATGGGAGGGAACGGAAGCCGTCATGCGTGCGCAGATGGGCGTGAATCTTGATTATCCAAAGGGTCGCGGCGATACGCTGGAGTTCTATCCGCGCCAGCCGCATGCCGGCTTCGTAACTGGTGCGCAGCCAGTGGCTGGCGAATGGTTTCCAGACGCCTTTCTCGGGTCGATGCTGTCGGTTCAGCGTTTCGCACTGGGAGAGAGCGAAACGATGCCGACACGGGTGGAAGACGCGCTGGATACGATGCGCGTGGTGGAAGCGGCGTATCTCTCCTCCGAGCGCGGTGGGGAACCGCTGGCGCTGGCGCGCGAGACAACGCAGCAGGATGCGAAATAA
>DATAZC010000082.1:0-3243 GCA_036272255.1 Acidobacteriaceae bacterium | reverse complement strand
CAGGCCACCGGCGGCCACCGAAAGGAAAAATGCCATGGCCGCGACTCTATTGTCGGGTGCAGCGTTGATTCGGATCATCGTCACTACCTCCTGCGATTCGACTCTGAAGCTGATTTCCGCAACTGCTCGATAACGTCATCTATGGAGAAGCCCATCGCCCCGGCGCGCGAGACGCAATCGCCCACAATCTGGGTGAGCTGGCGCTCGCGTTCCGCATCGGGCCGCCGGATCTTTTGCGCACTGATGAATGAGCCGGTCCCTTGATGGGTATCCAGCAATCCACCCAACTCCAATTCGCGATAGGCACGAGCCACTGTGTTCGGATTGATCGCCAGATCGACGGCTAGCTGACGCACCGTGGGCAGCTGGTCACCCGCCGCCAGAGAACCGGAGGCCATGCCTGCGCGCACCTGGTCCATGATCTGCCGGTAGACTGGCACGCCGCTCTGCAGATCCAGCCGGAACAAAAACGCCGTGGATGAGGACCGTAGCGCCATACTTGACACAATGTACTATTTGACTAGTACATTGTGTCAAGTCCAAATTGGCGAGAGCCGCTCTTTCGGCAAAAGAAATTCTCCACTTGCGCTCACTATCTTCTAAGTGCTACCGTCTGTAGCATTATGAACAGTAGCACTCAGGGTCATACCAACCCGGAAGCCCACAGCCAGAATCACGATCCCGCCGGCCTCGGCGAACTGGAGCAGGCCATCCTGCGTATGGTCTGGCACCAGCGCCAGGCCACCGCGGAGCAGGTGCGCGAGCAGCTTCACGCCTCCGGCCGCGTCCTCAAGGAGTCCACCGTCCGTACCGTCCTGCGCCGCCTGGAGGAGAAGGGCTATCTCGCCCACACCGTCGAGCAGCGCACCTACATCTACCGCGCCGCCGAGGATGGCCGCTCCGTCGCCGGTCGCGCCGTGCAGGGCATCGTGGACCGTTTCTGCGGCGGTTCGGTCGAAGCTTTGCTGGTCGGCATGGTGAACGCCGACGTTCTCAGCGAAGACGAATTGCAGCGCCTGGCCGCGAAGATTGCCCGCGCAAAGGTGAAGACAGGCAAATCAAAGTAGAAGCCCTCGGGCAGGGATCCGCAGTCCAGTGGCAGTCCAGTGAAGGAGAAGTCCAGATGAGCATCGTCAGTGTTCTCGGAGAGTCGGCGGTTCGTTCCCTTGCTCTGGCTCTGGCTGTTTGGGTTGTGCTGCGCCTGCTGCGCGTCCAGCACGCCCGCATTGCCAAGCGCGCCTGGACCGCGGTCCTCATCCTCGCGCTCGCCATGCCCGCACTCGTTGCGCTGCACATCCCCTCCGTCTCCTTCACCGCGCTCTGGTCTACACCGCGCACCATCATCGTGACTGCCCCGCCGGCCATCCCTCCTGCAGACGCAATGACACGGGAGGCGGCCGATAGCTCCGCCGTTACGCGTGTTCAGGTGCAGTCCGAAAATCTGGCGCCTGCGGTCACCCTAACCATTCCTGTTCCCGCCGCGCTGCGGAGCGCATCCGCGCCGGTCCGCCACATCGCCTGGTGGCAGATCGGGTTTGCCGCTTACCTTGCCATCACCGCGCTGCTTCTCTTCCGCGTCCTGCTCGGTCTTGCCCTCGCCGCCCGGCTCTGGCGTCGCGCGCAAAGCTTCGCCACGGCGCAAACGGATATTCCCGTTCGGCTTTCCGTAGAGCTGCGCTCCCCCGCCACCGTCGGCCACGGCATTCTGCTGCCGCTCGAAGCGATTGAGTGGGATGACGCCGCTTTGAGCGCCACGCTGGCACATGAGGAAAAGCACGTCCGCGAAGGCGACTTCTATCTGCAGCTCGCTGCTACTCTGCACCACTGCTTCTTTTGGATCAGCCCGCACGCCTGGTGGCTGCGCCCCCAGCTTGCACGTCTCAGCGAGACCATCTGCGACCGCGCTGCTGTCACGTCGAGCGGCGACGGCCTCAGCTACGCGCAACTGCTCATCCGCTTCGCCACCGCGGAGCAGACACCCGCCGGCATGGTCGCCATGGCGCAGTCCGCCGGTCTGCGTGAACGTGTCGAGCGCCTCATCGCCGACCCCGACCTCGCCGGCGCATTCCACCATCGCCGCGGCCAGGCCATTGCCGCCGGCGTGCTGCTCGCTGCCGCCGCCCTCGTTGCGGCAGCCTCGGTCCACATCGTCCAGCCGCAAACCGTCGTGCTCGCTGCGCCGCAAGCACCCGTCGCACCTCCGGCGATGCCATCCGCTCCCTCCGATGCTCCTCCGCTGCCTCCTCTGCCCGCACCCGACGCCGTGCTCGCTCCGAGCCATGACATCGGTATCGGTGAAGACTCCGGAACCATTCAGTCGCCAGACACGATCGTCCGCGTCGAGCCACGGGTGCGCGTCAGGACCAACGACCTGCCGACCCGGATCGACACCCGCGTCATCCAAATGCATGGAATCGAAACGCGAGTCATTGCCGCTCCGCATCTGGATGTGATGCCACGCGTAGTTGCCGTCGGTCCCATGGCCATGATCGGTCCTCCGGTCACGGTCGATACGCACGTCAAGATCCTCGCCATCCCGCATGTCGCTGCCCTCCAGACCGATGATGAGGACTTCATCGAGCTCGACGGCCGCAACTACGCCGTGTGCGGGCCGAACAACGACGGTGCTGAGCATAATTGCTCTCTGAATGGTTACAATCTCAAAGATCGCAAAAGCGGCGCGATCCTCTTCGAGCGCGACGGCAAGACCTACATCATCGACGATCCCGCGCTCGTGAAGCAGGCGCAGGAAGCCTATGCGCGCGTGAGGGAGCTGGGAAAGCAGCAGGGGGAACTCGGCGGCCGTCAAGGCGAATTGGGTGCGCAACAAGGCGAACTCGGTGCAATCCAGGGCGAGCTCGGGGCCAAGCAGGGGGAGTGGGGCGCCATGCAGGGCAAATTCGCTGAAGACTTCCACTTCGAAATGCCCAAGGACTTCGACAAGACAGTTCAGGCGCTCACGGATAGCGAAACGAAGCTCGATCTCGAACACGACAAGCTAAGCGAGGCGCAACGCGCGGAACTTGAAACGCAGCGAAAAGAGGCACGCGCCAACTTTGACAAGGCCATGGCCGAGATACGCGCCCAGCAGCCACAGCGCGAAGCCATGGAGAAGCAGATGCGCGAGCAGGCCGAGCAGATCCGCAAACAAATGGAGCCGTTGGAGAAGCAAATGCGCGAGCTTGGCGAAAAGCAGGGTGACCTCGGCCGTCTGCAGGGCGAGCTCGGGCACCAGCAGGCCCT
>DATAZC010000081.1:0-24800 GCA_036272255.1 Acidobacteriaceae bacterium | reverse complement strand
AGGGGGCGGAATGGGGGACTTTGGTCACGGTACGGAGGTTCTCGTCTGGCGGATGGAGGATGGGGGTTCGCGGAGCGAACCCCGGCTTGGTATTTGGCCCCATCGCGTCCGCGATGGGAGTCCCCAGGATCGGCCTGGCCGACAGCAAGGAAGGCGCTTCGCGCCGCCTTTTTGCGGCACGACTGAAGTCGGGCCCTGTCACAAAAGCGGCTCTAACCAGCATTCGAGAGCGTGGGTACAAAGGCGCCGAGAAAAGCTGCGGGGCCTTTTGGCGGCAGATCGTGTTGCCAGGATCGTTTTGCCCCACACCGAAACTTCCGGTTTTCCAGTGATACGGGCCAGGATGAAGGGGCTCTGGTTCCGAGAACCTGATTGCGGTCGCTAATTAGGGGAGGGCGGATCGATACGGTCGATCACGAGCTCCTGAACTGGAGCCTTGGCGGATTTCGGTTTCATGCCGAACTGTTCTTGAGGGCCTCAATCAGGGACGGCCCGCTCACATCCAGCCCAATACTGTCGCCGTGTGGTTTTTTCGATTCCGGCGTCCACTGCAAAGTGAAATCGAATCTTCCGGAGAGGCCGGATTGGTCTACGATCGGGCGTCCGAAATCCTGCTCCCAGGCAAGATAATCCGCCAACTGCGCCAGCGTAGCGTTGCGTGCACCGGCAAGGAAGGTATTATTCGGCCCGTCGAGGCCTTCAAACGTACCGCATTCGGGGGTGAATTCGCCGGGAGGGACGGTGGGTGCGGTACGATCCGGAGGCGGCGTCCAGTGTGCGTCGCAGGCGGGGCCCTCCAGGTGAGGTCGAATCCGAGGCCCTGTTCGGCCATGCCGGATGAGGACGAGAGCCAGCACGGGTTCGATGCGCGCGTCAAAATGTACGCGCAGATTGAAACGCTCGGCCAGCAGCACTTGCATCATGAGCCGCATCTGGTCCTTCGTCGGATTGCCTGGTGCTTCTGCCTGGACGACGAAGTATTCGTTCTTCGCCCACCTGGGAAGCTCTTCAAGGATGCCGTCCCGCTGTTCCGGCGTGGGCATGATCTTGTAGGCAAATTCGATAAAGTCCTCAAGGGCGAAGGAGGCAAAAAAGCGCCCTCCGGGTGGAATTGCTTCATCCTCAATACCAAGTGAAAAACTGGGTTGCAGGAAGGGTCCGGGTTTTGCCGGATGAATGGAGGCAACTTCGAAACTCATGCTGCCTCCCGCCGCTTTTTGCCATGCCGGAATCGCAGGCTGCTGGGACATCGGTGATGGAGAAACCTGAGCAGCGAACCCGGACGCAAAGAGCGACAGCCACGCCAGTAACAAATTGACGCAAGGGGCCCGGCCAAGTGCGAGGTGTGTCTGGAGCCATCGTTCAGAGCCGGCTGGCGGAGACACTCGCCGATCCCGTGGTCGCGAATGATGCACGATAGCCGTATCCGCCATTGGTATTCCTCTGATTTTCCTAAAGAATGACGGAAAGCAGGCTCGATGTGTTCAGAAAAACGAAACAACATTTCCCGGGACCTGGCGTAACGTCGGCAACGCGGAAGTTTGGGCATCGATCTGACGCACAGCGGCAACCGCAGATCCTTCGTCGCGTTGCTCCTCAGGATGACAGCTCGTGCTGCGATCCCAAAGCTTATTGGTTTGTCCGCGGAGATTTGAGGCTTGGGGGCTGGGTCAGCGGGAAGCGGTGACGCGGATGTGGGCCATCATGCCGCTGTCCTGGTGCTCGCCGATGTGGCAGTGGTAGACGAAGTCGCCGGGCTCGGTGAATGGAATTTTGACGACGACCGTTGCGACTTTGCAGCGCCCGTCGCGCCACTTCGCGACCGTACCGTCGCAGGTGGCGCCGCCGTTGGGGATGGCTACGTTATCCATGCGGCGGCCGGCGTTGCCTGGCGGCGCGTTGTCCGGCAACACAAAAAACTGGGTCTGGTGCATGTGGAAGTTGTGCGCTTCGGCGGAGACGTTGACCAGCTCCCATTCCTCGGTGACCGGCGCGTTGTGCGGGCCGAGCGGGAGACAGACGCTGATGACGGAGGGATCGAAGGCGGCGATGTCTTTGAAGGTGCCGGGGACGGGATGATCGTTTTCGTCCACCTCCTCATAACCTAGGCCGTAGCCGCTGGGGTTCGAAGCAGGTACGCCGAAGAAGATGCGGCGGCGATGGCCGCTGGGCAGAGCGGAGCATGCGGGCGATGTGGATGGAACAGGAGCGGCGGCGATCGCGCCGTGGTCCGGCAAATTCTGCTGCGCTGCGGGACGAACATCGAGCAGAGTGGCTTGTGTAGTGGGGCCCTGGGCGGCGGCGAGGTGAGCGAGGTTGGCCTGCGGCCAGCGATCGCCGGCTGGACCGGTCGCGACCATCTCGGTCAGCAGGGTTGCGGGATGAGGCTGCGGAGTGATCCAGACTTCGGCGCGCGCGCTGGGGAACAGGATCAGATGCGTGGCGCAGATGGGCGGCGAGGATTGGGATGCCGCCAGCGCAGCCGGACAGGGAACGGCATCGACGTTGCCGCCGGTTGCGGCGCGCGTGCCGGGGGCGAGGGTTCCGGCAGGAGGCGAGACGGAGGCGCCGTTCACCGTGACGATCTGAAAAGGAATGGGGGCTTTGGTCTGGTCGTCGCGGAGAACGAGGTCGTAGGTGCGGCTGGCGCCGGCGTTGAGGATCCGCCACAACTCGCCAGCGCCGGAGGGGGCCGGGATTTGCGGGTACACGACTCCATTGATGGTGAAGTACCAGAGGCCGCCGGTGAAGTCGGCGCCGGTGCTTCCGAGGTGGTGCATGCCGGGACCGAGGTGGGCGGCGCCGACGGTTCCAGGGGGAGGGCGAAGATCGCCATCGCTGCCCGAGGTGTTGCGGCCCTGGCAATAGCCATTGCGCTGGACGTAAACGAGATCCCAGGGCGCGCAGAAGGTGGAGTCCTGCTGATCGACCACGTCGCTGTTGCCCATGACCTGCATGTCTTTGAGGATGAGGTAGCGTTCCGGGATGGATGCGTGGTTGGCGAGGGAGGCGTAGTCCGAGGGATGGCCGATGGTGATGATGCCCGAGAGGCCTTCGGAAAGCTGGTTGATATTGAGTCCGTGGACATGCGGGTGGAACCAGTAGAGGCCGGGCGGATGGTGCGGCGGGATGACGATGTCGTATTGAACGGGCAGGTCGGTGGCGGTGTGGCTGGGGGGCAGCATGGAGGGCAGCTTGCCGGCGGGGTAGGCGAGCAGGTACGAGTAGTCGCCCCAGGTGGGGTTGGCGGCGGTGGCCTGGCGCGGCTCGACGATGAGGCCGTGGGTGTGAAGGTTGACGGGATTGGCGGCGAGGATCCGGTTCATCATGGGGTCGCTGCCGTGCGCGTAGACGGCGTCGTCGGGGGTGGGTGGCAGGCGATTGATGAGGCGCATGCGGAGATGGTCGCCGGGAAAGAGCTGGAGGCGGATGCCCCCGTAGGGCGCGAAGGTCCCGGAGCTGGCCGGGCAGTTGTTGTTGCGGGCCACGGATGTGCTGCAGATTTCGAAAACCCACGCGGTGGGGTGGCGGTCGCCGAGGGTGATGGTGGACGGCTCCGCGATGACGAGGAGGTCGAGGAGGTGATGAGAGCTGGTGAAGACGGGTGGGTCGGCGGGAGGAGGAGCCGGGACGGCTGCGTGCGCGGCGCTGCTGATCAGAACGAGGCAGCCCAGGCAGGAGCGGACAGCGAGGGCCGCGATGGCGCGCTTCATCGGCACGGGCTTAGATAGACGCTGCACGGCGATTGGTTGCATGGATGGCGACGAGGAGACGTCATTCGGCCGTTTTTTGACTGGAAACGCGCGCTCGAGGCGGGGGCGCGGGCTTGCAAACCAACGGCGGAGATTCCGGCATCTAAGCGGCTGTCCTCCCCAAGAGGCAGGAGTCTTCATGCGAGCAGCCCCGTCTGCGAAGTTTATTGGCGCTTTTTGTTGTCTTCTTCCGCTCACGCTGGCGTTGAGCGGCTGCGGATCGTCGGCCGGCAACGGATCTTCCGGTGGTTCGGGAGGATCGGGCGGATCGGGCGGTGGTGGCACGACGGCGGGGCTGTCGTCGATCAACCATATCGTTTTTCTCTCCCAGGAAAACCGGTCGCTGGATCACTACTTCGGAGCGATGCGCCAGTACTGGGCGCAGAACGGGTATCCGGACCAGTCGTTCGACGGGCTGCCGCAGTTCAACCCTGCGTCGGGGACTGCTCCCCTGGTGGGACCGGCGCCATCGATTCCTGGATGCGACCCGACCATGCCCGCTCCGGCGGACTGCTCGTACGACGCGAGTAATCCGGTGACGTCGTATCACCTGGTGACGCAGTGCATTGAGAACCCGAGCCCCTCGTGGAACGAAGGGCACGTGGACTGGGACTACAACGATCCGGTGGGCAACAATGCGGCGACGATGAACGGATTTGTGTACACGGCGGCGCACGATGCGCGGACGAATGACCCGCCGTTCAACGATACGAACGGTCTGCGCGCAATGGGGTACTACGACGGGACCGATTTGAACTACTACTACTACATGGCGTCGAACTTCGGGACGTCGGATCGGTTTTTCAATCCGGCGATGACGCGCACGCACCCCAACCGCGAGTATCTGATTGCGGCAACGTCGGGAGGGTATGCGTATCCGGAAGGGACGGACGCGGCGGACTCGGCGCAGCTGACGCAGCCGACGATTTTCCAGGAGCTGCAGGCGGCGGGGATTACCTGGAAGATTTACGTGGATCCCACGAACAGCGGATGCACGCAGCCGTATACCGCTGCGTGTCTGGTTTCGCTGAGCTACGTGCAGAATTTTGCGTTTGCCAACACGATCATTGCGCAGTATCCGAACAACATTGCGCCGGTCTCGCAGTACTTTACCGATCTGCAGAACGGAACGCTGCCGCAGGTGGCGCAGTTTGAGCCGGCAACGGACGCGGGGTTCGACGAGCATCCGACGACATCGGATGCGTCGCCGAGCAACATTCAGTCCGGCGCCCAGTATGTCGAATCGCTGATCAACGCGCTGATGCAGAGCTCGTCGTGGAAGGACTCGGCGTTCATTCTGACGTATGACGAAGATGGCGGCCTGTACGATCACGTTGCGCCGCAGCCGGCCGTGAGCCCGGACGGGATCAAGCCGGTGGATCTGCAGGCCGGGGATATCTGCACGGGAGGAACGACAGGTCCGACGTGCGACTTCACGTACACGGGTTATCGCGTGCCGCTGATTGTGGTGTCGCCGTATGCGAAGAAAAATTATGTGTCGCACACGGTGGCGGATGCGACGGCGATTCTAAAGCTGATTGAGACGCGGTTCAATGTGCCGGCGCTGACTAAGCGCGACGCGGCGCAGCCGGACATGACGGAGTATTTCGACTTTAATTCTCCGCCGTGGATGACGCCGCCGACGCCGCCGGCGCAGGCGACGAACGGGGCGTGCTACGTGGATCATTTGCCGTAATTTTTGATTTGGATTGGTGGTGGGAAGGCGCTGGGCTTCGGCCCCTGCGCCTTTTTTGTTGGTGGATGGGCGAGTGGGCGCGGAACGCAGAAAGCGAGGATCGGAACGAGCGTGTGGCTCGTCGTCCGCGCCCGGATTAGAAGAGCCTAATCATCGCGGCGGATCGATGGACAGTCTGTTGCAGGTTTGTGGGCGCCTGAGGTCTCCATGCGCCCGTTCTGTTGGCTTTCCCTTTGGTTTCTGAGCCTGATTGGACTACCCGCTGCGCTGGGGCATGGCGCAAGAGCCGCTCTGGACGCTCCTGCCAGGGCAGGCGGCGGTTCAGTGCCGGGGTCGAAAGACGATGGGGGAACGGCCGCGACGGTTCCCTCGCGCCCCATGATTCCGGTGGTGAGGACGACGGTGGAGGTGAACGCCCGCAACGAAGGCGCTGATGCGGTTCGCAACGCGCCGCAGCCCTTCCACGCTTCGGCCGGCGAGATTCTTGGATCGGCGGGAACCTTTGGGGATTTTTCTCGTTATCTGCAGTTGTTTCCCGGGGTGGTTTTCAACACGGACACCAGCGACGACATCCTGGTGCGCGGCGGCAACCCGATCGAGAATCTTTTTCTGGTGGATGGAATTGAGATTCCGAATATCAATCACATTGCCAGCGAAGGGACGACGGGCGGTTTGGTGTCGATGATCGACACTTCGGCGATTCAGAATCTCGACCTGTACACCGGCGGCTACAACGCGAGTTACAACGAGAGGCTTTCGTCGGTGATCGACATCCACACCCGGGAACTGCGCGATCATGAGAGCCACGCGGACGCGGACTTTGGATTCGTTGGAGCCGGGGGCGTGGCCGTGATGCCTCTGGGGGAACACGGATCGCTGCTTGCGTCGGCGCACCGCAGCTTGCTGAACCTGTTCACGGACGACATCGGACTGAACGGTGTACCGATCTACAGCAACGTGCTGATTGCGCCCAGACTCAATCCCACGAGCAAAGACGAGATTACGTTTCTGAGCCTGAGTGGGTTCGATTCGATCAAAATCACTCCCGCGGCCACGGACTGGTTGGAGACGAGTACGATCGACACCCAATATTCGGGCTGGAGGACGACCAATGGGATGCGCTGGCGGCACAGCTATTCGCAGAGTTTTCTTGGAATTTTGACCGCGAGCGACTCCGAGCAGCAGGAACAGGTGGCGCAGGAGGATCAGTTCTACGAGGTCGTGAAGACTAACCCGAAGCTGGGGTCGCATATGCCGCTGACTCCGGTCTATTCGGAACTGAGCCGCGATGGCCGATCGACGTTGAAATACGACGTGGGATTCGATTCGGGGAAGAGGCTGTCGGTGATGGCGGGAAGCTCCGCATCGCTGAACCATGTGGACTACAACATTGCGCAGCCGCTCGGCGAGCAGTCGCCACTTTCGACGAATCCGGCAGCGACTGACGCGACGTCGTTCGCGCCGAATTTTTTGAGCGGAGAGACCGGCTCGTATGCCGAGGCGACATTGCAGCCGGCGACGCGGTGGACCCTGAGCGCGGGCGGACGGATTCAGACCTTCGCGCTGGGCGGCCACTGGACGGGAACTCCGCGGCTGCACACGGCGGTGCGGCTTTCGACGCACAGCGCGATTCATGCGGCTTTTGGCGAGTACGCACAGATGCCGCCGGCGGTTTATATCACTTCGTGGGCACAGAACCGGGAGCTGACGCCGATTCGCGTGCGGCATCTGATCGCAGGATCGGATTTGTATACCGGGACGCGGGGGCGAATCGGGGTGGAGGCGTATCAGAAGGACTATTGGGATTACCCGGTATCGTCGGAATATCCTACGCTCTCGCTGGCGAACACGGTGGATACGCTCGGGGCGCTGTTTTTATGGATGCCGCTGACGAGCAAAGGAACAGGAGTGGCGCGGGGGATCGAAGTGTTTGGCGAGTCGCGCTTTGGGGCGCACCTGACGGCCCAGGCCAACATTGCGTACGCGCGAGCAGAGTTTGCGGCAATGGATGGGATTCGACGGCCAGGAAACTTCGACTATCCGCTGGTGATCAATACGTCGGGGAGTTATCGTTCCGGAAAACGTTACGAGGCGAGCTGGCGGTATGAATACACGACGGGGCGGCCTTACACGCCGTTTCTGCTGAATGCGTCGGCGCAGCAGAACCGGCCCATTTACGATCTGTCGCAGGTGAACGCGCTGCGCGGGCCTTTCTATTCGCGACTGGATTTCGAAACGGACCGCGCGTTTTATTTCGGTTCGCGCAAGCTGGTTCTGTATGGCGGCCTGGAGAATGCCTTTAACCGGCAGAATTTTTTGGGCTACTTCTGGATGCCGCGTGTGGATGCCTATGCCAGATGCGGCGCGAATGTTGAAAAGGGATGCCTGAGTGCGCAGCACGAGATGGTGCGGTTTCCTGATTTCGGCGTTCGGTATGTCTTCTGAGCTTCCTGTTCCGGCAAAATCCTGAGTAAAGGCCCACGGAAGCCGCCGGGGCCGGGGCGTCGGCTGGAGAACTATATCCAGCGGCGAACGCGGGCTCGGTAGTCGTTGTAGGCAATGCCGAAGGTTGCGGAGAGACGAGATTCCTCGAGGGGGATGACGGTCCAGTTGAGATACGCGAGCACGAAGGGCAGGAAGGCGAGGGGCCAGACCTGGTGCAAATATCCGGCTTCCCCGAGATAGGCAAGGGTGAGGCCGATGTACATGGGATTGCGTGTGAAGCGATAGGGACCGCGGGTGACGAAGGTGCGGGAGGATTCGCCGGGCGTGGTGGTGGTGCGGCCGCGATGGAAGAGGAGGAGACCCCAGGCGGCGACGATGGCGCCAGGGATGAAGACGGCAACTCCGATGAGGGTGATGGAGTGGGCAGCGCTCGCGGTGATCGACCTGCGCGGGAGGAGATGCTGGGGGATGAGCCCGATGAGGTAAGCGAGCACGAAGACCCACGGAACGGGAACGCGGAGCAGGAGACGGACAGGGTTCGTCATTGGTTCCTCTGTGGAGAGTGTCAGAGAAGGTGAGAGGAGCGGGGATCCAGTCGAGGTCCCACGCAAGCCGGGGGAAGGCTTGAATGGGATCCCCGCACCCACGCACGCAGTTATTGCTGGAGGGTTTCGCTTGCCTTTGCGGAGAGGCTCTTCATGGCGTCGGGTGCGGTGAAGGACCAGGATTCGGAGACTGCGGGGCGGACGGATTCCTGGACGGAGCCGGAGGCGATTTTGGTTTTCTTGCCGACGATGATGTCGAAGGTGCTTTGCGCGCCGGGCGCAAGGGCCGGAGAAAACTGCAGGCTGACGGAGTGGGTGCCCTTGACGCCGGAGGGCGCGAAGGTGACGCGGTTGATGGATCCCGCCGCGACGGAGTAAGAGGCGGAGACCGCGAGCGCTTTGTCGGTCATGGTGGTGCCGTCGGCGCTGGTGGCGACGGCCAGGGAGCGGCCCTGGGAGTCGGTGAGGGATTGCGCGTCCGATTTCCAGGTGGTATCGACGGGCGCGAAGGTAAGGATGTGGACGCCGGTGGAGAGCGCGCCGCGATAAGGGACGAAGTAGGGCGGCTGCGCGATTTCTTTCCACACATCGGCGGTGGAGGTGACGCCGCCAATCTGCAGCGCGGTGCCTTCGCCGGCGAGTCCACCCTGTTCGCGATACATGATGATGGGGATGGGCGCGGGGACGGGCGAGAGGCCGCTTCCCTGCTCAGACACATCGGTGCCAAGGACAAACTGCCAGACGACGGGGGTGCCTTTCTCCGTGTTGAAGCGAAGCATGTACTGGCCGCCTTTTTCCGGATCAGCGGGGCCGTCGAACTGCATGGCGACCTGGTGGACATCCTGGCCGGAAGCCTGGTCGATGGCGACTTCCTGCGCGGAGTTGGTGTAGCGGACGGGCTTGCCGGCGGGACGCGGAATGAGCTGCACGTCATAGATGGGCTGCTTGCCGCGGTCGTCGACTTCAAGAACGATCATGGAATACGGCAGCTCGGGGCCGACCCACTGCACGATTTGTTCGGGCCAGTAGCGGTAGTAGACGCCGGCGAGGGGAAGCGTGGGCGTGACGGCCGCGGTGGACGGAGTCTGCGCCGACAGAGCGAACGGCAGGGCGGATGGCAGAAGCAGGGGCAGGGCGGTGATGGCAGCGACTGCGGCGGAACGAAACATCGTGGGGAGCATGGGCGGAATCCTTTCGGAGTGAAGGGTCAGAAGGCGAAGCGAGCGCCGAACTCGATGCGCCGCGCAGCTTCTGCAGCGACGGGCGAGGAGAAGTTGGGCGATCCGACGATGGTCGAGACCGCGGTAGCGTTGGTGTGGTTGAGCAGGTTGGCGGCGCGGGCGTTGAGGGTGAGGGTGCGGGCAGAGTCGGACCTCCCGATTTTCCAGGCGCGGCTGAGGTTGGTGTCGAGGTGGACGAGCGAGGGCATGGTGCCGATGTTGCGGGGGACGTTGCCATGGAAGGTGTTGGGCGTGAGCAGGCCGAAGCGCGTGGAGTCCACGCCGGGACCGGCGACGGAGGCGTAGGAGGGGCGGTCGTTGAAGACGCCGTCGCCATTGTTGTCGGTGCCGGTGGTGACGTTGTACGGCGCGCCGGATTGCGCGTCCATTTGCGCGGAGAGCGTGACCTTTTGGGGCAGGTTGTAGTTGCCGAAGAAGAAGAGGCGCTGGTGGGCCTGCCAGTCGGGTGGGCCGGTTTCGCCCTTGTTGCTGTAGGCGGACTGTGCGAATCCTGCGTTGTTGGGCGCGTCGGTGTGGAAGTTGAAATTGAGATAGCCGAGGAAGAACGCGAAGCGCTTGTAGCTGTGCTGGTCGAGGCCGAGAAAGAGGACTTTGCCGCTGAGGTGCCCGGTGGACTGGAAGTCAAAGATGTTTTGGTTGGGAGCGATGGGGCGCGGGGCGGCGAGTGCGCCGGCCAGGGTGGGCGGCGTGGCGTCGGTGATCAGGGGCGCGTTGATGTTGCGGGAGCGGAGCTGATTCCACGACTCGCCGGAGTAGAAGTTGGCCTGCGCATGCCAGTGGTGGGGGAAATCGTGCTCGATGCCGAGGCCGTTCTGGAAGGACGGAACCTGGGCGAGGTCGCGAAGAGGCGCGCGGACGGTGGTGATATCGAGTGAGCCGGCGGCGGGCGTGGTTGGCGCGGTGAAGGATGGCGCGTAGATGATCTGCTCCGTTTGGCGCGTGCCGTTGAGGCGGTAGGCCTCGGTGGCGACAGCTTCGGGCACAACGGTGGAGAAGAGGCCGGCGTGCAGGTGGATCACGGTCTTCGAGCGTTTGTCGATGGCCCAGGCGAGTCCAACGCGGGGGGCGAAGTTGGCATCGCTGGTGGGCGTGGTCTGGAGAGCGTAGCGAAGTCCGGCGGAGAAATTGAGGCGCGGGCGCAGCTTAACGGTGTCGTCGGCGTAGAGAGCGAGCTGCCACTGCGTGAAGGGAACGAGCGCGGCGCCGGTGGTGACGGAGTAGCTGGTGGGCGTGCCGCCAGGAAGGTTGAGCAGCGCGCGGCGATACTGCTCGAGGCCGCTGATGGTGGTGGTGTCCCCGGTAGGGTTGTTGTTGGCGTCGAGCGCGGGCGCTGTGCCACCGCCGAAGGTGAAGGATCCGTTGAAGGTGTTGGGATCGGTTTCGTGCGTGAAGATGCCGAGGGACTGCGCGCCGATTTTCCAGGTTTGCTTCTTGTGGGTGTAGAGAAAATCCTCGTCGACTTCGAGGTTGCGCTCGCGGCCGTTGAGCTGCTGCGCGGTGCTGCCTCCGCCGAGGAAGAAGCCAGCGACGTTCACGCTGGGAGCGGTGGAGAGCGGAGACTGCGCGGTGTCTTTCCAGGTAAAGCCGGCGTGGGTTTCGTGGAGGAGCGTGGTGCTGAGGGTCTGAGCGTTGGTGATGCGGAAATCGTATTCGCTGACCGTGGAGTTGTAGCCTGCGTCTTCGAGGACGAGTCCGCCGATGCCCTGGTCGGTGAGGTTGTTGGTGTTGGCAGAGAAGGACGCGGTAAAGATGTCGGACTTAGCGAGCTGCCAGTCCGCGCGGGCGGAGGCGATCCAGAGGCGCTGCGGCGCGGAGACGGTTTGGTGGTAGGCGGCCGGGTCGTCGCTGGAGTCGAGCGCGATGGCGTTGACGACGTTGAACTCGTTGATGTCGCGTTTTTCGAGAGCGAGGAAGAAGTCGCTTTTGGTTTTGGTGATGGGGCCGGTGAGCTCGAAGCCGTAGCGATATTTGCTGGCCGGAGCGGCGACCGTGGAGAAGGGATCGTTGGCGTTGAAGACGCCGTTGCTGTCGGTGAGAAAAAGCGCGCCGTGATATGCACTGGCACCGGGCTTTGTGTAGATCTCGACGCGTCCGCCGGCATAAGGAGGCGTATCGTACTCGGCGGAAAAAAGGTCGGGCGCGGTAACGATGCGCGCGATGGAAGCTTTGGGCGGCAGGGCGCTGGAGTTCTGGAAGCCATCGACGGTGATGCGGGCCGCGCCGGGTGCGCCGCCATTGGCGGCGGCAAGGATCTGGAGCTGGCGCTGGAAGTCGTCGGGATCGTCGGCAAGCTGGGCAATGTCTTTCTGGTTGAGGGTGTGGGTGCCGATGCCGTGATCGGCGTCGAGGCTGGTGGCGTCGTCCTGATCGCCAACCTGGACGTCGGTGGTGACGGTGGCGATGGCGAGATGGAAATCGAGGCGGACGGTTTCGCCGGCGCGCGCGTGGAGCGGTAGCTGGCGCGCGGAGAATCCTGGGGCGTTGGCGGTCAGGTGGGCAACGCTGGGCGCGACGCAGGGCAGGATGTAATGGCCGGCGCCGTCGGTGGTGGTGGCGACGTTCCTGTTGGCGGCGATGGCGGCGCTGGGAATGGCCGCTCCGGTGGGATCGAGGACAACGCCTTCAACGCGGAGGCCTTCCGCGCACTGTTGCGCGCGCGCGGCGGAGATGCCGAAGGACGCGCTGAGAAGGAGGGCGGCGAATCCCGAGGTCCAGGTTCGTGTGGGGATTTTCATGATGCACTCTTCCTGACTGTGTTCATGCTGATCGTTGACGGCTGGAATTCTCAGTGCCGATTGTCAGGAATCGCTTATGACAATCGTCATGCGGGTGCGTGTGACGATCGGTACGGTCGGGGAGGCGCTATCGATGCGGGATGTGCGAGGGGTCACTGCGGCGGAAGCGCCCGCAGGGAAGACTGGAGGGGAGGACTGGTAAAGATTATGTTTCGCCTGGATACCCTGTCGTGCGCGCTGACTGTTCTATCCACTGTGCTGGTTGGGAAAAAGCTATGGACCGGCCTGGTGGTGGCAGGGGTGAACAGCGTGATTATCTGCGTGATTGGTCTGCGGACGGCGCAGTTTGGATTTATTCCCGCGAACCTGTTTTGTATTGGAGTGTATGCGGTGAGTATTCGCGCATGGATGCGGGAGAACGGGAAGAGAAACCAGCGGGGTAGCCGGGTTAGCGAGTTAGCCGGTTAGCCGGTTAGCCGGTTAGCCTGCGACGCTTTTTTATTGGGGGACGTACCAGCTGTGCCAGTCGCGGAGAAGGATTTCGGGGCGGCCTTTGTAGAGGATGATCTGGCCGCTGGCGCAGACTTTGCCTTTTTCGGGGATCTTACCCACGTCGTCTTTGTTGTCGCCCCAGATCACGAGATCGAAGATCTGGTTGGGGTAGGGCTGATCGATATCGATGAACAGAGGCGCACCGTGGGCACTGGAAGCGGTGTGTTCGTTGACGATATCGCCGCAGACGGTGCGGTTCTCGCCAACGTGTTTGGCCGCCTCAGCGGTGGTCAGGACGGGTTGCACAGCTTGTGCGGAAGCGAGCGGAACGGCGAGGCCGAAGACGATGAAACGCACCCAGGGACGCATGCTGATCTCTCTCTGCTGATGAAGATTTAGAAGACCGGTAACGCTGTAGTCACAATTGAGAGCAAGGGAGCAGGGATGGAGACAGTCTGACGCAAATGAGTTTGTTTGGGAAGGGGCAGCGGGTTGCGGGAACTCTTCGCGAGCCTGATCGTCGGCCGAACCGGGAAAAATGCGGGTCCATTCGCCCATTCGACGCGCACCTCACTCCGTTCGGAGCTGCTCAGGGTGACATTACTCGCGGCTGCAAGTTTGGTTGCGCCAGGGACGGCAGATTTGGTGGCTTCGCTCACGATGATTTCCTTTTGTTTGCGTGTTCGAGAAAGGCGCAGGGGCTGAAGCCCGGCTTCTTTTGGGCTGTTTGGCACGACTGAAGTCGTGCCCCTTCACTTGTCGTTGCCGGATTTGGGGGGTGCGACAGATCGGGTGAAGCACAGGGGCTAAAGCCCGTTTCAACTTTGCGCCTTTGCGGCACGACTGAAGTCGTGCCCTGTCACAAAAACAAAAGGGGCGTGAAGCCCGGACTGGTTTGGCGGCTGTTGGCACCACTGAAGTCGTGCCCCTTCACTTGTCGTTGCCGGATTTGGGGGTGCGATAGATCGGGTGAAGCACAGGGGCTGAAGCCCATTTCAACTTTGGACCTTTGCGGCACGAGTGAAGTCGTGCCCTGATACAAAAGCGCATCGTTGAACGAATGAACCATGTCTCCTTTTGAAATGTGGGAGACCTTCGTACAAACCTCATCGCAGGCAGATCAAGGAATGTGGAATCCCACCCTGTCTCCTCGAAAAGCACGAGGAAACAGGATGGGGCACCCGGCGGTCTGCCCCTGGATCGATAGGCAGCCCCTGGTTTCAGTCGGTGCGGAGGGCTTTGACGGGATCGATGGAAGCGGCTCGCTGCGCGGGGATGATGCTGGCGATGAGGGCGCAGACGCTCAGCGTCACGATGGAGGCGGTGAGGACGAGCGGGTCCCATCCTTTGACGTGATAAAGCTGGGCGGCGATGAGATGCGCGCAGCCGATGGACGCGGGGATGCCGATGAAGAGCCCGATGACGATTTGCAGGAAGGCTCCGCGCAGGACGAAGCGTATGACGCCGGGGCGATCGGCGCCGAGGGCCATGCGCACGCCGATTTCTCTGGTGCGGCGCTCGACGGTATAGGCGGTGACGCCGTAGAGGCCGACGGCGGCGAGGATGAGGGCGAGGATGCCGAAGAGGCCGGTCATATTGGCGACGGCGCGCTGCTGATCGAAGTTGGAGTCCACCTGGTCGCGCATGGACTGCATGCTGAGGAGGGTGAGGTTGGGATCGACGTCTGCGAGGACGTGGCGGACGGCCGGCTCGAGGCCGTCCATGCTGCCGTGGATCTGAAGAACGGCGCCTTCGATGTAGTGGGTCATGTCATCGATCCGCTGCATCATGGATGCCTCTTCCTGATAGTGGGTGTGCTGCGCGAGCGGAACGAAGAACATGGGGCGCGGCGGCTCGGTGCCGGCGGGATCGTTGTATTTGGCATTGCGGACGACGCCGACGATCTCGAAGGTGCTGGAGTAGCGGGGCAGGTCGAGCCCGAAGTGGTGGCCGATGGGGTCTTCACCCGGCTTGAAGAAGCGATGGACGAAGGCCTCGTCGACGACGGCGATGTTTTGCGTTGAAGCGGTGTCCTCCTCGGTGATGGAGCGGCCGCGGACGATCTGCTGGCCGAGGGTTTCAAGGTAGCCGGCGGCAACGTGATCCCAGGAAGAGCCAGGGTTCTCATTGATGCCGGGCATGCCGCGGCCCTGGCGGATGACGAACTCGCCCCAGTTGTCGGTGAGCGGTGTGTATTGCGCGAGGGCGGCGTGCTCGACGCCGGGGATGTGGGAGAGGCGATCCTGCAGGTCGCGATACATGGCGTCGAGCTGCGGCGTTGAGTAAGTGGGCCAGGGCGCGATGAGGCCGAGGATGACGCGATGATCGACGTCGTAGCCGAAATCCTGATGCTGGAGATTGGTGAGGGAGCGGGTGAGCAGGCCGGCGCCGGAGAGCAGAACGACAGAGAGCGTGGCCTGGACGACGACGAGGGTTTTCTGCGACCAGGAGGCGTGGTCGCGGGTGCTGCGATTGGCTCCGCGCAGAGCTTCGACGGGATCGGCGTGGGTGGCGAGCCATGCGGGCGCGGTTCCAAAGATGGCACCGGTGACGAGCGAGAGCGCGAAGGCGAAGGCGAGCACAGGGAGAGACGGCGTGGCATTGATGGGAACGAAGTGCGCGCCGTGGAAGGCCATGGCAACGATGGCTTTGACGCCGAGGAAGGCCACGGCGAGTCCGGCGATGCCGCCGAAGACGGCGAGCAAAATGCTTTCGGTAAGGCTCTGCCGGATGAGGCGATTGCGTGAAGCGCCGAGGGCGAGACGGATGGAGGTTTGGGTGCGGCGCGAGGCTCCGCGGGCGAGAAGCAGGTTGGCGATGTTGGCGCAGGCGATGAGGAGAACGAGGCAGCAGACGGTGAGCAGGATGTGGAGCGAGTCAGCGTAATTCTCTTTCATGACGCCGACGCCCGCGCCGGCGGGAAGGACCTTGATGTTTTGTTTGGGGAGGTTGGCTTTGATGCCGGCCATCCAGTCAGCAGGCATGCCGCTGTCGTTGACCAGCCACGCGCGGATGAGTGCGGTCATGCGCTGGCCGGTGGTGGCAGTGGAGGCGCCGGGCTTGAGACGGCCGATGACGCGCAGCCATGCCTGGAAGTGATGGAGCATGCTGTTGGCGCCGGCGAAGACGGGCTCCTGATTGATGGGCATCCAGAGATCGGGAGGATTGGCGCGGAGGGTTTCGCCGAAGAAGCCGGGTGGGGTGATGCCGATGATGGTGACGGGATGGTCGCTGACGATGAAGGTGCTGCCGACGATGGAGGGGTCCGATCCATACTGCTGCTGCCAGGTGCGGTAGCTAAGCATGGCGACGGGTGCAGAGTTGGGCTGATCGTCCGTGGGAGTGATGGTGCGGCCCATGAACGCGCCGAGCCCGAAGGTGGAGAAGTAGTTGCCGCTGACCATTTCTTCGCGAAGCGGCTTGGGGACGCGATCGGTCTCGCCACGGCGCACTCCATAGGTCCATCCACCGGCCTGGAAGGCGGCGAGTGAGGAGAACTCGGGCGTGTTCTTCTCCATCTGTTTGTAGAAATCGTAGGAGAAGAAGCCCCAGTTATCCTGGGCGCTGCCTTCGATGCAGCAGTCGTTGCCTTCGCCGATGCGATAGAGGCTGGCAGGGTCGACGACGGGCAGCGATTTGAGCATGACCGTGTTGATGAGGGAGAAGATGGCGGTGGTGGCGCCGATGCCGAGGGCCAGGGTGAGCATGGCCGTGAGGGTAAAGACGGGGGACAGGCGCATCTGGCGCAGAGCGTAGGCGAGGTCCTGGCGGAAGGTCTGCATGGGTGAGCCTCAGGGAGCGGATACGCGATGGGAGGGGAGGTGGTTCCGGGAAAGTGACGGGGTTGCAGGTTGCAGGTTGCAGATCGTTCGGAGGGAGCGAAGTTCGCTGCCTCGTTTCGTATGATGGGCTGATGGTGAAGTTCTTTTTTTGCGCGGCGCTGCTGGGTGGCTGCGCCGCTTCGGGTTGGGCACAGGGGTCAAATTCGACGCAGAGCGTGCCGGCAGCGCAGAGTTCGGCGCAGAATTTGCCTCCCGCGCCAGGAATGCCTTCGGTGCGGAATTTGCCGCCTGCACCCGACACCAGGCCATGCGATTTGAGCAGCCTTCTGGTTTGCGTGAAGCACGTGGCCGAGGACGAAAAAGGGATTGTGCTGAGCCCGCTGCATGCGCCGGCCGAAGATTTGTGGTGGATCGTGCCGTTTGGGGTGGCGACGGGAGTGGGGATTCACAACGACACGGATGCGATCCGGGATCTGGGAGTGAACCCGTCACGCGAGGACAAATTCAACAAGCTGTCGGACTATGCGGGGCTCTACGCGCCGTTTGCGGCGACGGGAGTTGGGTACGCGGCGGGATCGGTCAAGGGCAACGACTATCTGAAGGAGACAGCCGTGCTCTCGGCAGAGGCCATGGCGGACGCGGCGATCCTGGATGAGGGCTTGAAGTACGCGCTCGACCGGGAATATCCGATGCTGAACAACGCGAAGGGAGGATTTTGGCCCGGCGGACCGAAGAGCTGGCCGAATTCGCCGTCGATGCCCTCGGAGCATGCGATGAATATCTGGGCCTTCGCTCATGTCGTGGCGGGACAGTACAACGGCATCGGAACAAAGGCCTTGGTGTATGGCGTGGCCACCACCGTTTCTGTTTCGCGGGTGATGGCGCGGCAGCATTTTCCTTCCGATGTGCTGGTGGGCAGCACACTCGGCTGGCTGATCGGCGGCTACGTACTGAACCATCGATCGCTGGAGCACGGGAAGTACGTGGATGTGTCGACGGTGGAGACGCCGCTGGGACGAGGGCTGGAAGTGCGGGTGGGTTTGGGGCGGTGAGGCAGTGGTCAGCGTTCAGTGGTCAGTGGTCAGTTGTCAGAAAAGCGGCGCACCGGGCATCGAGTCAGAGCTCCGGGTTTAGGGCACCGGGCTCAGAGCGCCGGGGACGGTCAGTGCTCGATATTGGAAATACATATTGAGGCGCCAGCGAAGGATCATGCCGAAGGCGAGGATGAAGAAGAGGCCGCCGGTCTGCTCGATGGTCATGATGCGGTTGAAGTAGCCGCGCGCGGCGAAGCGCACGGCGGCCAGCACGATGATGACGGCGAGGAAGGCGCTGGAGCGCTTCATCATGATGACTTCGCCTTCGCGATGGAGCCGCGAGGTGCGCAGCAGTGGCCAGGCGAGCAGGACGGCTCCGATCAGGAAGGCGGCGAGCGCCCACAGCCAGGGGAAGCGGAACACCGGAACGATGAACATGGAGAAGCCGGTGGCCATGCCCGCGGGCGGGATGAGGATTTTTTTCAGCGTGATGGGGGTTTGGCCCTCGCGGATGCGCCAGACGAGGACGGCAACCGCGCCGAAGACGGAGGTGACAGCGGAGGTGAGCGGGGAGATGTGCATCGGTGGCGGCTTTGGGGCGGTGCCTTAGATCTGAGGATAGGCCCTTTGCTCTGCTGCGCAAAGAGCGGGCGTTCAGCGGATAGCGTTCAGCGTCGAGGCGATGATTCTCTGCTTCACTAGCCTGCTGTGCGTTCTGCGAAGCAAGGCTCAAACCGAATTGTGAGCTTTGAACCGGTCGCTTGTGCCAGACGCTGGAGGGTTCGCAAGGACGGCTGTATCCGGCCACTTTCGAGCCTGGCGACGACTGGCTGCGTCGTTCCCATCTTTCGGGCGAGTTCCACCTGCGTGAGGCCCGCGCGGTTGCGAGCGGCGATGACCTCTTTCGCGATCGCAAATTCTTCTTCGAGAGCCGCATATGCCTTGCGGTATTTCGGCTCCTTCAGCCACCTCTTGTGCATTTCCGTAATGCGCGCCATCGATTTGTCCTCAGCGTAAGGCCCTTGCACGAGACAGGGCCAGCTCTATTTCGTGCCGCGGCGTTTTCTGCGTCTTCTTGATAAAAACTCGAACAATCACAAGGCGGCGACCGGTCGCCACAACATAAAGGGCCCGCGAGATTCCGCTTCTTCCTTTGAGCCGCATCTCCACACGTGGCCGTCAAGATGCTTCACAAGCGGTTCTCTTACGCGTTCGAGCCCCACTTCCTCAATCAGCCTGGCAATATGCGCAAGGCGTGCCCGCATGTCCGCGGGCAGGGATTCCACTTCTGCATCAACGATCTCGTCGAGGGTTTCGACCGTCCACTTCACCTTCAATATACCACAAAAGATATAATCATGAGAGCGGATTGGTTCACACGTGCTGAACGGCCTGGGTCAGGTGGTTGAGGGAGGATTTGGCGTCGCCGTAGAGCATCGACGTGCGGGGCTTGAAGAAGAGCGGGTTGTCGAGGCCGGAGAAGCCGCGTCCCTGGCCGCGCTTGAGGACGATGACGCTCCTGGCGCGGTCGACTTCGAGAATGGGCATGCCGGCGATGAGGGATTTGGGATTGTCGCGAGCGTCGGGATTGACGACATCGTTGGCGCCGATGACGACGGCGACGTCGGTGGTGGGGAATTCCGGATTGATCTGATCCATCTCGCAGAGCTCGGAGTAGGGGACGTTGGCTTCGGCGAGCAGGACGTTCATGTGGCCGGGCATGCGTCCGGCAACGGGATGGATCGCGTACTTAACGTCGACGCCGCGGGATTCGAGTAGCTCGGCAAGCTCGCGGACAGCATGCTGCGCTTGCGCGGTGGCGAGTCCGTATCCGGGTACGAAGACCACTCGCGTCGCAAAAGCCAGCTGCATGGCTGCGTCGTCAAGGGAGATTTCGCGCATGACGCCGCCGGCGGTGGAGGAGGCTTCGGCGAGGACGGCTCCGAATCCACCGAAGAGGACGTTGGTGATGGAGCGGTTCATGGCCTTGCACATGAGGATGGAGAGGATGAGGCCGGAGAAGCCGTCGAGTGTGCCGGCGATGATGAGGACATTGTTGCCGAGGACGAATCCTGTAGCGGCGGAGGCGAGGCCGGCGTAGGAGTTGAGCAGCGACATGACGACGGGCATATCCGCTGAGCCGATGGGGATGACGAGCAGGATGCCAAAGACGAAGGCGGCGGCGAGCATGGAGTAGAAGACAACCTGGGCGCTGGGGTGAATCCAGAACGCGGCGAAGCAGGCGAGCATGCCGAGGAAGAGGCCGAGGTTGACGAGGTTCTGGCCGCGGAACTGAACGGGCTTGCCCTGGATGACGCCCTGGAGCTTGCCGGCGGCGATGAGCGAACCTGTGGTGGTGAGGGCGCCGAGCATCACTTCAAAACCGAGGGCTCCGCGGGTTACGACGGGCATGCCGGAACCATGGACGACGAATTCGCCAATGCCGACCAGGGCGGCGGCGAGCGCTCCAAAGGCGTGGGAGAGCGCGGTTCGCTGGGGCATGGCGGTCATGGGAACCCAGATGGCCATCCATGCGCCGAGGATGGAGCCGAGGGCGAGGCCGGCGATGATCCACGTCCACGTAACGATATGCGCGCCGATGAGGGTGCCGACGATGGCGGCGAACATGCCGGCTTCGGCGAGGAACATGCCGCGGCGCGCCGTGTCCGGGTGCGACATGCCTTTGAGGGCGAGAACGAAGAGCACCGAGGCGACGAGATAGGTGCCTTCCATGAACCCGGTGGTGGGGTTCATTGGATGGCCTCTTTCGCGGCGGGCTTCTTTTTGCCGAACATCTTCAGCATGCGGTCGGTGAGGCCGAATCCGCCGACGACGTTGATGGTGGCGGTGGTGACGGCGACAAATCCAAGGATGTGCGCGAAGGTCGGGTAGTGCGCGGCTCCTGCAAGAACCAGCGAGCCGATGAGGGAGATGCCGGAGATGGCGTTGGTGGCGGACATGAGCGGGGTGTGCAGCAGGGGCGGCACGCGGCTGATGACCTGATAGCCGAGGAAAGCCGCGAGGGCGAAGACGTAAATCGAAGCGATGAGGACGGCGGGATTCATGGTTGAGCTCCGATCACCGGACCAGCTCCAGTCGCGGGATGGGGTGCGTGGCTTCGAGGAGCCTGGCGACACGCGGGTTGAGGGGTTTTCCCTGATGGGAGACGCAGGCGCCGGCGAGAACTTCGTCCTCCAGGTCGATCGAGAGCGCTCCGTTTTTGAGGATCAGCGCGAGGAAGTTGAGGATGTTGCGCGCGTAGAGCTGGCTGGCGTGGACGGGAATTTCGGCGGCGAGGTTGAGGGGCGCGAGCAGCGTGACTCCGTGGATGATCTGCGTGACGCCGGGCTTGGTGAACGCGCAATTGCCGCCGGCGGGTGCGGCAAGGTCGACGATGACAGAGCCGGGGCGCATGGCTTCAACGGCGGCCCGGCGAATGAGCATCGGGGCGCGGCGGCCGGGAACCTGAGCGGTGGAGATGATGACATCGGAGTGAGCGGCGGTGTGGGCGATCAGGTTGCGTCCGCGCTCGAGCGCTTCTTCGGACAACTCGGCGGCATAGCCTCCTGCGCCTTCGGTGCTGATGCCGCCAAGGTCGACGTCGAGGAATTTTGCGCCGAGCGAGCGCACCTGCTCTCCAGCAGCGGCGCGGACATCGTAGGCTTCGACGACGGCGCCGAGACGGCGGGCGGTGGCGATGGCCTGCAGACCTGCAACGCCTGCGCCGATGACGAAGACGCGCGCGGGGGGAATGGTTCCGGCGGCAGTGATGAGCATGGGGAACAGGCGCGGCAGGCGATCGGCGGCGGTGATGACGGCTTTATAGCCGGCGATGGTGGCCATGGAGGAGAGCGCGTCCATGGACTGCGCACGCGTGATGCGCGGAACCAGTTCCATGCTGAAGAGCGTGGCGGAGCGATGGATGGCTTCAAAGAGCGCGGCGGGCGCTTCGAGCGGCTTCATGAATCCGACGATGACGGAATTGGGTTTCAGACGAGCCTGGTCGGGGGGGCCAGGAATATTCACGACGGGGAGAATGTCGGCGTTGGCAAGAATCCAGCGGCGGTCGGCGGTGAAGGTCGCGCCGGCCTCGGCATAGGTCTGGTCGGAGGCACCGGCGGCCTGGCCTGCTCCGGCTTCGACGGTGATGGAGATGCCCTGGGCCGCGAGGGACTTGATGCTTTCCGGCAGGAGAGCGACGCGTGTTTCGCCAAGGTCAGACTCTTTGAGGATGCCGAGAATCACGGGGCCTCCATGGACGTAAATGGGGCAGATGCTCCTGGGGGGACGGCCATTCGGCAACTGCGCAACAGTCATTATTGAGCCGGAGGGTGCGCCAGCCTTGTGATGTTGGTCACTCAGGAAACGTGCTGAGGGTGATCAGGATGTTGGCGGAAGGCGCAGGGGCTCAAGCCCCGGTTCCTGCGGGCGGTTTTGGCACGACTGAAGTCGTGCCCCTTCACTTGTTGTTGCCTGATTGGGAGGTGCGGCTGATCGGCGGATGGGCGCGGGGGCTTGAAGCCCGGTTTCTTGTTGGGCGGTTTTGGCACGACTGAAGTCGTGCCCTGATACAAGAGCGCACAGCTCACGATGGCCTTGCAGCGGTTCTAGATGGCGAGGCCGAGGGAGCGGGGCAGGCGCTGGAGCTCGGCGGGCGTGGAAGCGTCGGGGACGGAGCAGCCGGGGGCGGCGATGTATTTGGCGCCGGCTTGCTGACGGGCCTCCGTCCACTGCTTTCGCATCTGGGCGGGAGTGAGTTTCTGGAAGTCGATTTCGTCGACGCCGCCGAGGATGGCCTGGGAGAATTTTGCTCGGATGTCAGCGACGGAGATACCGCTGGTTTTCACGGAGTGCTGGATGACGGGCGCGGGGAAGTCGGTGAACTGGTCGAGGTAGGGCCGTTCGAGAAAATGCAGGTGCAGGACGGTGAGCTTGGTGTCCGCAAGCGCTTCGATGACGCGCTTGTCGTACGGGCGGGTGTATTTTGCGTAGTCGCTCACCGAGCCGAATTTGCTTTCGGCATTGAAGACGCTGACGAGCGTGCCGGAGGCGCCGATCTTCTTCGCGTGCTCGATGTGGTGGATGGTGGACTGCGTGATGGCTTCCATGGCGCGGTGCCAACCGTCGGGATTCGACTGCTGGAATGCGTGGATCGCGGCGATGGCCTGGTCGCGGACCTCGTCGGAGCTGTTGCGGCCGGCAAACTGAGGCTGCGCCTGGTAGAGGAGCATCGCCGTCATATACGGGCCGTAAAGCGTGTCGATGAAGTACGCGTCGCCGTTGAGTCCATCGCGAACAAGGGAGAGGGTTTTGAGCTGATCGGGGTAGGGCGAGTCGACGGGATCGAGTTCCCACCATTGGCCGCTGGTGGACTTTGGGTAGTCAAAGTCGTTCATCACTTTGACGATGTCGGTCGCGTAGGCACGATGAAACGCGAGGTGGTCCTCGGCTTCGAGCTGCGCCGTGGGGCGCTTGTAATGGTGGTAGAAGGTAAAGGGCGGACGGTCGATGTCCTGGCCGCGGAGGGCTCGGTCGACGCGCTCCTTATGGGAAAGGGTTGCGCCAAACGCGGGTTGCGCAAGGACCATGCCGGTAGATGCGGCGGTAAGACGCAGGAAGTTGCGGCGTTCGATCATGGCGGGCCCTCCCGGTTTTTCTACCAGGGAGAATCTTGACAGCAGAGCGGCTTCGACGCCAGCGGTGTGCGCCGAATTGTCGCGCCGCGCAAGCTGGAAGTTTCGATCGACGTAACGAAAGTAATGGCTCCCGAGACAGGTGTTTGCCGATCGAGACGTGCGGCCGGAGTACATCTTAGATGAGGTGCGCCATGACCGTAACGCGGAGAGATTTTGTTCAGCTGGCCGGTGCCGGGCTGTTGATGCAAACACCGCTTTTGGAGGCGGAGAGGACTCTGCACAAGCCCGCGGCGGGGCTGGAGGTTCGCATCCAGCCGCAACCTGGACCTTCGCGGGTGGCGCTGATTCACGGAGACGATCGGCGCCGGAATGTGCGCGCGGCGCTCGAAGCAATGGACGCCGAGATTCGCGCCGGATTGCGTGGCAAAAAGTCGGTGGTGATCAAACCGAACAACGTTTCGACGACGAATCAGCTGGCGGCGACGCATCTGGACACGCTGGAGGGAATCCTCGATTATCTGGAGCCGCGTTTTCACGGGCCGGTGGTGATTGCGGAGTCTTCGGCCGGGGACACGCTGGAGGGCTTCGAGCATTTCCGCTACAACCAGCTGGCGACGGAGCGGAGCGCGCAGAAGCTGAGCCTGGTGGATCTGAACCGCGAGGGGAGATTTGAAACGGTGTCGGTGCTGGATGCCGATCTGCACATCACGCCGGTGCGGCTGGCGGCGCGGGTGCTCGATCCGGAGGCGTTCGTGATTTCGAGCGCGATGCTGAAGACGCACAACACCGTCGTCGCAACGATGAGCGTGAAGAACATGGTGCTGGGGTCGCCGCTGCACAGCGTGCCGGGCGAAGTTTTCTGGAGCGACAAGCGCAAGTATCACGTCGGCGTGCGGCAGACGCACTACAACATGCTGGTGACGGCGCAGAAATTGCAGCCGAACTGGGGGCTGGCGCTGATCGATGGCTTTGAAGGAATGGAGGGCGACGGACCCGGCAACGGAACGCCAATCGCGTCGCATGTGGCGATCGCTTCGACGGATTTTATTGCGGCGGATCGGGTGGGGCTCGAAGTGATGGGGATCAATCCGGAGTGGGTTGGGTATTTGGCGTATTGCGGGCAGGCGGGCGTGGGGCAGTATGACCTGAGCAGGATTGTTGTGACCGGGGCGACGATTGCGTCGGTGGCGAAGAAGTACCAGCTGCATCCGGACATCGAGCGCGAGCTGCAGTGGATGGGACCGCTGAAAGAAGGGTCGCCGAAGGTGGGGAGTTTGCTGGGAGCGGACAGGACTTACGGGTTCTAGTGTAGTGTCTCAAGCAGATCGTCTTTTATTGAGTGCGGTCTGAGCGCGAGTAACCTTTTCGAGGATGTCGTTTGCCTTGGCGGTCCATATAAAGGGCTTTGGCTTCTTGTTGTGGGCGTCGATGTAGTCGCCGAT
>DATAZC010000080.1:0-2324 GCA_036272255.1 Acidobacteriaceae bacterium | reverse complement strand
GGTGCCTCCCATGCCGGTGATGGTCGGATTCGCGCCACTGCAGTCGTTGTCGCCGCAGGTCGCCCACATAGCGCCATACATGCCGTTGGCCGCGAACAACGAAACATCCGGAAGATCGCGTACCTTGTCCGCCGCGATGCCCGCACTCGTTTCGTACTGCTGCTGCCACTGT
Organism: Acidobacteriaceae bacterium; assembly: GCA_036272255.1. Lineage (GTDB taxonomy): Bacteria > Acidobacteriota > Terriglobia > Terriglobales > Acidobacteriaceae > Palsa-343. The sequence goes on along the minus strand of DATAZC010000080.1, from coordinate 2,152 downwards.
GGCTTGGCATAGCCGCCCAGCACGTTGCCGGCCGCATCGTAAAGTCCCGCGCTGCTTGCGCCGCCACCGCCCGCCACGATATTCGTATTCCCGCTGTAATCCACATTCGCCTGGTTGCTCGCCGCGCTTCCGTTGTTCGCCGAAGAGTCGTTCCAGGTGTTCTCGGGAATATAGCTCAGCACAGAGGTGTAGTTGCTGCTGTTCGTTGCGTTGACGTAGGTCGAGAAATGGTTCAGCAGAACGTCGAAGTCGGTGCCGCCCACCGCCACCGTGTACGGCGTCGATGCCAGCCCATTCACTCCAAAGCCCTGCGAAGCCACCGTCTGCGTATCCGGATTGTCGCAACCCGCCGAACCGGAGTCGCCGCTCGAGACAGTCACCGCAATACCCTGCGCCGCTGCCTGCTCCCAGGCATTCAGAATCGCCTGGTTTCCGGCTGCGCCCTGCGACAACTCGCACGTGCCATAACTCACATTCAGGATGTTGACCGCGTTGTCGTCGATGGCGCGCAGGATCGCCAGCATCACGCCGGACTGAAAGGTCGTGTCGGCGGCCTGGTAATACATAATCTGAGCGCCCGGCGCGATCGCCCCGGCGACTTCCGCATCCAGCGTGGACTCGGTGTCATCCCCGCTGCCCGGTGAATTTCCGTCCATGATCACCGAGATCTGCGTCGCCGGCATTTTGAACAGCGAACGGTAGTTCTGCACGTCGGATATATTCACGCCGCCATCGGTCGCGATGCCGATCGTCACGCCCGTTCCGTCGTATGTCGCTTGCCCGGACTTCAGATGCGTGTTCAGCGCAGTCGGTGCGTCGTAGACGGTGGCAACGTCGCCCGGGCTCATGAAGAGATACGGGCTGCTGGAAACGCTTACTGTCAGTTGCGGAACGAATCGCTTCTCCGCCGCATTCCATTGCCCGCTCGGTCCGTGAATCGCCTGCGGACGCGGGTAGAAGTCGTTGAGCGGCGAGACTCCGGCAACCACTGTCGCCAGCTCCGACGGAATCATCGGGTTCGAGATGTTGGCAACATGCTCCTGCCCGTTGATCACGAAGCGATGGATCTGGGTATGGAATGCCGTCTGCACCTGATCCACGGATCCGGAGAACTCGATGGCCATGTTGCTCTTCGCCACCTTGTTTATGGAAAATCCCTGCCCATTCAGCCAGGTGACGATCTGCGCCATATCTTCCGGCGCCGGACCATATTGCTGGCCAAACTGCTCCGGAGTCAGAAAGTGGTGGAAGTTCGGAGAGTTTTTGTCTTCGACCGATGCCAGATATTGCTGCAGCATCATCTCTTGCCGCGATGAGCGTTTCAACACCAGCAATTCCCGCTGCGCACCCAGCGATACTGGCGCCGGCCCGCGGTCGAACTGTGGACGCGCCAGGGGATGCACGTTTCCCCGCAGGGTGACCAGAGACGACTCATCCACCGGCCGGGTGATCAGCGGCTGAGCGGTAGAGTGCGTCTGCGCGGCTCCCGGTACTCCCAGAGCCATCGCAATCGGCAGAGAAAGAAGTGCACCCTTCCAGAGGGGGGATCGTGAGGGAACCATGGCTATCCAGACGTTCGGAAATTCGGCAAAATGCCCAGTGCCATAAGCGCGGCACCATCGGCGAAAAGAGAGCTGGCCAAGTTACATATCCAGCAATCGGTAAAACTTATGTTCTATTTCTTGACTGCTGAGTCAGTCTGGAATAGGCCCTCAGCGCAGTCAATGAATTGCACTGTCGCACCCCATATCTTTGGGGTGTGCCCAAAGGGATTTCCGCTTACCTTTGGTTGTTACCCCTGGCGGAACTCGCCCTAAGTCATTGGGGAAATGGCAAAGCGAATCGGATCGAATCGGTGACCCTTCCCATCTCAGGAACGCTTCACTGCAAGCGCCTCCCAAACGCATCCCAAGCGCATCCCTGGCGCATCCCCGGAGCCGCGATTTCCGCCTCTGGAACCCCGCGTGACACCAGTCACCACTCTGACGATGCTCTTGGTCACGTCCTGCCCGGTTTGACCTCTTCCAGGGCAGTGTCATCACCGAAAGGCGTAGCAAGATCCCCTGTTCGGTCCATTTAGGCCGGAGCGCGTGAGTGGCAATCTCTTTGCCATGCGAGTCAATTTCACCGCCCGCCCCGCACGCGCTCACAA
>DATAZC010000079.1:0-24450 GCA_036272255.1 Acidobacteriaceae bacterium | reverse complement strand
CCGTCAGGTCATCGAGGAGCAGGGCGATGTGGAAGGCGATCTCCGCAAGGACACCGCCATGCATATCAAGCGGCTCATCGATATCCAGTCGTATCGCGGGCAGCGGCACCGCCGCGGCCTTCCGGTGCGCGGTCAGCGCACCCACACCAACGCCCGCACCCGCAAGGGACCGCGCAAGGGCACGGTGGCTAACAAGAAGAAAGCGAGCGCGAAGACCTAATGGCCGATCAGAAACCAGCAAAAGGCGCCACCGGCAAAGCGGCGCGCAACAAAAAGTTCAAGAAACGCGAGCGCAAGAGCGTGCCCTTCGGTCTGGTGCACATTCAGGCGTCGTTCAACAACACCATCGTCACCATCACCGATCAGCAGGGCAACACGCTGTCGTGGAAGAGCTCGGGCTCGCTCGGGTTCCGCGGGTCGCGCAAAGGCACTCCGTTTGCCGCGCAGCAGGCGGCCATGAACGCGGCCAATATGGCGCGGGATCACGGCGTTCGTTCGGTGGATGTGCGGGTCAGCGGGCCGGGTTCGGGCCGCGAATCCGCGGTGCGCGCACTGGCCGCGGCGGGCATCGACGTTCGGTCGATTCGCGACGTTACGCCCATTCCGCACAACGGCTGCCGGCCGCCAAAGCGCAGGCGCGTTTAAGGGTATAGGGGACAGGGTTTAGGGTATAAACGGCTGTCCCCTGTTAAACTAATGGATGGACCGGGACGAAGTCCTCGGACGTAAACCGGTCGGCCTCTGAATTAAGGAGAATGCATTGGCACGTTATACGGGACCTGTCTGCCGGCTGTGCCGGCGAGAAGGCATGAAGCTGTTCCTGAAGGGCGCGAAGTGTTTTACCGACAAGTGCCCCATCGAGAAGCGCAATTTTGCCCCCGGCCAGCACGGCCGTGATCGCAAGGCAAAGATCGTAGGCTACGGCCTGCAGCTGCGCGAAAAACAGAAAGCACGCCGCATCTACTTTGCTCTCGAAGGGCAGTTCCGCGCCTATTACGAGAAGGCGGCGCGCACCCCCGGCGTCACCGGCGAGTTGCTGTTGCAGCAGCTGGAACGTCGTCTGGACAACGTGACCTTCCGTCTCGGGTTTGCCAGCTCACGCCGTCAGGCGCGCCAGCTGGTTCGCCACGGGCACGTGGAAGTGAACGGTCGCAAGGTCAATATTCCTTCGTTCCAGGTGGGCGTGGGCGACGAGATCAAGATTCGTCCCAACAGCGAGAAGATGACGGTGGTCGAGAGTTCGCGCGAGTTTGCGAGCCATCAGCCGGCGCCCAGCTGGCTGTCGACGGATCAAAACAGTTTGAGCGGGAAGGTGCTCTCGCTGCCGAAGCGCGAAGACATCAACCTGCCGGTCAACGAACAGCTGATCGTCGAGTTGTACTCGAAGTAAGCAGTAAGCAGGAAGGAAGAAGCAGGCCACCATCGCTTCCGCCTTCCGGCTGCAGTTACATCCATCACGGAGTGAAACGGCACAGCCGCTGCAAAATGCATCGCGGCGCTCGCTGTGCGGAGAATAGATATGCTTTGGAGAGGATTCCAAAAACCGAAGCGTCTGGCGGTTGACACCGAGACGCTGACCGAAAAATACGGCAAGTTCAGCGCGCAGCCGTTCGAGCGCGGATTTGGCACAACCGTTGGCAACGCATTGCGGCGTACCCTGCTGTCTTCGATTGAAGGCGCGGCCGTTACCGCGGTTCGCATCGAGGGAGTTCTGCACGAATTCCAGTCGATCACCGGCGTCGTCGAAGATGCCACCGACATTCTGCTCAACCTCAAGCAGATTCCGTTCAAGCTGAACGGAGACGGGCCAAAGGCGCTCTACCTGAACGCGGAACAGCCAGGAGTGGTCACCGCCGGCATGATTGAAGCCGACGGAGACGTTGAAATTCTCGACAAAGATGTCTATATCGCCACCGTCAGCGAAGGCGGACGGCTCAGCATGGAGATGCGGCTCAAGCGTGGCCGCGGGTACGTCTCCGCCGACAAGAACTTCGATTCCGACCTCGGCATTGGGTTCATTCCGGTGGACTCGGTGCACTCGCCGGTCCGCAAGGTCAACTTCACCGTGGATGCAGCGCGTCTGGGTCAGATCACCGACTACGACAAGCTGACGCTCGAAGTCTGGACCAACGGTTCGGTGCTTCCGGCCGATTCGATTGGCCTCGCCGCGAAGCTGCTCAAGGATCACATGAGCATCTTCATCAACTTCGAGGAAGAGATCGAAGCGGAAGGCCTGGCCGAAGAAGGTCGCGTTCAGCTGAAGAACGAGAACCTGAACCGCAGCGTCGAAGAGCTGGAACTGAGCGTGCGCAGCTACAACTGCCTGAAGAACGCGAATATTCAGACCATCGGCGAGCTGGTCCAGAAGACCGAAGCCGAGATGCTGAAGACCAAGAATTTCGGGCGGAAGTCGCTGAACGAAATCAAGGAAATTCTCGCGCAGATGGGCTTGTCGCTGGGGATGCGGATCGACGAGCAGGGCAATGCGGTGCCGGGACCGACCAGCGTTCTGCCGGCCGCGCAGCTTGCCGCCAGCTACAGCCGCTTCGACGACGACGAGGACGAAGGACTGGATTCGGATCTTCCCATTCAGCCCGAGACAGAGAACTTCTAAACAGGAAACAGGGTGCGGGGTTCAGGGAGCAAAACCTGAACCCCGCATCAGCCTGACGAACGACAGAATTTCAGACGAAAGAGATTGCCATGCGTCATCGCAATGCTGGATACAAACTGGGACGGAACACAAGCCATCGCCGCGCGATGCTGCGGAATCTGGTGACGTCCATTCTTCTGGAGGATCGGGTTCACACTACCGTGGCCAAGGCGAAAGCCGCGCGCCCGCATGTGGAGAAGCTGATCACGCTGGGCAAGAAGGGCGACCTCCATGCGCGGCGCCAGGCGCTGGCATTTTTGCAGACTGGCGAAGCGGTCACGCGGCTGTTCGATACGGTTGCGCCGCGCTACGGCGATCGCAACGGCGGCTACCTGCGCATTATTCGTACCGGTTTCCAAAAAGGAGACGGCGCGGAGAAGGTCTTCATCGAGCTGGTCGACGCCGAGCAGGTGCTGGATGAGAAGCGCCAGAAACGCGCCGAAGCCCGCACCAAACGCCGCGAAGAAATGCAGAAAGCCATGGCCGAAAACGAGAAGGCCGAAGGCGGCGACGAGAAAGCCGAGTAAGCAGGCTCCAAGCGGACATCGAGGGCGCACCCAACCGGTGCGCCCTTTCTGTTTTCAGTCGGCCGAGAAGTTTTTCTTCTCAGGCTGAGCCCTTCGCTGGTACGCTGGCTTGCATCATGCCCATGGAATCGGAAACATCGCGTCGGGGGCTGCTGGGGATGCGCCTCCCAGGATCGGCGGCGCGCGATGCGCGGGCGGCGAATGACGCCGACGCGCGAGAGCTGCAAACCAGCCTGCTGCCAAACCAGGCGCCCCCCGTCGACGGTTTTCAGATTGCCTGCGCCCTGCGATCGTCGGCTGAAGTCAGCGGCGACTACTTCGATGTGTTCTCGCTGAATGCCGACGAGACCGCGTTGTGTATCGCCGATGTATCCGGCAAAGGCATGGCGGCCGCGAAGCTGATGCGCGATTTGCATGATGCGGTGCGGAAGTTCGCGCCCACTGTGGCGTCCCCGGCGGAACTGTGCACTTCGGTCAATCAGGCACTGTGCCAGCCCGGCGCGCAGACGCGTTACGTCACTATGTTCTACGGAATGCTCGGCCGCGATAAGCGGCTGCGCTACGAGAGCGCCGGCCACTGCCTCCCTCTGCTGGTGCGCGCCGACGGCAGCGTCGAATTTCCGGCGAGCTTCAGCGGCGTCATCGGCATCTTTTCCCACTGGCTCTATCAGAACCAGGAGTTGCAGCTCCGCTCCGGCGACTGCCTGCTGCTGCTCACCGACGGGCTGCTCCAGGCGGAGAATCGAAAACACGAGGAGTTCGGCTATCAGCGGTTGATCGCCGCGGTAGCGAACGGCAACGCAGACAGCGCCACCGGACTCGCGGGCGAAATTCTCGATGCGGTAACGAAATTCTGCGGCGGCAAGCTGCAGGATGATGCGTCGCTGATTGTCGTCAGGGCGAATTAGTCCACTAGCGCGGCTGAATCTCCACCGCTGAGGACAGCTCCACGGTCTTCTGTCCCGTGATGCGCACTGGAATGCCTTTGCTGAGATACGGTGCGATCACCTCCCGGCGGGCCCACTCCAGGCTCCAGCCATCTTCAATCGCCACCAGCATGTAGTTTCCTGGAATCACGCGGTCCAGCGTAAAGCTGCCGTCGGTATTGGTCTGATCGCGGCGAAAGAGATCCACGCTCGCATTCCCCTCGCGAGGGACGAGCAGCATCATCACCCCGCCCACTCCCTTGTCCGCCTGCTTTGCGTAGCCATGGATGGTGGTCGCGCCACTGGCCAAAGTCGCCGCCATCAAAACCGGCTCGGCTGCCACGGTGATGTGGTTTCCCTCGACCTCAGCGCCGGTGGCAAGCATTTGCATCACCGCCACCCGGCTACCCGCGCTGCCGATCTCGACCTCGTAGCGGCCCGGCATGACGTTATGCATGCTGAAGCTCCCGTCTGCCGCAATCACCGCTGCCCGCGGTTCAGGCCGGTCGCCGTCCGAGGGCACAAGAGAGAATCGCGTGCGGTCGCGAATCTTTTCTCCGGTGATCATCGCGACCTTGCCGGAAACCTCAACCCCTCCCACCGCCGATGCGGCCGCAAAGTCGACCGTCAGGTTGCTGGCTAGATCGACGCTCGCCGTGCGGCCATTCTCGCCCTGCTGCGGAAACTGACGCAGCGTGTATTGTCCCGGGGCGATGCCTCCAATATCCGCGACGATCGAGCCACCCTTGTTCGTCGTCATCATCTGAGTAATCATCTGCGTCTGCTCCGCCCCAAACACCTGTTGCACCAATTGAGGCATGGGCAGTCCGCGATTTTCACCCGGAGCCTGGAGGCGAATCTGCATATGAATGGCCGGCACCGCATGCAAAGAAAAATTCGCGTCCACGTGGTCGCCGGCATTCAGCGCAAGCGGCGTGGCGGAGTCGGAGTCCGTAGCCGTCTCGTAAAACGTGGTCGAATAAGCGACGTCGAGCGGCGAATGCGTCTGCTGGTCCGCGGGCAGAAGATTACCCGCGTCGTCCGTCTTTGGCCCGGGATGAATGGCATACCACGGCGTGGCGGAAACTGAGACGTAGTAGGTCCCCGCGCGCAGTCGCGAAAATTCATAGCTGCCGGTGTCATCCGTCACGTCGGTGCCGGCGCCGGCTACGTGGCTTTCGCCGTTGCGCTGATCCTGACGATAGAGCCGCACCTGAGCGCCGGGAACCGGATCGCCGGCTTCATCGCTCACCACACCGCCGATGATCGCCGTGGGAAGAAGCTCGACTCGCAGCCCTTCCGGATCGAGGTTGGGGCCGGTCACGATGCCTGTCGCAAAGCCGTCGTGCTCCTGATACGCGGACGTGATGTAGCCGCGGCGCGATGCCTCGAGCCTGTATCTTCCCGCCTGCAGATGATCGAAGCGGAAGCCTCCCGTCGCTGTGGTGACGGTCTCGGCAATCGTCGAACCGAACTGCCCGGACGTGCTCAGCGTCACGTCGGCACGGTCCAGCGGAGTGCCCGTCGTTGTGCTCACGACGATGCCGCTGATGGTGAACGAAGCCGGTCCGGAGAGAGCAGTGGGTCGGTCCGGCGCAGCATCCTGCGGCGGCGAAAACTGAACCTCCGGCGCCGGCGGTGGTGGTGGAGGTGGGGGTGGTACGGAAACGATAGTCTGCGCAGCCAGCGCACCCGCCACCAACATCGCAGAAGCGATCGCGACTGGGCGGATCATTCGGCGGCCGCCGTCATGTGCAGCACGTCCAGTTGAACACTCGCGGTTCCGCCCCCCTCGACGGTGACGGTTTGGCCCTTTCCTGTCCATGCCGCCAGGCCTTCAGGCGAGTGGAAGTCGATCTCCTGCGGCGCATCGCACGCGACCACACGATAAGAGCCAGGCGCGAGATTGTAGAAGGAAAACTGGCCGGTCGAGTTGGGCATTAAATTGGGCGCCTGACTGGCCGTCGGGAATTGAGGAATGGCGTAGATATAAATCTGCGGCCGGGCGCCGGGCGTCGGCGTGGGGCCGGCGGATGCCGTGAGCCCGTTGATCTGGCCGCTGATCGAGCCGCCGTTGTTCCGCAGGGTGATCTCGATGGGCGGCGAAGAACCGCCGGGCGCGAGGATCAGCGGATTGCTCGCCAGATCAACACCGCCGCTGGTGATCGAACTGATGTAAGCGGGTGGATAGGCCTGCGCCTCCACCCAAAAGCGGCCCGGCTGCATCACCGTCAAATCCCATCCGTTCCCGTCCCCCACCAGCGTGTTATCGGTATTGCCGTCCGTGCGGCCGATGCCGCCTTCTTCCGCGGACACGATAGCGAGGTTCATGCCAGGACCGGAGCTTTGTACATCGCTGCCGTTCTGCGATGTATCGAAGTCGCGGTGAATAATGACGGGGATATGGGGCGACGGAACAATGTTGATGGCAAAACTGACCGGTGCACCGTTGACCTGGAACGGCGTACTGCCCCACTGCATGGTGCGTCCGTAAGCGTGCGCCTCCATGCTCCACACGCCGTTGGGCACGGCGGCGCGCACAATCCCGTCGCGCCGATCGTAGTATGCAGACAGGCCCGTGGGTCGGCCTCCGCTGTCGAGAATCTCGAAGTTCGCAGGGGTATCCTGCGCGCTGTGAACGATGGCGGCGACGGAAAAGAATTGCTGGCGAACAAGAGTGATGTCCGCCTGCGCCTGTTGGCCTGCGCTCAGGGTCAGCGTTCCCGCGGCGGCGATGTCCGTGACGCCAGGAAAATATAGTGCCGGATAACCCCAGATGGGGCCCTGACCGGTGGGCGACAAACCCGGGCGATCGAGCGAGGCCATGGTCGAGACCATGTAAGTGCCGGGCTCGAGGTTGGCGATGCGAAACGAACCGTCGCTGCGGGTGCGGGTCGTCCCGCCCATCGACCACCTGGCGTGGCCATTCTGGAATCGCCGGGAAAAGACCTGGACGCGGATGCCGTCCGCTGCATCGGCAGTGGAAAGCGTGACGTGACCGGTGATCATCGCCAGCGGCGTAATGCTGGCGGTGATCGCAGGCATGTCCGGCCCTACCTGAATCCGAAGCGGAGGTCCGGGCCTGGGAGGCGCTGCACCGCGGCCCGCCCGCATCGTCATGCCGCGCATGCCGCCCATACCCCGGTAGCCTGGCTTGCTGACGGAGACCGTGTATTCGCCCGCCGCGAGGTTGGCGAACGAAAACTCGCCATCGTTGTTGGTCAGCATGGCGTTGTCGTTGTTGAATTCCACCAGGGCGCGGCCAACCGGCTGCCCCGAGGTCGTGCTGACCACCGTGCCTCGCACGGTATAGCCGGAGGCGGCCGAAGAATCCTGTGCGGGTAGCCACGCCGCGAACAAAGCGAGCCAGGCCAGTGGCAGGGCAGCAGTCAGCAATGAGAGCAGGCGGCGCACGAAATCTGAAGCTATTCTCCCGTCTTGCCGGGAAAAATCAAGCCTGGAGAATAGACGTAAGGCGCGGGCAGAATGTGGCAGCGAACTGGGCGCGTCGAGCAATTCATGGAATTGTAACCGTCACGGTTCCTCGCAACCTTTATATTTCCAGCTATGTCCGCCGAACCGCTGACGCTCGAAAGCGTCGCTGGGCAGGCTCCGGGATGCCGGATTCTGCGCCTGAATGGGCCCCTCACGCTGAATACCCTTTTTGACTTCCAGAACACGCTTCGGGCCGACCCGCCCCTCGCGCTCATCCTCGACCTCACCGGCGTTCCTTACATGGATTCCGCCGGCATGGGCGCCATCATCAATTACTTCGTCTCATGCCAGCGCCATGGGCGCAAACTGGTCATCGCGGGCGTCAACGGGCGAGTGCTGGAACTGTTTCGCATGACGAAGGTCGAGGCGCTGCTGACCATGAGGGAAACCTCGGCCGAGGCCGAGATGGTTGTTGCGCTCGAGGGCACGAGGCAGGGATAACGCAAGTTTCCGCCCTTCTATATGTCATTGTCTCCGCCCCCCTGGCGGTGAAGAGTAAGGTACTGAGGAAACCATTCGGGCCGACGACCAGGCTCTGGCCCGGCTTCGTCCGTTGCCGCGCTGGAGTACCCCGCTTTTTGGTATTGCCAGCCCCTTACCCAGCGGATACTATTCGCTCAAATCTTCACATTCTTGACAGGTTCCCGAAATCCGTCCGAGGGAGCGCTGCTTGGTTTGGGTGAATTCCGCCCATCACTGCCGGGGTCCAATGAAAGCTGTCCGTACCTTCTCTCTCCTTATGCTTGCCATGGCATCTGCCTGGCTGCCGCTGCAATCGCAGATGAACCAGAACGCCGTTGTCGCCAGTCGCGTCACCGCGCCGGTCGACGAAAGCAATCGGGTGCCGCTCGCCGGCAACGTTCATCCCATGGCACAGGCCCGTTTTGACCGCGGCGCCGCTCCAACGGGCATGGCGACCGGCCGAGTGATGCTGCTGCTCCAGCGGAGCACGGAACAGCAACAGGCGCTCACGCAATATTTGTCCGATGTGCAAAATCCTTCCTCGCCGTCGTTTCACAAATGGCTCACGCCGGCACAATATGGCGCGGCCTTCGGCGTCTCCGATTCGGATCTGCAGACCGTCGAGAGCTGGCTGCAGGCCCAGGGCTTCAAAATTGAGAAGGTGCCCCAGGCGCGCAACGCCATTCAGTTCTCCGGAACCGCGGGGCAGCTGGAGAGCGCCTTTCATACTTCGATTCACACGTTCGTCGTCGCCGGCGAGACGCACCACGCCAACGTTACCGATCCTCAGATTCCCGCAGCCCTGGCGCCCGTGGTCGTGGGCCTGACGCCGCTGAACGATTTTCATCCCAAGCCGCACCTCGTCAGGGGTACGGGCGGCCATTACGACGCCGGCACCAAAACCATCCAGCCGGATCTGACACTGTTTAGCGGCAACACTCCGATTCTCTTTGTCGATCCCGCGGATGCCGCGACCATTTACGACACGCCCAACACGAATCTGAACGCCAACCTTACCAGCGGGACCATGTACGACGGAACCGGCGTGAACCTCGGCATCGTGGGCGTTTCCGATCTCACCATCGCCGATGTTCAAAATTATCGCCAGGCGTTTTTGGGCGAAACCACCAGCACCGTCAATCTGCCCACCGTGATCGTCGATGGCGACGATCCAGGACTGAACGGCGGCGGCGTCGAAGCGCTGCTCGATGCTGAAGTCTCTGGCGGTATCGCCCCAAAAGCAAAATTGTATTTCTATACTGCCGCTGACACCGATGTGACGTCGGGCCTCTACAACGCCATTGTTCGCGCCATCGACGATAACGCGGTCAGCATTCTCAGCATGAGCTTTGGCGAGTGCGAATTGGGCCTGGGAACCAGCGGCAATAACTTCTTCTTCGAGGAAGCGCAACAAGCCGCGGCGCAGGGAATCAGCTTTGTCGCTTCAGCGGGAGATGGCGGTTCGGCCGGCTGCGACAATTTCGATACCCAAACCCAGGCTGGATTCGGCCTGGCGGTGAGCGGCATGGCTTCGACGCCGTGGACCATCGCCGTGGGCGGCACGGACTTCGATGCGCTTCCCGCCTCGTTCGCCACCTATGCCAACGCGACCTCCAACGGGACTGCGCCCTATTACCGCACCGCGCTCAAATACATTCCCGAGAATCCGTGGAACGACTCAACCTCGGTGAACACCACTTTTGCCAACGACGTTCGCTACCTCAACAGCGCCGGGCAGGGGAACATCGTCGCAGGCAGCGGCGGCGTGAGTACGGTCTACACCAAGCCCGCATTCCAGACCTCGCTGACGCTGGCGGATGGCGCTCGCGATCTCCCCGACGTCTCCTTCTTCGCCTCGAATGGATTTAAGCAGGCGGTGTGGGCGATTTGTTCCGACAACCTGACGGATGGCGATCCGTTGAGTACGTATACGAATTGCCAGACCTCCGGCGGCCAGCTCGCCAGCGGAACCTCGATTGGCGGTGCCGGCGGAACCTCCGCTTCAGCGCCGGCGTTTGCGGGCATGCTGGCACTGGTTGCGCAGTCGCGCGGAGGAGCCCGCCTCGGGCAGGCCAACACCGTGCTCTATCAGCTGGCGAAAACGAAGTACGCGACGGTTTTCCATGATGTGACCGTCGGCAATAACGCGGTGGCGTGCGCCGGCGGTTCGGCGAACTGCGGTACGAATGGGTTCGAGACCGGCTACAACGCAGGCACAGGCTACGATCTCGCAACAGGCCTGGGCAGTCTCGACGTCAAGCAGCTGATCGCCAACTGGACGACCGTCGCGCTGACGTCGACCACCACCACGCTCCAGATCGATGGCTCGACCGCGGCCTATACCGGCGTCCATGGAGCATCGCTGACGCTGAACGTCGGCGTCACCCCGACGGCGGCGACAGGCGCGGTGGCAGTCATCGACACGGCAAACGAGACCTCCGGCGGGACCGCCAGCGGTCCGCAGAACGACGGCCAGGTTTCGATTCCGCTCACCAGCGGAGCGGGCTCTGCAAGCTACAACGGCTTGCCCGGCGGCACCTATACCGTGACCGCGCGCTATGGCGGCGATACCTCCGACGCCTCCAGCTCGTCCTCGCCCATCAGCGTGACGATTACGCCGGAGGCGAGCACGACAAGCCTCGCAGTCAGAGCCTACAACGGACTCACCGGAACGAGCATCGGCGGACTGACGAGCATCCCTTACGGATCCTATGTCTTCGCGGACGCGCAGATCACCGGCAAAAATGAACCGACCACCACCCAGGGGATTGCCACCGGCAGCGTGGCCTTTATCGACGGCAGCGCGACGCTGGGCACGGCTAACGTGAGCGGCGATGGAAACCTGGCATCCTGGCCGCCGCAGAGCTTGCCCTACACCGCGATCCCCGCTGGATCGCATAACCTCACGGCAAAGTATTCCGGCGACGCCAGCTACAACACCAGCACCAGTTCAGCGGTGGCCTTCACCGTGGTTCCAGCGGCCACATCCATGACTGCTCAGGCGAATGCGTACTCCATCACGCCCGCCCAGTCGACATCTATCAGCGTCGCGATCGACGTCCCAATCAATCTGGGAGCCGCGCCGGGAGGATCAGTACAGCTGACGGCCAACGGAAAAACTCTGGCAACGATTCCAACTCTGACGCGGACCCTGGATGGCGCGGGCAGCTCTGCCTACTATCAGCTCACCGGCTCCGCCACTATCCAGGGAACCCAGTTGGCTCCGGGATCCAACAATGTTATTACCGCTACCTATTCGGGCGATCCCAACTATGCCACCGCCACTGCGACGGTGACCGTGACGGTGATCGGCGGTGTTGGCAGCTTTGCATTGACGAACAGCGGCAATATCACTGTGCTGTTGGGCGCTACGGGAACATCGACGCTGACGGTAACGCCCGCTGGTGGATTCACCGGGGCAGTGAGTTTTGTGTGCATGGTCAGCGGCAATCCATCGATGACCTGCTCGGCTCCATACGCCACCGTGGCCGGGACGGCGGCTGCGACGGCGACCTTGAGTGTGGGAACCAATGGCGCCACTCCGCCGGGCAATTACACCGCGACCATCGTCGGGACGGATGTGACGTCGGGCACGATCACAGCAACCACCACCCTGGCGATTGTCGTGACGGCGCCGACAACACCCACATTGTTCCTCACCAGCGGCGGAGCCATTACAGTGAATGCCGGTTCCAATGCGAACAATACCTCCACCATCACTGTGACCCCTGCGGGTGGTTTTACTGGACAGGTGAATTTAACCTGCGCCCCCGGTGGTTCCCTGCCAGTCACCTATCCCACCTGCAGCGTGACCTCTCCCGTTTCGATTACAGGAACAACCTCAGTGACGAGCACGCTGACGATTACGACGACGCCCGAGACCAGCACAGGTAGCGAAGCGTTTTTAGTAAACGCAGCCGACGCGGCCACGGGGTCCATTACCGCCAGCACCACCGTGCCCGTGACTGTAAATCCTGCCGTGTCTTCTATTGCTCTTACCGACAGCGGCAATGTCACGGTGGCCCCGGGAGCCGTCACGGGCAACACTTCAACCATCACCATCACGCCGCAGGGCGGCTTCACGGGCCAGGTCAATCTCTCTTGTGCACTGACTGCTTCGCCGGCCGGCGCGTCCAATCTGCCGAGGTGCGCGATTCCAACCCCCGCGAATATCTCGGGGACCACGCCGGCAACCGCAACTCTGATCGTCAACACCACCGCTCCCACTAGTGGCGCGCTCGATCTGCCTCTGAAGAAGTTCTTCGTCGCAGGTGGCGGAAGCGTGCTGGCTCTCGCGTTATTCTTTGGAATTCCCGCGCGACGCCGAGCGTGGCGCATGCTGTTCAGCCTCTTCGCTGTGGTGATCATCGGCGGCGCCATGGGCTGCGGTGGCGGGAGCAGCAACAGTGGTGGCGGCGGCGGGGGCGGTACTCCGGGAACGACTGCCGGCGCTTACACCATCACAGTGACGGGCACAGACGCCACCGGCATAATCACTTCAACGGTGGCCGTGTCTGTAACCGTGAACTAAGAAACGGTGCGCAGAGTTCGCATAGAAGCCTCGCGATAAGGTACGTTGATCTGGAGAGATCGACGTACCTATGCGATGGAAACTATGGATTCCCGCGCTCTGCGTGGCGATGTTTCTGCCTGCTTCTGGAGTGCAAGCCCAGGACAAAGACCTGGTGGTTCCTCCTGTACCGCCGCGGCCCGCCAACACCCTGGTCATGCTGCCCGACGGCTCAACCGTACACGTCGAACTGGCAACCACCCCGGCGGAACAGAATTACGGATTGATGGGCCGGTCCACTTTGCCTGAAGGACGCGGCATGCTCTTTGTCCACGATGGCATGTCAAAACACGCGTACTGGATGTATCACTGCAAAATCGGGCTCGACATTGTCTGGATGGACAGCGACCGTCGCATCGTCGAGATGAGTCCCGATACGCCACCCTGCAAGGGCCGTTCGACCACCTGCCCGAACTACGGCGGACAGGAGCCATCGCAATACGTGATCGAGCTCCCGGTCGGCGACATCGCGAAGCATCACCTGGCCGTGGGCGAGCAGATATCGTTCCAGATCAGCACCCAATAATTGCGCGACTCGTTTCCTGACCCTGCGTCGCGCTGCCGAATCTTAGCCGGTCACGCATTGTAGTTCGAGCGCAAGTTTCGGATTGCTCGAAACGGTCCACGATGCCAGGCTTAGAGCATGGCATCGACCGTCAAGACCCCTGCCGTAGTTCCATCCCCAACAGAACAATACCAGGACGTTCTCCATCAGGCTTGCGAAACGGCAATCGCGTATCTTGCGCAGCTTGATTCCGCGCCGGTCGCCGCAACGGCCGATCTCAACACGTTGCGAGCGCGGCTCGGGAAGCATCTCGGCAATCAGAGTGTCCCGCCGGAGCAGGTAATCGCAGATCTGGCTGCGGACGTTGCCGGCGGCATCATTGGCTCGGCCGGCGGAAGGTTCTTCGGCTGGGTCATTGGCGGCGCGGTTCCCGCGGCGGTCGCTGCCGACTGGCTCACGTCTGCCTGGGATCAGAACGGCGCCGTCTACGCGACTTCTCCCGCGGAGGCGGTCGTCGAAGAAGTAGTCGGCGCGTGGCTCAAGGAGATTCTCCACCTGCCAAAGCACGCCAGTTATGCGCTGGTCAGCGGATGCCAGATGGCCCACGTGACTTGCCTGGCCGCGGCCCGGCAAGCCGTGCTGACCGAGCGCGGATGGGATCTCGAGGAGAAAGGACTGACCGGCGCGCCCGAGATTCGTATCCTCGCCAGCGAGTCGCGCCATGCTTCCGTAGCACGGGCTCTTCGCCTGCTGGGGTTCGGACGCGCGCAGGTCGTCGACCTGGCGACCGATGCGGCCAGCCGTGTCGATCCAAAAGCGCTCGAAGCGGCGCTCGAACAAAATGCAGGCGCGCCGATGATCGTGGTTCTGCAGGCCGGCGAAATCAACACCGGCTCGTGCGATTTTTTTGAAACGCTGATTCCTGTGGCCAGGGCCCGCAATGCCTGGGTGCATGTGGATGGTGCCTTCGGACTGTGGGCTGCGGCCAGCGAACAGCATCGCCCGATGGTGCGCGGTGTGGAACGCGCGGATTCATGGGCGACCGACGGACACAAGTGGCTCAACGTCCCACACGATTGCGGGTTTGCTTTCGTCGCGCATCCCGAGGCCCATCGCGCCGCCATGACCCATCGGACGAGCTACGTGGTGTATGACAGCGACGCGCGCGATGAGATGGAGTGGAATCCGGAGTGGTCGCGCCGGGCGCGCGGGTTTGCTACCTACGCCGCGCTGCGGTCTCTGGGACGCGCAGGGGTCAGCGATCTGATCGAACGCTGCTGCCGCCATGCAAAATCGCTGGGCGAGCGCATTGGGCAATTGCCAGGCGCCGAACTGCTCCGTGAGCCCCTGCTCAACCAGGCTCTGGTACGGTTTCCCGATCCGCGACCGAACGCAACCGAGGCCGATCACGCGCAGCGCACCGACGCGGTCATTGCGGCCATCAACGCAACCGGCGAGGCCTGCTTCACCGCCAGCATGTGGAAAGGGAAGCGAGTGATGCGCATCAGCGTGAGCGGCTGGCAAACGACAGAGCAGGATGTGCAACGAGTCGTGCGCGCCGTCGCGAGCGTGCTGCGGAGCTAGTCAGGAGGCGCAGCCGGGCTCAGTTTGCGATCGATGTCCGCCAGATAGAAAGCCAGGAAGTCGTGGTTGCGATGAAACGCGGCGAGGTCGAAGGCCGGGTTTCGGCCAGGCAGCACCACCGGGTTGGAGTAGAGCAGGATGCGTGGAATATCCTTCGGGCCATCGCGCACAAGCGACGGATGAAAAACCGGGCCTGAAGAAAACTGACTGCTTACGGTTTGCCGCGCGGTGTCCACGCCCTGCAGCCGGATGAGCCGCCACGCCTCAATCTGGAGAGCGTCGGAGTTGGAACGTACGCCGGGCTCCAGATCGGCCGCGGGCAGGTTGATGAATCCCTGCTGGCCGAAGCCCAGAACCTCGATCGACACAAGGGCGAGCGGAGCGGGCGCACCATCGGCCTCAAGCTGATTCTGGAAATCCATGTCGGCGTGCCCGCCGCCCAGCTCCGCAAACACAAAGGTGGAGCGGCGGGGCTGCGCTTTCAGCGCGTGGTACAGCATCGGCAGCAGATCGGCATCGGCCCACCCGTCGGTCGCTCCGTCAAACAATTCATTCCGGGTCAGCCGCGCCGTGACCACAATCTTCGAAGCCGTCATTCCAGGCAGCGTGCAGAGCAAAATGGGGTGATTCTTGTCTTTTGGCAGATCGAGCTCGGAAAGATGGTCGCCAGTGCAGCCGAAAGCGGCGAAGTCGTGGCGAAGTCGCGCGTAGCGCTCCTCCTCTTTGCGGGGAGGCGCAGCCAGCATGGCCGTCATCGTCCGGTCGCGCAGATCCCAGACAGCGAGGCCATTGGGAGCCCTGGCGGGCGGCCTGGCCGCGCTGGATCCGGGTGCTTCCTCCGGAAGTGTGCTCTGCGCTGGAGCGGTCTGGGTGAGGTCGGGGGTTTCAGTCTGCGCCTGGGCCAAAACACAAGCGAACAACGGAATCAGCAGGACCGCAACGAAGGCCCGATGAAAGAGAGGTCGCGCCTTCGGAACCATGCTGACCATAGCGTCAGAGTCGATCCTCGAACTCTAGTGGACGCACCCGGGAAAAGGGAAGTTCCATGCACCGCGAAGAGAAGCTGCCAGGAGATGGCCTAGCGCTTCTTCTTCGGTGCGGCCTTCTTGGCCGCCTTGTTCGGCTTCGCGGCCTTTTTCGCCGCTGGCCTGGCTGCAACCTTGGCGGGCTTCACCGGCTTGCGCGCCGGGACCGAGGCCTGCTTCTTCAGATCAGGCTTCTTCGCCACCGCTTTGGCCGCGGGCTTCGCGACTGGCTTCGGCGCCGGCTTCTTTTCGGCGGTTTTGGCTTTCGCCGCAACCTTCGGCTCAGGCTTCGCAGCCGCTTTCGGCTCTGGCTTCGCTGCCGCCTTCACAGCAGGCTTCTCCGCAGCTTTCGGCTTTTCCGGAGTCTTGGGCGCGGTCTTCAACGAGGCTACCGGCTTCGGCGCTTCCTTTGAAGCTTTGGCGGGTGCTGCCGGAGCCGCAGCCCCCTTTGCACCTTTGCCGGCTTTGGCCGGCGGTGCTGGCGCTGCACCCTTCTTCGGCGGAAGCGGCACAGAGTCGCCGAGCACGGAGGGAATCTTATCGTCGTCCTCTTCCTCCTCCGCATCCTCGTCGCCGTTGCGCGTCGGTGCCTCGACCTCTTCGTCCTCTTCAATCTTGATTTCCGCACGGCGTCCTCGCGGCCGGCGAATCACAACCGGCGGCGGTGGTGCGGGCGGCGAGTGTGGCGCCAGGAAGGCACGAATCTCTTCCTCGGTCTGCAGCTTGCCGTCCATGAATTCGAAGAAGAGCATCTCCGCGATCTCGCCATACGTCGGCAGGTCGGGGGTGATGCGCATCTCCGACATAAGCGTGGTGGGAATCTTCTGCCGAGCCTCCGGCCACACGTTGAAGAAGTTGTTGAACTTCTCCTTCACCTGCGCGTTCTTCGAACTGAACGCCAGCCACAGCACCGGTTCGGCCTGATAACTCACCAGCAGCTTCCACGCTGCAGAGGGTTGGGCTGCCGCCTTGCCCAAAAGCTCTTTCGAGAAATCCCTGGCGCCTTGTTCCAGATGATTCCACTGTTCCACGAAGCCACGGCGCGGAAACAGGCGCTTCAGCCCGGCCACGTCTTTCGGCGACATCTTCGCGGTCAGCAACTCCAGATGCGCCGCCGAAGGATCGGCCGCCACCCCCAGCATGAGCAGACGGATCAGAATCTTGTTCAGCTCGTCCAGACCCTTCAGGTCAGCCTTGCCCGAGGTCCATGCCGAACAAAGCGACTTCATCCACCCTTCGGCCTCCAGGGCCTTCAGCGTTTTCAGCGGATCTTCTTCGTGCGCGATCTCCTCCAGCTCGTAACCGCGGGTGAAGGCGGAGATCTGCTCCATCAAATTTTCCGCCTTGGCGTTGTCGTAGCGCGCCCTGGTGCGCTCGTCCATCTGCCACCCCGTGCGAGCCGTAAAGCGGACGGCGCGCAGCATGCGGGAAGGATCCTCGATAAAGCCGTAGTTGCTGGCGAGGCGCAGGTGCCGGGCTTCAATGTCTGCAAAGCCGTTCAGCGGATCCAGCAGCAGCCCCCAGGACCCCTCGTTGAGCGAGATGGCCATCGCGTTGGCGGTGAAGTCGCGGCGGCGCAGATCCTCAAGAATGGGCGCCCAGTGGTACACGGGCTTGCCGGGCTTCGGATATTCTTCGCGCCGGGCGCTCGAGACTTCCACCCGCACGCTGCCCGGGAACCAGAAGTACAGCGTCCGGGAAGGCTCATGATCGCCCCAGAACGTTCCTCCAGCCTTTTCCAGCGATTTCTTCAGCTTGAGAGCGTTTCCCTGGACCGTAAAGTCAAGATCGCGCACGGGAAAGCCGCTGGTGAGGTCGCGAACCGCGCCTCCGGCGAGAAACACGGTCATCCCAGCATCGCGGGCGGCGTCTCGTACCTGGCGAAGGGCGTGTTGCTGGGCGGGAGAAAGACGATTTTCCAGAAGGTAGATGTAATCGGGCATGTCTTGATGTAATCTTCTTGCTGAGCCTCGAGGCTCGCGCCTGCGTTCCTCGGGAAGTTGCCCCTAACCGACAGCAGAATAAAGGGTTACGGGGCAGACAAAAGGCAATCCAAACTACCAATGTAACACAAAAGTGTGCATCCCGGGGGACGCATTCTGCACAATTTTTGATGCTTCCTGCCAAATGTGCGACAATCCTCGCCTCCCTCCTGCAATACTCTGAAACGCATGTCCTCGAGCCGCAAAAAGGCGATCTTCCGCAAGTTCTCACGGGACTGGGTCGCCGGCTACCTGCCGGCCAGCGGATTCGTGCACGAAGGTCGCCTCGAAATGCTCGATCTCGACGGCAAGGTGATCTCGCTGGCCGCCGCCGATCTCAAGTGGGTCTGCTACGTCCGGGACTTTAATTCCGGGGAACTGAATAATCCGGAGCGGCTGGTGCGGAAGACCTTCGCCGGTCGTCCCCGCGGCGACGGCTTGTTTGTACGGGCGCGCCTCAAGGATGGCGACATGGTCGAAGGCCTCGCCGCCAACGATGCGACCCTGGTGAGCAGCGAGGGCCTGTTTTTGACGCCGCCCGACCTGCGATCCAACACCCAGCGGCTCTGGATCCCGCGCGGCTCGATCGAAGAGCTGGAAGTGGTCGCGGTGATCGGCGCCGCCAAACGGAAGCCGGTCCCGGTGGAGAAACCGGCGCAGGACCCCGCCCAGGAAGAGCTGTTCTCAGAAAAAAGCTGAGCCCTCTCCGAAAGCAATGTCCGCTGGATTCGCCTACGCCGCGCGCGGCAAAAGTCTTTCCGCGTCTGGATTGCGCCGAACAATTTCCGCGTTGAGCAGCGTGGCAAAGGCCACCCACGCCGCGTAAGGAAGAAAGCAGACAGCGGCAGCCGGATCTACCTCCCTGGCTGACTGGATGAAGCCGACAATCTGAGCCTCGAGCGCCACCACATCGATCAGCGCCTGTTTGGGGCGATGCTGGCCGAAGAACAGCCGCGTCCACTCAGCGTTGGAAGCCAGCTGCGAAGCCCACAGACGCAGAGCGCGCGACCGGTCCGGGGAACTCGGCTGCGTCCAGACACGCCATCCCCCAATGGCCATCAGGGCGTAAAGCGCGGTCCACACAATGGGAAAAACATAATTGGGCGGCGTCAGCGGAGACTTGTCCAGCCGGCTGTACCAGATCTTCGTGCGCGTATCGCGCGGGCTGTAGCGGGAGCCAAACCAGCCGGCTGCGGCAACGGCGGCTCCAAAACCGACGAGGCTGATCCAGCTGCGGGAATTCTTCATAGCATTTCTCCAGGGATGATCAGAGTGGCGACAGGCGGCGGAAGCGCAGCAGACAATAGTCAGATGCGGGGAGAACCCGACGCGGTGTTGCATCGGGCGCGCGGCTTCGGTTCATCTCAAAGGGAAGCGAGGGGACAGATGAAGATTGCGTTTCTTGGTATCGGCAGGATGGGCGCTGCCATTGCCCGGCACCTGATGAAAAGCGGGCAAGATCTGACGGTATGGAACCGGACCGCCGCCCCTGCTCAGGCGCTGGGCGCTGAAGGCGCGCTGGTCGCAACGACGGTGGCAGAGGCCGTCAGGGGCGCGGACATTGTCTTCACCATGGTGATCGACGACCGAGCGCTCGAGGACATTCTCACCAGTCACGCAATGTTCGACAGCTTGCCCAAAGACGCGATGCACGTCTCGCTGAGCACGCTGAGCGTGGCCTTCTCGAAAAAGCTGACCACCGAACATGCCGAACGAGGCCAGCATTTCGTGGCGGCGCCGGTGTTTGGCCGCCCCCATATCGCGGAGGTCGGCAAGCTGTGGGTCGCTGTCGGCGGCGCGAAAGATCCGGTGGAGAGAGTGCGGCCGCTGCTGGAAAAATTCAGCCGCGGGATCACCGTCGTGGCCGAGCATCCGTGGAGCGCGCACGCCCTGAAGCTGGGCGGAAATTTCCTGATCACCGCGATGATTGCGTCGTTGTCCGAAGCCTTCGTCTACGCCGAATCGACGGGCGTTGAGCCCGGGGTCTTTCTCGACACCGTGAACAAGGCGCTCTTCCAATCCCCGTTCTACGAGATGTACGGAAACATCATGCTGACGCCGCCCGAGAAGCCGGGAGCGACCATGGCCGTCGGCGAAAAGGATATGCGTCTGTTCCGCGAGGCGGCACAGCAAGGCCAGGTGAAGACCCCGCTGGCGGATCTGTTCATGGCGACACTGCAAAGCGCGCTCGAAGCCGGAATGAAGGAAGCGGATTGGGCTGCGGGCTATCTTCAACTGCAGCGGTCGGCACTCGTCGATCCGCCTTCAGAAAGTGCGGGCTCAACGAGGCGGTAAACCTGGCAAACGGAATTACGATAGAGCCATGGCAAAGATCAGCTTGAAAGATCGAATTGTTTTCATCACCGGGGCGAGCGCCGGCATCGGCGCTGCGACTGCAAAGGCTTTTGCTGCTGAAGGTGCCCGCCTGCTGTTAGCGGCACGCCGCGTCGAAAGGCTGCAGGCCATGGAAGGCGACCTGCTGAAGTCGGGCGCCGCGGCGGTGCACAACTTCCAGCTCGATGTGCAGCGTCGCGAAGAAGTCGAGTCGGCGATTGCCTCTCTGCCCGCGGAGTGGCGCCAGATCGACGTCCTCGTCAACAACGCCGGCCTCAGCCGCGGCCTCGACAAGCTCTGGGAAGGGAAGCCGCAGGACTGGGAAGAGATGATCGACAC
Source organism: Acidobacteriaceae bacterium (assembly GCA_036272255.1). Classification (GTDB taxonomy): domain Bacteria; phylum Acidobacteriota; class Terriglobia; order Terriglobales; family Acidobacteriaceae; genus Palsa-343. Next base: position 4,048 of record DATAZC010000079.1, on the reverse strand, counting down.
CAACGTGAAGGGCATGCTCTGGGTAACGCGCGCCGTGGTCCCCGGCATGGTGGCGCGTGGCCGCGGTCACGTGGTCAATCTTGGATCGACCGCGCAGGACCTGGCCTATCCCGGCGGCGCCGTCTACTGCGGCTCCAAGGCCGCGCTCAAGCTCATCAACGACGGTCTTCGCCAGGATTTGATGGGAACGCCGGTGCGGGTCAGCGACGTCGGCGCGGGCATGGTCGAAACCGAGTTCAGCGAAGTGCGTTTCCGCGGCGACACCGAGCGCGCGGCAAAAGTCTACCAGAACATCACGCCGCTCCAGCCCGACGATCTGGCCGACGCGATTGTCTGGGCCGCCACCCGTCCGGCCCACGTCAATGTCGCGCGCGTGCTCCTCACGACCATCGATCAGGCAAACTCGATCATGTTCAATCGAAGGCAGTGAGCCCGAAGCGCTGCCTGCTGCTTCCTTCCCGCTTCCTTCTACCCAAACTGCTTCATGTCGATGGTCATCGTGTACTCCTCGCCGTGGCTGAGCTGTTCCTCCCACGTGACCTCGCGCCCGCGCTGGCCTGCCATGCGGCCGAGCATCGTGCTCAGTGCGCTCTCCACCCCGGCTTCTGCCTGGTTGTGAAATTTTCCTGACGTGATGCTCTCGATAAAAGCTTTGTCCTTTTCCCGATCCGCAAATTCCAGGTTGTCCGTAAACGCGCCGTTTGCGGCGAACGTCGACGGTGCAGCGCCGGGTGCCGCCTGGCTTTCTCCACTCCACTGCCACGCGTTTTCACCGATAATGCGCACCGGTCCGGAGTACGGCGCCTCGGCCAGGCCCTTCTCTCCGAAAATGCGCTCGGTCACGTCAAAGTATCCGTTCGCGCCCCACTGCGTCGACGAAAAGCTGACGTGCACATCGTTGGGGTACGTGTAGACCACCTGGTAGTTGTCCCACGTATCGCCCTGGTGCGTAACCGCGTTCCGTCCGCCGGTTGCTGTTGCCTTCACCGGATGCCCGCCCAGGATCCAGTTGCATAAATCGATGACGTGGATGTTCTGCTCCACCAGAATGTCGCCGGAGAGCACCCGATCCCACAGCCAGTTTCGCAACCGAAACTCGTCGGCCGACCAGTTCGTTCCGCTGTGGCTCACGGCGTTCGGTGCGTTGTAGTGCGCTTCAATGCAGACAAGCTTGCCCAGATCGCCCGCGTGGATGCGGCGCACGACCTCAGCAATCGGCGGAGCGCTGCGCACCTGGAAACCAACATCGAGGCTCACCCGGCCCTCGGCTCGTTTCCCAATTTCGAGTGCCTGTTTGGCCTGTGCGACGTCCACTCCCATCGGCTTTTCGCAATAGGCGTGCTTCCCGGCGGCCACCACCGCTGCAAGATGCTGCACATGAAACCACGGCGGCGTCGAAATCTGAATCGAATCGACGCCCGATGACGCGGCCAGCTCCTCAAACGCATGAGGGCCGCGGAACATCAGGCTCGGATCGATGGCCGGAACGCCGAGCGATGCATTCACCCCGTCGAAATGCGCCTTCCCCGCCGCCAGCTGGTCCGGAAAAAGATCGCCAAGCGCCACAACGCGCGCGGGCGTGTTCTTCGCAAACGAAGTGGCAACCGCTGTGCCGCGGCTGCCGCAACCCAGCAGTCCGATCCTGACAGCGGAATTCGCCTCGTAGCCAAAGGCAGTACGTGCTTTCAGCAGCATGATGCCCGATGCGGCCGTGCCGCTGATAAAGTCCCTTCGATCCATGTCTTGTCCTTATGCATGCTGTGCGCGAACCCGCGCCAGAATCCGTTCCAGATAAACCTTCTCGGCGCGCACGTCCGCGACCTGTTGCGGCCCCGACGTTTCGCGCTCAATCGTCACCGCGCCCGTGTATCCAAGCTTGTGCAGCTTCGTGAAAACCTTCTCGAAATCGACGAGCCCCGTGCCGATCAGCACCTCTTCACCCAACTTCATCGGATCCGTGGGCCAGCGCCCATCCTTAGCGTGCATGCTGTGCACATGCGGACCGAGGATGTCGACCGCGTCCACGGGATTCGCCTTGCCATAAAGAATCAGATTCGCCGTGTCGAGGCCCACGCCCAGGTTCGGCCGGTCCACATCTTTCAGCGCGCGCGCCATGGTCGTCGGCGTCTCCTGCCCTGTCTCCATCAGGAACATCTGCCCGTTGCCTGCGCAGTGTTCGGCCACCGCGCGAATCGCCTGGACCGTTTCGTCGTAGAGCGGGTTCGAAGGATCCTCGGGAATGAATCCGCAGTGGGTCTGCACCTGGCCAATCTTCAGCAGCGCCGCGAAGTCCGACGTCTGCTGCAGCGCATCCATCCGCGCGGTGCGCGTCGCGCGCGGCACCAACCCAATCGTGGAAGGTCCGTGCGCAAAATCCCACACCAGCGGTTCCGGATGAACCACCTCGGCCGCGGTTGGAATCACCTGGTATTTTTCCAGCAGGCCGCCGATCTCTTCGGCCAGTGACTTTGAATATTTGCCCAGGTAGCCGTCGAGCGAGAGAAAGCAGTTCGACATCCCCAGGTCGTGAACCCGAGCGATCGCCGCTTCAGCCCCGCTCGAGGGCTGGATGATAAGCCCCACCGCCATGGGCTGCAGTGGATGATCCTTCGCCGGTGCAGCCCCAGCGCTTACGCCCGCAACAGCGGACGCAGCGAGCCCATCCGCGTTCAGCCCCGCCGCGCCCATCACCGTCGCGCTCACCGCGCCGGCCAAAAATTGTCTTCGTTGCATCGCGACCCTTTCGGGTCAGTTATACGCCGAATCCTGCCCCAGCGGCTTCGCCATTCCGCCCCGCTCCCCATGCGTCACGTTCATCTCGCTCAGGCGCAGAACCAGACACTTCGCCGCGCCCCCCGCCTTCAGAAATTCCGTCAGCTTCACCTGAACAATCTGGAAGCCGCGCAGCTCGAGGTCCGCGCTCAGTTCGTCGCTCACCTCGTTCAGCAGGATCGTTCTCCCTACGTTGACCGCGTTGCAGGCAAAACGCAGCGCATCTTCCTCCGACACGCAGATGCGATGCTTCCTGCTGTAGCGAGCCTCGATCTTCAGTTGCGATGCGCGGTCGAAGGCCGGCAGGTAATACATCACGTCGCCGTTCGAGAGCGGACAGAAACACGTATCGAGGTGGTAGAAGCGTGGATCGACCAGCCGCAGCGACTCAACCTCAACGCCCCAAAGATCCGTCAGCTGGCGATGGCTGTCCTCGCCCGTGCGCGGTCCATGTCCCGCCCACAAACGCGCTCCATCGGCCTCAAACAGTGCGTCGCCTTCCCCTTCAAAGGGAGTGAGGCGCGGAGTATCGCGCACGGCAAATCCGGAATCCGAAAACCAACGGCGAAAATGCGCTTCCTCATCCTGCCGCTCGCGATGCGTGAAGCTGCTCAGCGCAACAATGCCGTCGCGCACCAGTCCGGCATTCGCGGTAAAAACCATGTCCGGCGACCCCGGCTGCGGTTCCACCAGTTCCACTCGGGCAATCTGCCGCAGCGCGCTGTGCAGCTGCTCCCACTGCTCCGTCGCCTCAACGCGCGACGAGCGGTGAACATTCCCCGTCATCCATGGATTGATAACGTAATTCACCTCATAGTGCGTTGGCGGGCACATGAGGAAGGTGGGCCGGCCGGTTGCCGGTGACGACAAGCTTGCATCCGGGCTTTTGAAGGTTCCCATGATCGAGTGTGAGACGGGTCCCGCCAATCGTCCATGGCCCAACCGGCAGCACAACCGTCACCGCGCCCGCGTCCCCCATGGGTACTGCCGTGGGTTACACAGCTATTCCTCGCGCAGCAACATCAATGGATCGACCGAGAGCGCGCGTTGCGCCGGAAGCCACGTGGCCACCAGCCCCAGCATCGCCATGGCGAGAATCACACCGCCCAACACCAGAGGATCACGCGGCGTGGCCTGGTACACGATGAACGCGAGCACGCGGCTGGCCAGGAGTCCGAGCACCAGTCCCGCCGCCGAACCCCAGGCCAGAAGCTTGAATGCGCGTCCCAAAGCCGCATGCAGCACTTCGGTCCGCTGCGCACCCAGCGCGATGCGA
>DATAZC010000078.1:0-2362 GCA_036272255.1 Acidobacteriaceae bacterium | reverse complement strand
CGCATTTTTGCCCGCACCAAAGCTCGGCTGTTCGTCGATGAATCCCCGGCCCAGTGCCGGCTTTGCACCCAGCATCCCGAACAGGTTCGAACTGACCTTCTGCCCATCCACCTGCAACGACGCACCTTTGCCTTCCAGATAGGTCCGCCCGCCCAATCCGGAGCTGAACGCGATGTCTTCAAACGAGTGGCTCTCCGCCTTCCATTGGGCGATGTCCAGCCACGGCGCATTCCAAAGCTCCTTCGCCGACTTCCCTTCCTCTTCCACGGATACCAGCCGGGCAGCGTCCTTATAAGGCAGCGGCCGCAGCAGCACATGATCGACAACGGTGAACATGGCTGCCGCCGCGCCAATGCCCAACGCCAGCGTGCCGATGACCGTCGCGGCAAATCCGGGCGAGCGCCGCATCTGTCGCAGCGCGTATTTCAAGTCCTGTATCAGACGTTCCATGCGCACCCACCCCCACGCTTCTCGCGTTACGTCTTTGGCCAGAGGAAGATTACCCATCTCCAGCTCCGCTGCGGCGCGAGCCTCTTCCACGGACTCACCGCGCGCCACACGATCGGCGATCGCCATGCGCAGATGTGTTGCGATCTCCTCGTCCAGATCGGATTTTCGGGGCCCAAAACCCTGCCAAAAGCTCATCGCATCTCTCCCTCGCGCGATGTCGTTGCTACGACTCCAGAATGGAGGCGATTGCCGCGGCCATGGTGTTCCACTTCGAGCGGTCGCTGGCCAGTTGCCGCCGGCCTTCCGCGGTGATCCGGTAGATGCGCGCTCTCTGATTCTGCTCCGTTTGCCGCCACTCGGCGGCGATCCACTTCTGGCGTTCCATGCGATGGAGCGCCGGGTACAACGATCCGGTTTCGACCTGCAGCACGTCGGCCGAGCGACTGCGCAGGGCCTGGGTGATGCCGTAACCGTGCTGCGGTCCCCACTGCAGGGTTTTGAGAATCAGCATGTCGAGCGTGCCCTGCAGCAGCTCAATGCGATTGCGGTAGTTTTCGCGTTCCGATTTCATGGATGTAGGCAATCTACCCCCATGGCAGTAGATTGTCTACTGCCTGCCGCGTCTTTGAAGGCTGCGCTATAGTCCAGAGGAACCCCAGATCCCGATTTTTTGAGGAACGCATGAACCGATCCCGCCGTCGTTTCCTGGTTCATTCTTCTGCCGGACTTCTCTCCGCCGCGGTTGCAGGCAGCATGGTACCCGACCTCGATGCCCAACAGACAGCGGCTCCAACGCCGGGCACGCCACCGGCCTTTGGAACTGCTCCTGCGGTTGGACCGGAGGTCTCTGCGGCCACGTTCGCCGACGCGGAGAAGCTGGTGCGCGTGGATATGACGGAGAAGGACCGCGTGCGGGCGGCGTCCAACTGGCGCGAATCGATGGCGCCTCTTTATGAAATGCGGACCGGCCCGCGCAAAGTCACGCTCGAGCCCAGTCTGCAGCCGTGGTCGCGGGTGCAGGCCATTCAGCCGGGGCAGCAGGGGGGCCCGGAGCGCGACCGCTTCATTCGCGACAATGCCGATCCTGGACCGCTGCCTGCGAGCGACGAAGACATTGCCTTTGCACCGTTGAATCGGTTGTCGCGATGGATTGAGAAGCGGCAGCTCACGTCGGTGCGCCTGACGAAGATTTACCTTGAACGGCTGCGCCGGTTCGATCCCAAGCTGCGTTGCGTGATCACGCTGACGTCGGAGCATGGTCTGGACCAGGCGACTCGCGCCGATGCTGCAATCGCTGCAGGGCATTATCGGGGCGCGCTGCATGGCATTCCATGGGGTGGCAAAGATTTGCTCGACACGGCGGGCATTCCGACGACCTATGGAGCCGAACCGTTTCGTAACCGCGTTCCTAGCAAGAATGCTGCGGTGGTTGATCGGCTCGATCAGGCGGGCGCGGTTTTGGTCGCCAAGCTGAGCATGGGTGCGCTGGCGCTGAACGATATCTGGTTCGGCGGGCAGACGATGAATCCCTGGCTGCTGGAAGAAGGATCGTCCGGATCGAGCGCGGGACCGGGTGCAGCGACCGCCGCGGGACTGGTCGCGTTCGCGATTGGCAGCGAGACGGGTGGCAGCATTGTTGGACCGAGCATGCGGTGTGGCGTTTGCGGGCTGCGGCCCACGTTTGGTCGCGTGCCACGGACGGGCGCGATGACCCTGTGCTGGTCGCTCGACAAGCTGGGGCCCATGACGCGGAGTGTTGAAGACGCGCTGCTGGTTTTGCAGGCGATTACCGGGCCTGATTTCGGCGACTTCGATTCGGTTCCGAGCAAACTCGACTTCGATGCCGGAGCCAAGGTTGGTGGCTTGAAAGTCGGCTATATCGCGAAGTGGATGCAGGAATCGCCGGCTACCG
>DATAZC010000077.1:0-19869 GCA_036272255.1 Acidobacteriaceae bacterium | reverse complement strand
GAAGATGTACGGGCTGCAGAATTTCTACCATAAGTTCGTCTACAACACGTACGTCGTGGCGCAGGAGCCGTGGTTCAAGAGTCAGAACGGTCTGCTGGGCCGCGCGGCAGGGGGCTGGGAGTTTGCGCCCATCTTCACTGCGGGTTCCGGAACGCCGCTGAACTGCATCCCTACGTCGGGTAGCCAGGGCCAGGCATTCGGCGCCGGGGATGGTGCCAACTACGCCGACAACGAGCAATGCGTGTTCACCACGCCCTATCATGGCGGACACTCGGCTCATTTCGGAGTTGCTGGCAGCAACGGCATCGGAACTTCAACCTCCAACACACCGGTGAATTACTTCGCCAACCCAGCGGCGGTCTTTGCCCAGGTTCGCGCGCCCATCCTGGGCATCGACAACCAGAATCCGGGACAGGGTCCGATCACAGGGATGCCGTACTGGAACATGGATGGGCAGATCAAGAAGAACATCCGGATCGCAGAATCGACGACCTTCGAGTTCTCGTTCATTGCGACCAACATGCTCAACCACCGCCAGTTCGTCGATGCAGCCAATGGAACTCTGTGCCTTTGCACTCCTTCCACATGGGGCGTGCTGAACTCGCAGCTGAACCCACCCCGCCAGATGGAATTCGGCGGCCGATTCACCTTCTAACTCACGGTATCCTGGCGGAGGCCACTTCCGGGACCAGCTTCTAAATCGTTCGAGGAGAGGCGCGGGGGGAAACTCCCGCCCTTTTCTTTCCTCAGGGCTCAGATCTTTTGGGCAAGAACCGCTCAGTCTGCGCATGGGATCGCTGCTACAGGATTGCACCAATGAAGCTTTCCCTGCGCGCCGATGCGGACTATCACAAACCAGGCTATAGGGCTTGTCGATCAGGCTGGATTAGCCTGCCTGATTCGCTTCAGGCGGCCATGCACCCAAGGACAGTATCGCTTTCAAACTCCCGAATGAATGTGAGCCAGTTGTCACAAAAAGTCACCTTGTCGATCTTCGGTTCTGCGGCAGCGGCGACCGACCGGGCGCTTCGCTTTTAATCTGCCCGACGGTTACTACGATGTTCCCTGTCACATGAGATTCCGATAGCCTGATCGCATCAATATTGATCGGCATTCATCGGCGGGAGCTTTGGAGGGCTCGACCCTCCCTGGGACGACTGCTCAACCTCGGCGCGAAGTCGCTTTGGTTTACGACGCGCGTATTGCAGCAACGGGATCGACGCGCGTCGCCCGTCGCGCCGGAAAGTAGCATGCGAGAATCGACATCGCCGCAAGCAACACCACAACCACGATGACCGTCAGAGGATCGTTGGCTCCCACCCCATAGAGCAACGCGGCAATCAAGTGCGTGAGGCCGAACGACAGCGCCAACCCTAAACTCAGCCCGATCGCTGTGAGCGAAAGCCCCTGCAACAACACAAGCCTCAGAACGTCGCGAGGTGAAGCGCCGAGTGCGACGCGGATGCCGATCTCGTGCGTGCGAAGTGCCGTGCGGTACGCCACTACACCGTAGATACCGGTTGTCGCGAGGATCAGCGCGATCGCCGCCAAAATGCCCGCAAACGTGCTCTGCATAACCGCGAAGATCGTCGCCATCTGCGTGGTCTCGCGCATCGAGCGCACGTCGAACACCGGAACCCGTTCATCAATCTCATGAATTGTGCGCTCCACTGCCGGAGCTATGTCGTCCGGATTGCCTTGCGTCCTCACCTGCACAATCGTCTCAAAACCTCGCTGGAAGTAGCTCATGTAGACCATCGGCGCGGGGCGCTCGTTCATAAACTCGTGCTTTGTGTTCTTCACCACGCCAATGACCGCAGCAACGCTGTTCCCTATATGGAGCCCCTTCCCCACAGGGTCCTGCCCGGGCCAAAACCGATTCGCGGCCGTCTGGTCCACGATCGCTACCAGAGGAGCCTTTCGGTTGTCATACGGTGCGAAGTCGCGCCCCTCGAGAATCGGCACGCCCAGAGTCTCGAAGTATCGAGGCGTCACCTCGGCATGTTGCACCTCGAGCGATTCATGCGGGCGCGGCGCATAGCCTTCCGGGTATACGTCATCCGTCTTGCGGTTGAAGTTCATCGGCATCCAATCGGTCATCGACGCAACCGTCACAGTCGGCAATGCCGATACTCGATCGAGAATCTTGTGGCAGATCGCATACACTTCGTCGCTGGAGTAGCCGGCGGTATACAGTCCCACAGACGCCGTCAACACATGATCCTGCTTGAACCCGGGATCGCCTGCGGAGAGATTGCGCAGCGTCTCAAGAAACAGCGCGGAAATCACCAGCAGCGCCAGCGAAAGCGAGATCTGCGCCACCACCAGGCCGCTGAGCAGCCGCCGGTTGTGCGAGCCGCCCGTGACGCTGGCCGCCTCGTCCTTGAGCGCCTCAGCCGCGGGCACATTCGACGACCGCCACGCCGGAAGCACGCCGCACAGCACGCTGGCCACAGCCGCCAGGACCACGATCCCCATCACCACGCTTTGATCCACGCTTCCGTTCAGCGCAAGAGGGTTCGAGTTTGCCGGAAAGAATCGAGCGAGAGTTTTCGCAGTTAACGACGTCAGCAACATTGCCACCGCTCCGGCGCCGGCTGAGAGGATCACGCCCTCCAGCACCATCTGTCGCACCAGCTGCACACGTTGCGCCCCCAGCGACTGGCGAATCGCAATCTCGCGCCGCCGCGACACGAACCGCACCAGCGTAAGCGTAGCCACGTTGGCGCAGGTCAGCAGCAGCACCACTCCGGCGATGGCCAGCAGGATGGGCAGCGTGGCAGCCATGTAGCCGTTCGCGCCAAACGGCGATCGCCACATCGGATCCAGGGTGATGGTGTTCGTTCCCAGGTGATCGTTCGGGTAGGCGGCCACGATCCGCTGCATGATCGTTTCGAGGTCCTGGGTCGCCCGTTCACGGCTCACTCCACGCCGCAGCCTTCCCAATACAACAAGAAAGTCGAGACTGCGATGCGTGATCGCATACTCGTTCGTACCCAGCGGATTCAGCGGCAGCCAGGCATCGTCCCGAAGCCCCGGCGCCGCCCCAATAAACCCTTCCGGCGCTACGCCGATCACCGTCACGGGCTTCCGGGCAATCTCGATCGCCTTGCCCACAATCTCCGGGTCACCCGCATAGCGTGTCTTCCATAAGGAGTACCCGAGCACGACGTACGGTACAGCGTCCGGCCGCGTCTCTTCCTCGGGCGCAAAGAACCGCCCCAGCACAGGCCGCACTCCCAGCACGTCGAAGTAGTTCGCTGTCACATTCCCGATGTAGATACGCTCCGGCGCGACCCCGGCGCGCGTCAATGTGATCCAGTCATCGTGATAGGCGAGCAGCCCCGTCAGGCTGTGATTCTGATCCCTCAGGTCGCGGTAGTCGAGATAAGAGAGGGGCGGCGTCGGCGAGGTGTTCCACGCGCCACGCATCACGCTCATCAGTTCATCCGTATGCCGCGCTCCAGGAATCGGATGCAGCATGGTTCCGTTGATCCAGCTGAAAACCGTGCTGTTGGCGCAGATGGCAATAGCCAGCATCACCGTCGCCCCAATCGTGAATCCCAGATTCCTGCGCAGTTGCCGCACGGCAAAGCGTGTATCCAGAAGTAGTCCTGTCACAGCTGCCTCCCAGGGACATGGTTCTTACGGAATCGTTCTTACGGAATCGAGAGCGCTGCGTGGTACGCCAGCATGCGGTATGCCAAAGCGCGTCAAAACCTAAGAGATTGCTCATCAGCAATATAGCTTGTCAAAGAGCGTCCACGTCCGGCTTGCCGATGATCACTCTTCCTCCCGCATGTCCATACTCGAACACCCGCGACGTTCCTCCGCTCGCTCGCTACCTGTTCTTCATATCGACCAGCTATTTGCGCGCATGCAGCGTCTTACCAGATAAGAAGCAAAGACGAACGCCATGACGAGAATCGGGTCAAATTGATTCCAGGTACTGCCACCGACCTTCAGCTGTGAATAGAACGCGAGTGCAAGATCGATGGTGAGACCGGCATAAACCCACTGTGTCAATCGAGGCAGATTGGGAATCAGGAGGCCTACGCCACCAAGGATGTGGGTCACGCCAATCAGAGGAATGATATAGAGCGGGTATCCGAGCTGCTGATGGGCGACCCTCCATTCGCCGGGATCGTGAATGAGATATAACCTTCCGAAATACAACCAGACGAAGGCGACAAGGCCGGTTAGTGCCATCGCGACGATTTGAGTTGTTCGACCTGCCCGCGCGTGCTTATCGATTGCGTGTTCAGCCTTCATATAAAAGCCATCCTCTTCCTGCGGTGTAAATGATCGTCCTTGCATGATTGAGCAGCATAGGCAGGAACAGCCAGTCGAACACGAAGCCGCCGTGCCCACGGTTGGCTGTCCCCGCCCTCAGTGCGCTGATGCTGCTTGCCCGGGACCTACGCCTTGACGGCGCTCCGTGCAGCCGCGAATACCTCGCGCGCGGTCGTCGTACCCGCTACATGCTCCGTGCCCGTCGCTCCGAGGTCCATCCAGCCTGCGTTAACGCCCTCAAACATTTCCTCGGCAGGTCCCGTGAGGCCCTTCGGGACGCCGAACTGTTCGAACGCTGCCGCCCACCCTGCACGCGGGACTGCAAAGGCTTTTACGTCAAGTGTCAGGACTTCGCCCAATTGTCCGGCCACTTCATCCGCGCTGACCATCGAACCCAGCTCGATGACGCGCTGCCCTGACCACGCCGGGCCGGTCAGAAGTGTTGCCACCTCTCGGCCGATGTCGTCGGACGCAACCATGGTCGATTTCCGGTTTGTCGGATTGTAGAAGACCGGTAGTGTTCCGCCCTGAGCGGCCTGTAAGCCGAAAAGAAAGTTTTCAAAAAAGCCGCCGGCTCGTACAAATGCGACCGGAGAGGGCAGGCTGCGAAAACCCTGCTCCAGAAGTGATAAGGCCGTGATCATCCCCACCCCGCTTGTTCTGTTCGCGCCCATCGACGAGAGCGCTGCCACCCGCGGGGGCACTACCCTGGTCAACGCCTCGACATAGCTCGCAATCACGCTCTTTGCTTCTCTGTAATCAGGCGAGGGTGCCCACACAGCCGGCAACATAACAAACGCGCCCTCAACACCTTTGAGCGCCGTCGCGATGGCTGTCGCATCGTTCCAGTCTCCCTCCACCAACTCCACGCCCACGTCGGCCCACTTCTCCGCTTTTTCGCGATTGCGCACAAGTGCGCGCACCTGTTTGCCTTGCTGCAGCAGATGCCGCGCGGCGCCCCCAACGTTTCCTGTAATCCCCATGACCAAATACATGCTCGGTTTCTCCTCTTTGTTCTGGATTTGGCCGCCCATCCAAATGCGCGACCTGACCATTAGAGATCTGAGGAAACCATTGGTTACAAAATAAACGCTGGTTGTGATACTGTGACCTTGTCAACAGAGGTGCCATGAAAAAATGGCCCTTGTTAAACCGCTGGTTATAAAACAACAAGCGGTCGCACAATTCGTTAAAAGGAACCAGGCTACTGAAATGACATCCCCATCACCAAGCCGGCGGGCAGAGCGCAAGCAGAGGCTGCGGGGCGAAATCCTTGCAGCTGCCAGCAAAATGTTTGCCGATCGCGGCTACGAAGCCGTGACGCTTCGTGAGATCGCCCAGGAAATCGGCTATACGCACGCTGTGATCTATCAGCATTTTCCTGATAAATGGCACATTCTTGCGGAGTTGAGCCGCGAGACGATCGGGCTGATGATTCGGAACTTCGATGCGATTGCCGCTCAACATCCTTCACCGAAAGAGCGTCTTTTTGCGACTTCACGAGGCTTGATTCAGTTCTGCATCGCCCATCCGCAGCAGTTCCGCAATGTTTTCTTCGGGCCGGAGAATCGCAACGGCATCCGCGCTGGACAATACATCAACGACATCGGCGCGCCCTTGTTCCAACGCTTCGTACAGCTATTTTTCGATGTTGCCAGGGAAGAGGAATTGCCAGGCAGGAATGACATCGTGGTAGCCCACACCTGGTGGTTCACGATCTTCGGCCTCGCCACCCTCATGGTCATCCAGGGAGTTGTGCCTGACTTGCCTGACCAGACTCTCGTGGTCGAACAAACGATTGCCACGCTTTGGGCGGGCGTTCAGGTTGTTCCGCGATTGGCGAAGAGCGCAGTCTCTAAGCGATCCGCTCGATCCCGTGTCTCCAGGTGAGCTTTTCAATGCAAATGACCGGTTCCTCAGAACTGGACTAAGCTGAGCAAAAGCCCCGGTAGTTGGGAACCGCGCCTACGATGAGATGGTTCGATTTCGGAGAGCGAGCGAGTCAATGGGAGATTTCGCCAACGAGATCAAGGTCGATCGCAACGTCGTTCTCAGCTTTCCAGAACAGGAAGCTCGGGTTCCTGAGACCCCACTGAACATAGGGGATCACGAAATGCGCCGTCGCGGACGCTCTGGAACCATCCCTGTGAATCTGGATCGGGATCGTCAGGTCGTGAGGGCTGCCGAGCAGAGTGAATATTCCGCTCGCCTGAATGGTTGAATCGCCAACCGGTGCAAGGGATCCCACGTACGATTTGGGCGCGAAGGTGACGACGGTGTACTGGTCCACCTTGAGGATGTCTTTCTTCATCTTTTTATCGCGGCTGTCGTTCCCTGTTTGTCCGCTGCCGGCCAGTACGACGACTACGCCGGACATCCTGGGGCCGCTCTGGTCAAATTCAATCGTTCCAGACTCAATGTGAAAAGTGCCGCTGACGACTTCGTGGGTCGTGTTGAGTGTCATCCTGACTTTGCTGGCGTCGGGGTTGACCGCGAAGGATTCATGCTGCGCAACAGCGGCTGGAGCGAGAACCACCGCGAAAGCCAGAATTGCGAAGCGTGTCATTGCATCCTCAGAAGGTGGGTGCCCCAGCATGCGTAGTCAGTTTGCAAAAGCCCGCGGTGCGAGAGCGGGCGGCTGCGTGACGCGTGTGAGTCGAGCGGTCACACGCATCGCGCCGGGCCAGACCCGGAGGCAGAATGGCAACACAGCGCGGGCGAAGGCGTTATTCAGGCCATTGGCCGCAACTTCGGCCAGACGCATCTGCGGCAACATGGCCGAGCGAAGTCTGGGCTGAAAGACGGGCGCGGGCTCGCCGGCAAGATAAGCGGCGACGGCACGCCGGGCAGTATGCAGCGCAATGGAGATGCCGTCTCCGGTGAATGAGGGGATAACGGCTGCCTGATCGCCGATGCAGTAAAGCCCATCCTCGGTGGTGCGACGGAGGTATCCGTAGGGGATGTGAGTGACGGTGATCGGCTTGTCGAGCAGCGGCTGGGCTCCGTCAAGGCGCATCGCCAGATGGGGACAGTCGTGTTGCATCTTTGCAAGGAGGCCCGCCCATCGAAGCCCGGCCAGCGCAAAGTATCGCCGCTGCACGACGCAGCAAAAATTGGTGATGCCGTCTTCCACCGGTTGAATACCGCCGTAGCCTCCGGCATACAACGTCAACTCCGATGCGTCCGCCAGATCGAGCGTCTGAGCGCGAGACATGCGGTAATACATTTTGAAGCCGATCCACTGGTGAGGATCTTTGGGGCGGCCATGGCCGCGTATATCATGCTTCCCCGTGGCGAGAAAGACTGTGGCGGCCTGACGGACCGAACCGTCATCGAGAAAAACCTGCCAGGCGTTGTCCTCCGTACGGCTGAGCGACTGCACCGTGCGACCAGGCTCAACTCGGACACCCGCATCGACCGCCGCAGCGATGAGCGCAGTATCCAGCGCCTTGCGCGTGAGCGAGGCCGCAGGAAATGGCAGCGGAGCCTGCGCGGCCCGCCGGGATGCGGCGAGACGAACGTAGTTGAGCGGCACCGCGCCGAGAGAGGCAACGTCGATACCGAGCGCATGAAGATCTTCAAGAGCCTCACCGCTCAGGAATTCTCCGCAAACCTTGTGGCGGGGAGCGGGCTCACGTTCTATCAGCGTGACGCTTCGCCCCCTGCGGGCGAGTGCGATGGACGCCGCGCAGCCTGCCACCCCACCACCGAGGATCAGAACTTCGTCCTGCAAAACATGGCTCCTGATTCACTGGATGTCCAACAGTTTGTCGATGGACTCTTTCTTCTAGTAGACGTCTAAAAAGCAGATCGGCGTGCCACTCTGAACAAATCGTCATGTCGTAGTTCTGTAATCTGCCAGCGCCCCTGATGCACACTGGGCTCAGCCTCGGCACAGATGCAAAAAGAGACAGGAGGAACTCAGCCGTTTGCCTTTCCAGCGCTGGATGCCGAAGAGGTACCGGGTGAAGCGGAGTCACTTCGTCAAATTTGTTTGTTGCGCGCTGGGATTGAGCACCGCCATGGTGGCAGAGCCGATTCCGGTACGCATTGTTCAGCGCGACGCACACCGATCGATGTTGACGCGCACCGAAGCCGGAGCAATGATCGCCCGGCATGAGTTTTCCCAGGTCGTACAAGGCGATGAAGTGACCATGCACTTTGCCTACTACTTTAACGATGGGTCGCTTGACGATGAAGTGACCACGTTCACGCAGCAAGGTATGTTCCGGCTTGTACGCGACCGGCACATACAAAAGGGCCCATTCTTTACGAGGCCGGTGGACTACGCGATTGAATTCTCCACGGGCACAGCGACGATCCGCACGCCGGGCAGGAATGGCAAGACAAACACCGAAAGCAGGCACGTCCAACTGCCGGATGATCTGGCGAACGGACTCATTGGCGTGCTGCTTTTGAATGCACCACACGATGCAAAGCCGTTTCATGTGGAAATGCTGGCACCCGTCGGTGGCGGTCGGCTGGTTCAGATTCTCATCTCGCGGGAAGGCGAGCAGTCGTTGCAGATGGGAGGCAGGAGCATCAATGCGACGGTATTCCGAGTCCATCCGGATCTCGGTGGGATCGTCGGATGGATTGCGACGCTGATCGGTGTTCAGCCAAAAGACGTACTGGTCTGGGTCATGCAAGGCGACGATCCTGCGGTCGTAAAGATTGTGGGACAGTTGGGGGGGTACGGGCCGATTGTCACCTCCAGCGTGGAGGGGATTAGTTTCGGAGATCGCACTTTCGCCAGGCCAAACCACTAGAGAAGGGCGACGCGTCGCGGCGGTTGAGCGCACTGCCATGGGACTACCTTACAAGTGCTTCACTTCCGGCGAGTCGTGAGTTCGTGCCAGTTGAGGCCGATATCGACGATCACCAGCGATGCAAGGGTGAAGGCAATGACGCCGACGGCGGCGTACACGTCGCCCAGATGGCTCCAGTAACGCGGCCAAAGATTGAGCACGCGGCTGGTGACGAAGGTAAACGTGACGGCATAGGATCGCGCCATCCATTGCCGGTGCACTGCGATCTGGCGGTTGCGTGCGGCCGGAAAAGCGGCTGTTGTGCAGACGATCCATGCAGCGGCCTGCATCGATGTTCCTGGAAAACCTGGGCGGCCCGCTGCCAGAGCGATGCCCGTGAAAGACCCAACAAAAACCGAGATTACGTAGATGTAGCCCAGCGTCCGATGGAGCTTGAGATGACGCTGGCGGATCCGTGAAGAAAAATTGACAGGGCCGATCAGCAGAGCCAGGGTTCCGGCCAGCGTATGCGGGATCAGCAGATGGCGGTCGGCGATGACCTGCAGACGGTAGGCATGGTACATCGGATAGTCGGTGACCAGGAGCAGTTCTGAGGTGATGAAGACAAACAGGATCGCAACGCCGATTGAAACCCACAAAATCGTACTGAATCTGGATCGCGTCGAGCTGCGCGTTATCAGTGTGGAAGTTGACATCACTCGCCTTTTCGCTCACCGGACGCGACAGAGCGACGGATACTGGAGCCCTCGCCTCCGAATCCTTGCACATCCGGAAGCAGTGGAATTGCTGATCTCATTTCCATCGCCCCACGCTTAATCGTCCAGGCCACCAGCGTTCGATGGTCACGGTGTTTTGGGAAACCTCAGCCGCCGCGACTAAGTGCGCCCAGTCCTCATGCCGGAAGGCCCGCCGAAACGAGACCGGTCCATCGTGCCGCACAAATCGATGCCAACCCATCATCCTCGCCACCACCCCAAACATCTGGCACGCCCACTCCGAACGCTCCAGATCGTTGATGAACCAACCCGCCAGCACAGAGCCTTCCATCCACCGCAACAGTGCGATGATCTCCTCATCCTCCAGATGATGCGTCATCAGAGAACACAGGACAATGTCGACGGGCTTTGACGCTTGATATTCCAGAGCGTCGCCGGTTAACCACTCGATTTCGAATTCCTTCCCGGTCAGCTCTGCGGCTGCGCGCGCAGCATGCGGATTCAGATCGATTCCTGTTAGCTGTACGGAGATCCCTCGCCGCCGAGCCCAGCCTCCAATCTGCCGCAGCAGGCCGCCGCCGCCGCTTCCCACGTCCACACTGCGCACTGGCTCAACCTGCCTGCGCGGTATGCGGTCCAGCCATGCGAGCGTAGGACGGTATCCCATCAACCAGCGGTTGACCTCTTCCAAGCTGCGCAGGCAACCGAGGAATTCCTCATAGCTGCATGCGCTGTCCATCAGCTCAGGAAGCTCGCGCGGAGCTACCCGCTGGCTTAGATCCATCGTTGCGTTAGACGGCATGGAAGCGCATGGTCTCCGCTGTCAGTCCCGGCCCAAACGACATTGCGTACCCGCGCTGCCCCTGCCGCGCCTGTTCCATGATCCGCTGCAATACAAACATCACCGTAGCCGAAGACATGTTGCCGAACCGCGACAAAACCTCGCGCGAAGCCGCCAGCGCAGTGGCAGGCAACTGGAGCCCCTTCTCCACAGCATCCAGGATCGACCGCCCTCCCGGGTGCACCGCCCACAGGTCGATGTCGTCGCGCTCAGGGCACAGCTCTCGCTCATGCAGAGCGCGGCCCAGCTTTCCCGGCACCAATCCTGAAAGCAGCATATCGAACCCAAACTCGCGGATCTTCCACGTGATCAGATCCTTCGTCTCCGGCACCAGCACCGCCTTGAAGCTGTCCAGAGCAATCCCCTCCTCGCGTCCGCTAATCAGGCTCGCAGCCGCTCCATCAGCAAACAGCAGGAAGGACAACACCTGCTCCAGATCCTGTGTCTCCTGTAAATGCAGTGTGCATAGCTCCAGGTTAACCATCAGGACACATGCATTCGGATCGGAGCGCACGATGTGTCGAGCGAGTTTCAGGGCATTGATCGCTGCATAGCATCCCATGAACCCGACCATCGTCCGTTCGACGCCCGCTGAAAGCCCGAGATGATCCACGATTTCAAGGTCCAGCCCTGGTGCATATGACCCCGTGCAGCAGGTCACCAGCACATGCGTGACCGACGAGCGTTCTTCCTCGCTCAGCGCAAGGCGGTCCACGGCCTTTCTCATCAGCACCGGTGCATTCTGCTCAAACAGCTCCATCCGCTGCGCTGTATTCGGAAATTTGCCGGGCCGATATAAACGACGCGCGGCATCTTGCGAAACCTGACCGGAAGCATCCTGCGGATCGAGGAACGAGTAACGGTGCGCAATATTCGCGCGGCTCGCCATGCGGCTGAAAATACTGCGCAGACGTGAATCGGCAAGCATCTCTTCGGCGAAGACAACAAAGGCATCATGCACATCATGGTCTGGCACGGCAACCGCGATGCGGTTCAGACAAGCGCTGGTCATGCGTAACAGGTCCCCAGTCCCGAATGATCGGGATTCGCGATTCGTGTGGATGAAATAGAAGCTGGCTCATGACGAGACGATCCGCGACATTTGACTTCCCGACAGGTTCAGTCTTCACGACACAGCAGCTGATTGTGAGACGTTGTCTCATCTATTTTGATAGCACTTCAGCGGGAAGCGAGGGGATGACGATTTGTTCATCAAAAGACCATCGACCCGCTTCACCGAACGGCAGAAGTCATGAGGGCAAGGTCGCGCGCACCATCTGGACACTGCGACGGGTTTCTCCTCAAGGGGGCCAGCAGCCTTCGCGTTGCCTCATTCTTTGCCTCCCCTCACTACCTCCGAGAACCAGGCAGAGCCTCCAGAATATGGCATCCTGTGAGACCCCGGGACCGCTGAGCCGACCACATGACCGTATAACGGGCTATGCCCTGAGCTTGACCTCTCAAAGGCTTCCGAACGGCAGGAAATCGTGCAACCGTCTCCCGCCTGCGATTCGCTCCAATCAGCAGCGGTCGAACTCGATCGATTTCAGAGCCCCAGTCCGATCCATAAATGCATGGTCGTACCGCGACTTCAGTGGTCTTGGCGTTCCGCAAGGGTTTGTAAGTCGTTGAAAAGCTCAAAGGTCAAGGCGGTCGCGGCACAGGCCTCGGATTTGAGCCCGGTCGTCTCCGCCAAATTCCAATGGGATTCCAGTTTCAGAATTGGATTTGCGCCGAAAACTGCAGTTCGCGAGCCGGCAGCTGGTTTGTAACACCTGCCAGCGGCTGCCCAAATCCCGCTCCCGCTGTGGCCCCGTTGCCGTAGGTCCCGCTGAACCCCACCACATTCCGGTGATTCAGCGCATTGAACGCTTCGGCGCGCAGGTTTGCATACACGCGCTCCGGCAGAATCGTGATTCGCTTCCCGACGAAGGGTTCCACATCGTAAATCGCCGTCCCACGCCCGGCATTTCGCGCGATCACTGCGCCGTCGATCACCGGACGATCCGTCGTCGCACCCGTATCTCCGCTGTTCGTCGTTCCCGTCGTGTAGTTATAGGGCAGCCCGCCCGCCATCGTCGCAAGGCCTCCCATCGAAACGCCCCATGGCGCTGCATACACTCCGCTCAACACCAGCCGGTTGCGCTGATCGAAGATCGCGTTACCCCGCTCCGCTGCTACCGGATTCCGTGCGTCGTTCGGATTCTGGCTCGGGACGTCCGGATCGACAGTATCGATCGCGTGCGACCACGTATAACTCGCCAGCAGTGCCGAACCGCCGCGTGCGTGATGGCTCAGGTTCACATCCAGCGCGTCGTAGTAAGCCACCCCGTCGTTCACGTCACTCTGGATCACGCTATAGGGCGGCGTGGCGCCGGTTCCGCACGTCCCTCCGTTCTGCGCGTACCACGCAACCCAATAGGGCCGCGTGCAGTTCGCTGCCCCCGCACTCCGCGTCATCCCCTGCGCGGTCCGGACGAATGAAGTCGGCGCATCAAGATCCAGCGGCCGCTGAATACCCAGCGTGTGCGATCCAACATAGTCCGTCGCCAGTACCCACGTCGAAGCCAGTTGCCGTTCCACACCCAGCGTCCATTGCTCGTTGTAAGGGTTCGTCAGCGCATCGGGATACCCGAGCAGTTCGCTCGTGGGGAAAAACTGGTTGTAATAACTCGCCCGGCCCGGCCGAAGAAACAAGCTGCGCAGCGGCGCCACCGCTCCCGGAGGGAACGCAGGCAACGGTACCGCGCTCACGCTCGTCGGAAAGCCCACCTGCCCGGCCTGCGCTGTGTAATTGAACACCCCCGTCGGTCCTGTCAGCGCGTAATTCGCCTCGGAGTTATCGACGATCTGCGAGTAATAAATCCCGAAGCCGCCGCGGAACGTCGTTGTTCCCTTGCCGCTCAGGTTGTACGCAAAGCCTGCCCGCGGTGCAAAATTCTTGCGCGCGTCGGTGAAAGTCTGCAACTCGTAACGCAGCCCGGCATTCAGCGTCAGGTCACTTGTCGGATGCACGTCCCATTGCGCAAAGATACCCGCCAGCGTGTCATCGACCACATAATTCGCGTTCCCGTAGCTCTGCGTATAACTCTGCACATTGTTAATGTTGTCCAGATAGGCGGAGCTCTCGCAGTACGCCGTCGTCCCCGTGCAGCTCTTGTAGACCAGTTGGCCCAGAGTAATCGGTCCGCCAAATTCCTTGCTGTTCCCGCCGTTCCGCGCGTGGATCACGTCGAACCCAACACGCAGCTCGCTTTTCCGCAGTGTCTTCGCCAGGCTGTCTACGCCCTCGAATTGGCGGTTCATCAGCAGCGCCGACTGCGAGGTTCCGGTTGTAAACGTTCCGCCCGAAGAAATCGGCACCGAATACTGCGTCCCGTAAACCACCGGAACAAACTGCGTAATCGGGGACGCCAGCTGGAACTGCACCCGCGCCTCATTCACCATCGTCGGGCTCAGCACCGCCGTATCGCCCAATTCCGCCGTATAAGTCTTGCGATAAAATACGCGGGCGACCGTAGGCAATGTATTGCCGCCCACAATGCCGTTAGGGTTCGTGTCAAAAAAATCATCCGATCCCAGATGCACAAATACCCGCTGTGCCTGGCTGATCGTGTGATCCACGCGCAGGAATCCCATCCAGTCGCGATAGTGCCCGATGAAGTTCCCTGGCGCGACCGGCGAAATTACCGGAGAAGCGCGGTCCTGGTAGCTGTACTCGCCTGATCCCAAAAAGAACGTCTTCTGCCCAAGGGGACCACCCACCGTCACCGCTCCCTGGTCCAGCGTGTCGTTCGTGATGTCGTTCCCGCTGGTCGCATTCCTGTTAGAAAATCCCGAAAGCTTCGCTTCCGGTCCCGACGGCCGCCACAAGCCCAGCACGTCGCCGTGGAGCCGGGCCCCCCCCGAGCGAGTGACCATGTTCACGACCGCGCCTTCACCAAACCCGTAATCCGCCGCGAATGCGTTCTCCAGCACCGTCATCCCGGCAACGGCATCCAGCGGCACGTTGGTGAAAATCGTCTGCCTTCCCCACATGTCATTGCCGTTCGCGCCGTCCACTTCGAACCAGGTCTGCCGCCGGCCGGTTCCGTTCGCCGTAATCAGATCCTGGTTCATGAAAATGTCGCCCTGGTTGATCGCCGGCCGGTTCGCGGCATTCAACAACGGCAGCCACGTAATCCGGCGATTCAGGAGTGGCGTCGCCTGCATCTGCGCGGCCGTCAGCCGGTCGCCGAGTTGCGGCTCATCCGCGCGCACCTCGCCCGCCGCTCCTGTCACTGTCACTTCGGCATGCACGCTCGGAACCTGCATCTGCAGACGAATGTCCGCCGTTGCGCCCGCCGCCAGTACCAGCGTTCCGGTAGCCGCATCTGCCAGCCCCTGATAGCTC
The DNA here is from genome assembly GCA_036272255.1 of Acidobacteriaceae bacterium. Lineage (GTDB taxonomy): Bacteria > Acidobacteriota > Terriglobia > Terriglobales > Acidobacteriaceae > Palsa-343. The sequence continues at coordinate 4,857 of DATAZC010000077.1, read as the reverse complement.
GCCCGCACCACGACCGTCTGCTCCACCGGCAATCCCTCCGCAGCAAACGTCCCCTGTGCTGTCGTCTGCATCGACCGCACCGCGAGATGCTGCGCGTCTTCCACCACGATCCGTGCCCCTGCCAGCGCCTGCCCGTTCGGCCCCGTTACTGTTCCGCGCAGTGCCGCGGTATCCGGACTTTGGGCGTACAGACCACCAGCCAACGAAAGAACCAGCAAAATCCCGCACAATTTCGGCATGTCTCTCCAGGGTCCTGATTGGTATACAAAATGGAAATAATTCCAGTTCTTTAGGAGTACGAGAATGCGCCGACTACTACCATAGGTAGTAGCTTCCTGCTCTCGCCCACTGCACCAGGTCCAGTTCCCTGCTCCTCGACCGACACCTCCACTCCCCCCACAACGCGGTTTCGGCTTATCATCAGAATCGCTTCCAGAATCCCGCATGACGGAACCCTCCACACCTTCCGGCTCTGACTCCGAACGAAGCCGCGCCGGCCACAACGTCTCTGCCGCTCTGCCTGCCAGTGGACTGGGGCGTCGCGAGCGCGAGGTGCTGTCAGTCCTGCGCGACCTCGGCAGCGCCACCGTGCAGCAGGTCGCCGACCGCCTCAGCTCGAGCCTCGCCTATACCACCGTCATGACGACCCTCGATCGCCTCTTTCGCAAAGGTCTCCTGCACCGCGAAAAGCAAAATCGTGCCTTTCTCTACTCCCCCATTCACTCGGCTCGGGATTTCGAAGGACAGCGCGCCGCCAATATCATTCGCCGTTTCTTTTCAGAATCCGACGTACAGCCTGAAGTTCTCGTCTCCTGCCTCGTCGACGCCGTTCACCTCTACGACACCGAACTCCTCGATCGCCTCGAATCCAGCATTCAGCAAGCCCGCGCTCAGTCTCAACTCCAGGAGTCTGAACCAGGGAAGCCTCCCCAGGAAAAAGAGGACGTCCGATGACCCTGTCCTTTACTCTGCGACTGTTCTGTCTCCTTCTCGTGGTTCTGGGCCTTGTCTGCGCAACCGCCCAAACGCTCTTCTCGCTCGCAGCGCACTCCCTACTGCGGCGTCTTGAACGTGTCACAGCTCGTCAGAGCGAATGCACTCTCTATCTGATCCAGATCGCGCCGCTGCTGCTGGCAATCGTCGTCGCCGGTGCCCTTTGCCTTCCGGCATACCTTCGCTATGAGCCGACGCGCGAAACAGAGCCCGTTAGCTGGCTTTGCCTCCTGATCGCAGCCGTGGTGACTTTCTGGTTCGGGTCCGCCGCGCTGCGTGGCGTCGTCATCGTTTTCCGCACTCTGCGTTTTATCAGGGCCTGCCGCTCTTCCGGCCACATTGTGCGAATCTCAGGCGACGCCAGCCCACTCCTCGCGCTCGCCGAAGCCAATCCCCCCGTCGGGCTCATCGGATTTCTCCGTCCGCTCATTCTCGTTTCCACTGACCTGCTTGGAACCGGCGGCCTCCATACCGATGCTCTCGAAGTTGCCCTGGATCACGAGCGCTCCCACGCAGCTCACCTCGACAACTGGAAGCAGCTGTTCCTTAGTTTCCTTCCGCAGCTTCCCTTCGATCCCTGGCTGCGTCACTGGCAAAAGGCCGCCGACTGGGCTGCCGACGACGATGCCGTGCGCGGAGATTCATCGCGTTCCCTGCTGCTTGCAGAGGCCCTTGTCCGCACTGCCCGCGCGATTCAGATCCGCCGCCCCTCCGTGATCTGCGCCGCTCTCACCTCCGCCGAGGCTGGACTCGCTGTTCGCGTCGATCGCCTTCTTCACCCACATCGCTCTTCCCGCCCAGCCGACGCCTTCCTTCATCTCGGATTAGCGGCGCTGGTCCTTCTCTTCGCTGCCGCCACAGTCATCGCGTTTCCCGGGCTCATGTACAGTTTCTTCGAGCACATCCTGCATCTGGGCAGCGTCTGATTCCGTGTATCCTTAATCCTCCTGTGAATCGATCCCAATTGTTTTTGCTCCTTGGTTGCGCCTGCGTGCTGGCCGGCTGTGGTCGTTTCGGCAGAAATGCCGCGACACAATCCGGCACACAGCGGATTGTCTGCATTGGCGAAGCCTATAACGAGATGATCTATGCCCTGGGCGCACAGGCCAGTCTCGTCGGCGTCGATTACTCCAGCACCTATCCACCCGAAATTAAGAATCTGCCTACCGTCGGCTATCACCGCGCTCTCAGCGCCGAAGGTATTCTCTCCCTCAAGCCCACCCTCATCATCGACGACAACAACATCGGCCCCGATAACGTCGTGCGGCAATTGCAGGCCCTGAACATCCCGATGAAGACCTTTCAGGCAAAGGATGACTCGGTGGATGGCACCAAAGCACTGCTGCGCGAGATGGGTGCGTTCTTCCACAAGGAGCAGCGCGCTGAGGAACTCTGCGCCCGTATCGACCGCCAAATGGCCGAAGCTGCGGCCGCGGTCAAAAAATATCCGGTAACTCCGCGCGTAGCCATCATTCATTTCGGCCGCGCTTCCAACATCTACCTGTTGGTCGGTAACGGAGGCAGCGGAGACGCGAGCACTGCCGGCAGGATGGTGGAACTCGCTGGCGGCAAAATGGCTCTCGACAAGCCGGGCATGCAGCGCATGATCTCCCCGGAAATTATCGCGCAGAGTAATCCGCAGGTAATCCTGATGACCGAGTACGGCTTCGACCGCCTTGGTTCCGCGGAACAGGCGAAATCGCTGCCCGGAGTCGCTGAAACCGACGCAGCCAAAAACAATCGGATTTATCGCATCCCCGAGCACCAGCTGATGTACTTCGGTCCGGATACCGGCGAGAACATTACGAAACTGGCGCAGCTGATCCATCAATGAACGCCCGTCGATCGGATCGCATTTGGCTGGCCTCCTTATTCCTGCTGATGATCGCCACCACCGTCGCCTCGATCCGCTTTGGCGCCATGGATTTTTCCAACCATGCCATGGCCGCGGCTTTCTGGGGGAAGCTTTCCGGACACACCGATCTGCCTCTCGATCAAAGAATCTTCATGCAGCTGCGTGTCCCGCGCGCGATCCTCTGCCTTCTGGTGGGCGCCTCACTGGGAGTAGGCGGCACGCTGATGCAGGCGCTGTTTCGCAATCCCATTGTCGAGCCAGGCCTCGTCGGCACGTCGAGTGGAGCGGCCTTCGGCGCCGCGCTCTTCTACGTCTTTGGCGCGCTGCTCAAAGTGAATCTCGGCGGCTGGACGCTTCCCCTGGCAGCGTGCTTCGGTGGCGTGCTCTCGACGTACCTGGTCTTCGCCCTGGCCCATACCAAAAACGAGGGCCGCAGTTCCATCCTGCGTCTCCTGCTCACCGGGTTAGCCATCAACGCGCTCTTCATGAGCGGCATTGGTTTTCTGTCTTACGTGGCCCGCGATCCCCAGGCGCGTTCCATCATCTACTGGAACCTGGGCACGCTCTCCGGCGCCGACTGGAACTCCGTCCTCGTTGTTGGCCTCGCCACCATCATTGGACTCGTGCCCGCCGTGCTCTGCGCGAAATCCCTGAATGCGCTGATGATTGGCGAGGACGAAGCAACGGCACTTGGCATCAATGTTGCGCGCCTCAAGTGGATCGTCCTCACCATCAACGTGCTCATGGTGGCCGTGGCCACTGCGTTCACCGGAGTGATCAGCTTCGTCGGCCTCGTCGTCCCGCATATCCTCCGCATCCTGCGCGGTCCTGACAATCGTTTCCTCATCCTCGGCAGCGCGATGCTGGGAGGAACGCTCCTCAGTGTCGCCGATCTGATCGCGCGCACATTGCTGCGCCCTGCCGAATTGCCCATCGGAATCGTGACAGCAGTCGTGGGCGTCCCCGTCTTCCTCTCACTGCTCCGCAGCCGGGAGTATCTCTCCTGAGCTATGCTGACCGCGATTGATCTCGTCTTCCGAGCCGGCCGCCGTGCGCTGATCGATCGCGTCTCTGCGCAGTTCGAACCCGGGCGTCTGCACCTCATCATGGGTGCCAACGGCGCAGGCAAGTCCACTTTGATCAAGCTGCTTACTCGACTCGAGCGGCCTCACGAAGGGCATGTTCTGTACGACAACGCCGACGTCACTCGCTTCAGCGAACGCGCTCTCGCGCAACGCCGCGCCGTATTGTCCCAGGCCGTCGAGGTCGCCTTCTCCATTCCGGTTCGCGAGCTAGTGCTGATGGGCCGATACCCGCATTTCGGAGCCCGCCCAGGAGTCAGTGACCTCGAGATTTGCGACGAAGTCATGCGGTTCTTCGACGTCGCCGGCATGGCGGACCGCAGCTACGGCACGCTGAGCGGAGGCGAGAAGCAGCGCGTCCAGTTCGCGCGAGTACTGGCGCAAATCTGGCGCCCGCTCGAGGACTCCGCTCGCTACCTTTTCCTCGACGAGCCTCTGACGTTCCTCGATATCCGTCATCAGATCGATTTCATGGAAAAAGTGCGGACGTTTGCGTCACAGCCCGATGTCGTTGTTGTTGGCGTGGTGCACGACCTCAACCTGGCCGTGCGCTTTGCCGATCGCCTGCTCCTGATCCATCACGGACGCATCCTGGCCGATGGCAAAACCGCGGACGTGCTCACGGCAGAACATCTGCGCACAGCCTTTGAAGTTTCTCCTGTGCTGTTGACCAATCCAGCCACCGGCAACGCCCACCTGGTATTCGAGAGCGAAAATCGAGATACCTAAGCCAGTTAACCGAACACCGGCACTGACCGCTTGGGGCGTTTCAGATACGCTCCGCGATGACTCAAATCAACATTGATCTAAGGAAGCTCTGCGCAACCCGTGGCCGTGAAGCTGTTTTAGGCTGACCGGAGCTGAAGGGTCGGTGCCATCGACCCGTGGGATGATTTTCGGTGATGTGCCTGCTCGAAACTCGCTGTT
>DATAZC010000076.1:0-2266 GCA_036272255.1 Acidobacteriaceae bacterium | reverse complement strand
CATCGGCGCCCTCCGCAGCCAGCGCCAGCGCCAGCTGGCGCCCTATCCGCTTCGCCGCGCCCGTCACCAGCGCGGTCTTCCCCTTCAGTGATTGCATAGTTGGGATTCTATCGGCCCGCAGCGGCAGGGCTGCTCATCGCGACCCCGGAGACGGCAACCCCGACTCGCGAGTCCGCGCAGCCGTAATAGAGTAGCCAGCGCTGGTGGAACCACACCAGCCCTTCGGCAAAGGTAGTGCCTGCGGCATACTGACCGCTCTGCTCCCACGGCAACTTCGGTTGGAAGAATGGCGTGCCCGGTCGCGCCATGAGCTTTTCTGGATTGGTTGGCTCAAAGATCGCCTGTCCGACGGAATAGGTGCCCGCTGCCAACGTTGGGTCGCGAGGAAGGTCCGCGTTCTTACCGTTAGCCCCTGTGGCATTCTTGCCGTTCACGCCTGCAGCGTTTTTACCGTTCGCGCCCGCGTTGTTTTTGCCGTTCGCGCCTGCGGCGTTTTTACCGTTATAGACAAGCACGATGCCGTACTTCGTCAGCACCGGCGGCGGCCCCACCTCCGGCAATCCGCTATCGAACATGCCTGGACGCTGGCGCATCAGCACCTTCGGCTGACCATCCACGCCTTCAACCGGCGTCCAGTGCACCAGATCCTGCGATGTCGCCAGGTGAATCTCACCCTCGCCCCAGTACATCCAGTAGCTCCCATCGAACTTTGCGGCGATGCAGCGCCCTTTCGTTACGCATTCGGTGACAATTCCCGCCGACTTGTATTTCAGCCCTGCATACTTCTCCATGCCAAAGGCCGGCCCATGCTTGGTCCACGTGTGCAGGTCGGGCGACGTGGCCACCCCCACCCGGTATGTCTTCCGGTTCCATTGTGTGTAGGTCATGACATAGCCGCCCTGCGGCGACTCAACGATCCGCGGATCTTCCGTGCCGCCCGGCCATTCGCGTGCCTGCTCGCTATCTTTCGCGGGATAGAAGACCGGCGACGCCTCGCGCGTAAAGTGCAGACCATCCTCGCTCACCGCCAGCCCCAACCGTGAGGTATGCATGCCGATCTGCATCGTGCCGCTGTCGTCCTCTGCGCGATAGAGGACATAGACCTTTCCATCGCGCACTACGGCGCCAGGATTGAAGGTGTGGAGCGCCTCCCAGTGCGCGGGCTTGCCGAGAATCGGATCGATAAAAACCGATTCCGGCCGTGCCGTGATCACCGGCTGCGCATTCTCCGGCCGCGTGAACGGCCCCAGCATCCACGCCTGATTCGCTTCGTTCGATTGTGGGTGGCTCACAAAAGGCAACGACAGCAGGAACCAAACTACGGAGAGAGCAGACCATCGCATCGCAGCCACTCTACCAGTCCCGTTTTCCCGATCGCTCCGCTGCCTTCCGCCGCGCGTTATCCTCAAGCCGCTTGACGGGCTGGCGACCCGGGACTACTCTTGACTGTAGAGGCGAACAAATGGCGAAACCACAGGCCGCCGCGCTCCCCCTCTTTCCCGAACTGCCACCCCCAACCCCGCCCGGAATCGCACGCATGGCTGCGGACGCTACCGAGGTCGATCAGGGACACCTGGTCGAGTTCCGCTCTCTCCCGGTCCGCTCCATCCTCAATCGCGTCGTCTCCCGGCGTGGCCTGCGCTTCGCCTGGGGCATCAACCCCTACCGCGGCTGCGAATTCGCCTGCCGCTACTGTTACGCCCGCTACACCCACGAGTTCATGGAACTCCGCAATCCGGCCGACTTCGAGCGCAAGATCTTCGTGAAGGAGAACGCCGCGTGGCTGCTCCGCCAGGAGCTGCGCCAGGTGCGCCCTGGCGAGGAGATCGCCATCGGCACTGCTACCGACCCGTATCAGCCCATCGAGCGGCGCCTGCGCATCACCCAAAGCCTGCTGGCCGTCTTCGCCGAACAGCGCGGGCTGCATATCGCCATCGTCACCAAGTCGGCGCTGATCGCGCGAGACCTCCGCTACCTGTGCAAAATTGCGAGAAGCAATGAGCTGACGGTCTGCATGACCATCACGACGCCCGATGCCGCGCTTGCCCGGCTGCTGGAACCGCGCGCCCCGCGGCCCGACATCCGCTTCGCCACCGTGCGGCGGCTGCGCGAGGCAGGTCTGCGAGTAGGCATCCTCAACTCGCCGCTGCTGCCCGGCATCACCGACACGGGCCCGGCGCTGAACCGCATGGCGGAACTGGCCCACCGGGCCCGCGCCTGCTTCCTGTACGCCAACCCGCTCTTCCTGAAACCGTGCTCGAAGGAT
>DATAZC010000075.1:0-53901 GCA_036272255.1 Acidobacteriaceae bacterium | reverse complement strand
GATATGGTGGGTGACCATCAGGATGCCGACGCCCTGCTGGGCGACACGGCGCAGGGCTTCGCGCAGCTCCCGCTGGGCGGCGAGGTCCAGCGCGTTCGAGGGCTCGTCGAGGAGAAGCATTTCGGGCTGGTGGACGAGGGCGCGGGCGATCATGATGCGGCGCTGCTCGCCGGCTGACATTTCGCCCACCAGCTTTTGCTCAAGATGTGTGGCCTGCATGAGGAGGAGGGCCTGGTGGGCGCGCTCGCGCATTTCCGGTGTGACGTGAAGATTGGGCCAGAGGGTGGAGGCGGAGAAGAATCCCGCAACGACGGCGTCGAGGCCGCGGGTGACGGGGGTGCGCTCGCCGGGCAATTCGGCAGAGACCACGCCGAGGTGAGTGCGCAGCTGCGAGACATCCCAGCGCTCGCGGCCGAGGAGGCGCAGTTCGGTGGTGGGCGTGACGATGGGATAGCACTGGCAGGTGATGGTCTTGATCAGCGTCGATTTGCCGCAGCCGTTGGGGCCGAGGATGGCGACGTGCTCGCCACGGGCGATGCGGAGGGAGATAGTGTGGAGGACGACGTTGTCGCCGCGGGCAACGCTGACGTTGCGCATCGAGAGAAAGTCGGATTCGGGGTTCGGGGTCAAGAGAAAATTATTGCAGAGGCGCGGCGGAGAAACAGGAGGTGGCTCATGTCGAGCGTGTCTGGTGTTCATTTGAATCTGTGGAAGAAGCGGCTGGGGCGTGTGCCGCCATCGGTTTGGGATAACGTGGAAATTGAGACGCTGGTGCTGGCGGACAACGATCTGACCGAGGCGCCGGAGGAGCTTGGGCGGCTGCACAAGCTGCGCATGCTCGATCTGGGACACAATCTGCTGACCGGGATTCCGGAGAGCCTTGGGGATCTCGACGGTCTGACAGATTTTCTGTATCTGCATGACAATCGGCTGATCGCGTTGCCGGCTTCGCTGGGAAAACTCAAGAAGCTGCGGTACCTGAACATCGGCGAGAACGATTTCGCGGAGTTGCCTGCGGCGGTTTGCGCGATGAAGGGCCTGACGGAGCTGCGCGCGTCGGACAATCGCCTGGCGGCGCTGCCGGAATGTGTGGGACAGTTGACGCGGTTGCGCGAGCTGCATCTGCGCAACAACCGCCTGACGACGCTGCCTGCGGCGATTGGGGAAATGCGGGAGCTGCGGCAAATCGATCTGCGCGGCAATCCGCTGGAATCGTTGCCGGAGGCGATGACCACGCTGCCGAAGCTGGAGAAAATAGACCTGCGGTGGGTCACAACGCTGGACGTGCCGGGATGGGTCGGCGAATTGGAGGCGCGTGGGTGCCTGGTTTACTGGTAAATTCCCATTTGGAATTCGAAATTCGATGAACAAGACACGGTGGCTTGGATCTGAGGCTTGGCGGCGGCGCGGATTGCGTCTGGCCACAGCTGCGGTGCTGGCGATGTCGGTTGTGCCCTCGTGGGCGCAGAAGCGCATGGTACTGATCGACCAGGATGGGTCGGGGCCGGGCGGATCGAACCAGATGGCGATGATGGTGCTGCTCGAGTCGCCGCAGGTGGAGGTGCTCGGCATCACCATGGTGACCGGCAACGCATGGCGCGATGAAGAAACCGCGCACACGCTGCGCATGCTGGAGTTGATTGGCCGCACCGATGTTCCCGTGGCGAAGGGAGCAGTGTTCCCGTTGGTGCGGACCGAGGCCGAGACCCGGTTGCAGACGCCGCTGGTGGGGCAGGTGGATTGGCTGGGCGCGTGGGGCGGAGAGACTATAAGCCCGGCGGAGACGGCGCGTGGCGTGGATGCGCTGAAAGCAGCGCATCCGACAATGCACCCGCCGGATGCCGTGCCGCCGATGCCGGAAGGTGCCCCGCACACGAAGGCGATTGACGAGGATGGAGTGCATTTTCTGATTCGCCAGGTGCACGCGCATCCGCATGCGGTGACGATTTATGCGGCGGGCCCTCTGACAAATATCGCGCTGGCGATCCGCATTGATCCGGAATTTGCGGAGTTGACGCAGGGAATCGTAATGATGGGCGGAAGCCTCAATCCGAAGACCGACGACCCGGAGTTTGTGGAGAACCCTCGGCACGAATTTAATTTTTGGTTCGATCCGGAGGCGACTCACATTGTGCTGGGCGCGCACTGGCCGCGCATCGATCTGACGACCGTGGACATCTCTATTAAGGCGATGTTTACGCAGGCGATGGTGGATGAGATCAGCAAGTCGCAGAGCCCGGCGGCGCGCTACATCGCGGCATGGTCCCAGGAGCGGTATTACTTGTGGGACGAGCTGGCGGCTTGTGCGTGGCTCGATCCTTCCATCATTACGAAGGAGAAGCAGGTGTTTATGGATGTGGACCTGAGTCACGGTCCGAGCTATGGCAACACGCTGACGTGGGCGGACGCGATGCGGCCGGCGACCGATGTACAGAAGGTGCATGCGCAACTGGATGTGAACCTGGGGAAATTTACGCGGGAATTTATCGAGCTGATGACCGCGCCGCCCGGGAAAACCAGGTGATTAACTAACAGAGATGACGGAGACTCATTTGATTTCTGACGAGGCGCTGCCGCGGGGATTTCGCTTTGCGGCAGTGAAGGCGGGCATTAAGCCGAGCGGCAAAACGGACTTTGCGGTTGCCGTAACGGACAAAATCGCGAGCGCCGCTGCGATGTTCACGTCGAACCGCGTGCAGGCGGCTCCAGTCACGGTGGGGCGGCTGCATCTGGAGCGAAACAACGGACTGATGCGCGCGGTTGCGGTGAATGCGGGGAATGCGAACTGCGCCACGGGCGAAATCGGGATCAAAGCGGCGGAACAGGTGTGCAAAGCGGCTGCACAGACGTTCGGATGTGAAGGACACGAAGTCCTGCCCTCGTCAACGGGGATTATCGGAGTACCTCTTCCGGCGGAGAAGCTGGTGGGCGCACTGCCGGCGTTGAAAAGCGCGCTGGCGTCGGATGCGAAGTCTTTTATCGGCTTCGCGGAAGCAATCATGACCACGGACACGCGAGCGAAGGTGGCACACACGAGCTTCGAGCGGGATGGAAAGCGAGTGCGTATTGCCGGAGTGTGCAAGGGCGCCGGGATGATTCATCCGCAGGTGGTGTCGGCCACAACCCCTGGCTCTGCGCCGAATGCCCCTCTGCACGCAACCATGCTGGTCTATCTGTTCACGGACGCAGCGGTGCATCCGACGGCGCTCGATCGCTTTCTGCGCGCCGCAGTGGATACGAGCTTTAATCGCATCTCGATTGACGGAGACACGTCGACGAACGACACGGTGCTCCTGATGGCATCGGGCGCATCGGGGGTGGATGCGTGGGCCGAAGATGCGGAGTTCGCCGAGGCCCTGGGCACGGTATGCACTTCGCTGGCGAAACAGATCGTGGCCGATGGCGAAGGCGTGGGGCATGTCGTCGAATTGCAGATTGAGGGCGCGCCAAACGATGCGGACGCGGTAACGGTGGCCAGGTCGATCGCGCATTCGATGCTGGTGAAGACGGCGTGGGCGGGTTCGGATCCGAACTGGGGCCGGCTCATGGCGGCGGTTGGATATTCCGGCGTCGCAGTTGATCCGGAAAAGATTGCGATCTGGTTCGGGAAGCTGCCGATTTGCGTGAAGGGCGGACGCGCACCGGAATACGACGAGTGCGCGGCGCATGCGTATCTGGACCAGCGGGAGTATTCGATTCGCATCGCGCTGAACGTGGGTGAAGGGCGATGCCGATTCTGGACCTGCGATCTGAGCGCGGAGTATGTGCGGATCAACGCGGAGTATTCCACGTAAAACAGGGAGCAGGGATCAGGTTGCGGGGTACAGAAGAGCGCATGAGCGACCTCCGGCGATGCGTTCGATTGTCAAGCGATCATCGGTACCGCGTGGTGTGATCAAAATCACATCGGAGATCGATGCGAGAATGCATCGCAGTGAGTGCAGAACGGTGAAGAGCGCATCATTGGTGAACTTCAGAGCTCTGGAAACAGGAAATGCACAGGGTTATTCACAAAACTGTTGAAAACTGATCGCGCGAGCGGAACGTCGTGTGCGGAGCGGTGACTTCAGGAACCGAGCGCGCGGCTGCGCTACAATTTTTATATAGCCGGTTCTGCTCGGCTCGACACAGTCAGAGCAGCGAAGGCCGCACACCCCCAATCAGCGGTCGTTAAGGGACAACAAGAACACATGGCGATTGAGGCAGGAAACAGGATGCCGTCTGCGGCGGCGCATGGCAAGCACGGTCATTCACTGATCAGCAGCGAGAAGTTCCGGCAGCTGTATGCGATGGCGCTCAAGTTGCAACGGGTGGGCGAGCACGGTTTGGGATGGCTTCGCGGACGCGAGGCGCTGCTGGCGGGGGTCGTCGCCGACTTGCGGAGCGGCGATACCGTCGTCACCGACCACGCCGGATCGGTGGACGAGATTGCGCGCGGGGAGATGGGAACCAGTACGGAGCGGCCCAGCCTTGAGGAGCGCGTGATCGCGGCGCTGGGCGATGCGGTGGGCGACCGGATGAGGAAGACGGGCAGGGTGACGGCGATTTTTCTCGACGCCGCGCAGAACGGAAAGATTTTGCAGGAAGCACGGTCGCTGGCCATTGATGCCAGGTTGCCGGTGCTGTTGGTGGAATACGGCAACGCGAAGAAACCGCGGGCCGGGAAGAAGAAGAAACCGGCGGCGCTGGAGTATCCGTCGATTCCGGTCGACACGCAGGATGTGATCGCGCTGTACCGGGTGGCGCATGAGTCGATTACGCGGGCGCGTGAGGGCAGTGGTCCAACCCACATTGTGGGCGTGCGGTGGCAGCCAGCAGTGAAAAGCGGCCAGCGCGCGGCAAAAGTGAAGACGGAAGACGCCGTCGTTCATCTGGAACAGTGGCTGACAGCAAGAGGAATGCCGGCTGCTGAGTGGCGGCGGGAAATTGTCGCGGAGTTCAAAGCAAAGAGCGACGGACAGAATTTTAATACGCAGAACGCGGTCGGAGATCGCGCAGAACAGCGCATCGCATAGTCGCAGAGGAGCGATCAGAGGTTTATGGCAACGAAGGTAACGAATCCGGTGGGCAACGATTTCGCGCAACAGCTTCGCGAGTGGATTGAAGCGTTCGACGACGTGGTGGTGGGCGACGGCCCCGAGCAGGGCGCGGAGCTGCTGACGGCGCTGAAGCAGCGGGCGCGCGAGGCGGGGATCACGCAGCAGAGCGAGCTGACCACGCCGTACGTGAACACGATCCCGAAGCACGAGGAAGTTCCCTACCCCGGCGATCGCAAACTGGAGCGCCGAATCGAGGCGCTGATCCGCTGGAATGCGATGGCCATGGTGCACGGCCAGAACAAGAAGGACCACGGCATTGGCGGTCACATCGCGACGTATTCATCGCTGGCGACGCTGCTGGAAGTGGGCTTCAACCATTTCTTTCACGCGGCGTACGGCGATCAGCCGGGCGACTTTGTTTATTTCCAGGGACACGCGAGCCCGGGAATTTATGCGCGGGCATTTTTGCTGGGACGCCTGGATGAGCAGCGGATCCTGAATTTCCGGCATGAGCTGCGCGATACGCCAGGGCTTTCGTCCTATCCGCACCCGTGGCTGATGCGGGATTTCTGGCGGTTCCCGACGGTATCGATGGGGATTGGGCCGCTGAACGCGGTCTATCAGGCGCGCTTCATGCGGTATCTCGAAAATCGCGGATTGATTGAGAAGACACCGCGAAAGGTCTGGGCGTTCGTCGGCGATGGCGAGACGGATGAGGTCGACACGCTGGGCGCGCTGTCGCTGGGCCGTAGAGAAAAACTCGACAACCTGATCTTCGTGGTGAACTGCAACCTGCAGCGGCTGGATGGACCGGTGCGCGGCAACGGCCGGATCTTCGACGAGCTGGAGGCGGTGTTCCTCGGCGCCGGCTGGAACGTGATCAAGGTGATCTGGGGATCGGACTGGGATGAACTGTTCGAGCGCGATCACACCGGCCTGCTGCTGAAGCGGATGGAAGAGTGCGTGGACGGCGAGTATCAGGCGTTCAAGGCGAAGGGCGGCGCGTATATCCGGAGCGAATTTTTCGGAAAGTATCCGGAGCTGCTGAAGCTGGTGGAACACATGACGGATGATGAGATTTTCCACCTGCATCGCGGCGGGCATGACGCGAGAAAAATTTACAACGCCTACAAGCGGGCGGTGGAGCACAAGGGCGGCCCGACAGTGATCCTGGCCAAAACGGTGAAGGGTTACGGCCTGGGGAGCACGCAGGCGCGCAACGCGTCGCACCAGGAGAAGAAGGTCGCCGACGACGCGCTGGTGGACTTCATCAAGCGTTATGAGCTGCCGCTCCCGGAAAAGGACGCGCGCGAGGGCAAGTTGTTTCGGCCAGCGCAGGACGCTCCGGAGATGGCGTACATGCATGCGCGGCGGCAGGGGCTGGGCGGGTTTATGCCGCGGCGCGATGTGCCGAAGATCAGCTTCACGGCGCCGAAGGTGGAAACCTTCACGGAGTGGACGAGCGGATCGAAGGGACGAGCTGTATCGACAACAATGGGATTCGTCAGCATGCTGCGCTCGCTGATGAAGGATCCTGCGTTCGGCAAATACATTGTACCGATTGTGCCGGACGAGGGCAGAACCTTCGGGCTCGAATCGGCCATTAAGCAGGTGGGGATTTACGCGAGCGAGGGGCAGAAATACAAGCCGCACGACGTGGACATGGTGCTCTCGTATCGCGAAGAGAAAGACGGACAGATTCTGGAGGAAGGGATCACCGAAGCCGGATCGATGGCGTCGTTCACGGCGGCAGGCACGGGTTACTCGAATTACCTGGTGCCGACGATTCCCTTCTACATGTACTACTCAATGTTCGGATTCCAGCGCGTGGGCGACATGATGTGGGCGTTTGCCGATGCGCGGGGCAAGGGATTTCTGATGGCGGGCACGGCGGGTCGCACCACGATGACCGGCGAAGGCCTGCAGCACCAGGACGGACACAGCCATTTATTGATGAGCGTGATTCCGACCTGCGTCACCTACGACCCGGCGTTCGTGTACGAATTGGCGGTGATTCTGCAGGATGGAATCCGGCGGATGTATCAGGAGGGCGAAGACGTCTTCTACTACATCACGATGTACAACGAAGATTACACCATGCCGGAGATGCCGGAGGGATCGCGCGAAGGCATCGTACGCGGGATTTACAAACTGAAGGCATCGGCCAGCGGCAAGGCGGTGGCGCAGCTGTTCGGCAGCGGACCGATCCTGAATGAAGTGCTGCGCGCGCAGGAAATTCTGGCGGAGAAATACGGTGTGGAGACGGATGTGTGGAGCGTGACCAGCTACAACGAGCTGCGCCGCGAGGCGCTGGGCGTGGAGCGATGGAACCGGCTGCATCCGGCGGAGCCGGAGAAGACGCCGTACATCGTGTCGACGCTGAGCAAAGCGAAGGGACCGATTATAGCGGCGACGGACTATATGAAGGCGATTCCAGATCAGCTTTCGCCGTGGTTGACGACCCGGCTGGTATCGCTGGGGACGGATGGGTTCGGACGCAGCGACAATCGCGAGCATCTGCGGCGCCACTTCGAAGTGAATGCGGAGTCGGTGGTGGCGGCAACGCTGTCGAAGCTGGCGCGCGAAGGCAGATTCGACGCAAAGAAGGCACAAAAGGCGCTGGCAGAACTTGGCGTGGATGCCGAGCGGGGCGATCCGGCACACGCATGACGACCAGGTGACAGCGCATAGGTTGCAGATGACAGATGGCAGCCACAGTTTGTGCGAAGACCCGCGCTTGACACCGCAGTTTCGATGAATGAGTCTGAAGTTACGGCGCACAGGTGAACAGCTCCGCGCCCGGAACGGTAAAAACCCGCCGAGGTCTGCTTGCGATCCTCCCTTTGCCTACCCGCAGTTCTGTTTTGCAGCGCTTTTCTTTCATCGGCTGTAGCCCAGGTTACGACGCAACAGCCTTTCCCACCAGGATATAGGCCGCCCGCAGAAACTATTTCCACCAGCTCGCAGGGATCGACTTATGTGCCGATGGACAGCTGGATTTATCCGGCGCTGGACCGGCTGCATTCGCTGGGCTATCTGGACACGGCGTTTCTGGGATTGCGGCCGTGGACGCGGCTGAGCATCGCGCACATGCTGGAGCAGAGCGCGGACCGCATCGACACGGACACCAACAACGATGAGGCGAAGAGCATTTATCTGGCGGTGCTCGATGAAGTGCAGCCGGACATCGATAATGCCACAGAACTGAATCGTCCCAGCGGCGAGCTGGAAAGCGTCTACACCGTGCTGCGCGGGATCAGCGGAACGCCGTTGCGCGACAGCTTTCATCTGGGCCAGACGATCGTCGACGATTACGGGCGACCTTACCAGGGCGGGTTCAATAACTACACCGGCTTCAGCGCAAGGGCGGAAGCGGGACGATTTTCGGTCTACTTTCGCGGCGAGTATCAGCGGGCGCCCAGCGCGACAGGATACTCCCCGGCACTGGCCACCTTGCTCTCGCAGAACATCGACGGTATTCCGATCGCGACGAATCCTGTGCAGGCAACGCTGCCCGAGGGACCGATTGCGGTCGCCAACAACGCGCGCATCCTCGAGGCCAATCTTTCGTACCACCTGCTGGGACACGAAGTTTCTTTCGGCAAGAACGACCACTGGCTCGGGCCGGACCAGGGCGCCAGCATGCTGTGGAGCAACAACGCAGAGGACATCTACGATTTCGAGATCAATCGCGTCGAGCCGCTTCGCATTCCAGGACTGTCGCGGGTCACGGGGCCGTTCCGCTATGACTTTTTTGTGGGCAGCCTGAAGGGACACACGGACCCGAACGATCCCTGGGTACACGTTGAGAAACTCAGCTTTAAGCCGTATCGCGATCTGGAGTTTGGATTCAGCCGCATGGTGGTGTGGGGCGGCAAGGGTCACGAACCGATCACGCTGCATACGTTTCTCAAGAGCTTTTTCAGCTTCCAGAACGTGACCGCCGCGGAGAAGTTTTCGCGCAGCGATCCAGGAGCACGCTTCGGCAACTTCGATTTCGACTGGCGGCTGCCTTATGTGCGGAACTGGATATCGCTGTACAGCGATTCGTTCGTACACGACGATGTGAGCCCCATTTCCGCGCCGCGTCGCGCAGGTTTGCACCCGGGAATCTATTTGTCGCAGTTTCCTTATTTGCACCACCTCGATCTGCGGTTGGAAGGGGCCAGTACAGAACCCACGAGTCACAGCAACCCCAATGGTTCCCCCATCGACAACGGACAATTTCTGTACGTCGAGACCGTCCAGAAGCAGGGACCGACGAACCAGGGCTTTTTGCCGGACTGGGTGGGCCGCCAGGGCAAAGGCGGACAGGCGTGGCTGACCTGGCACCTCTCGGGCAACGAAGACATTCAGTTCAGTTACCGAAACGCGAAGGCTTCGGCTCAGTTCATTCCCGGCGGAACCACGCAGAATGATTTTGCCGGCTCAGTGGTCAAGCGGATCGGGAAGGATATCGAGGTAAAAGGCTGGGTGCAGTACGAGGGCTGGAAGGCGCCGATTTACAAGGCAGGGTCGCAGAGCGACACCTCGGCGGCCGGCCAGATTACCTGGTACCCGAAGCAACACGATCATGAGTGATCGTGCTGCCCGCACCGGGCTCAGGGATCAGGCCTCAGAAAAAGTATTCAACCTTAGAACGACGAGCTAACTGCGCAGGCGAGCGAGCAGGTCCTGAGGGTGAACGGGCTTGGCGAGGATTTCGAACTCGTGGCCCTGGACGCGCACGCGGTCGAGCAAATCGGCCGTAGCCGCCTGACCGGAGAACAGAAGAATCTTGCAGCCCGGCAGCATGGCACGGATCTGAATGGCTGCATCGATGCCGTTCAGGTCAGTCATGATGACGTCGCTGATGAGCATGTCTGGCTTAAGGATCTGGGCCATCTCGACGGCCTTCTCGCCGCTGTAAACCGCGGTGGCTTCAAAGCCGGCCTGGTTAAGGATGATCGCAAGGGTATCGGCGATCACTCGCTCGTCGTCCGCGACAAGCACCCTGGGTTTCGCCTGCTGTTCGGACATTCGTCTCTTACCGCTTCCTTGTCGTCAAATGAACAGGAAAAAAATGGAGATTGCAGAATCGCCGAGCAGACTCCTGGGGGTAGTCGACCGGGATAACCTGCACCTATGATGATACGCTTTCCTCGGGAGATGCCTTTCGAGCGCGGCATCGCCCATCCATCGTTCTCAACCCTACGAATCTTAACGGAACCTTGTTATCAGCACCATTAAGCTGAGCGGAAGCCCAGGAATTTGCGGGCTGAGTGGCCGGATTCTCATGACCGATCCCATCATCCAGGCGCGACAGGTCGAGAAGTACTACGCGCAGTCGCGCGACGCGCGGATCCAGGTAATCTCGGCGACGGATCTGGCGATTTATCCGGGCGAAATTGTGGCGCTCCTGGGACCTTCGGGGTCGGGCAAATCCACGCTGCTGCGGATGCTTTCGGGTCTGTCGCAGCCTTCGGCGGGGCATGTTCTGTGGCATGGCAAGGACCTGGGGACGACCGAGGTGAACGTGTCGATCGTCTTCCAGAGCTTTGCGTTGTTTCCCTGGCTGACGGTTCTGGAGAACGTTGAGGCTCCCCTGAAGGCACGCGGTATGGAGCCGGCACAGCGGCATCGGCGGAGCCTGAAGATTCTCGATACGGTCGGCCTGGACGGTTTCGAAGCCGCGTACCCAAAGGAGCTTTCGGGGGGGATGCGGCAGCGCGTAGGGTTTGCGCGGGCCCTGGTCGTCGAACCGGAAGTGCTGTTCATGGACGAGCCGTTTTCGGCGCTCGATGTGTTGACCGCCGACAACCTGCGAAGCGAGCTGCTGGAACTGTGGCATAACAAAACAATTCCAACGAAGGCGATTTTTCTGGTCACGCACAACATTGAAGAGGCGGTCCTGCTGGCCGATCGCATCATCGTGCTGGGGCGCAACCCCGGGCACGTGCGCACGGACTTCAAAGTCTCCCTGGTACAGCCCCGGGACCGGAAGACCCAGGCGTTTACCGCGCTGGTGGACTACATCTATAAGGTGCTGACGCGGCCGGATGTGGTGCCGACCGAAGTGCCGGTGCTCGCCGATGGCCGGCGGGTGCGCGACCAGCGGCAGATGCGCTACGAGATGCTGCCGCATGCGCGGCCGGGCGGCATTGCCGGATTGCTGGAGCTGATCATCGACCTGGGCGGACGCACGGATATTTACAAGCTCGCTGATGAGCTGGCATTCGAGATCGATGATCTGTTCCCCATCGTGGAAGCCGCGCAGCTGCTGGGTTTCCTGAAGGTGGAAGAAGGCGACGCGGTGATGACGCCGGAAGGACGCGCGTACGCCGAGTCGGAAATTCTGAAGCAGAAGGAGCTGTTCCGCAAGGCCGCACTGGAACATGTGCTCCTGTTGCGGCAAATCAGCCGCGCGCTCGCGAACAAAAGCGACCACTCCGTGCCGGAGGAATTTTTCCTGGACATGCTGGACGAGCAGTTCAGCGAGGACGAGTGCACGCGACAGCTGGAAACCGCGATCAACTGGGGACGGTACGCGGAGCTGTTCGACTGGGACGACGCACGGCGGCGCTTCATGCTGCATGTGCATGAAGGCGAGGAGTTGCCGGACGCAGTGAGCGATCCGGGCGCGGAACAGGAACAGGAGCAGGAGAAGGCTGGATGAACGCCCCCAGCGAGAAGCTGGCCGGGTGCCCCGCATGAGGCCGCGTCTGACGCTCTCACGCGCGTTCGTGATGGAGCGGACCTGGCCGTTCTTCGTGGACCTGAGCGTGGCGGCCGCGTTGCTGGCCGGGTTCTACGCGATCCTGTGGGTCGCGAAGTTCTGGTTCAGCTCCGCGATTCCGGAAGTGGAGATCTATCGCTCTCCGGCGCATCTGCCGCTGTATGCGTTTTATTCGGTGGTGCGGATTTTCCTTGCCTACGCACTGAGCCTGGTGTTCGCAGTCGCCTACGGATACACGGCGGCGTACAACAAACGGCTGGAAGCGCTGCTGATTGCCACTCTGGATATTTTGCAGTCGATCCCGGTGCTGAGTTTTTTGCCCGGGGTGATGCTGGCGATGATGTCGCTGTTCCCTTCCCGCCAGCTGGGAATTGAGTTTGGCGCGATCCTGCTGATCTTCACGGGCGAAGTCTGGAATATGGCGTTCAGCTTCTACACCTCGCTCAAGAGCATTCCGCGCGAGTTGATGGAGGCGACGGAAATCAACGGCTTCTCGCGCCTGCAGCGGCTGTTCCAGCTGGAGCTTCCGTTCGGCGCGATCGGACTGGTATGGAACTCGATCGTGTCGGTGGCCAACGGCTGGTTTTTTCTCATGGTCTGCGAGATGTTCCCGGTGGGCAGCCGCAATTTTCGACTGCCGGGGCTGGGATCGTATCTGCAGACGGCGGCGGGGCATGGGGATTTTGTCGCCGTGACGTGGGGGTTGATCACCATGGTGGTCATCATCGTGATCACCGATCAGCTGCTGTGGCGGCCCCTCATTGCGTGGTCGGACAAATTCAAATTTGAAAATACGGAGAGCACCAGCCGGGTCACGTCGCCGGTACTCGATGCGCTGCGAAACTCGAGCGTGGTGGGGATCATCAACCGCTATACCTTCCGGCCGATGGCGGAGCGGTTTTATCGGGAATCGGCTGAGCGGCGGAAGCGGACGAAGCCGCGCCCGGAAGTTGAAAAGCCGCGGGGAGTCGCGACAGCAGTGTATGTTGTGGCCGCAGTCGCCCTGCTGGTTGCAATTGGTATAGCAGCGTTCCATGCGCTGCTGCTGCTGAAAGGGATGCAGCGTTCGGAATTTCTGCACTTGCTGGCCGGGGCGGGGCTCACGCTGGTGCGCGTGAATGCGGCGTTGCTGATCGGCTCGCTGTGGACGATTCCGGTGGGCGTGGCCATCGGATTCAATCCGCGCCTTTCGCACATCGCGCAGCCCCTCGCGCAAATCGCGGCGTCGTTTCCAGCGACGGCGCTGTTTCCGCTGATCCTCGTGGCGCTGGCGCGCATCGGCGTGGGGTTGGGCGTCGGCTCAGTGGTGCTGATGCTGTTGGCGGCGCAGTGGTACATCCTGTTCAACGTGATTGCGGGGGCGCAGGCGATTCCTTCGGAGCTGCGCGAGGTAGCGCGGCTGTTTCGGTTTCAGGATGTCCAGCGCTGGACCACGGTCATCCTCCCTGGGATTTTTCCGTTCCTGATCACAGGGCTGATCACGGCGTCGGGCGGTGCCTGGAACGCGTCCATTGTCGCGGAATATTTCCATTTGAAAGGCAGCACGCTGGGGACGCTGGGACTGGGCGCGCAAATCAGCGCGGCCAGCGACAACGGAAATTATCCGGTGCTGCTGGCGGCGACGATGATCATGGCGCTGATGGTGGTGACGATCAATCGCCTGGTGTGGCGGCCGCTGTATCACCTGGCGGAGACGAAGTACCGGCTGGAGTAAGGTCCAGAGTTTAGAAGTTTGAACCGGAGCGGCGGTAAGCGCGCGGATCTGGTTTTGAGGCGATGGACATTTTGATGAGACGGTGGGCTTTTCCCGGGCCTGATGGCTTTTGCCGTTGGGTCCGTTCCTTTTCTGCTGAAAAGGAACGACTGAAGTCGTGCCCTCAATACGAACCTCATCCCGGTAATGGCGGCAGTGCCTTACTCGTCGGGTTGGGACTCGTATCGCCCTGGCTTCTCTTCTGAGCAACGCACGTCGGGTTGCGGCAGCAAGACTTTTCTTCACCGTCGCCCCGAACAGACAGAAAACCTCCGACGATCCGAACACGAATACCCATGCGCCTCGGCAAAACTACGCGCCCGATTCGGCCAGCAGCCGTTTCCAGGTTTTTTGATTGCGACGGAAGCTTTTCTTCAGGTCTTCGAGGATGCGCTCGAAGTCCGCGTGTTCACGGAGGCGGTTCCAGGCCGGGTTCTTCGAAAACCAGGGATAGTTTTCGTTGCCAAGATAGATGGCGCGGCGCAGCCAGTGGAGCGCTTCGCTCTCGTCTCCGTCGACGGCGAAGTAAGTGGCGAGGCGGTAAGCCATTTCGCTGTCGGCTTCGGCGGCCGCGATGGTTTCTTCGGCGATCAGCAAGGCGGCACGCCGGCGGTCGCCCATCTGCACATAGCACATGGCCAGAGTGGGAACGGCGATGCGCATCGAACTGTCGTCGCGGATGACCGACTCGAGCTGGTCGATGGCCTGGTGCAGATCGCCCTGGCGCATGCGCTGGTAGGCGAGCGAGGTACGGAGCAGCGGGTATTTGGGCTCGAGGGTGAGCCCCTTCTGCAGCTCTTCTTCGGCGAGCTCGAGCTGGTTCTGATACTGATACACGCGCGCGCGGTGGTTGTAGACGACGGCGGCGTTCGATGGGTTGAGCATCAGCGAGCGGTGAAAGTGCGAGAGCGCTTCCTCATACATGCCGTCGACGCGAAGCGTGATGCCGGCGACGAGGTGGACGTTCCAGTCGTTGGAGGCGGTGCGGAGGAGGTGCTCGACGCCGTGGCGCGCTGATTCCTTTTCGCCGCGGGAGAGCAGCATGTAGACGCGGTAAAGATTGGCTTCGACGGAACCGGGGTCGAGTTCGAGCGAGCGATCGAGGGCTTTGCGCGCGGCCATGACGTGAAGGTGGCCGCCGAATCCATAGCGAATGTACTGGAGCTGCGCGATGCCGAGGCCGCTCCACGCGGGGGCGAATGTCGGGTCGCGTTCGGTGACGGCTTCAAAGAGCTCACGAGCGCGCTCGAGATCCGAGCGCGAACCGGTGCGCTGCATGAATCCGGAGAGCAGGGCGCGGGCCTGAAGGTATTCCTCTGAAAGCTCTTCACCCAGGTGGCGGGGGCGCTGGTTGGTTTGCTGCGTGGTTCCCTGCTGCAGCTGGCCGAGACCCTGGAGCGAGGCAAAAACTTCGTTGCAGATTTCGGTTTGCACTGCGATGAGGTCGAACGAGGGGACGCTGATAGAGCCGCCACCGCGAACCCTCTGCGTGTCGACTTCGAGAAGCTGCCAGTTGAGGTCGAAGCCGTTGCCGGAGCGGAGAAAGTTGCCGGTAAGGACCCAGTCGACGATCAGCTTCTGACCGATTTCGAGGGGATCCATGCGCGCGACGGGCAGGTGCATGAGCGCCGAAGAAGGCCGCACGACGAGCGAGGACATACGGGCGATGCGCGCTGCAATGGCGTCGGCGAGGGCGTATCCGTAGAGCGGCGCGACGTCGGTGGCGCCGAGGTTCTGGAAAGGCAGAACGAGGATGGTGTTGTGCTCGGCTTTCTCGTCAGAAGATTCGCGGAAGCGCTCGGCGAGCATCGACAGGATGCCGGTGGTCCGTTTTTCCTGCTCCGCGGGAGTGGAGGGCGGCAGGACGGCAGCCGCGTCGCCGGGGATGACACCGGTTTCCAGCTGTCGCGCTTTCATGATGGTCTTGAGCGCTTCGCGGACGTCGGCGGCGGAGGCATAGCGCTCGGCGGGTGTTTTCTGCAGGCAGCAAAAGATGACAGAGGTCAGCTCGGGCGGAATGTTGTCCAGCGGCGGCGGGTCGCTGAACTGGATGGCGCGGATAGACTGAAACTCGTCGCCATCGGGACGAGCGAAGGGATGGCGGCCGCTCGAGAGCTCGTAGAGGATGACGCCGAGCGCCCAGAGGTCAGACTGGACCGAGCTTTGGCCGGTAACAAACTGCTCGGGAGCCATGTAGGCGATGGTGCCGCCACGCGCGGTATAGGTGGCAATCGGGTCGCCCATCTTGCGGCGCGAGGCTTTGGCGGGATCGAACTCGGCCTCTTCAGGTGGCAGGCGCCGGGCAAGGCCGAAGTCGAGAATTTTGACCAGGCCGCCGTCGGTGAGCATGACATTCGCCGGCTTGAGGTCGCGATGAAAGATGCCGAGCAGATGGGCCGCGGAGAGGCCGTCGGCAATCTGGATGCCAACGGAAAGAATGAGCTGGAGACTGGCCGGGCCGCGGGCGATGAGCTTGTCCAGGGACTGCCCCGGCACGTACTGCATAACGATGAAGGCTTCCTCGCCTTCTTCCCCGACTTCGTAGATGGCGCAGACGTTGGGGTGCTCGATGGCTGATGCCATGCGGGCTTCGCGCAGCACGGTGGTGCGCATCTGCTCCAGGGTGAAGGTACCGCGCTTGAGGATTTTAAGGACGACGGGGCGCATGAGCTGGGTATCGTTGGCGAGGTAGACGACACCGCTGCCGCCGGTTCCGAGCTTGCGGACCAGCTCATAGTGGGTGATGGTGCGCTTCATGGCTAGCTTTCAGTTTAGCGGGGGCATGACGCAGGAACTGTGGAATGCACAGGAACGAACGCGAGCCATACATGACAGACGTTACAAGGGGCACGCCGATTCGTGAGCCCGGCAACGATATGCCGGACTCAGTCGCGGGTAAGAACCGAGCGGATCTGGCTGCCCTGCTTGTTGAGCTCTTCAACGAAGTCTTCAACACGAACCAGGAAATCCTGGCTGGCGCGAACCATGCGCGGCATGGAGTTCCAGGCTTCGCGCACGATTTCAGGATTTTCGAGCAGAGCGACAGCGGCGCCGGCAGCGGACACAGCCAGGGCGGATTTGCGGCGGCCGGTGATGAGCAGGAGCGCGCCGATCACCAGAGAGCCGGCGGCGACAGTGCGCGTCCAGGGGATTTCCGAGAGACTGCTTTCAAGTTGCTTCGTGATTTTCATGATTTGTTGTTTGTTGTTGTCCATGCTACCTGAGATGCGAGCCTAGTCGAGATCGAATTCGCGGAGAGGCTTGCCGGTGTCGGGAGTTTCCTGGGCCTTTTTCAGGGCCTCGGCAAAGCGCTTGTTGAAGACGTCTTCCTGGTTTTTCTGGGCTTCAAGCGACTGGCGGAAGATGCTTTCCTTGCGCTCGTCGGCCTCGCGCAGAGCGCGCGTGGCCTGGTCGAAATCCTCAAAGGTGCGTTTGCGGGGCGCCGGGGTGTGGGCGATGATCGCCCGCGTGCCGGGGTCGATCTTGAGCATTGCCCCGCAGTCGGGGCAGACAACTTCAAAGGTCGAATTGTGGGGAGATTTTGCCATACTGCTCTATCCAGAGGGTGAGTGTACCGCAGGACGGGGTCGAGGGTACAGGGCACGGTACAGGTGTCAGGTGTCAGGTTGCAGGGAGCTGGAGCGCGATGGTCGGCGAATCGGCCGCTTGAACGACACGGGCTCCGTCTACTGCGCGCAGGGGTGGCTGGCGCAATATTGCTTGGCCGCGTCCATGAATTGCGTGTAGTCGGTGGCGATGCCGTGCTGTGCCTTTGCAATATCCATAGCGCCGGACTTGACCTGACCCGCCAGATACATCTCAACCAGATCTTTTTCCTTGAAGTAACGGTTGTTCAGGGTCACGGCGTTGGGTCCGCACTGCGGCCAGATGTTGTCCATGGAGTCGCCGCCGCCGAGTTCGAGCGGAACAAGGTGGTCGAGCTCGCAGGTCATCGACTGGCCGACATTGTTGGTGGGAGCGGTCAGCCCGTACCAGCCGTAGGCCACTTTCTTGGCGGTCTCCGACTCGACTTTGTCGCGCACGCAGCAGGTGCGGAATTTGGCGTTGTTGAGCACGGCCACCGTGACGGTGGGATTGATGGCGCCCGGCGTGCATTTGGGATCGGGCATGGGGTAGCCATTCTTTTTCCCGATTTTGCAGGAGCCGGCCGTCGGCGTGGGGTGGGCCCCGAAGGTCCGGTGATTCTTTGCGGCGAAACCGCTGATGGAGCAACTGGTGGTGCAGGTCCCGGTCGCCGTTCCGCTCCCGGGGATCAGGATGGCAAAGGCCAGCATCCACAACAGGGTCTGCTTCATGGGCTTCCTCCGGTTTTTGCTGCGAGCGCCAGGCATCAGAAACGAGCCAACGCTCAGTACAGGGGAATGTGAATACGGGGGGAATTCCGTTTCGGTTAAAAGACCACCGGGGGAGCCGGGACGTCAAGGGGATTCCGAGGATTTCGTTCGAGGTTGGATTAAACGGCGGAGGCAGGCGCTTCGAGCGCTGACGAAACCGGTCTCGTAGCGGTTTGCGTTTCGCGAGACGAGGTTGCCGTTACAGCCAGATCGCTTTGTGGCCGGGGCATTCCTGGCTGGCTTGCTCGACGAAGGTCGCAAGCAGCGGCGTGCCGTACCGAGCGAGATAGGCGATGCCACCGATGGTGCGCTCCTGCGGATGGCGGTCCGGGAAGAGATTAAAACTAAGCGTATCGACGTGGCGGCGGATGCTGCCTTCGCGCTGAAGCTGGTAGTTGGCGGCCAGGCGGCGGAGGCGGTTCATCTGATAGCGCATCTTGGACGCTGACACCTGGGCGGAGCGGGCGAGCGAGGGATCGAGCGATTCGCACCATGCGATGAGGGCGTCGAGCTCGTCGTCGAGACTGTTGCCGGTTGCGGAGAGGCGGCGCTTGCCTTCAATGGGCATGGTGCGCGCGCCGAGGCGGTGGGCCAGCTCGTCGGCGTGGGAGGTAAGCAGGTCTTCAAGGGTGAGTTCGTACTGGTCGAGAATCTTCGCGACCGAAGGTTCGATGACCGTGGCGGTGAGACGCGGCAGCACAGCCGTGGTGCGTCCGAGGATAGCCTGGTAGAGAACCTGGTTCTGCCCGTAGTAAGCGATCTCCGCCGGGCCACCGATGACCGCCTGAGTGGGCAGCAGGTAATCCTGAAAAACAGGACGCAGCAGCGCGTTGGGGCTCAGGCGCTCGGGTGCGGAGTCGAGGATCACCAGCAGATCGCCGGGGGCGTAGGTGGATTTGTTGCCGTCGTGACTGGTGGCCCAGCTACCGTTTTTGCGGCGAAGGGGCAGGCGCGCGCCACTCGCTTCGTCGATCAGGAACAACAGGCTCGATCCAGGGGCAACGAGAACCTGGGAGTGGTAGCCGCGTTCGGCGAGCAGCTTGTCGCGCGCGTGCAGTGCGGACTCGAGCTCGTCGGCATGCTCGATTGCATGGCGGAGCACGGGAGCACCAAGGGCGTGGAAGGCTCGCGTGGAAGCGTCGATGACGACGAGGCCGTAGTCGGCGAAGGCGGCCGCGATGAGGCGCGCAAAAGAGGACGCGAAGGTGGCGTCGGGCGTGTAGGCGGCGGCGAGAAGGTCGAACTCGGGCGTGCCTCCGATGAGTTCAGCAGCGCGATCGAGGACGCCGGCGATCTGGGCGCCGAGCGTGAGATCGCCCACGGGCCTGGACGCCGCGGGCTGGTCGGTGTTGAGCCGCAATGTATGCAGCGCGTGACGCGCGGGCAGGATGACGTGATCGGCCTCAGCGAGGTCGTGATCTTCGGTCGCGAGCCAGAAGATGGGGACCGCGCCGGAATCCTGTGCGCGGCGAATAATGGTGGCGGCTTTGAGAAAGGTGAACAGGGGTCCCCCGAAGAGGGCGACCTGCTGGCCGGTGACGACGGCACTCGCTCCCTGACGAAGGCGCTCGATGTTGGCGAGGGCTTTGTCGGATGCGCCCCAGCTGCGGTTCTGTTCGAGGAGAAGATCGGCGAGGGCGGCGCGATGTACGGAGTTCTGCGCGGGGATGGAACGGGCCCACGACTGATCCCATGGAGTGGAGGTGAAGAAGGGCGCGAGGGGTTCCTGGCTCGAGGTGTAGTCGAGGAAGAGCCGGCTTTGCCGGGGCAGCATCGAAATGGGGTAACAGTCGACCTTCACGGCAGAGCCCTGATCAGAAGTTTCTCATGCGCGTTGGCCGGATACCGAGGCAATCGCAGTTCATCTGTGACGAGTGGAGCGAAAACTTCCTTTCGGATGCGGCGCATATCCTGAAAGATGCAGGAAACAGCCCATAGCGGCACCGGGGCACGGCCACTCATGGCACCGAAGGCTCGAATCGGGCACCTGATGGATTGTGCGGTTCAACCTGGATGGTAGGTTAGGAAAAGAGGCATGGAGACGATGGCGAAGAAGAAGAAAAAGGACGGGAAGCGGGACAAGGGTGCGGTGCCGGTAGTGCGGAAACTGAAAATCCGGGACGGCGCGCCGGCGAGGATCCTGAAATCAACTCCGGTCTTTCAGGGGCCGCTGTTCCGCGTGCTGCGGGACGAGATCGAGGAGCCGAATGGGAAGAAAACGACCCGGGACGTGATCCGGCATAACGGATCAGTGGGCATTTTGCCGGTCGACCGATCGAAAGATAAGAAGGATCCCCTGGTGCTGATCGAGAGACAGTTTCGGCACGCCGCGCAACATTACCTGTATGAGGTGCCGGCCGGGAAGATAGAGACCGGCGAAGACCATCTGGAAGGTGCGAAGCGAGAGCTGCTGGAGGAAACCGGCTATACGGCGAAGAAATGGACGAAGTTAGTACGGTACTTCGCAAGTCCAGGATTTCTTGGGGAATGGATGCAGGTTTTTTTGGCGGAAGATCTGACGCCCGGCAAAGCGCAGCCCGAGGAGGACGAATCGTTCGAGCTGCAGTTCGTACCTGTCACGGAGTTACTGCGGTTAATAGATGACGGAAAGATTCGCGATGGCAAGACGCTGATTTCCGTCTTGTATTACGCGCGGCTCATTGGAAAAAAGAAGAGAAAGAAGTAAGCAGCGACGGTTTTCCCACCTCGTCCTGGGAAACCAAAGCGTTAACAGCGGCGTCTGAATCAGGGCAGGTTGGATAACCCCAACATCGTTGCCCGAGAGGAAGGTTCGGTACGTGGCTCAGTACAGAGGCAAAGTGAAGTGGTTCAACAACGCCAAGGGTTACGGGTTCATAGGACGGGACGACGGACCCGACGTGTTCGTTCACTACAGCGCAATTCAGGTGGACGGATATAAGAGCCTCAAAGAAGGCGACGATGTGGAGTTCGACATCGTACAGGGCCAGAAGGGGCCACAAGCGGACCAGGTGATCAGGGCTCGCGACGCCGGGGCTGACGCGGCGTAAGCCGCCATCCCTGCCCGGCTCAATTTTCCCCACACAACTCATCGGAAATTCTGTGTGCTCGTTCTTCGCCACGCGGAAGCAGGGCAAAGGGCGCGCGTGTTTCCATCGGAGCCGGCCGAGTCCGGCTCCCGAACCCGGATTCCTGGATTGAGTTTTTGCGGGCATGATGTAATCCAGAAAGAATGGATAATCGCTCGATCGCGCAACTGCTGGCGGATACGGCGGACCTGCTGGAGATCAGCGCGGGCGATCCGTTCAGAATCCGCTCGTACCGGCGCGCCGCAGAAGCCGTGGAGTCGTCGACCGTCCAGCTGAGCACCATCGCCGGCGATCCCAAAAAGCTGCAGGAGATCCCCGGCATCGGCAAGGGGATGGCCGCGAACATCCAGGCGATTGAGAGCGCCGGCACGCTTCCGCTGCGCGAAGAACTACTGGTGAAATATCGGCCGACGATGCTGGAACTGCTGCGGCTGCCCGGGATGGGTCCGAAGACAGTGGCACTCCTGTGGGACGCGCTGCAGGTGGCTTCCGTTGAGGAACTGGAGAAGGCGATCGCCGCAGGAAAGCTGGAAGGGCTGCCGCGTTTTGGCGACAAGCTCATCGAGAAGCTGCGCAAAGGCATTGCCGATTACAAGGAGCGCAGCGGGCGCTTTCTGATTGACGACGCCGAGACAGCGGCCGAGAAGCTGATGGCTTATCTCAGGAATTTTCCGGGGATCGACACGATTCTGCCGGCCGGATCGTTGCGGCGCGGGCGCGACACAGTGGGGGACCTGGACATTCTGGCGACAGGACCGGCGTGCGCAGAAGACTGCGTAAGCGCCGCAGTCGAATATGTCGCGAATTACCCAGCCGCCAACACCATGCTCGCGAAAGGACAGAATAAAGTCAGCTTTCGGCTGCGGAGCGGGCTGCAGGTAGACGTGCGTCTGCTGCCGGTGGGGTCGTATGGAGCGGCTCTGCAGTACTTCACCGGATCGAAGATGCACAACGTGACCGTGCGGCAGCGGGCGTTGAAGCGCGGATACACCCTGAGCGAGTATGCGCTGGCGAAGGTCGAGGATGGGTCGTTTGTATGCGGCGCGACCGAGCAGGAGATTTATGCGGCACTGGGGCTGGACTGGATTCCTCCGGAGCTGCGCGAAAACAACGGCGAGATTGAAGCGGCAGAGGAGCATCGGCTGCCGGTGCTTATCGATGAAGCCGATATTCGCGGCGACGTCCACATGCACACCGTGGAGACGGATGGGAAGAATACGATCCGCGAGATGGCCGAAGCGGGCGTTGCCCGTGGCTACGAATACATCGCGATTACGGACCACTCAAAGAATTTAGCGATGACGATGGGGCTTGACGATGCGCGGGCGGTGGAGCACATCAAGCGGATTCGCGCCGTCGATGCCGAGATGGAGGGGAAAATTCGTGTCTTCGCCGGCATCGAGGTGGACATTCTCGCTGATGGGGCGCTGGATTTGTCCAACGATGTGCTGGCCCAGATGGATGTGGTGATCGCCAGCGTGCACTCGCTGTTCAACATGCCGGAACCGGAGATGACGGAGCGGATGCTGAAGGCGCTCGAGAATCCTTACACGCGGATTCTGGGGCATCCGACCGGGCGGCTCCTCTTGCGGCGCGAACCCTACGCGCTGGATCTGGGTGCGGTGCTGAAGCGCGCGGGCGAGCTGGGCGTGGCGGTCGAGCACAATGCGTATCCGGATCGTCTGGACCTGTGCGATCGCGACCTGCGGCTGGCGAAGGAGCTGGGATGCCGCATCGTGATCAACACCGACGCGCATCACACCAGCCATCTTGCGAAGATGCGGTACGGAATTGAGCAGTTGCGGCGGGCCTGGCTGAACAAAGAGGATGTGCTGAACACGCGCAGTGCGGTTGACTTTCTCGGGTCGTTGCGCGCCCGGCCTGCGTGAAGGCGCAAAAGACTCCAGTAGAATCGAGAGCGACTATGGCAGACAGCGTCGAAGCGCCCGTAAGGAATCAAGCGGGCAATCATCCTTTATTTACCGTGTTGGCGGCGACCATGATCGTCATCGCCTGCATCGGCGCCTATGTCTGGGTCAACAATCATGGGCCCGTCCACGCAGGCCAGGTCATTTCGGTCTCGGCGTATCCAATCCATCGCGAGCTATCCACGGGCTCGGGGTTGGGCGGCGTGAATGGCGGCCCAAACGTCTTCGACGAAGTAATCGTGATCGCCAACGTGAAGATCAGGAGCCAGACCAAGCTGCCGCTGTTCCTGCATGACATGTGGGCCGAAGTAACGCTGGCGAGCGGCGATGTGCATCAGAGCCTCGCGGCGAGCGGAGCGGACGACAAGAAGGTGTTCGTCGCGTATCCAACGCTCGCGAGTCAGCAAAAGACGCCGATGCCGCGCGACATCACGCTGACACCCGGGCAGGAAATTGAAGGACAGATGATCTTTCACTTCCCCATCACAGAGAAGGACTGGGACGCGCGCAAGCAGTTCGACGTCGTGGTGGGGTTCATCCACCAGAAGGACCTGGTGCTGCACACGATGCCTGTGCAGACGCAGAATTAGCGTTTAGAAATCAGGGTAGAAAACTTGTTCGCGAAGGCGCAGCGGGTTCACTTCATCGGGATCGGCGGGATCGGCATGAGCGGGATCGCCGAGATCCTGCTGAACCTGCATTATCCGGTGAGCGGCTCGGACCTGCGGCGATCTCCGGTAACGGAGCGGCTGACGACGCTGGGTGCAACGGTGTTCGAGGGACACGCGGCGGCGAACGTGGTGGGCGCGAGCGTGGTGGTCGTCAGCTCCGCGGTCCACGAAAAAAATCCTGAAGTGATCGAAGCGCGGGCGCGGAAAATCCCCGTGATCCAGCGCGCGGAGATGCTGGCCGAGCTGATGCGGCTCAAGTACGGCATCGCGGTTGCCGGCATGCACGGCAAGACGACGACTACCTCGATGGTGGCGTCCGTGCTGACCGCGGGCGGCCTCGACCCAACGGTGGTGGTGGGCGGCCGCGTGGATGCGATGGGATCGAATGCGCGGCTGGGCCAGTCGCAATATCTGGTTGCGGAAGCCGATGAGAGCGACCGGTCGTTTCTGCGGCTCTCGCCGATTCTGGCTATTGTTACCAATCTCGATCGCGAGCACATGGACTGCTATCGCGATATGGCGGACGTGGAAAGCGCGTTTGTGGAGTTTATGGAACGCGTGCCGTTTTATGGCGCATGCGTGGCGTGCGCGGATGACAAACTGCTGGCGGAGGTCTTGCCGCGGGTGCGCCGCCGGGTGTTTACCTATGGCATGTCGTCGCATGCGGATTTTGTGCTGCGTCTATTGCCTGCGCTCCCAGCAAACGAAGCTGCAGCGCCGGGTCCCCGGGTGTGCCGGACGCGGTTTGAGGTGGTGGCCGGTGGAGAGGTCTACGGGCCGCTGGAATTGCAGGTGCCCGGCATCCACAACGTCTTAAATGCAACAGCGGCTGTGGCCATTGGCACGCAGCTGGAGATTGCGCCGGATGCCATTGCTGCGGGACTCAAGTCGTTTCGTGGCGTGGATCGGCGCTTCCAGGTCAAGGGTTGCGTGCGTGGCGTGACGGTGGTGGACGATTACGGGCACCATCCCACCGAGATTCGCGCGACCCTGCGTGCCGCAAAGGACTGCGGCTATGGCGCGGTGCACGTGATCTTCCAGCCGCACCGGTACACGCGGACACGCGATCTGATGGAGGAATTTGTGCACGCCTTCGACGATGCGGGATCGGTGGAGGTGCTGGACATCTATGCCGCCAGCGAGGATCCGATTCCGGGCACCACGGCGCAGGCGCTGGTCGAAGCAATCCATTGCGGCGAGGTCGAGTATGCGGCGTCGACCGATGAGGCGATCGGCCGCGCTCTGGCCCGCGCGAAAGAAGGCGATGCGATCCTGACGCTGGGCGCGGGGAATGTGTCGCAGCTGGCGCCGGTGGTAGTGGGGCGGCTGAACAACGGCGAGTAACCGGTGGCAAGTTGCTAGTGGGCCGCGGAGCGGCGGTCATGGCGGCCGAACAGACGCTTCTTGCGTAGCTCCCACAGCGCAAAGGAAATCACCACCCAGACGATGGTGCCGACGGGGATGACCAGCCAGGGACTTTGAGCGGGCAGCAGTCGCCAGAGGACCAGCGCGAATCCCGTCAGTCCCAGGCAGCCGAGCGCGGCGCCAGCGGCGTCAATACTGGCGGCCATGCGCCCGCGGCTGGTGCCGTCATAGCCCAGCTTCCCTTTACGTTCCTTCTCGTGGCTTTCAATCAGTGTGACGCTGGCGGGAAAGATGGCCGGAAAGGCAAGGAACAGGCCGCCGACGGCTGGGCCGAAATGCTTTGCCACAAGGCCGGCAAGAAGAGTGGCAGCGCCACCGAAGAGGAAACGAACCAGATACTGATGGAGTTTCGTCTCCTGCAGCGCAGACAACTTGATCTCGACCATCTCAGAGGCCTCGATCGAGTACGGCCAGCAGGCCGAAAGCGACGCCGAACCAGACAGGCATAAGCGCCAGCGATGTTGTCAGGGCGCTGAATCTCTGGCGCCGCAGGATGAGACTGGCGAATACAGCGTAGAGGAGGAAGGCGAGGGCGCCGAGGAGCATTGTCTTCGCCTCCATCGCGGCATAGAGCTTTCCTTCTTTGTGAATGGTGAGCCCGATGGTCGCAAGCGCCACCGAAGGCGCTGCGGAGAAGAGGCCGGCGAAGCTTTTGGGACGCAGAACATCGCCGGTGATGGCGAAGAGGCTGACGACCACGCCGCCCACCAGAAAACGAATCACCAACTCCGTCATGACCGCTTGCGGGCCTTCTTCTGTGCGTCGCGGATGAGTTTGCTGGCGGCGTCGATGCCCTTGCAGCCAAGGAGGCGGTACTCCTTCCCTTCGAGGCTGTGGTAGTTGACGAAGAAATCCTGGAGCTCTTTGGTCCAGTGACTGGGAAGATCGCTGAGCCGGCGGATTTTCGCGTACATATGGGTCGCCTCAGCGACAGCAACGAGGCGATCATTACGAATTTTCTTCTGGCCGCCTTTTTGCTTTTCGATCTGCTCGCCTTCAATCACGCCGATGAGGCGGGCACGGACAGCGATGCCGGGAAAGGCGGGCTCGTCCATCAGCAGGAGCACGTCGATGGGGTCGCCGTCGGATGCCAGGGTGCGCGGCAAAAAGCCGAAGTCCCACGGAAAAACCATGCCTGCCGGAAGGACTTTCTTGAGGGTAAAGATCCCCTGGACGGGATCGTACGCGAATTTGTTGCGGCTGCCCGCTGGGGTTTCAACAATGACCTGGAGGAGATTGTCCTTCTTGTCGATGGGCTTGAGGCGAGTTGGATCGGAAAGTGACTTCATAGATTTGTGTGCGGGTAGTAGACAGGCTCCGTTGGGATCAAAAAATAGTGAGAGGCGCCTCAGTGCAGGGGCCGACAGAAGATTTCCATCAGGAATCCTTGCCCGGCACTCCCACGTCCTGCTCCTCCGTATCGGCGTGGGCGGTGTGGCCGCGCGTCGCCCAGAGAATACAGGTTAGGAAAACCACGACGAACAGAAGAATGAGGCCGATCGTGTTGGGGGTTCCGTCCATAAAAGTGTCTCCAGTAACTAGAGAGCACCAGAGGCCGCTTTTCGTTGTCTGAGGGGACAAAGAGCGCTTCGTCCGGAGGGGTCTGCTTCGCCGGCAAGGCGGCTCAGTGATCTTGATTGACCACCGAAAGATCTTCGTTGTCGGCATCCGATGGATGGCCATGGGTGGCCCACAGGATGCAGATAAGGAAAAGGACTGGAAACAGGAGAACGACGAAGATCGTGCTGGGAGTTTGAGCCATAGCCGCTCCTTCCCGGCATCATTCTGCGCTCGCGTGAGCTTGGTGGCGAAGAATCCGGCGCCCGACACATTCCTGAAGTAACCTTCGCGCTCCGTCCGGCA
The DNA here is from genome assembly GCA_036272255.1 of Acidobacteriaceae bacterium. Taxonomy (GTDB): domain Bacteria; phylum Acidobacteriota; class Terriglobia; order Terriglobales; family Acidobacteriaceae; genus Palsa-343. The sequence goes on along the minus strand of DATAZC010000075.1, from coordinate 27,084 downwards.
TGGGCCGATGCAATTGGGGAAACCTTTTCCGAACACGTCGCGTCTGACGTGGCACCAGCACGCGATTTGCACAGGTTGGGAGCGCACTCCGATGAAGACCCCTTCCGCATGGCTCGCCTTGGTTCTGTTGTCCGCCTCCCTTACAGCTCCGGCGCTTGCGCAGGAGGATGGCCTCGGAATTGGACCTCGAGGCGGCAGTGTGTTTCTGGAGGCTTCGGCGGGCAGCGTGGGTCAGGGTGCCGGCGTCCTGTGGGGCGGCAGCGGTGGCGGATACATCCAGGGACATGTGCTGGGATTTGTGGCGCGTGTGACTGCGTTGCCGGGCAATCCCAATCTGCGCTCGTACGACGCCGTGATTGGACCGCGCATGGCGGTGACGCTGCCATTTGTGCGGCTGTTTGTCGAAGCCGGGGGCGGAATGGGGCGCGTCGACAACTACGACACCGCAGCTACGCCAGGAACCTCGTGGGGCGCGGCGTGGCGGTTGGACGCCGGTGTCTCGCATGGGATTTTTCCGCGGGTGGACTGGCGCATCCTCGACGTGGGCTACGGGCACCTCTATGCGGGGTCAGGTGTGTCGCCCGTGGTGGCGAGCACGGGACTCACGCTGCATATCTGGTAGCGCGCTTCCCTTCCCTCTTTCAATCATTGCGAAGCGATCGAAGCGAATGCCTGACGGGCCGCGTCGATGGTCTGCTGCACATCGGTATCGGTGTGCGCGGTGCTGATGAAAGCTGCCTCGAACTGCGACGGTGGCAGCCACACGCCGGCGGCCAGCATGGCCTGGTGGAAGGCGGCAAAGCGCTTCATGTCGGAGTGGGCGGCCTGCTCGTAATTGGCGACAGGACCTGAGGTGAAGAACCAGGTCCACATGGCGCCAACGCGGTTGGTCGTGAGAGGGATCTTTGCTTTCACTGCCGCGGAGGCGACCCCATCGGCCACCTCGGCACTCGATTTTTCCAACTTTGTGTAGACCTCGGCGCGATGCTCGCGCAGATAGCCTACCGTCGCGATGCCAGCGGCCATGGCCAGCGGATTGCCGCTCAGGGTGCCCGCCTGGTAGACGGTGCCCAGGGGGGCCAGCTGGTTCATGATGTCGGCGCGGCCGCCGAAGGCTCCGACAGGCAGGCCGCCACCGATGATCTTGCCCAGCGTGGTCAGATCGGGGCGCACGCCGTAGAGTTCCTGCGCGCCGCCGAACGCAACGCGGAACCCGGTCATCACTTCATCGAAAATGAGCAACGCGCCATACTGCGTGGTGAGTTTGCGTAAAGATTCCAGATATCCTGCGGCTGGCGGGATGCAGCCGGCGTTGCCAACGATGGGCTCCACGATGATGCAGGCGATCTGGTCGCGGTGTTTTTCGAAGGCGGCTTCGACCGAGGCAAGATCATTGAAGGGCAGCGCGAGGGTGAAGTGGGCAGTTTCTTCCGGCACCCCTGCCGAGCCGGGAATGCCGAAGGTGGCGACGCCGGAGCCGGCTTTGACCAGCAGCCCGTCGGCGTGGCCGTGGTAGCAGCCTTCGAACTTGATGATGTACTTGCGGCCGGTAAAGGCGCGGGCCACGCGAATCGCCGACATGGTGGCTTCGGTGCCGGAGCTGACGAAGCGGATCTTTTCGATCGAAGGACAGGCGGCGACAACAAGCTCGGCCAAATCGCCTTCCGCCTGGGTGGAGGCGCCAAAGCTGGCGCTGTTCACAGCCGCTTTCTGGATGGCTTCGACGACCGGCGGGAAAGCGTGGCCGAGGATCATCGGCCCCCATGAGCCGAAGTAGTCGATGAAGCGGTTGCCGTCGGCGTCCCACAGGTACGCGCCTTCGCCCCGAACCACAAAGGGAGGCTCGCCGCCAACGGCGCGAAAAGCGCGGACGGGCGAGTTGACTCCGCCGGGAAAGAGCCTTTCGGCGCGTTGCCGCAGCAGGCTGGAACGGGTGAGAACCAGGGGCATGGGTTCCAGTATAGGGGCCGTCGGGATGACGGATTTTGCATGAATAGCAGATACTGAGGATCGATGAAAACGAGAGTTCTCGCTGTACTTTTCTCCTGCGTTGTCCTGATCATGTCCACCCCCATGGTGAAACCCGAGGCCGCCGACGCCGGCGCAAAGTTCCGCGCCCTGGCGGATCAGTATTTCTCCGATGTGGTGTTTCACTTCGGCCCGACCGGCGCAACAGCGGTCGGCTTCCACCAGTACGACACCAGGCTCGAGGACTACAGGCGGGCGGCGGTGGACGCACAGATTGCGGCGGAGAAGGCGTTCGCGAAGAAGTTCGATGAGTTCCCTGCCGATGGTTTGGACCCGAGCTCGCAGGGCGATCTGGCCATCATGCGCGCCAACGTCCATGGAACGCTGCTCGAACTGGAGACGGTCCGCGGGTGGGAGCGGAATCCGGACAACTACTCCAGCGGGATCACGAACAGCGCATTCGTCCTGATGGAGCGCGATTTTGCGCCGGCGGATGCGCGGCTGAAGTCCCTGGTGGAGCGCGAGAAGCAAATGCCGGCCGTGTTTGAGGCGGCACGGCAGAACCTGAAAAATCCGCCGAAAATTTATACCGAAATTGCCCTGGAGCAGCTGCCCGGGATCATCGATTTCTTCCAGCACGACGTCCCGGCCGCTTTCAAAGCTGCAAAAGACCCCGCAACGATTGCCGAATTCCGGAAGACGAATGCCGCTGTGATCGAAGCGCTTGGAAACTATGAGCAGTGGTTGAAGACCGACCTGCTGCCCAGGTCGAATGGGGATTTTCGAATCGGCGCGGATACCTTCAGCAAGAAGCTGCTCTACGACGAGATGGTGGACGTGCCGCTGGACCGGCTCTTACAGATTGGATATGACGACCTGCACCGGAACCAGGCGGAGTTCCAGCGGGTGGCTAAGGAAGTAGATCCAAAGAAGACGCCGAAGGAAATCCTGGCCACACTGGCAGCGATTCACCCTGCGCCGGACCAGCTGCTGCAGGCCTTCCACGACCGGTTCAACAGCGAGATCGCGTTCATTCAGGCAAAGAGGATCATCACGATTCCTTCCACGGTGCAGCCGACCCTCGAAGAAACGCCCCCCTTTATGCGGGCGACAACGCAGGCCTCGATGGATTCGCCAGGCCCGTTCGAGAAGCACTCCACAACGGCATACTTCAACGTCACCTTGCCGGAGAAGAACTGGGATGCCGAGCGCGTAAAGGAGTACATGGCGGCGTTCAACGTGGGCACGGTGGTCAGCACGTCAGTACACGAAGCCTATCCGGGCCATTACGTCCAGTTTCTCTGGGTGAATCACACCAACCTCAGTACGGTGCGCAAGCTGACAGGATCAGCAACCAATATCGAGGGGTGGGCGCACTACTGCGAGCAGATGATGCTCGATCAGGGCTACAACCAGCCGGGCGTGGGTGCAAAGGACGAGCGCGAGTCCCGGCTGATCCGCCTGGGGCAGTTGCAGGATGCTCTGTTGCGCGATGCGCGTTTCGTGGTGGGAATCCGCATGCACACCAAAGGCATGACGCTCGAACAGGCGCAGGATTTCTTTTTCAACGAGGGCTATCAGTCGCGCCCGATCGCGGAAGTCGAGACGAAGCGGGGCACGTCGGATCCGACCTACCTGTATTACACGCTGGGCAAGCTTCAGATCATGAAGCTGCGGTCTGACCTTCAGAAAAAAGAAGGCGCCGCCTTCTCCCTGGAGAAATTTCACGACGACTTCATGCGCCAGGGTGGAGCTCCGATCCGGATTGTGCGCAAGGCGCTGCTGGGCGACGATTCGCCAACGCTCTAAGCCAAGGTCGCATCCTATTCCAGTCTCCCTGTAGAATGCCCGGTTCGTGGTAGAGGCCTGCGCAAAGGAAGGAATCTAAATTAAAGAGATGTCTACTAAGACGAAGGTACGCAAGGCGATTTTCCCAGCCGCGGGTTTCGGCACCCGCTTTTTGCCTGCAACGAAATCCATTCCCAAAGAAATGCTGGCTCTGGTCGACAAACCGATCATCCAGTACGGCGTGGAAGAAGCCCTGGCGGCGGGCTGCGATCAGATCGTGATCGTGACCGGCCGCGGCAAGTCTGCGATCGAAGACCATTTCGACGTGAGCTACGAGCTGGAGTCCATGCTCGAAAAGCGCGGCAAGACGGATCTGCTGGCTTTGAGCCGCCAGGTTTCGCACATGGTGCGGCTCTCCTACGTGCGGCAGAAGGAAGCGATGGGCCTCGGACATGCCGTGCTCATGGCGCGCGACCTGGTGGGCGATGAGCCCTTTGCTGTAATCCTGCCCGATGACGTCATCGACGCGAAGGTTCCCTGCCTGAAACAGATGATGGACGTCTTCGAAGACGTGCAGTCTTCGATTGTGGCGACGCAGGTGATCGATGGGCCGGCGATTTCCGCCTATGGCGTCCTGGATGGGAAGGCGGTGGAAGGAAAACCGCATCTGTTCGACGTATCGGGGCTGGTGGAAAAACCCAAGCCTGCCGAGGCGCCGTCGAAAAACGCCATTATCGGCCGATACATTCTGACGCCGAAGATTTTCGATCTGCTGGAGCACACCCCGCTCGGTGCTGGCGGGGAGCTGCAGCTGACCGACGGGATTAAAGGCCTGCTGCAGACGGAAAAGGTCTACGGGTACAGCTTTGACGGGGTACGTCACGACGCTGGAGATAAATTCGGGATGCTGAAGGCGACTGTGGAATTCGCGCTGAAACGCGAAGACCTGGGGCCGGCGTTTCGGGATTATCTGAAAACCGTAAAGCTTTAGAAGTTAAGGACTTTCCCTGCCCATCGGCGCGGTTGAAACTTCGTTCAGGGTACGTCCGTCTACAAATTAGGGCCAGGAGAGTTGCCTAAAAGCTCTTTGTACCGTTCCTCCGCTGATCCTGGCCTTAACCTTTCACATTTTGTTGCGGGCACGCCCAAAATCGGGAGCGGGAAGTTTGTCTTCCCTGCCCAGGCGGCGTATCGTCGGTAGTTGGTTCGGGTGGCATCCTCTGTAGCCGGGAGGAGCCGCACTGGAGACAACATGAGCGTAACGCAGTTCCGCAACAATGGTCCGGCATCCTCGCCGGTTCCTGTGACCTTCCAGACACTACAAGAAAAAAAGCAGACGGGCAGGCCAATCAGCGCCCTGACCGCCTACGACTACGCCACGGCTCGGCTGGTGGATGAGGCCGGCATCGACCTGATTCTCGTCGGCGATTCGCTGGCCATGGTGGTGATGGGGTACGACAGCACGCTGCCGGTGACCGTGGAAGAAATGCTCCACCACACGCGCGCTGTGCGCCGTGCGGTGAAGCGGTCCATTGTGGCCGCCGACATGCCGTGGGGCTCGTACCACCTGGGCATCGAGGACGCGCTGAAGAACGCTGTGCGCTTTGTGAAAGAAGGCGGAGCGCAGGCAGTGAAAATTGAAGGCGGAGCGAGCCGGGCCGAACTGGTCGAACGGCTGACGTCGGCGGAGATTCCCGTCATCGGGCATCTGGGGCTGACGCCGCAGTCCGTCCATCGCATGGGCGGATACAAGGTGCAGGGGAAGTCGGTGGCGGCCATCAACGAGTTGCTCCATGATGCGCATGCCCTGGAATCCGCGGGCGCGGTGATGCTGGTGCTGGAAGGCGTGCCCCGGGAAGTGGCGGCGCGGATCACGGCGGAGGTGGGGATTCCGACGATTGGGATTGGCGCAGGCCCGGACTGCGATGGGCAAATCCTGGTGTTCCACGACCTCGTGAACCTGAGCTTTACACAGCCGGCAAAGTTCGTGCGCCAGTATGGCGATGCGGCCGCGCTGTTCCAGTCCGCGATTGACGGTTACAAACGAGATGTGGAGGCGCGCGCGTTTCCCGGTGATGGCGAGAGCTACCATCTGCCCAAAGAAGTGGCGGCTACGCTGGACCGGGCCGCCGTTCGCGAAAAAGCCTGATTTCTCTCGATGCTGATTGCCCGAAACATTCCTGAGGCCCGTACGGCGCTCGCGAAGCTGCGGGCAGAGGGCCGCTCCATTGGGCTGGTGCCGACCATGGGAGCGTTGCACGCGGGGCATCTCTCGCTGGTGCGCGCGGCGAAGGCACACTGCAGCGCAGTTGTAGCCACCATCTTCGTCAACCCAACCCAATTTGCGCCGGGAGAGGACTTCGCGAAGTATCCGCGGACGTTTGCGGCCGACTGCGCGCTGCTGGAAGCCGAGGGTGTGGATGTGCTGTTCGCGCCGGAGCCGGTGGAGATGTATCCCCCGGGGGCGACCACCGTTGTTGAGGTTGCGAGCCTCTCCGATCGCCTCGATGGCCAGTCCCGGCCGGGCCACTTTGTCGGCGTCGCCACGGTGGTAGCGAAGCTGTTCAACATCGTCCAGCCGAACCATGCGTTCTTTGGGCAGAAGGACGCCGCCCAGGTCGCGGTGCTGCGGCGGATGGTGCGGGATCTCCATTTCAATCTGGCGCTGGTGGTGTGTCCCACAGTGCGCGAACCCGATGGGCTGGCGATGAGTTCGCGGAACCGCTACTTGTCGGCGGACGAACGACAGCAGGCGCTGGTGCTGCATCGCGCGCTGCGTCGGATGGAAGAGGAGATTGCCGCGGGAGTGGTGGATGCGGAGCCGCTGATCGATGTTGGGCTGGCGGTGCTGGCCGATGAGCCGCAGGTCCGGCTGGATTATCTGAAGATCGTCGACCCGGAGACGCTGGAAGATGTACCCGACATCAGCGCCGGCGCACTGGTAGCGGTGGCCGCTGTGGTGGGCCCGGCGCGGCTCATCGACAACGTGGTCATTCCCCCGCGCTGAGGCTATTGCGGCGGTTTTTGATCCGATGGCGCTGCCCCTTCCTGCGGGTGCGGGTGCTGGTGCTCCGGTGGCGGAACGAAATGCTCCGGCATGGAATGGCCGCGATGGCAGGTGCCGCAGGTCACTTTCTTGTCCTCGGGCATCGCATCCGGATCATGAACCTGCGACATGTATTGCTCGTTGATCGTGTGCGTCATCGCGATCATGGTGCGCGCAATGTTCTTGTCCTCTTTGGCGTCAGAGGCAAAGTCCAGCTTATGGGACTGCGGATTGGCAGCGTGGCAGAAATTGCATTCGACCCCAAGGGCTCCGGCGTAACCACGCATGATCTTGATCACTTCTTCCCGCGACGTATTCTTGGGAAGGACTTTGAGATTGACGGGCGGGGGCTGCGGACGGCGCTGGTGAGCGCCGGGCTCGGACGGAGCGGCGCCTTGTCCTGCGGCTGAAGGCGCGGCGGCTTCCTGACTAAGGAGCGGCTGCGTTGTGAGGGCTAGGGCGAAGATTCCTGCGAGGAACAACCGGCTCGACATGAGAATAATTTCCTGGGGAGCGGAGATGGGCTGCGGAACGACTCGTTTCCGGCTATCTTACCAACGCTGGACGTGCGGTGGACGCCGCGGCCCTCGGCCCTGACGAAGAATTCATCCTGAAACGATCGGGGAGGAAACAAACGGGCTGCCCGCAATGGTGAAACGCAGAGGGCGGTCGGCCGCTTTGCGGATTCCGATGCGTGGCGAGGCAAGGATCTTATCGGGGACATAGCCATCGTCTTCGACATGCAGGCCGGATCGCGCACGGGTGACGTCGATGCCGTTGTGCGTTTCGCGCACAATGCCGAGCGCCTGACAGATCCGGCCTGGTCCTGACGTCAGGAGGCGGGGTCTTGCAGTGGAATCAAGGTGGCGGAGACGAGCCATCGTCTCCAGACCTTCAACGGGCTCCAGCGCGCGAAGCAGCACCCCGCCGGGCTGCCCGTCGGGCTCGCAGGAGAAATTAAGGCAGAAATGCATGCCGTAAATAAAATAGACGTAGGCAAAGCCGGGAGGGCCAAAGAGGACGGCATTGCGAGCGGTTTTGCCGACAAAAGTATGGGCCGCGGGATCGTCGAGGCCGAAGTAGGCTTCGACTTCGACAATGCGGCCGGAAAGACGTTGGATTTTTCGGCGCGCGCCCGACCCGCTTTCGTATCGCCGCACCAGCAGCTTGCCGAGAAGGCTACGCGAGACCACATCGGGCGGGTCGAGGTAGAACGCGCGCGGCAGGATGGGGGCCTTCGCCATCTATTTTGAAGGCAGACCCTTCAGGACTTCGAGAACCTCTTCGGCGTGGCCTTCGGGCTTTACTTTGGGGAAAATTTTCGCCAGGCGCTGATCGGGGCCGATCAGGAACGTCGTCCGCTCGATCCCCATCACTTTCTTGCCGTACATGTTCTTTTCTTTCAGGACACCAAACTGATTGCAAACCTTTTCGTCTACATCAGCAAGGAGTGGATACGGGAGGTCATATTTCTCGCGGAATTTCTGCTGGGCTTTGGGCGTGTCGCGGGAGATGCCGAGAACGACGGCGCCGGTGGACTGGATCTTCCTGAACTGATCGCGAAAACCGCAGGCCTCGATGGTGCAGCCAGGGGTGTCGGCTTTCGGATAGAAGAAGAGGACGACCGGCTTGCCGGCAAAATCTTTCAGGTGGACGGTTTTGTCGGAGTCGTCCTGCAGCGTGAAATCGGCAACTTTATCGTTGATTTCCATTTCTTATCCCTTCGAGAAATGCATGGAAGCGGGCGCAGGGGCGCCACGGTTAAGATTGTTTCGTAGCAGTGAGGATTATGTCACGGGTCTGGACAGGGTGTTTGCGGTGGGTAGCGGCTTCGGCTGTAGCGGCTTGTAGCTGGCCGGCGTGGGGGCAGTATGCTGGCCGCGTAAACCAGCAGGCCCCGCAGAATGGCACCCACCTGCGCGCGACGGCGGTCGTCGAGTACACCGGCGATCTGAGCAAGATGAAGGAAAGCCGGCTCGTGCCGATCGCGATCTGGGATGGCATGCAATATCAGCCGGGCGGCCTTTATCTGGCGCAACCCGCGCCCCTGGCCGTGCTTTCAGGAACGCAATACCAGTTGGAGACGGCGGGCAAGCCTCAGGGATTTTTCAATATCAGGGATTCAGAAGACCTGGCTGGACAGTGGGTGGGCGTGGGTAGCTTTGAGGCGCCGCCCGCGCCCAAACCCAGAGCGCCCGCTGCGAAACGCAACCACGCGTACGAAGTCAGGGACTCCGATCCGGACAAGCCGCACTTCGCGCATCGCCCCGCGGACGAGCAGAACCAGGGTGGCGGCGATGAAGGGAATGGCGGGACGGGAGCGAGCAAACAGACGGCGCCCCCCGTCGATCCGGACCGACCGACGCTGCATCCACGCAGCGGAAGCAGCAGCGAATCCGGCAGCGGAAGTTCCGGCGATTCAGGCCCGAGCACGGGAAGTTCCGGATCCGCGAATGCGCCGGACTCCGACCCGGAACGGCCCACGTTCCATCGGCAATCGAATCGATCGGCAGCGGTGCCAACGTCGCAACCCGAGATAGACCCGAACCGGCCCCATCTGGAATACAAAGCGCCTGTGGAACAGGAGCAACTGGCCAAGCCGAGCGCCCTGTTTGGTGTCCCGCAGGACATGAGCCAGATTGCCGGCATTTCCGATGATCGCAATGGGGACACGCCGTCGTGGGTGTTTTCCTGGGCGAATCCCGACGATGAGAACAAGATGAAGGCGGCGCTCGAAGCCATTGCGGAGAAGGCGATTGCTCCACCGGCCCCGGCCGTGATTCCGAGCAAGGCGATAACTCCGGCAGCGCGGCGGAAACAGCATCAGGCAGCACAGCCCGCAACGCCGGTCCTGGCCGATGAGGAATTCAAAGCGTTCAGCCTGAGCTTTGGCGGTGGCGCCACCATGGTGCTGACGGCGCACTCGACCGCCACGCCGGTGAAATACGTGACGATCGTGGCGGAGCCGGATTTCTATGGCCAGCCCAAGGTGCTGCTGCAACAGGTGACCAGCGACAATGCTCTGGATGTGTCGCCCAGGTATCGGCTGGTAGATGCTGTTGACACGGCAGGCAACGGGCGCGCGGACCTGATTTTCGAGTTGCGGGGCCAAACCTACCGGCAGTTCGCTATCTATCGCATCGCCGCCGGGACAGCGACCCAGGCATTTGTGACCCAGCCGACGGCGAATTAAAACAGAGACAGTTACACTCTCGGCGCGCTACCGGTTAACTGGAACAATGACGGTTACATTTTAGGGAGCTGCGTGGTATCCCAGCCACCGCCCAGCGCTCGGATGAGCTGCACACTCGAAACAAACTGCCGCGTGGCGATATCCGCCTGGGTGCGCTGATTACTGAGCTGGGTGGTTTGCGCTGTCAGGACTTCGAGATACGTCGTCACGCCGCCTTTGTAGCGGTTGGTGCTGATGTTCAGCGACCGTTCGGCCGCGGCCACGGCCAGGGCCTGCTGGGCCGATTCCTGATCGAGAATGCGCACCGCGGCAAGATTGTCCTCCACATCCTGGAAGGCAGCAAGGACACTCTGGCGGTAGTTGGCCGCCTGCTGCTCATAGGCGTCGCGCGCCTGTTGGGTAATCGCGTGACGGCGGCCCGCATCGAACAGCAACTCGACAGCGGAGGCCCCCAGGGACCACATTTCACTGGGGCCCTGAATCAGCGTGCCGGGATTGCCGCTGGCAAAGCCCCCGGTTCCCGTAAGAGAAACATTAGGGTAGTACGCCGCTGTGGCGATGCCAATTTGCGCATTGGCAGCGTCCGCCTGACGCTCGGCAGCGGCGATGTCGGGCCGGCGTTCCAGCAATTGCGAGGGCACGCCGATGGGGATGGGCGGAATCTGCTGGCCGAGCGGCATCGGCGGAAGACTGAAGGTGGACGCCGGTGTTCCGATCAGCGTCGCGATGGCGTGTTCGTACTGCGCGCGCGCTACGCCGATATCAATATCCTGGGCGCGGGTGGTTTCAAGCTGAGTCTGGGCCAGCGCCACATCCGATTCCGTCGCAACCCCGCCCTTAAAACGTATCTGTGTCAGTTTCAAATACTCTTCGAAGGACTGGACGGTGTTGTCGAGCAGCTGCTTCTGCGAATCGAGGCCGCGCATCTGGAAATAATCCACGGCGAGCTCGGCGCGCAGACTCAGGTCGACGTTGGCCAGCAGGGCTGCCGAGGCCTGAGCATTGGCGCGCGCCTGTTCCACGGTGCGGCGCACCTGTCCCCAGAGATCCGGCTCCCACTGTGCCTGGCCCGCGATGCCATAAGAGTTGTACTGGTAATTCGTAAGCGAGCGGTTGGTATTCGGCTGGTTGTACGACTCACGCTGACGCGAGATGGAGGGCCCGGCAGAGAGAGTCGGAAAATACTGCGATCGCGCGACGCGAACCTGCTCGTGCGCGGAAAGGTACTGCTCCATCGCAGCGCGGAGGGTTTGATTGGAAACGGCAACTTTGGTTTCGAGCGCGCTGAGCTGTGGATCGCCGTAGAGATCCCACCACTGACCACGCAACGCGCCGTCGCTGGGTTCCGCCTGCTTCCAGGTTCCGTTTTGAGGATTGGGGGGCGGTGCGGTGTTCTCTTTCCATGCCGGCGCGGTGGCAGCCGCGGGGCGATGGTAGTTGGGGCCCACGGTACAGCCCGCGAGCAGGAGCGCCAGCGTGGAACAGGCCACCGCCCATGGGCGAGGACGCGTCATGCATTCCCCTCCGGACCGCCCTGCCCATTGTCCTGCGGCTTTTCCTCGCCGGGTACACCGCCTCGGTTGGGAGAGACCACACGGACTTTCTCGCCATCGATGACAGAATCCGGCGGATTCTGGACCACTTCATCGTTCGCCTGCAGGCCCGAGATGATCTGGACCACGCGGCCGTCGTCCTGGCCAATCTTGACGGGCACCAGCTTGGCGACGTCTCCGTTTTTGTCATCGTGGATCACGGTGACAACCCGCAGCCCCTCCTGCCGGAAGAGCAGTGTCGATACCGGCAGAATCAGGGTCTGACGGAACACCTTCACGTCGAAGTGTACTTCGGTGTAAGCGCCAGGTACCAGTGAACCGTCGCCGTTGGGCACGTCCACTTCCACGAGCAGCGTCCGCGAGGCGGGATCGATGGCGCGCGCGGTGCGCACGACTTTGCCGTGGAAGCGGCGCCCCGGATATTCATCGAGCGTGAGGTCGGCGGGCGTGCCCGGATTGCAGGAAGGTGCGTCAACCTGGGGGACGTTCACGTAGACACGCATGATGTGCTCGTCGTCCATGTGGAACATCTCGTGACCGCCGGTTCCGCCGGCGCCGGCATTGATCAGGGTGCCGACGTCCACGTCGCGCGCAGTAACAATGCCATCGAAGGGCGCGTAGACCTTTTCGAATCCCGTGAGCTGCGCAAGCCGATCGACGTTCGCCTGTGCGGATTTGACCTGAGTGGACGAGGAGGCAGCCTGGGTGACGAAGTTTTCCGTGTCCTGCTTCGCCACAGCGTTGTTCGCAAGAAGATCGGTGTAGCGGCTGGCCTGCTGCTTCGCGTAGCCTGCGTTCGATTCCGCGGTGGCCAGGTCGGCTTTCGCCTGAGCCAGCTGCTGGTCGACCTCAGGACTGGCGATGGTGGCGAGAAGCTGGCCTTTCTTTACACGCGCGCCAATGTCGAAGTACCACTTCTCCAGATAGCCATCGGTGCGGGCATAGATGGGTGAATCCACGTAGGCGAACATGTTGCCGGGCAGCACGATTTCCTGGCTGGGCTCGCCAGCCTTCGGTTTGTCCACCAGAACATTGGCGAGCGCCAGATCGCCGGTGCGCGTTCGCAGCGTTTTTTCCGCACGCAGACGGGGGATGATGCCAATGGCGGCCAGGATACCGGCGACGATGACGACGCCAATCAGGACGACGATGGCTTTGCGGCCGGAGAGGGGCGGACGGTCGTCTTTGTAGCCGTGCGTTTCGTGATTCGTCTGCGGACTGGACTGGGACTTATTGGGTTCGGTCATGGTTAACTCCCGGTCACGAGCTGGTGCTTGTGGGCATGCTGACGGGTCTCGCGCTCTTTACGGCGGCGCTCAAGACGTCCGTGCAGCACGCTGAAGATGGTGGGAACAAAAAACAGGGTCGATACGGTGGCGAAGAGCAGGCCGCCAATGACGGCGCGGCCCAGAGGCGCGTTCTGCTCGCCGCCGGAGCCGAGGCCAAGGGACATGGGGATCATGCCGAGGATCATGGCGAGTGCCGTCATGAGCACGGGACGGAAACGTACGAAGCCGGCATTGAGCGCGGAAAGCGAAGCGTCGCCCACCGTCTCCTCCAGCTGCTCGCGGGCAAAGCTGATCACGAGAATTGAATTCGATGTGGCCACGCCCATACACATAATGGCCCCGGTGAGAGCGGGAACGCTGAGCCGCGTGTGGGTGAGGAAGAGGAACCAGACAATGCCGGAGATGGCCGCGGGAAGCGCACACACAATGATGAACGGATCGAGCCACGACTGGAAGTTGACGACGATAAGCAGGTAGACCAGCAGGATGGAGAAGACGAGGCCGCCCAGCAATCCTTCAAAGGAAGTGCGCATGGTCTGCACCTGGCCTTGCACAACGATGTGAGAGCCGCGGGGAAGATGTCCCTTCTCTCCATCGACGATTCGCTGGATACCTTTGCTGACGCTGGCAAGATCGGTGCCGACGACGTTGCCGAAGATATCGATCACCGGAGAGATGTTGTAATGGGTCACCATGCCTGGCTCGGTGCCGGGCACAACGGAAGCAACGTTGCCAAGGATCCGGATGGGCTGGCCGCCAACGGGTCCGGTCGAAGGGGGCATGCCGGCGCCGAGAGAACCGCTGCCGGCTGGAAGCTGCCCCGCGTCGCCGACAGAAGCTCCGCTTCCTGGCGTCAACGGAATGTTGCGCAGGTCCTGCATCGAATCGAGCACATACTGCGGCGACTGGGCAGCAATGCTGTACTCGACGCCGTTGGACGGATCGAGATAGTAGGTGGGGGAAGTCTGGAAGCTGCCGCTGGTCGCGATCAGCAGGCTTTGCATCACATCGCGCTGCTCGAGGCCCGTGCTCTGCGCCATGGAGCGGTTGACGTTCACGGTGAGGTTGGGATTGTCGAACGGCTGCTGGATCCGCATGTCCGCGGCGCCGGGGACATACTTGAGGAGGTTGAGCAGATGCTCGGCAAAGGCGCGGTTCCCAACCTGATTAGGGCCGACAACCTGGATATCGATGGGCGAGGGAAGACCGAAGTTCAGAATCTGCGTGACCATGTCCACCGGCAGAGTGTAGAACTCCGTTCCCGGAAACCGCCGAGGCAGTTCAGCGCGAAGACTGGCGACGTATTCCTCCGTAGGACGGTGATGATCGGTAAGCGAGACCTGGATGTCGGCATCGGCGGTACCCACGGGAGCGGAGTTGGAATAAGAAGTATTGATGCCGGAGTAGGGCAGGCCGATGTTGTCGATGATGGTGACGAGCTGATCCTTCGGTATGACTTCGCGAATCGTGTTGTCGATGCGGTCGCAGAGCGCCGCCATATCTTCGATGCGGGTTCCGGTGCGCGCCCGGACGTGCAGCTTGAACTGGCCGCTGTCGACGCTGGGAAAGAAATCTTCGCCCAGGAACGGATAGAGGAGTGCGGCTGAGCCCATGCTGAGAACGAGAAAGAGAATGATGAAGACGGTCGCGTTGGCCACGCAGAGCTCGAGCATGCGGCGGTAGCCCCGGCGAATTTTCTCGAAGCGGCTTTCGAAGGCCAGCTGAAACCGGATGAATGGATTGCGGCTCCGCAGCTTTTGTTCGCCCTCCAGTGGGTCGTGCTCGCGAAGAAGATACTTTGCCATGGAGGGCACGACCGTACGCGAGAGCAGGTACGAGGCGAACATGGCAAAGACGACGGCCTCAGCCAGCGGCACGAAGAGATATTTCGCCACCCCGCTGAGAAAGAACATGGGGACGAAGACGATGCAGATCGAGATGGTGGCGACCAGGGCGGGAACCGCGATCTGCGCAGCACCATCGAGGATGGCCTGCTCGATGGCCTTGCCTTGTTCGAGGTTGCGATTGATGTTTTCGATTTCTACGGTGGCGTCGTCAACGAGAATGCCCACCGCGAGCGCCAGGCCTCCGAGGGTCATGATGTTGATGGACTCGCCCAGAGCGCTCAGCACCAGCAGCGAGGTGAGGATGGAGAGCGGGATGGAAACGGCAATGATGAGAGTGCTGCGCCAGCTGCCGAGAAAGATGAGGATCATGACCGCCGTGAGGCAGGCCGCGATGATGGCTTCATGGACGACGCCATCGATGGAATCGCGAACAAAGATGGACTGATCGGCGAGGGCGGTGATCCTGAGTTGGGGAGGAAGCTGGGACTTGAGCTCGTCGGTCTTGGCCAGAATGCCCTTCACGATGTTGAGCGTGGAGGCGTTGCCGGTCTTGATGATCGACAGCAGCGACGCGCGCTGGCCATCGACGCGGACGATGTTGGTCTGCGGTGGAAAGCCGTTACGGACGTGGGCCACATCGCGGACGTAGACCATGGCCCCATTCACCTGGTGAATGGGCAGATTATTCAGCTCCTGAATCGTGGTGGGAGCGCTGTTGGTCTCGAGCTGATATTCAAACTGGCCGATCTTGATGCTGCCGGAGGGCAGGATGAGATTTTGCGCACCGATGGCGTTGACCACATCGGCGGGCGAGAGACCTTTGGACTGCAGAGCGGGAAGGTTGAGATCGACCTGCACCTGGCGCTGCTTGCCGCCGTAGGGATAGGGAATGCCGGCGCCCGGCACGGTGACCAGCTGCGTGCGGATGAAGTTGAGCCCGATGTCGTTCAGCTGCATTTCCGAGAGGCCTTCACCGGAAAGTCCCAGCTGGATGATAGGAACGCTGGAGGCGTTGTACTGGATGATCAGCGGTGGCGTGGTCCCGGCCGGCAACTGGCGAATCTGAGTCTGTGCGATCGCGGTAACCTGCGCGACCGCGTTACCGATGTTGACCCCGGGCTGGAAATAAATCTTGATGACGGAGCGGCTGTTCACCGACATCGATTCGATGTGCTCGATGTCGTTCACCGTTGTAGTGAGAGATCGCTCACTGAGGGTAACGATGCGATCCGCCATCTGCTCGGGCGAAAATCCCTGGTATTGCCAGATGATGGAGACCACCGGGATATTGATGTTGGGGAAGATGTCCACCGGCATATTCATGACAGCCAGCGGCCCCAGGATCATCAGCAGGAGCGCAACCACAGCAAACGTATAGGGCCGTCGCAGCGCGAGGCGGACTATCCACATATCGCTTCAGTTTCTCCTGCGGCTTCCCAGAGTGTTCGAGGCCGGGGTGCGGGATTCCAGAAATGAGCCAGTTGTAGCGGCGCGGGGACACAAATCCCGCTGTTTACAGTATCCATCCTTTGCCTGGTGGGAAGAAATTTGAAACGTGAAAACTGCTCTACGTCTTGGGAGACGAATGGAGTGCCGAAAAAGACCTCACGACGAACGCCATTCGTTTGTTTTATAGATGTTGGCGGATGAGTACCCGATGCAGATTTCCCGCAAAAATGCTGGGGATAGCTACAGATTCATCTTTTTGAAAATGCGGCGCGGAATGCTGCGGACGAGCAGCATGATGAGGCCCCAGAAGGGCGGCGCATAGACCACATCTTTGCGCTTTTCAATCGCCCGCAGAATGTACTTCGCGACCTGCGCGGGCTCGGCAAACAGAGCGTTCTTTTTCAGGTGCGCCGTCATCGGAGTGGCGACGAAGCCGGGCTTGATGGTGAGCACCTGGACTCCCGCGCGGTCGATCCGGTTCCGTACGCCGTCGAGGAAGATGTTGAGGCCGCCTTTGGAAGCGCCGTAAACGTAATTGCTCTTGCGGCCTCGATCCCCGGCGACCGAAGAGACAACCGCGATGGTGCCGCGATGCTCGGCCTCGAAGTAATTCGCAAGCCACGTGACAAGCGAAACCGCGGAAAGAAAGTTCGTCTGCAGAATAGCCGCTGCCACAGCGTAGTTCTTTTCCGCCTCGGGCTGGTCGCCGAGAACGCCGTGCGCCAGCAAGGCAACGTCGATTCCTCCCATCGCAGTGACGGCGTGGGAGAGCATGGCGGGGTGAGCATCGGTGTCGTCGAGGTCAGCGGCGAATGTGCTGACGGCGGAAGCGCCCCGCGTAAGCAGATCGTCACGTACGGCGGCGAGCTTCTGTTCATTGCGGCCGACAATGAAGAAGGATGCCTGTTGTTCTGCCAGCAGTCGGAGTGTGGCCTGAGCAATGGCGGAAGTGGCGCCGAGTGCCAGCACCCGTTTTGAAGCCGCAGGAAGCCGATCAGCCAACGAGCGGCCTCCGCCCGGTGACCCGCTGCCAGAACGCGGAGTCGAAACCGGGATCGACGTAGCGCGCAAATTCCTGCCACTGCGGATAGAAAGCCTGGAATTGTTCCGGAGTCATGCGTGCATCCTTGGCCGAGTACATGCGGCCGCCGTGCTCCAGAGTGATGCGGGCGAGCCGGTCCACCAGATCGAAGCTGACCTCGCGGCGGATGGGAAAATCGAGCGCCAGCATGGGTCCCGGCTTGGGAAAGGACATCATGCCAACAGAAGGGACGTCGCCGAAAAACTTGATGACCGCGAGGAAGGAGGCGAGGCCGGATTTGGTGATGGCCTTGAGAATCTCAATCATGCCTTCGCGTCCGCTCTCATGCGGCAACACATTCTGGAACTGGAGCAGGCCCTGCTTGCCGTACATGCGGTTCCAGTGGAGCACCGCGTCGAGCGGGTAGAAGAAGGGCTCGTAATCGACGGGGCCGATCTTCTGTTTGCCCAGCTGCTTGTGAAAATAGAGCGCGTTGAAGGTGGCCATCGAGAAGCGATTCAGCGCGATTTCCGGCAGGTTGAATGGGAAAGTCAGCTTTGGTTCTTTGCTCCTGGTCAGCGGGCCGGGAGTTTCTGAGTGATCGCCCTGCATGAAGATGCCGCGCGCGAAGTTGCGGCCGGTGGAGACGCAGTCGATCCAGGCAACGCTGTACTCGCTGTTGGCGGATTGCGACAGCGCGAAAAACTCGTCCAGACCGTGAAACTTGTCTCCGCGATAATCGATTTTGCGCGAAACGATGGGCCGGAGGTGAATTTCGGCCCAGCTGATCAGGCCGGTGAGGCCCATGCCGCCGATGGTCGCTGCAAACCACTCCGGGTTTTCAATGGGGCTGCAAACGAAGCGGGCGCCGTCGGAGCGAACCAGCTCGAAACGGACCACGTGGCGGCCGAACGTCCCGGCGACGTGATGATTCTTGCCGTGAATGTCGTTGGCAATGGATCCGCCCACAGTTACATATTTCGTTCCCGGCGTGACCGGCAGGAAGTACCCGCGGGGAACGCCGAAGTCGAGAATCTGCTGGAGCGTGACGCCGGCTTCACAGCGGAGCATGCCGGTGGCCGGATCGAAATGCAGCAGCCGGTCCATGCCGGCCGTTTGCAGCAGAGTGCCGTTTTCGAGCAGGCAAACGTCGCCGTAGCTCCGGCCTAGTCCGACCGCCAGCTGCTTGGTGGCCGGCGCGTGCGGCAACGGAAAATCCCCAGCCCAGTGGAGTGGGACGACCTCGGCCTGCAGTTGAGGATAGCGGCCCCACGACTCGAAACTCGGCGCTTGTGCTGCGTTGCTGCTGGAGTTACCCATGAATCATCACTCTCTCTGCGCTACAGGGCGGCAAGGGCTGCAATGATCGCGACAGCCGCTCCCGTGGCTAGGCTGACGCGATCGGTTACGGCAAAAATTACGGGATCTTCGTCAAGCTGCCCGCGCGAAGCGAGCAGCCAGACACGGCTCAACCAGAAAATCAGCAGCGGCGCGATGAGCCAAAGCCAGTTTGGATGCTGATAAAGTCCGCCCAATTCCCCGGCCTCGCGAATGTAGAACAGGAAAACACCGACCGCGGTGTACGCGCTGCAGGTTCCGAAACTGCGCAGCTGTTCAATGTCACTCAGTAAATAGCCGCGGCCGTTGGCAATGGCCTGGCCCCGCGCGCGGGTATTCTGCAGTTCGCTGAAGCGCTTGACCATCGCAAGCGAGAGAAACAGGAAGATGGAGAAGGCCGCCAGCCACGGGGAGATGGCAACTTTGGTCGCCGCGGAACCGGCCAGCAGACGGACCGTGTAGAGGCCGGCAAGCAGAATCACATCCACGAGAACGACGCGCTTGAAGTACAGCGAATACGAAAGCGTGGCAACGAGGTAGAGGAAGAGCCACAGCAGAAATCCGAGAGGCAGCAGCGCGGCGGCTATGGCGATCGAGCCGCCAAGGAGCACGGCGCTGGTGAACACTCCGCTGGCCACGGAAAGGTCGCCGGCTGCGAAAGGGCGCGCGCGTTTGCGCGGATGGCGGCGGTCCGATTCGATGTCCAGCAGATCGTTGGCAATATAGGTGGAAGAAGCGCAGAGGCTGAAGCTGACAAAAGCGATGGCGGCGTCGGCAAAGGCTCCGCTGCGCAGCACATGCGCCAGCAGCATGGGCACGAAGATGAGGATGTTCTTGGCCCACTGATGAAGGCGAACGGCTTTGAGGATGGCCTTCAGCTGCGGCGCTCTGTCATCGAACTCCCGCTCGACGGTGACGCCCCGCGACCGCAGGCGAGCGCGCAGAGCAGGAGCAGGATTGGCAATCATGGCCGTCCCGGCATGCTCCAGAAGGGGCACATCGGGGTTGGCGTTGCCGATGTAGTCGTAGCCCTCGTCGCCGAAAGCCTGGCGCAGGCCTTCGAGCTTATTGCCGGCGGTGAGATTGGTTTTTCCGTCGCTGGCCAGTACACCGTCAAACAGGCCCAGATGATCGGCAATGCGCGATGCAAGTTCCTGGTCGGCGCCGGTAGCCAGATAAAGTCTGCGTCCTTCGCCGCGCTCGGTTTCCAGATACTCGATGACGGATCGGTTGTAGGGCAGATGGCGAACGTCGAGAGAAACGCGCGCACCAACCTCGGCCTTGACCGCAGCTTTACCGCGCAGGAGCCAGAAAGGAACCAGCAGCGCATCCAGCGGACGGCTGCGCACCAGCACCAGCAGCGAGTCCATCAGCGTGTCGCTCTTCACGAGAGTCCCGTCGAGGTCGACACAGAGCGGGCGCCGCGACGCAGACGGCGTCACCTGCCCGACAGACGACTGACTCAAGGAAATCTCTCCCATGGTTTCCTGAACACAAAAACCGAGTGACCGGAGCCGTAACCAGGTTGTTTGCGGCTCGCCACATCATTGCGGACGAGATCGAAGGAATTCAGGGCAAGTATAGCATCGGCAACACCAGCATTCAGGGCCCTGGAATCACCGTCGATACAGGGGTTCGCGTCAATCCTCGAAGCTTCACGAAGCCTTTGCGAACGCTTAGTGAGAGACCGAATTGGCCAGATCGGGCTGGGGCGATTCCGAAGCCTTATCGACCAGCCGCTCAGGGAAATAGGCGTTGAGGATGTACTGCTCCAGCATCCGCTGCGTATTGAAGAACGAGCCATTGAGCGCGATGGCGGAACGCATGATGCGATGCCACTGTCCCGTGTCCTTGTAGTAGAGCGGGAGGATGAGCTTTTCGAGGTGCTCGTAGAGAGAGCGCGCCTCCCCCGCCTCCTCGTCGTTATCGTCGATGGCCCAACCGGTGACGCCCTCAATCCAGCCTTCAATCCACCAGCCATCCAGAATGCTGAGGCTGGGGACGCCGTTGAGAGCGGCCTTCATGCCGCTGGTTCCTGAAGCCTCGTAAGGACGGCGCGGCGTATTGAGCCACAGGTCGACGCCGCCGGTGAGCAGGGCGCCCAGTTTCCACTCGTAATTTTCCAGGTAAACGATCTTCAGCGGGGTTTCACGCAGATCGCGGGCCAGCTCGATGACACGGCGAATCTTGGCCTTGCCCGGTTCGTCGGCGGGATGGGCTTTGCCGGCGTAGATAATCTGCATTCCGCCAAACTGCTCCGCGGTTTTCACCAGCCGTTCGGGATCGGTAAACAGCAGGTCGGCGCGCTTGTAGGTGGCGGCGCGGCGCGCAAAACCCAGAGTGAAAAGGTCGGGCTGCATCTCGATGCCGGAGACGGCCTTCACGGTCTGCATGAGCTCGTGTTTCGAAGCGGCATGCGCTTCGACAATTTCGTTTTCCGGAATGTCGATGGCGTAGCGCAGGGTGACGTTGTCCTGACGCCAGCGGGGCAGATGCTTATCGAAGAGTGCCTGAACGGAAGGCGCGGTCCATGTGCCGGCATGCACGCCGTTGGTGATCGCGTCGATGGTGTATTCGGGGAACATCTCACGCGAAACCTTGCCATGCTGCATGGCGACGCCGTTGACGAATCGCGAGAAGCGCAGGGCGACATAGGTAAGGTTCAGCAGGCCGTCGTGGAAACAGCCGAAGCGCTCCAGCATGCCTGCGCGCTCCGCTCCAAGGATGCGATAGGCCTGCTCGCCTGAGAACCGGTCGTGGCCGGCCGGCACGGGCGTGTGAGTCGTGAAAACGCAGCGGCGGCGAACCGCCTCGATGTTGCGTTCGGTCGCCGTTTGCAGGCCGGCGCCGTGGAGTTCCTGTTCCAGAACGGGAATCGTCAGCAGCGCTGCGTGCCCTTCGTTCATGTGATACACGGCGGGCTGGTATTCCAGCGCTCGCAGAAGACGGGCGCCCCCAATGCCCAGGATCGCCTCCTGGCGCAGACGGTAATCCGCGTCGCCCCCATAGAGCTGATCCGTAATATTGCGATCCTTAGGGTCGTTCTGCTCCAGATCGGTGTCGAGGAAATAAATCGGGATGTGGTGCCCGGTGACGCCTTCCAGATCGTAACGCCAGGCGCGCACCGCGACCGGCCGCCCTTCCAGGGTGACCGTCACAACGGGTTCTTCCGCCGCCAGAATGCTTTCAGGGCTCCATGGCTGCGGCTCCTCGGTCTGGAGACCGGTGCTCGGATCGAGGTGCTGACGGAAGTAGCCCTTGCGATGAGCGAGCGTAACCGCCGCAAGAGGCAGCCCCATATCCGCTGCCGCGCGAAGCGTGTCGCCGGCGAGGACGCCGAGACCCCCACTGTACGTAGGAAATTCGGGAAGTACAGCGATTTCCATGGAGAAGTAGGCGACAATGCCGCCTTCGCCTGGCTCTTCGGGGGAAAAGTACTGAGAACGATTAATAAATCGCATCGATAAAACGATTTCTCCGGCCTTGTGCGAGCGCCCGCCCTTCAGGATAACAATCTCTGCGCCGGGCATGAAGCCCGCATCCGGCCCCTTGTGATTGTTACATTGGCGTCACAGCTGCCGGTATCACCCTTCTGTGGAATACTTTTGCACCATCGCCAGCCACCTTTCGTCACGAGGGACGCTCATCGGCTGAAGGCCCATAAATTGAAGGTACTTTGCCCCCCATGGGGCGCAGGTAGGTTGTGAGTTGCGCGCGGTGGTGAATCGCGTCGAAATGAATGAACCACAGAAATGTGCTGGCCGGCTGCTCAGAGACCATCTTGCCGTTGACATAGAATTGCGCCGTCCGATTCCAGGCCTCCTCATCCATCGCTTCCACAAGCTGCGTCAGCTCGTTCGATCGCTGTTCGAAAAGCGCAATCATTTCCGCCATCGGCGGCGCCGGATCGGACCGCCACTCCGTTTGATGGTTCCTGGCCACTTCGATACAGGACCGAAGCTCCGAGGTCATCGTCCACGCAATCTGCTCGGCCGAAGGCGAGCGGTGATGCGGCTTGTAGTCCATCTGATCCGCTGGTAGAGCCCTCAGGACTTTCACGAAGGCAGGACCCTCAGCGCGGCGTCGCTCCAGATAAAACTCACGCAATGTCATGACGGATTCTCCTTTCCAACCGCGTGCGCCGCCGCGGACGCATGACAGCGGTAGATCTCCGCATCGATCCCGGTGGCAGAACGGTACTCATCGTGAAGGCGCGCCGCAAAATCCCTGGCCGCTTCGGCGTGGACAAGATTCACAGTGCAGCCGCCGAAGCCGCCTCCGGTAAGACGCGCGCCGATGAGCCCCGGCAGCCTGTGGGCCGCTTCCACCATTGCATCCACTTCGTCACAGCTGGCTTCAAAGTCGTCGCGATAGCTGGCGTGCGCCGCAGCCATCAAATCGCCCAGCCTCCTCATATTGCCCGCCGCCAGAGCATCGGCCGCTGCCACGGTGCGCAGATTTTCCGTGATGACGTGCCGGCAGCGGCGCAGCACATTGTCCGGCATCTCGGCCCCCCACAGCTCCAGATCCTTCGTGGTGGCGTCCCGCAGCAGCTGAATTTCCGGGCGATGGCCGCGGAGGATCGCCGTTCCTTCCTCGACTTCGCCACGGCGGATACCGTACTCGCCACCCGCAATGGCGTGCTTCACCATGGTGTTGGCGATAACAATGCTCACGTTGAAAGGAATCGGGGCCAGCCGGTATTCCAGGGAGCGGCAGTCCAGCAGCAGGGCATGGTTTTCAGCTCCGCGGCAGGCAATGAACTGATCCATGATGCCGCAGGAAGCGCCCACGTATACGTTTTCTGCACGCTGGCAGAGTTTGGCTATCTCCTCGCGGGCGGGATCGGCGCCCACCAGGTTGAGCGCCGCAAAAGCCGTCGCGACCTCGATCGAGGCCGACGAACTCAACCCGGCGCCCAGAGGCACATCCCCGTACACCGTGAGACTGAAGGCCGGCACAGCGTAGCCGGCGTCCCGTAAAACCTTCACGACGCCGAGCGGATAGCCGGACCAGTGTCCGCCTCCGTTCTTCGGAAGGCCGTCAATCTGATGGCTGACCTGCTGCTCAAAATTCTCAGACCAGATGACCACGCGTCCGTCGCTGCGCGGGGAAATGGCAGCCAGCGTTCCGAAATCGATGGCGGCCGGCATCACGAATCCCCCGGCATAGTCCGTGTGTTCGCCGATGATGTTGACGCGGCCCGGGGCCAGGAACACGGCGGGTTCAGAACCGAAACGTTCCGCGTGTTTTCTTGTAATACCGTTTACATCGAGCATGCAGGGCCCTTCCTGGAACAAAGGGAAAAGATAATGAACTACGCTAACAATAGATGCACGCCGCGAACGCGCATCCGCCAAAGCTCGGATTCTACGGGAAGGATTGCAAGCATTGGCAGTTTAAACGCAAAACGCCTCGCGCAGGCGCCGGGCGATTTCGTCCACCCATGCGAGGTGCTCGGGTTTCATCAGTACCGAACGAAGGCAGGTAACGGTGGCCTCTGTGGCGTTGGACCACGGGGCACCGGCAAAGAATCGTGCCGGCAGATGCGCGAGGGCCAGGTGAAGCCCCTGTTCCGCCGCGCGGTCGAAGACCTGTTGCGCCAGCTGAGAAGATTCCACAAGGCTGCCCGCGCGCACCGCCCAGACCACGATGTCCAGTTCCGGTGCCGGCCCGGCGACAAAGCGCGCGTCTGAGGCAATTCCGGCGTGGAGACGAAGCGCGGCTTCCCTGCCCTTCTCCAGCCCCTGGGCAAATTCGCCGCCGCGAACCAGCTGCAGCAGACGCTGGGTCGACCACAGCGCCACAGCGGAAGCACCCGCCCGCGAGCATTCGAGGCTGATCTCCCCGAGGTGGAGTTCGCTCGACGTGAAGTAGGTGTACGGAGAATCGTGCTTGTACCAGCGGCCCATCGCGGGATCACGGAACAGAATGCAACCGCAGCCGTAGGGTTGCAGACCATGCTTGTGCGGATCGATGACGATGGAGTCGGCCTCGCCGATCCGTGAGAAAGCCCGCCGGGCTTCGGGGTCGAGGGTTGAGGCGAGGCGGAAATAGCCGCCGTAGGCTGCATCGACGTGCAGGCGGAAGGGGTACTTTGCGCGAAGGGCGAGAATCTGGTCCAGCGGATCGACGGCGCCCACCGCGGTGGTACCGAGGGTCGCGACCACGGTCCCAATGTCGCCGGCAGCGAGGGCAGATTCGAGTGCGGCGAGGTCCATGCGGCCAAAGTCGTCGGCAGGCACGGCGGCGAAGGGGAGCTTAAGAACGGAGCTGATGCGGCTGTGGGTGTAGTGCGCCTGCTCCGAGGCGACGATCTTTTTGCCGGGCGCCATTTGGCCGGCGATCCAAAGGGCCTCAAGGTTGGCAAAGGTGCCGCCGCTGGTGAGGTGGCCTAGAAACTCTGTCCAGCCGAACATGGCGGCGATCTCGCGGACAGCTTCCATCTCCATTCTGGAGCTGGCGCGACCCCCGTCCATCGCATGGTTGTTGGGGTTGACCTTCATCGCCATGGCGTAGGCGGCGCGCGCGATGGGATGCGGCGGCTTCAGCATCTGGCCGGCATACAGGGGATGGAAGTAGGGGTAATTGTCCCCAAGACGCAGTGCGGCTTCAGCCAGCACGGAGGCCATGTGCCGCTCGCCCGGAATTTCCGCGGCGAAGCGCGGCAAAGTGGCAAATTCCCGATCGAGGCGGTCAAGAGCTTCGGCGAGCAGTTCGGTATCGCGCATCACGTCCTGCGGCATGGAAGAAATCAGAATACCCGCTTTGCCGCGGAGGCTCGAAGAAAACAGAGACTTTTGCCGAGCTGGCTGGTTTGATCCAGTAGACGGACGAAGGTTGAGTAGAGAGAGCACGCGATGGAACCCAGGATGAAAGCTGCAGTGGTGGTACTGGCAATGCTGCTGGCCAGTGGAGCCGCTTACGCGCAGGATCCAGGCGCCGATGCAGCCGCGCAGGCGCAAATCGCAGCCGAGCAGGCGCAGATGAATGCGCAGCAGAGCATGACGGATGCAGACATCGCCGCCGAGCAGGCGCAGTTGATGATGGACCAGGCGACGGCGGACCCGGGCGACGTGATCGCCAGTATGCAGGCGCAGATGGAACAAAGCCAGATCGACTCGGAACAGGCCATGGAGCAGGCCGAGATGGCCAGCCAGCAGGCGCAAATCGCCGCGCAGCAGGCCATGCTCGCCGCGCAGATACCGAATTAGCGAGCCGGCACGAAGGGACCCGCCGCATCGGGTCTTTTCGCTGGGCGGCTCGTCTATGCGGAGTTGGGAGGGTGCAGGATGAGAAGCTCCCGCAGCTGGATGCGAACCTTTGTTGTTCTTTCTGCGTTGGTTCTTTTCGTTGGAAGCGCGGCTCGCG
This sequence comes from Acidobacteriaceae bacterium, assembly GCA_036272255.1. Classification (GTDB taxonomy): domain Bacteria; phylum Acidobacteriota; class Terriglobia; order Terriglobales; family Acidobacteriaceae; genus Palsa-343. The sequence goes on along the minus strand of DATAZC010000075.1, from coordinate 1,221 downwards.
CACAGGATCCTGGATTGGATGCCGCCATGCAGGCCAACCAGATGGCGATGCAGGCCGCGCAGCAGGCAAACCAGCAGGCGATCCAGGACATGCAGCTGGCGAATCAGCTGGCAACACAGCAAATGACGAACAGCCTGCAGGCGGGTAGCACATGGGCGCAGTGGCCGAGCCACCGGCCGGCATACCTCAGGCTCGCGGGAACCCTGCGTACGGCCGCGCCACAACTCTCGAAAAGTTCGGGGCTCTACTCCGGCACGGTCACGGTTCGGCTCAGCGATCACACGAAAGGCGCCATCCTCTACTTCACAACGGACGGCTGGACACCCACCCGCGCGTCCGCCCAGTACACGGGGCCCATCACCATCGCTTCGACAACCACCCTTGAGGCAGTCGCGATCGCGCCGAATTTCGCTCGGAGCATCGTGAGCTGGTCGACTTACATTTTCCGCACACCGGTTCCAGCAACCCCGGCGTCCATTCCCCTTCGCATCGGACCGAATGGCAGCCGTGTGGTCGCCAGTGACACGACGATTCCGCTCAGGTTCCTTGAGCCTCTCAGTTCGACCACGGCAAAGGCGGGCGACCCTGTGTCGCTCCAGGTCACGCAGGATGTCATGGCCGGCGACACTGTGGCGATCCCAAAAGGCACGCTGGCGGCGGGATCGGTCGTGCGCGTTGTGCCCGTCCACCCGGGCGAGGATCCTGGCCACGTCGCGTTCGAAGTTGACTCACTGAGGGTCGGGGACCAGACGCTACCTCTGCATCGGGTCGCGGCGCTCGAAGGTGCCTTCGATCCGGCCGCTCAGGATGCGCGAATCCCTGTCGGGACGCCCGTTACAGCCACCATGCCCGCGGGGACGGCGCTGCCGTAAAGGGGGTTCGGCCCGCTCATTTCAGGGGCAATCGGGAACGGTGGAAAAATGGGCGATCTGCTACACTAGGGCAGCGTTAGAACCGAACCGGGCAAGTGCAGTCTTTCGCCTCGCCCAACAAAGCAGGAAAAGCAGGTCTGCCAGTTCGCTCCGATTCACTCCAGCGCAATTCAATTCAGGACACAGCAACACAATGGAACAAGGAACAGTGAAGTGGTTTAACGACGCGAAGGGCTACGGCTTTATCTCGCGCCAGAACGGCGAGGATGTCTTCGTGCACTACTCTGCCATTTCAGCGAATGGCTTCAAGAGTCTGCAGGAAGGTCAGGCCGTGCAATTCAACGTCGTC